>WTGU01000045.1 GCA_011523425.1 Alphaproteobacteria bacterium
GGCAGAGGTCGAGGTGGATGGTGCCGTCCGCCTCCTCCCAGCCGTTGCCGTGGTGGAAGTGGAAGCCCGGCGGAAGCTCGTGGCGGCGGACCGGGGCGAGCGTGTCCTTCTCCACCACGATCACGCGGGTGCCGAGCTCGGGCCGCCAGACATGGGCGTCCAGATAGCTGACCGGGCCGGCGGCGAAGCGCTCGCGGTCGATCACGAAGGGCGAGACCACCAGCACCAGGTGGCGCCGGGTCACCACGTAGTCGTGCACCATGCCGAGCGGCTCCTCCGGCCAGGCGTTGAACGCCGCGAGCCGGCCCGAGGGGTCGATGCGATAGAAGAGCAGCATCGACGTGGGCCCCGTGGCGCAGCCGATGTTCCAGCAGGTGCCGTCGGCCTCGACCTTGGGATGGGCCGAGAAGGGCGCGCCCGCGAGGTCCGGCCGCCAGGCGACGAACTCGCTCGCCTCCAGCGTCGCGGGATCGACCGCGAGCGCCGAGCCCCCCTCCCAGAGCGCCATGAGCCGCCCGCCATGGGCGAGCACGGAGGTGTTGGCGCTGTTCATGTCGTCCGGTGCCATGATCGGCGCGACCTCCGGCGGCAGGGTGGCGAAGGTGGGCAGCAGGCGCCTGCCTGCCGCGCTCTCGCGCCTGCGCTTAGGCGTCTCCAGGATGCGGGCGCGGTGAGTCACGCCCGATCCGCTGAAGGTGAAGGCCTGCATCATGCCGTCGCCGTCGAACCAGTGGTCGTAGCGGTGGCCGAAGCGCTCGTGCTCGGCCGGGCCGTTGCGCCAGAGCACGCCGGTGAGAGCGGCAGGCAGGCGGCCGGCGATGGTCGCGAGCGGCGCCTCCAGCCGCTCGGCCTGGGCGGAAGCGAAGCCGAGCCGCCGTTGCGCCGCCGTGAGCGCCGGCGCCGGATCGGCCGCGTTCTCGCCTGCCGCCGCCGTGCCGCCGGCCGCCAGTGCGACCGGCAGGCCGGCCAGCGCCTGCAGAAGGGTGCGTCGGGAGAGTGTGCCTGACATCACTTCTGCTCCCCCCGGTGGATCGTGGGATAGGCGATCGGCACCGAGACCGAGACGCCGGCATCGCCCTCGGCGACGCTCACCGCCGCGTCCTCGAAGCTGGGCGGGCCCATGAAGCCCACCGCGCCGTTGGAGAAGCCGTAGCCTTCCGTCGGCATGCCGAGGAAGTTCTGGGCTAGCTCGCCGTCGCCGTCGGCATCGTGGAAGGCGGCGACCGCGTAGGCACCGGCCGGCACGTCGGCGAAGACGACGCGAAGCGTGCCGGCGGCGGCGGGGCGCATGATCGCGCCGACCACGCCGCTGTCGCCGGGGAAATCGCCCTCCGGCATGTGCCGGTGCAGCGCCACGCGCACGTCGCCCCGGGCCGAGTTCAGCCCCTCGATACGGACCTCGAGATCGGCCGCTGCGGCCTGGGACGCGAGGGCCGCCGTGCAGGCGAACGCCGCCGCCAGCGCGGCGCCCTTGATTGATGCGGTTCCTATTGTCATCACCTATCCTCCGGAATGCGGGTTCGATCGACCGGGGGCAGGGTGACAGGCCCGCGCCGCGCGTCACCGTCCGATACGCGAACGCCACGGGATTATTCGCGAATTGCAGGAGTCGCCGTTCACGCTTCGTGAGTTGCGCCGCTCGGCGGCCGGTCAGGTGGTGGCGCTCGTCTGCCTGGTCCTGCTGTTCGCCTTCATCGGCCCGTTCGGCACCTACGATTCGCTCGGCCTGGGCGGCCGAATCGGCTACTGGGCGCTCGCGATGGGCGGCAACTGGCTCGTCTGCGGCGGCATGATGATGCTGGCGCTGGTCACCGTGGGCGGGGTCGCCATACGCAGGCGGGTGCTGGTGGCCGCAGTCACGGCGCCGGTCGCCGCCGCGCCTGGCACCGGGGTCGTCTACGGCGCCGAGGCGCTCTTCCGGCCGGGCTACACCGAGCCGATCGGCGTGCCAACGATCTACCTCTCGGTGGCGGTGCTGATGCTGGTGATCGGCCTGTCGGTCGTCGCCGTCATCGAGGCGCGACGCCGGATGGCCGCGGCGGGGGCCGATATCGGCTTCGCGCCGGCGGGAGAAGGGGATTCCGCGCCCCGCTCCGGTCCGGCGCCCGGCGCGCGATTCCTCGATCGTCTCCCGGAAAAGCTCGGCCGCGACCTCGTCTATCTCAAGACCGCCGACCACTATGTCGAAGCGGTCACCACTGCAGGCTCGACGCTCGTGCTTATGCGCTTCGTCGATGCCGTCGCCGAGCTCGACGGCACCGACGGCCTCCGCGTGCACCGCTCCTACTGGGTCGCGCGCCGCCATGTGGCGAGCGCCGCGCGCCGGCACGGCCGCACGGTGCTCAGGCTCACCGGCGGGCACGAGGTGCCGGTGAGCCGCACCTACATGGCCGCCGTCCGCGCCGCCGGGCTGGTCTGAGCGACGCAGCTCGCCCCGCACACCCGCGCGGGTTCAGATCGCGAGAAAGGCCTGGTATCCGAACCCGGCAACGAAGGCGCCCGCGATCGCCAGCGCCACATACCACAGGAATACCGAGAGGCGCGCGAGGGCGAAGACGGCGATCGCCGCCGGGATCGAGGTGACGCCGCCGGCCACGAGGAAGGCAAGGCCCGCACCCGGCGCCATGCCACCCTCCACGAGCCCGCCGACCAGGCCGAGCGCGGCGTATCCGTTGAGATAGGCCGGCACGCCGACGACAACGGCCGCTCCCATCGCCCATGCGCTGTCGGCGCCGAGCAGGGCGGCGATGGTCTCGGCCGGGACGTACGCGACCATCAGGCTTTCCAGCGTGAACGCGACTAGCAGCCACTTGCCGAGGAACAGCGTGACCGAGCCGGCCTCGCCCGCGAGCCTGCGGAGGCGCGCCCTGTCGCGCCAGACCCGCCAGGCCACGGATCCCGGCGTGCAGGTGCCGGCGTCCCCGCACGCAACCACACCGCTGCGAAGCGGCTCCGCGAACACGCCCCGGCGAGTCGCGACCAGCGTCGCGTATCCGCCGAGGAGTCCGAGGCCTGCCGCGGCGATCGTCTTGGCGACGGCGAATTCGAGCCCGAGCACGCCGGCCGTCAGCATGAACATCGAGGGATCGATGATCGGCGACGACAGCCAGAACGCCATGACGGCCGAAAGCGGCACGCCCATCGCCAGCAGCGACGCGATCACCGGAATCACCCCGCACGAGCAGAACGGGGACAGCGCGCCGAACAGTGCCGCGACCAGGATCATCCTCACCGGACGCCCGCGAAAGGCCCGGGCGATCAGCGAGTCCGCGCCCGACGCCTTGGCGTAGGCCGCGAGCCCGACGGCAAGGGCGAAATAGGGTGCGATCTCCAGCACCGCGGCGCCGACGAAGAGAGCCGAGGCGACCGCCTGCTGCGGCACGATCGCGGCGAGGGCGACGTAAGCGATGGCGAGGCCGAGCCACGCCGCGTCGAGCGCGCGTGCCGCCTCGCCTGTCCGCCGAACGGCTGCGGCAACCTCGTTCATTTCCACTCTCCTAAATTGATCGAATAGTTACAGCAAATTTTTTTCAGGCCGCGGCGGTCTCGTCCGGCGCGTCGACGGAGGTCACCGGCACACCCTGGCAGCATTCCCTGGTGAGGTACTCCAGCAGCGCGTTCATGTCGTCGTAGCACACGCGGTTGAGGGTCTCGCGGCCCCGCCGCTCCTGCTCGATCAGCCCGGCCCGGGCAAGCGTCGCGACGTGGTGCGAGAGGGTGGAGCCGGCGCCGCCGACGAGCCCCTGGATCGCGCCGAAGGTGAGGCCCTCCGGGCCGGCGCGCACGAGCACGCGGTAGACCGCGAGACGGGTGGGGTTTCCGAGCGCCTCGAGGCGCCGCGCGGCTTCCGTGGTCTCCATGATCCACATGGTAGAGGCAGTCTCCGGCGGGTGTCAACTATATTTCTAGAAATATAGAAAGATCGCTGTGCCGGCGCGCGGCGCCCCCCACCCTCCGCCGCGATCGATTGCAGCCGCTCGGGCGGCGACCATAATGGGTCGATGGCAGGTGAACGCCCCGAGGGCAGAGGCGAAGCGCCCGGCGCCGAGCGGCGCTGGGAGGAGCGGACGCGGGAGGGCCTCGCGGCCTTCGACGCGGGCCGCGTCGCGGACGCCTACGCCGCATGGCGTTCGGCTGCGGCGATCGCCCGGGCCTTCGCGGCGGACGATCCGCGCCGGGCCGCAAGCCGGACGAATCTCGCCCTCTGTCATGCGGCAAGGGGCAGGGTATCGGCTGCGCGCAGGGCCTTCCAGCGGGCACTCGGGGCGTGGGCGGCGGCGGAGCCCTGGGTCGCGCGCATGGCGGTGGGCCAGAGGGCGCGCAGCTCCGGCTTCCACCTGCGGATGGAGGGGAAGCATCGCGCCGCGTACGACGCCCTCGCCCGAGCCGAGTTCGCCAAGCTGCTGGGCGCCGGCCGGGCCGCGGCGCTGGCCGGCTCGGCCCATCTCGCGCGCGACCCGGCGGCCGCGCTCGAAGAGGCCCAGGCGAAGCGGGCGGCGGGCTTGAGCTGGCGCGAGGCGGAGCGGGCGGCGATCCTGCGCGCGGTGGCTTCGCTCAGGCAGGAGGCAGGCGACGATGCGTCCGCGCTGGATGCCCGGCAGGGGGCCGAGGCCATCGAGCGCGACCCGGTCGGCTTCGGCCCGGAGCGACTGGCGGCGCTTCGAGACGGCGAGAGCCCGAGCGACCTCAGGCGTCTCGAGGCGGCGGTCTATCTGACTCCGGTGGTCCCTCGTCGTCGCTGACCGGCGGCTTGCGCCGGTCGCGGATCGCCTCCCACCAGTCGCGTGCCCGGCGCGGCAGGCTCTCCAGCCCGTCGGGCAGGAACATCACGGTGAGGATCAGGATGGCGCCGTAGAAGAGCGGCCGCCATTCGTCGAGGCCGCGCAACCCCTGGTCGACGACCGTCAACACGATGACGCCCACGATGGGGCCGGCGATGGTCCGCGTGCCGCCGACGATCACCCACACCAGCACGAAGAGCATGATGTGCAGGTTGAACT
>WTGU01000068.1 GCA_011523425.1 Alphaproteobacteria bacterium
GCACCGTGCCGCCCTACGAGAGCGGCGGCAACATGGACATCCGCGACCTCACCATCGGCGTGGACCTCTATCTCCCGGTGCAGGTGCCGGGCGGGCTCTTCTCGATCGGCGACCCGCACTGCGCCCAGGGCGACGGCGAGGTGTGCGGCACGGCGATCGAATCGCCCATGGCGCCGGTCGTCCGGCTCGACCTGATCAAGGGAGAGAGGCTGCGCTTCCCGCGCTTCGAGACGCCGGGCCCGGTCTCGCGCCATCTCGACGGCAGCGGCTACGAGGTGACCACGGGCATCGGCCCCGACCTGATGGAAGCGGCGCAGAACTCGGTGCGCGGCATGATCGACCGGCTCGGCGCCTCGCGCGGCCTGGCGGCGGCCGACGCCTACATGCTCTGCAGCGTCTGCGCGGACCTCCGCATCAGCGAGATCGTCGACCGGCCCAACTGGGTGGTCTCCTGCTACATGCCGCGCATCGTGTTCGAGTAGCCGCGCCCGGCGCGGCCCGGCCCATGGCGAGAGGAGAGAGGGGATGAAGGTGGACGGCGCCTGCTTCTGCGGGCAGATAACCTACGAGGCGGAGCTCGATACCGACCGCATCCTCATCTGCAACTGCACGGACTGCCAGACGCTCTCGGGCTCGGCGTTCCGCACGGTCGCGTTCACGAAGGAAGGCGCGTTCACCCTGCTCTCCGGCGAGCTCAAGGTCTACGTCAAGATCGCGGACAGCGGCAACAGGCGCCAGCAGGCCTTCTGCCCCGACTGCGGATCGCCGATCTACGCCACCTCGGACCCGGCCGGCCCCTTCTACGGCATCCGCGTCGGCACCATCGCCCAGCGCGACCGACTGGTCCCGAAGACCCACATATTCGCCCGGTCGATGCAGCACTGGCTCGACGTGGTTCCTACGCTCCCCACCATCGAGGGCATGCCGTAGAGCGCTCCGGGCAGCCTAGCTAGAGCATTATCCGACCATACCGGGTCACGACAGGCCGGACGACTCCCACCTCCCCCTGTCCCCCTCCCCCAAAGGCGGAGGGGGAACGCAAGCGGCGCCGCCTGTTGCTCCCTCTCCGCCCCTGGGGGCGGAGAGGGCCAGGGTGAGGTGGGGGAAGCTCGGGCAACACCGCACGAAGATTGGGCACCCGCGGCAAGTCGCTGCGATCGTATCTGAACGAGAAGTGCTCTAGCACCCTCAGCGGGTGAAGCGCTCGTCGATCACCGTGAGCGCGGCGTCGAGCGCATCCGTCGCGGTGTCGATCTCCTCCTGGGTGATGGTGAAGGGCGGACCGAGCTTGATCGTGTTCGGCGAGAAGCCGCCGAGGAAGACTCCGCGCTTCGCGTTCTCGGCCGCGACGATGACGTTGGGATGGGTGCCGAGATCGCCGGTGAAGGCGGAGTAGCGGTCCTCCGGAACGATCGGCTCGCCGTTCCCGTCCACCAGATCGACGGTGTAGAAGAGGCCCCGCCCCGACACGCGGCCGACGCTGGGGTGCCTCTCCCCGAGCGCGTCGAGCCGGTCCTTGAGGTAGGCGCCGCGCTGGCGCACCTGCTGCATGATGTCGTGGGCGAGCATGTACTCGAGGTTGCCGACGATGGTCGCGCAGATGAGGGGATGGCCGTCCCAGGTGCTGCCGGTCCACCAGCGGGCCTTCTCGAAGTAGTCGGCGATGGTTCCGCTCGCGATCACGGCGCCGACCGGCAGCGCCGAGCCGTTGATGCCCTTGCCGGCCGCCATCAGGTCGGGCTTCACCCCCGGCCAGTGCATGTAGCCGAACCATTCGCCGAGCCGCCCGAAGCCGGTGATCACCTCGTCGTCGATCCAGAGGAAGCCGTACTTGTCGCAGAGCGCCCGCAGCCCCGGCATGTAGTCCATGTGGGGGAAGGTGCCGCCGGCGCCGAACATCGGCTCGCTGATGACCGCCGCGACGTTCTCGGGCCCGACCGCGCGCACGATATGCTCCGTCGCCTCGAGCGAGGGCAGCGGGCCGCTGCCCTGCCAGTCCTCGTGCTCCGGCGGCGGGATCGGGATGTAGCCCTGCGGCGGCCAGCCCGGCACGTCGGCGACGTCCGCGAAGCCATCCTCGGTCGAGATGTTGTTGCGGTAGCCCCGCATCATCGTGGCGCCCACGGTCATGCCGTGGAAGGAATGGGCCTGGGTCAGGATCACGCTGCGCCCGGTGTAGAGGCGCGCCATCATGATGCAGCTCTCCACCGCCTCGGTGCCGGACGGCAGGATGCGGAGCCGGCCGGCCCAGTCCTCCTGTCCCAGGACGTCGGCGATCACGAGCTTCGCGGCCCGGGCGCGGTACTCGTTCGCCAGCGTGTAGGTGACGTGGCCGTAGCGCTCCATGGCCTCAGCGAGCGCGCCGTGGATCGCCGGGTGCCGGTGCCCCAGATTGTCCGAGATGAGCTGGCTCATGAAGTCGAGCAGCCGGGTGCCGTCGGCAAGCACGAGGTAGTTGCCGTCGGTCGCGTCCACTGCGGTGACGCTGAGCTCGGACTCGGCCTGCAGTCCGTGCAGATAGTAGGCGCGGTCCCAGCGCTCGAGCTCGTCCCAATCGCGTGTCATGGCGTCTCTCCCCGGCCAATCACGGAACGCGGTCAGGTTAGCCCACCCGCGCGGATCGCCCTACCCGCCCCTGTCCCGCCGCCGGTTTGACCGCCGGAGCCTGCTGCCTATCATGCGCGCCGTTCGGGCGCGGCCCGCAGAGCAATGAGGAGACTAGGGAATGGCGAAGGGTAAGGCGGTCGTCGTCGGCGGCCTCGGCATGATCGGGCGCAACATCATCCAGGCACTCGAGGCCGAAGGCGGGTGGGAGATCGTAGGCCTCTCCCGCAGGCCGGCGAATTTCGAGACCGGAGCCACCTTCATCTCCGTCGACCTGCTCGACGACGCCGGCGCCAAGAAGAAGCTGGCGGGCCTCACCGACGTCACCCACATATTCTACGCGGGCCTCTCCGGCGGCGTGGAGGCCGAGAACGTCGAGGGCAACCTCGCGCTCGTGACCAACTCCGTCGGCGTGATCGAGCCCATCTCGCCCACGCTCGAGCGCGTGCTGCTGGTGCAGGGCGGCAAGTACTACGGCGTCCATCTCGGCCCGCACAAGACGCCCTCCAAGGAGACCGATCCGCGCCACCTGCCGCCCAACTTCTACTACAACCAGCAGGACTTCATCGCCGCGCAGCAGGCGGGCAAGTCCTGGAACTACACCATCCTCAGGCCGGAGGCGGTGGTCGGCTTCGCCGAGGGCATCCCGCTCAACACCGCATCGCTGGTCGCCGTCTACGCCTGCGTCTGCAAGGCGATGGACGTGCCGCTCAACTATCCGGGGCCGGAGGCGGCGTTCACGGCCTTCAACAAGTTCGTGGATGCGCGCCTGCTCGGCCGCTGCGCCGCCTGGGCCGCCCAGAACCCCGCCTGCGCCGGCGAGGCGTTCAACGTGACCAACGTCTCGGGCATGCGCTGGTGCAACCTCTGGCCGCTCTTCACCGAGTATTTCGGCTGCCGGCCGGGCGTCGTGATGCCGATGAAGCTCGCGGACTTCATGGCGGACAAGGGCCCGATCTGGGACGAGATCGCCCGCACGCACCAGCTCAAGCCGATGGCCTACTCCGACCTCGGCGACTGGGGCTTTGCCGACTGGAACTTCGGCCGCACCTGGGACACCATCCTGGAAGACACCAAGCGCCTGCAGTACGGCTTCACCGAAGCCATCGACACCGAGCAGAACTTCATCGAGATCTTCGACGACATGCGCGCCGCCCGCGTGATTCCGGCGGGCTGAGGCCTATTGCCGACGTTCGAATCCGGTCGCGCACGACCACTTTACGTCATGGCCGGGCTTGTCCCGGCCATCCACGAGTTTGTTCAGTGTTCGACGGGTCTGGCTGAGCGAGATGCCCGGAACGAGTCCGGGCATGACGGCGTGAGGGAGTGACGGGAGCGCCGCCCTGCCGCCTCAGCCCCTGAAGCGGGGCTCCGGCAGGCCTGTGCAGCCCGTGCCGGTGACGGTGAAGAGGCTGCCGGCCCGCTCCTGGCCGGCGAGCACGTCCTCGCCCAGGTTGACGCGGGCGCCCGTCACGTAGAGCACGTCGAGGTTCGGGCCGCCGAACATCGGGCAGGTCACCTGCTGGAAGGGCATCTCGACGGTGCGGTCGAGCGTGCCGTCCGGCGCGAAGCGGGCGACGCACCAGCCGTTCCAGCGCGCGTTCCAGACGTAGCCCTCGGCATCGACGGTCGAGCCGTCGGGGATGCCGGGCGCGCTGCCGGGGCCGACGAAGACGCGCTTGTTCGAGAGCGCGCCGGAGGCGGCGTCGAGGTCGTAGGCCCAGATCACGTCCTGATCGAGGTCGGCGTAGTACATGGTCTCGCCTTCCGGGCTGAAGGCGATCGAGTTGGAGACGACGATGCCGGTCTCGCACTTGTGCAGGCCGAGGTCGTGGTCGAGGCGATAGAGAGAGCCGAGCGGCCGGCCCGTCATGCCGTCGTCCATGCTGCCGGCCCAGAAGCGGCCCTGCCGGTCGCAGCGGCCATCGTTCATGCGGCTCTCGGGCGTGTCCTGCTCGACCTCGTGGATGGTCTCGACCGCGCCGGTCTCCGGGTCGAAGAAGCGGAAGCCGCCATAGAAGGCGACCACCATGCCCCCCTGCTCGCGCAGCACCAGCGAGCCGGGCTGCTCGTCCACCGGCACCTGCCGGTATTCGCCGGTCCCCGGCGTGAACCGGCTGATCGTCTGGCCCTTGATGTCGAGCCAGTAGAGCCGCCGGTCGACGGGGCACCAGACAGGGCTCTCGCCGAGCTCGTCCCGGCAATCGACCACGCATGCGACCTCTGCCATCGTTCTCGCTCCCGATGAGTTGCCGCAGAACGGCGCGGTTGGGCTGCCGCATCGCGGCGCCGGCAGGCCGGGCTGGTGGGCGCTGCTGGATTTGAACCAGCGACCCCCGCCGTGTGAAGACGGTGCTCTCCCGCTGAGCTAAGCGCCCGCCCG
>WTGU01000071.1 GCA_011523425.1 Alphaproteobacteria bacterium
GGGCGGACGCACCGTCGGCGCCGGCGTCGTCGCAAAAATCGTCGATTAGAGCGCGAGATGCGGGCGCGACGCGCAGACGGAATAGGAGTGTAGCTCAATTGGTAGAGCGCCGGTCTCCAAAACCGGAGGTTGGGGGTTCGAGACCCTCCACTCCTGCCATCCGCGCGGGCAGGGGAGCGTGCTGACCATGGCCCGCACGCCGCCGCTGGAGTTTCTGCGCCAGGCACGACAGGAGATCGGCAAGGTCACCTGGCCCACGCGCAAGGAGACGACCATCAGCACCATCATGGTGCTGATCATGGTGATCCTCATGGCGATCTTCTTCTTCCTGGTCGATCAGGTGCTGTCGCTCGGGGTCCGGGCGGTGCTGGGGCTCGGCGGATGACCGACATGCAGGCGGCGGACGTGCAGGCGAACGGCGGCGACGGGCCCGCCCGGCGGTGGTACATCGTCCACGTCTACTCGGGCTTCGAGAAGAAGGTCGCGCAGTCGATCCGCGAGCAGGCGCGCCAGCAGGGTCTCGATCATCTGATCGCCGACGTCATGGTGCCCTCGGAAGAGGTCGTCGAGATGCGGCGCGGCGCCAAGGTGAAGTCGGAGCGCAAGTTCTTCCCGGGCTACGTGCTGGCGCACATCAGCATGACCGACGAGACCTGGCACCTGATCAACAACACGCCGAAGGTGACCGGCTTCCTCGGCAGCGGCGGCAAGCCGGTGCCGATCAGCGACGACGAGGCGGATCGCGTACTGCGGCAGGTCAAGGAAGGCGTCGAGCGGCCCAAGCCCTCGGTCATCTTCGAGATCGGCGAGACCGTGCGGGTCTGCGACGGCCCCTTCACCTCCTTCAGCGGACTGGTGGAGGAGGTCGACGAGGAGCGGGCGCGCCTCAAGGTCGCGGTATCGATCTTCGGCCGGGCGACGCCGGTCGAGCTGGAATACGCCCAGGTCGAGAAGGCCTGACGGCGGGGCGGGAGCGACATGGCCAAGCGAGTCACAGGGACGATCAAGCTGCAGGTGCCGGCGGGGCAGGCCAACCCGTCGCCGCCGATCGGGCCTGCGCTCGGCCAGGCCGGGCTGAACATCATGGAGTTCTGCAAGACCTTCAACGTCCAGACGCAGAACCTCGAGCCCGGCATGCCGATCCCGACGGTGATCTCGGTCTACCAGGACCGGAGCTTCTCGTTCGTGACCAAGAGCCCGCCGGCGAGCTACTTCCTCAAGAAGGCGGCGGGCGTCGAGAAGGGCTCCGAGACGGTCGGCCGGATCGACCCGGTGGGCCAGGTGAGCCGCGCGCAGGTGCGCGAGATCGCGGAGAAGAAGATGGTGGACCTCAACGCCGACGACATCGACGCCGCATGCCGCATCATCGAGGGATCGGCGCGCTCGATCGGCATCCAGGTGGTGGGCTGACGGCGATGGCTGGGCAGGGCAAGAGGATGCGGCAGGCCAGGGAGCGGATCGACCGCGACCGGACCTACCCGCTCGGCGAGGCGATCTCGCTGGTGAAGCAGGGCGCCAAGGCGAAGTTCGACGAGACGGTCGAGATGAGCGTCGGCCTCGGCGTCGACCCGCGGCATGCGGACCAGATGGTGCGCGGCGTCGTGGCGCTGCCGCACGGCACCGGCAAGTCGGTGCGCGTCGCCGTCTTCGCCAAGGGCGACAAGGCCGAGGACGCGCGCGCCGCAGGCGCCGACCTGGTGGGCGACGAGGACCTCGCGGCGGACGTGCAGGGCGGCAAGATCGAGTTCGACCGCTGCATCGCGACGCCCGACATGATGCCGGTCGTCGGCAAGCTCGGCCGCATCCTCGGGCCGCGCGGCCTGATGCCGAACCCGAAGCTCGGCACGGTGACGGCGGACGTGAGCGAGGCCGTGCAAGCCGCCAAGGGCGGCCAGGTCGAGTTCCGGGTGGAGAAGGCCGGCATCGTCCATGCCGGCATCGGCAAGGCGAGCTTCGAGGAGCAGGCGCTGGCCGAGAACGCGCGCGCGCTGGTGGATGCGCTCAACCGGGCGAAGCCCAGCGGCGCCAAGGGAACCTACATGAAGCGGGCGGCGCTCAGCTCCTCCCAGGGACCGGGCGTGAAGCTCGATGTCGCCGCCCTGCTGGCGGAGAGGGCGGCGCCGTGATGGCTGCCCGCCAGGCCGGAGGACGTCGTGGAACGGCTTAGGAAGGAAGAGATCGTCCAGGCGCTGCGTGGCATCTTCGAGAGCACCAATCTCGTCGTCGTCACGCAGTTCAGCGGGCTGTCGGTGGCGGAGGCCTCCGACCTGCGGCGCCAGATGCGCGCGGCCGGCGCGACCTTTCGGGTCACCAAGAACCGGCTGGCGAAGCGCGCGGTCGAAGGCACCTCCTTCGCCGGCCTCGCCGACCTCTTCACCGGCTCCAGCGCGATCGCCTACTCCGACGATCCGGTGGCGGCCGCCCGCGTCGCGGTGGCCTATGCCAAGGACAACGACAAGCTGATCATCCTCGGCGGCGCCCTCGGCGGCGCCGCGCTGGACCGCCGCGACGTTCGCTCGCTCGCCGAGCTGCCCTCGCTCGATGTGCTGCGCGCCCGGCTGATCGGCCTCTTGAACCAGCCGGCGTCGAAGCTCGCCGCCGTGCTCAACGCGCCGGGCGGCCAGCTCGCGCGCCTGCTCAACGCCTACTCGGAAAAAGGAGACAGCGCCAGCGGAAGCGCACCGACCGACGACGACAACCCCGACGCACACCAGGACTAGCCCCCAGGAGACCGACGACATGGCTGATCTGGCCAAGATTGCAGACGAGCTCTCGACCCTGACGGTGATCGAGGCCTCGGAACTGAGCAAGATGCTCGAAGAGAAGTGGGGGGTCTCCGCGGCCGCCCCCGTCGCCGTCGCCGCTGCGCCCGGCGCAGCGCCCGCGGCCGAGGAGGCCGAGGAGCAGACCGAGTTCACCGTGGTCCTCGCCTCGTTCGGCGAGAAGAAGATCAACGTGATCAAGGAGGTGCGCGCGATCACCAGCCTCGGCCTCAAGGAGGCCAAGGCGCTGGTCGAGGACGCGCCCAAGCCGGTCAAGGAAGACGTGTCCAAGGAAGACGCGGAAAAGATCAAGGAGCAGCTCGAGGCTGCCGGCGCGACCGTCGAGGTCAAGTAGCGACGATTGACTATCGCCGGCGCGCATCCGGGCGGGCGCCCGAGAGGCGCCGGCCCCGCCGCTGCGCCGCGCTCAGGCGTGGGCGCGCACGGGCGCGAGCAGCCGCACCCGCACGGCGTGCGCCGCTGCAGCGCGTGAACGATTAACCTACGGCCGGCCGCGGCGCAGCAGCCGCGGCCCGGCCCGAGAGTCCGAGGGGTAAGATGCCGCAGTCTCGCAAGGCCCACCGCAGGCTCCGTCGCAGTTTCAGCCGCATTCCCCAGGTCGCCTCGATGCCGAACCTGATCGAGGTGCAGAAGCGTTCGTACGAGTACTTCCTGCAACGGGAGACGCACGGCGACCGGCGCTCGGAGGCGGGTCTCCAGCGGGTGTTCAAGTCGGTGTTCCCGATCAAGGACTTCTCCGACAAGGCGTCGCTGGAGTTCGAGCGCTACGAGTTCGAGGAGCCGAAGTACGACGTCGAGGAATGCCAGCAGCGCGGCATCACCTACGCGGCGCCGCTCAAGGTCACGCTTCGCCTGGTGGTCTGGGACGTCGACGACGACAGCGGGCTGCGCTCGGTGCGCGACATCAAGGAGCAGGACGTCTACATGGGCGACATGCCGTTGATGACCGACAACGGCACCTTCGTCATCAACGGCACCGAGCGGGTGATCGTCTCGCAGATGCACCGCTCGCCGGGCGTCTTCTTCGACCATGACCGCGGCAAGACGCACAGCTCGGGCAAGTATCTCTACGCCGCCCGCATCATCCCCTACCGGGGCTCGTGGCTCGACTTCGAGTTCGATGCCAAGGACCTCGTGTTCGTGCGCATCGACCGGCGCCGCAAGCTGCCGGTGACGGTGCTGCTGCGCGCGCTCTCGATGGATACGGAAGAGATCTTCGAGCACTTCTACGCCAAGGTGATGCACACCCGGACGCAGGACGACTGGAAGGCGCCGATCGAGCCCGAGCGCCTGCGCGGGGTCAAGCTGCTCGACGACCTGGTGAACGCGGCGACCGGGGCCACCGTGGTCGAGGCCGGGCGCCGGGTCACCGCGCGGGTGCTCAAGAAGATCGGCGACAGCGGCATGACCGAGCAGCTGATCGGCGCGGACAAGCTGATCGGCCAGTACGCCGCCGACGACATGATCAACCCGCAAACCGGCGAGGTGCTGATCGAGGCCGGCGGCGAGATCGAGGAGAAGACGCTCGAGCTGCTCGAGGAGTGCGGGATCGAGCAGATCGCCGTCCTCGGCATCGATCACATCAACATCGGCGCCTACATCCGCAACACCATCCGCCAGGACCGCACGACCAGCCGGGAAGAGGCGCTGCTGGAGATCTACAAGGTGATGCGGCCGGGCGAGCCGCCGACCGTCGAGACCGCGGAGAAGCTCTTCTACGACCTCTTCTTCGGCAAGGCCGGGCTCAAGGAGGAATCGGTCGAGGCCTACGCCGCGCGCGGCGCGAAGGGCGAACCGCTCGCCCGGCTGAAGCGGGCCGAGACCGGCGAGGTCTGGATCCTGGAGCAGGAAGAGGGCTGGCTCAGGATCATCGTGCCTGCCGCCAACCGGCCGCAGGAGATCGACGAGCCGGTGTGGGTGTCGGCAGAGGCCTTCGCCATGCTCGGCTCCGAGCGCTACGACCTCTCGGACGTCGGCCGGGTGAAGATGGGCATGCGGCTCAACCTCGACGGCGACGACGACCTGCGCGTGCTGCGGCGCAAGGACATCGTCGCCGTCGTCACCACCCTCGTCGCGCTGAAGGACGGCATCGGCGACATCGACGACATCGACCATCTCGGCAACCGCCGGGTGCGCTCGGTCGGCGAGCTGATGGAGAACCAGTACCGCATCG
>WTGU01000100.1 GCA_011523425.1 Alphaproteobacteria bacterium
CGGTGCACCAGCTCTGGGGCATGACCGAGACCTCGCCGCTCGGCACCATGGCGACGGCGACGCCGGCGATCGACGCGCTGGCCGACGAGGAGCGCGAGGCGGTGCTGAGCCAGCAGGGCCGCGTGCAGTTCGGCCTCGAGCTCAAGATCACCGATGCCGAGGGCGCGCCCGTGCCGCGCGACGGCAAGACCTTCGGCGACATGTTCGTGCGCGGCAACTGGGCCGCGAGCGGCTACTTCAAGGGCGAGGGCGGCAACCGGCTCGACAACGACGGCTGGTTCCCCACCGGCGACGTCGCGACGCTCGACGGGCACGGCTTCATGCGCATCACCGACCGCACCAAGGACGTCATCAAGTCCGGCGGCGAGTGGATCAGCTCGATCGACCTGGAGAACGCGGCCATGGGGCACCCGGACGTGAAGCAGGCCGCCGTCGTCGGCGTCTTCCATCCCAAGTGGGAGGAGCGGCCGCTCATGGTGGTGGTGCCGCGCGACGGCCGCACGCCGGACAAGGACGCCATCAACGCCTACCTCGCCGGCAAGGTGGCGAAGTGGTGGCTGCCCGACGACGTGGTGCTGGTCGACGAGCTGCCGCTCACCGCCACCGGCAAGGTGCAGAAGTCGCGGCTGCGCGAGATGTTCCAGGATCACACGCTGCCGGACGCCTGAGCGCGCGCCGGCGCGGCCGCCCGGCCGCTCGTTCAGCTATAGAAGGCGGGCGCGGTGGCGTAGCCGGCGAAGGCGTCCGCGTCGTGGCCGACGAAGATCTCGGCGTCCCGCTCGACCGCCACGTCCTTGAGGCGCTTCATCGAGGCGACGGCCTTCACCGGGTCGAGGTGGAAGCTCGGGATGATCTCCTGCTCGAGCCCCTTGCGTGTGTAGGCCGCATCGGCGGTGAAGAGCATCGGCCGGCGCCCGGCTAGCTCCACCAGCAGGCTGTAGTGGCCGGCGGTGTGGCCCGGTGTCTCGATCAGGTGCAGGCCGCGCGCGATCTCCTGATCGCCGCTCAGGAGCTCGACCCTGGGCGTCCAGATGTCGCTCTCGGGATCGTCGGGCACGGCGCGGCCCTCGCGCGCGACCTTGGCGCGGTAGAGGTCGGCATGGAAGCTCATGTCGGAGTAGCCCAGCAGCTCGAACGGCGCGGGCGCGGCGCACTGGGCGAACTCGAGCGCGTGGCAGACGGTGCAGGCCTCGCGCAGGTGCCGGTTCCCGCCGCAATGGTCGAAGTGGTAGTGCGAGTTGACGACGTAGTCGACGTCGTCCGCCCGGTAGCCGGCGAGCGCCAGCGCGCCCGGCAGCGTCTGCCTCTCGGACTGAAGCGGCTTCTCGAAGGGCAGCACGGCGTTGACGTGGTCGCAGTCGAAGCCCGTGTCGAAGAGATAGAGCCCGTCGGCATGGTCGATCAGCACGCTGTAGACGGGAAAGCGCACCTCGCCCGCCGGCCCGCGGTTCCAGTAGATGTGGAAGCCGTCGATCACCAGCGTGCCGCCGTCGAGGATGAAGACCCGCGTCTCTTTCATGGCCTGGCTCCCGTTTTGCCCTCCACTCTACCGCTGCCCGCGCACGTAGGGCAGGCCGAGCGCCGCCGGCAGGCTGGCGCGGCGGGCGAAGATCACCAGCACCGCCATCACCATGAGGAAGGGCAGCATCTGCACCACGTCGGTCGGCACGTTGACGCCACCCACCTGCAGCGCCGTGGTGAGCGAGAGGCTCGCGCCGAAGAGGAAGGCGCCGATCAGCACCCAGATCGGCCGCCCGCGCGCCAGCATCGCCAGCACGATGGCGATGAAGCCGGCGCCGCCGGTCATGAAGGGGACGAAGATGCCGGCTCCGATCATCGCCATGTAGGCGCCCCCCAGCCCCGCCATGACTCCGGTGAAGAGCACCGACCAGGTGCGGGTCGCGGTCACGCTGATGCCGGCCGCATCCAGCGCGTCGGGCTTGTCGCCGGCGGCCTGGAGGTTGAGCCCCACGTGGGTCTTGCGGAAGAGCAGCGCGAGCGCCACGACCATGATGACCGCGATGTAGACCATCGGGTGCCGGGCGAAGAGGCTCGGCCCGACGATGGGGATCTCGCTGAGCCCCGGGATGTCCAGCGTCTCCACCCGCGGCAGGCGCGGATAGGTGCGGCTGAACTGCACGTGGTGGAGGAGGGCGGTGATGCCGTCGGCGCCGAGCGTGAGCGCGATGCCGATGACGATCTGGTTGAGGCCGAGGCGGACGCAGAAGAGCGCCATCAGCATTGCCAGCACCAGGCCGGCCGCGGCGCCGGCGAGGAAGCCGAACCAGAGCGAGCCGGTGCCGAAGGCGGTGGCGAAGCCGGCATAGGCGCCGAACAGCATCATCCCCTCGATGCCGATGTTGAGCACGCCCGCCTTCTCCGAGACCTGCTCGCCGAGGCCGGCCAGCAGCAGCGGCACGCCGGCCGCGACTGCGCCCGCGATCAGCGAGATCAGGAAGGCGTCGCTCAGCAGGCCCTGCGCCATGGCCGCTCAGTCCCGCGCCGCCATCTGCCGGCGCTGGCCGAGCCACTCGGTGAGCGCGAGGAAGATCAGCATCAGCGCCACCAGCACCAGGATGAAATAGTTGGGGAGACCGGCCTTGCGCGACGCCGTCTCGCCGCCGATGGAGAGCACCGCGAAGAAGAAGACGAAGCCGATCACGGCGATGCCGTTGAAGCGGGCGAGGAAGACCAGCGGGATGATCATCAGGCCGTAGGCCGGGTTCCAGTCCGCCCGCACGTTGCCCCAGACGCCGAGGATCTCGACCGCGCCGGCGAGGCCGGCGAGGCCGGCGCTCAGCGCGAACACCGCGACCATGAGCGCGCCGAGCGGCAGCCCCACGTGCACCGCAGCCCGCGGGTTCGCGCCCACGAGCCGCAGCCTGAGGCCGAAGGCCGTGCGCGTCATCAACCAGTGGATGAAGAGGATCACTGCGAGGCCCACGATCACGCCGACGTTGATCGTGCTGCCGAAGAGCCGGGGCAGGCGGTCGTCGGTCGCGAGCGTCTCGGTCTGCGGCACGGTGGTGGTGGGATCGTCGAAGGGGAGCTTGATGAGCACGTTCGCAGCGCTGATCCCCAAGAAACTCATCATCAGCGTGGTCACGATCTCGTTGACCCCGTGGTAGGCCTTGAGCACCGCCGGCAGCAGCGACCAGACGGCGCCGACCGCCATCGCCACCACCATCACCAGCGGCAGCACGAGCCAGACCGGCAGCACGGTGACGAGCGCCGGCGCGAGCGCGGCGGCGATCACCGCAGCCAGCAGGAACTGCCCGTCGACGCCGAGGTTCCAGAGGCCCGCGCGGAAGGCGACGATCAGGCTGGCACCCAGCAGCAGCAGCGGCGCGCAGCGGGTGATGGTGTCCTGCAGCCCGATCCAGCTCAGGAGGCCGCGCTTGATGATGTTGTAGTAGAAGGCGCCGGGGTCGGCGCCGAGGACCAGCAGCACCAGCGCGCCGACGCCGAGGGCGAGCACGATCGGCAGCAGCGCCGCCGCCACCGGCATGGCCCAGCGCCGCCACAGGGGCACGCCGGCGCCGTAGCGCTCCTCTTCCGCGATCGGCGCCTGGGTCATCGTCATCGTGCTGTCGCGCTCAGGCGCCGACCCCGATCATGAGCTCGCCGACCCGGCGCGCCGCGTCGCCGTCGTTCTCGACGATGCCCACCATGCGGCCGTCGAGCATGACCCCGATGCGGTCCGCCAGCTCGAGGATCTCGTCGAGGTCGGTGGAGATCAGGATCGTCGCGACGCCCTGGTCGGCGCGCTCGCAGATCGCCTGGCGGGCGCGGCGGATGTTGTTCAGGTCGAGCCCGTAGGTGGGCTTGTTGTAGATCACTGCCATCGGCTGGTCGTCGAGCTCGCGGGCGAGCAGCGCCTTCTGCACGTTGCCGCCGGAGAGATGGCCGAGCGGGGTCCCCGGCCCCGGCACGCGGACGTCGTGCTCGGCGATGAGCGCACGCGCGTGACGCTCCACCTCGGCGCCCCGGATGACGCCGTGGCGCCAGAACGGCGCATCGCCGATGCGCTTCAGCAGCAGGTTGATGCCGACCGGGAAGGCGGAGACGGTGCCCTCGCCGAGCCGGTCGTCTGTGACATAGCGCAGGCCCGCGTGCTGGCGCTGGCGGACGCTCATCCCCTCGATGGGCTCGCCGTCGAGCACGATGCGGCCGGAGTCGGCGGCGCGCTGGCCGGCGATGGCTTCGGCGAGCTGCTTCTGGCCGTTGCCGTCGACGCCGGCGATCCCGAAGATCTCCCCTTCGCGGACCTGGAAGCTCACGCCGGCTTCGCCCGCCGCCGCCGGGCCGCCGCTCGGACGCAGGTCCGCGACCTCGATCACCACCCGCTCGCCCGGTGCGCCCGCCCGTCCTGCCCGGCTTCGTTCCGGGACGGCCCCGTCGGCGGCGGCGCCGAACATCAGATCGACGATGTGGTCGATCGCCTCTTGCGGCGCGAGGCCGGCAAGGGCCTCGGGCGGAAGCTCGCCCACCTTGCGGCCGAGCCTGAGCACGGAAACCCGGTCGCCGAAGCGCACCGCCTCGTGCAGCTTGTGGGTGATGAAGAGCACGGCGATGCCGGCATCGCGCAGCCGCCCGATGACCCGGCCCAGGTCCTCGACCCCCTGCGGGGTCAGCATCGACGTCGCCTCGTCCAGGATCAGCACGCTCTCGCCCCGCCAGAGCGCCTTAACGATCTCGACGAGCTGCTGCTGGCCGAGGGAGAGGGAGCCGAGCGGCGCATCCTCCGGCAGGTCGATGCCGAGCAGCGCGGCGATCTCGTGCAGCCGCGCGCGGGTCGCGGCCCGGTTCATGGGCGCGCGCCACGAGGCGCCCAGCATCAGGTTCTCCAGCACGGTGAGCGTCGGCACCAGGGTCGGGTGCTGGTAGACGGTGCCGATGCCGAGGTCGAGCGCGGTGCGCGGGCTCGCGATCCG
>WTGU01000040.1 GCA_011523425.1 Alphaproteobacteria bacterium
CCCGTTACTCCCTCTCCGCCCCCGGGGGCGGAGAGGGCCGGGGTGAGGTGGGGGAAGCGCGAGCGGCACTGCACGAGGAGTGGGCACCCGCGGCAACTCGCTGCGATCGTGCCTGAACGAAGAGTGCGCTAGGACGTGCCGGCGCTCTCCAGGCGGCCGACGACGTAGCTCTCGACCCGCTTCGACAGCGCGGCCAGCTGGCTCTCGTAGAAGTGGCCGGCGCCCTCGATGATGTCGTAGTCGATCTCGATCTGGCGCTGGCTCTGCAGCCGGCCGGCGAGCTCCGCCACTTCGGGCTCGGGCACCAGCTCGTCGGCGCCGCCATGGACGATCAGCCCGGACGACGGGCACGGCGCCAGGAAGGTGAAGTCGAACTTGTTGGCCGGTGGCGAGACCGCGACGAAGCCCTCGATCTCCGGCCGGCGCATGAGGAGCTGCATGGCGATCCAGGCGCCGAAGGAGAAGCCGGCGATCCAGCAGCGGTCGGCCCCCGGATTCTGGATCTGCAGCCAGTCGAGCACGGCGGCGGCGTCGCTCAGCTCGCCCTGCCCGTGGTCGTACTCGCCCTGCGAGCGGCCCACGCCGCGGAAGTTGAAGCGGATGACCGAGAACGACTGGCGGCGGAAGGTGTGGTAGAGCGCGTGAACGATCTTGTTGTTCATCGTGCCGCCGTGCTGCGGATGCGGGTGCAGCATGAGCGCGATGGGGGCGCGCGGATCCTCGGCCTGGTTGTAGCGCGCCTGGAGACGGCCCTCGGGCCCGCTGATCATCACTTCCGGCATGGGCAAGACACGGTTTCGGGGCGCTTCAGCGTGGAATCCTGGCGCAGACGGTAGCATGGCGGGAGGCGAGCCTCCGCCGCGGCGCGCCGGGCGCTGCGCATATACTTGACCCCGGGAGTCGGGAACTCTATATCCCGTCGAACACCCGGGATGACCGGCCCGCGGCGGCGCCCTGCGCCGGCCATTGATATACGGACGGCAGCGCCATGTTCAAGCGTATTTGGGAAGATATCGGCTGCGTGTTCGGCCGCGACCCGGCCGTCCGCTCCCGGATCGAGGTGTTTTTCTGCTATCCCGGCTTCCACGCGCTGCTCTTCTACCACGTGGCGCACCGGCTCTGGCAGAGCGGGTTCAAGCTGCTCGGCCGTTTCGTCTCCCATGTCGGCCGCGTGCTTACGGGCATCGAGATCCACCCCGGCGCGCAGATCGGCCGCCGCCTCTTCATCGACCACGGCATGGGCGTGGTCATCGGCGAGACCTCGGTGATCGGCGACGACGTGACGCTCTATCACCAGGTCACGCTCGGCGGCGTCACCTGGTCGCCCGGCAAGCGCCATCCGACGCTGGGCAACGGCGTGGTCATCGGCGCGGGCGCCCAGGTGCTGGGGCCGATCACCGTGGGGCGCGACGCGCGCATCGGTGCCAACGCCGTGGTGCTGAAGGACGTACCGCCCGGCGCCACCATGGTCGGCATTCCGGCGCGGGCGGCGGGGCCCACCGCGGCGAAGACGGACGCCTCCAGCTTCGACGCCTACGGCACGCCGTCCCCCGACATCGCGGACCCCACGACCCGCGCCGTCGACCGCCTGCTGGCCGAGGTCGAGGCGCTGCGGACGCGCGTGGACGAGCTGGAGCGCCCCGGCGCCGCCCCGCAGGAGCCGGCCGCGCCGGCAGACGGCGGCGGCGAGGCCGGCGGAGAGACGGCGGGCGACGGGGCCAACGAGGCCGAGGAGGCCGCCGAGTCCGCCACGCCGCTCGGCCGCCGCGCCGCGAGCGGCTAGGCGCCGCCGGCGGAGCCACCCCGTGAAGCTCGGCACGAAGGGCCGCTACGCGGTCATGGCGATGGCGGAGCTCGCGCTCCGCAGCGGCGGCTCGGACCGGGCCCGGCCCGTCACCCTCGCCGAGATCGCGGCAGGCCAAGAGATTTCGCAGTCCTATCTGGAGCAGCTCTTCGGCCGCCTGCGCCGGGCGGGACTGGTGCGGAGCGCGCGCGGGCCGGGCGGCGGCTACCGCCTGGCGCGGCCTGCGGCCGAGCTCAGGATCGCCGATATCGTCGTCGCGGTCGATGAGAACCTGCGCGCCACGCGCTGCCCGCCGGATGCCCAGAGCGGCTGCATGAAGGACGCGAGCCGCTGCATCACCCACGATCTGTGGGACGAGCTCGGCATCCACATCCACCAGTTTCTCGACGCCGTCTCGCTCGAGGACGTCTGCGCCGGCCGGGTCCTCGGCATGAGCGGCAGGCTGGCGGGGGGCGGCGCGCGCGTGCTGGCGGAGCAGGCGGCGGAATGAGCGCTGCAATGAGCGACTCAGGCCCCATCTATCTCGACTACAACGCCACCGCGCCGGCGAAGCCCGAGGTGGTGGAGGCGGTGGCGGACGCGCTCGCGCTCGCCGGCAACCCGTCGTCGGTGCACGGCTTCGGCCGCGACGTGCGCAAGCGCATCGAGGACGCCCGCGAGGAGATCGCGGCGCTGCTGGGCTGCGCCCCGCCCGAGCTGGTCTTCACCGCTGGCGGCACCGAGGCCAACAACACGGCGCTCCGGGGCGCCGGCCGGCGGGCCCTCATCGTCAGCGCCGTCGAGCACCCGGCCGTGCTCCGTACCGCCGAGGCCTGCGCCGACGAGCTCGTGGTCCTGCCGGTGGACGGCGACGGCCTGCTCGACATGGCCGCGCTCGATGCGGCGCTGGCCGCGCACGGGCCGGACGCGCTGGTCTCGGTGATGCTGGCCAACAACGAGACGGGCGTGATCCAGCCGGTGGCCGAGATCGCGGCGCGGGCACGGGCCGCCGGCGCGCTGGTCCATTGCGACGCGGTGCAGGCGCCGGGGCGGATTCGGGTCTCCTTCGCCGGGCTCGGCATCGACATGATGAGCGTCGCCGCCCACAAGTTCGCCGGGCCCAAGGGGATCGGCGCGCTGGTGGTGCGGGCGGGGCTCGAGATCGCGCCGCTGGTTACCGGCGGCGGGCAGGAGCGGGGCCTGCGCGGCGGCACGGAGAACGCCGCCGGCATCGTCGGCTTCGGCCGGGCCGCGGCGCTCGCCCATGACGACCTCGCGCGCGCCGGCGAGATCGCCGCCATGCGCGACCGGCTGGAGGCGCGGCTGCGCGAGACCGAGCCTGCCGTCGTCGTCTTCAGCGAAGGGGCCGCGCGCCTGCCCAACACGAGCTGCGTCACCATGCCCGGCGTGCAGAGCGAGACCCAGGTGATGGGCCTCGACCTCGCCGGCGTCGCGGTGAGCGCCGGCTCCGCCTGCTCGTCCGGCAGGGTCGAGGCGAGCCACGTGCTGCGCGCGCTCGGCGCATCGGACGCGGTCGGCGGCTGCGCCATCCGCGTCAGCACGGGATGGGCCACGACCGGGGACGAGATCGAGCGCTTCCTCGGCGCCTGGCGGGCGCTCTACGCCGGCCTCACCAACCGCTGGAAGGCCGGCGTCTCGGCCGCTGCAGGATAGAAGTCGCCCGGCCCGTGCCCTCCATGACCTTCATCGACGCCTGCGGCACGCGCCACGAGGTCGAGGCGCCGCTGGGCGATTCCGTACTGGACATCGCCTTCCGCCACGGCATCGACATCGAGGGCGCGTGCGAAGGCGCGATGGCATGCTCCACCTGCCACGTGATCGTCGATCCCGCCTGGTTCGGCAAGCTCGAGGAGATGTGCGAGGACGAGGAGGACATGCTCGACCTCGCCCTCGGCCTCACGCGGACCTCGCGGCTCGGCTGCCAGATCGTCATCACCGAGGCGCTCGACGGGCTGGTGGTGACGCTCCCGGAAGAGACCAGCAACATGATGTGACGGGCCCCGCGCCCGGCCCCCAAAGAGATGTGCGAGGAGGGACGGCGATGCAGGCGGGCGACGCGGGATTCTTCGCAGGCCTGCGCGAGGCCGCAGGCGAGGCGTGGCGCGCCTATGTCGAGCATCCCTTCGTCCGGGGCCTCGGCGACGGCAGCCTGCCGGAGGCCGCGTTCCGCCACTACCTGGTGCAGGACTACCTCTTCCTGATCCAGTTCGCCCGCGCCTACGGGCTCGCCGCCTACAAGGCGGACAGCCTGGCCGAAATCCGGGAGGCCTCGGCCGGCCTCAAGGCCCTCGTCGAGGTCGAGATGGACCTGCACCGCGCCTACTGCGCCGAGTGGGGGCTGGACGAGGCGGTGCTCGAAGCGGTCGAGGCCGACGGCGCCACGCTGGCCTATACCTCCTACGTGCTGGAGCGCGGGCTCGCGGGCGACCTGCTGGACCTGCGGGTGGCGCTCGCGCCCTGCGTCGTCGGCTACGGCGAGATCGGCGCGCGCCTCGCCGCCGACCCCGCTACCCGCACGGACGGCAATCCCTATGCGCCCTGGATCGCGATGTATGCCGGAAGCGAATACCAGGCGCTCGTCCGGGCGGAGGTCGACGCTCTCGAAGCGCTCGCGGCCCGGCGCGGCGGGCAGGCCCGCCTCGGCGCGCTCGCCGGCACCTTCCGCGCGGCGACGCGGCTCGAGACCGCGTTCTGGCAGGCCGGCCTCGACGCCGCCGGGGCCTGAGGCCGCACGCGGAACCCTTTTCACGTCACGGCCGGGGTGACCCCGGACCATGGTGCGGTTCACGGCGCTTGGCGCGGGTGCCAGGGTGGCGCCATGACGAACACGAGCGATTGGGCACCGCCGGTCGGGAGGGGTAGGCGCTCGTCGCTCGAGCGGCTGCCGTCCGCGCTGCGCGAAACCGTCGACACGGCGATCGCCGACGGCGCCACCCTCACCGAGATCGCGGCCCTCATCCGCGCCGAGGGCGGCACCTGCTCGCGCTCGGCCATCGCGCGCTATGCCAGGCGGCTGCGCGGCCTGCTCCGCTTGCAGCACGAGGCCGACCGCATGGCGGAGGGATGGGTTCGGACGCTGGCCGAGCGTGTCGAGGGCGGCGCGAGCGCGCCCATGATCGAGGCCGTGCGGTCGCTGGTGCTGCGCTCCCTGGCCGATCTCGGTGAGAGGGAGGACGCGGTGCCGACGGAGGAGATCGCCCGCCTCGCGCTCGTGGTGCGTCGCCTCGAAAGCGCCGATCAGACCCGCGTCGCACGGGAACACGCGGCGAAGGAAGCCGCCCGTGCCGCCGGCGGCAAGAAGCTGAAGCCCCTCACACCGGAGGCGGTCGCCACCATCCGCAAGGCCGTCGAGGGAGAGTTCGGGCTTCAGCTGCGGCGCGAGCAGGGCGAGGAGGTGTATTGGTGATGCCCGCCCTGCGCAGTGCCACCTTGTGCCACTTCGTGCCGCTTTGTGCCGGATTGTGCCGCCTAACAAATTAATTGGGGTCCGTGCCACTTCGCGGCCCCGCCGCCCGGCCGCACGCCGCCCGCGCGTGTCTTGCGCCCCTCCGGCGCGCGCCTATAGTGCGCGCCATGTCCTCAGCCAGCCTCGACCTTGACCTCGGCATCGCCGGGCCGCGGCGCGAGACGCGCGTCGCGGTGGCGATGTCCGGCGGCGTCGATTCGTCGGTCGCCGCGGCCCTGCTCGCCGAGGCGGGCTACGAGGTCTTCGGCATCACGCTCCGACTCTACGCAGAGGACGCGTCGCGCACCCGGCCCGGCGCCTGCTGCGCCGGCCAGGACATCTACGACGCCCGCCGGGTCGCCGACCGGCTCGGCATCCGCCACTACGTCCTCGACTACGAGGCGCGCTTCCGCGAGGCGGTGATCGAGGACTTCGCCGATTCCTACCTGCGCGGCGAGACTCCGATCCCCTGCGTGCGCTGCAACGAGCGCGTCAAGTTCCGCGACCTGCTGGCGCTCGCCCGCGATCTCGGCGCCGACGCGCTCGCCACCGGCCACTATGCGCGGCGCATCGCGGGCCCGGCGGGGCCCGAGCTGCACCGGGCGGTCGATCGCGGCAGGGACCAGAGCTACTTCCTCTTCGCCACCACCCCGGCGCAGCTCGAGTTCCTGCGCTTCCCCCTCGGCGCGCTCGCCAAGGAGCGGGTGCGGGCGGAGGCGGCGCGCCTCGGCCTCGCGGTCGCGGGCAAGCCCGACAGCCAAGACATCTGCTTCGTGCCCGCAGGCCGCTATGCCGGCGTGATCGAGCGGCTCCGCCCCGGCGCCGCCGAGCCCGGCGCCATCGTGGACGAGGAGGGCCGCGTGCTCGGCCGCCACCGGGGCATCATCCACTTCACCGTGGGCCAGCGGCGCGGTCTCGGCATCGCGGGGCCCGCGCCGCTCTACGTGCTGTCGGTCGATGCCGCGCGCCGCGAGGTGGTCGTCGGCCCGCAGGCGGCGCTGCTGCGCGACCGCGTCTTCACCGGCCCGCTGGCCTGGATCGGCGGCGATCCGCCGGCGCCGGGCGAGGAGCGGGCGGTGGTGGCGCGGCTCCGCTCCGGCCATCCCGGCGCGCCGGCGCTGCTGCGCACGAGTGCCGACGGCGCCGCCGAGGTCGCGCTGGAGGAGCCGGAGCCCGCGACCGCGCCGGGGCAGGCCTGCGTTCTCTACGACGCCGACCGGATGCTGGGCGGCGGCTGGATCACCGGCACCGGCCGGAGCGCTACGCTCGCCGCCGCAAGCCCGGACGCCGCCCGGCTGGACCGGGTGGCGGCTGCCTGAGAGCGGCCCGCGGCACACCGTGAGCGAGCCCCGGCTGATCACCGAGAGCGGGGCGCTGGCCGCCCTCTGCGCGGCCTGGCGCGAGGCGGACTTCCTCACCGTCGATACCGAGTTCATGCGCGAGAACACCTATCGCGCCCGCCTCTGCCTGCTGCAGATCGGCCCGCCCGAGGGCGAGCCGGTGGCGGTGGACCCGCTCGCCGACGGCATCGACCTCGGCCCCCTCTACGATCTGCTGGCGCGGGCGCCGGTGCTCAAGGTCTTCCACGCCGCGCGGCAGGACGTCGAAGTGCTGCTGCCGCTCGCCGGCGGGATTCCCGGCCCCCTCTTCGACACGCAGATCGCGGCCATGGTCTGCGGCTTCGGCGACTCGGTCGGCTACGAGACGCTGGTGGCGAAGCTCGCGCGCGGGCGCATCGACAAGACCCAGCGCTTCACCGACTGGTCGCGCCGGCCGCTGACGGAGCGCCAGTTGCGCTACGCGCTCTCCGACGTGAGCCACCTGCGCGTCGTCTACGAGAAGCTCGCGGCGGAGCTGGAGCGCACCGGGCGGCGCTCCTGGCTCGACGAGGAGCTCGCGGTGCTCACCGACCGCGCCACCTACGAGGCGCCGCCCGAGGAGGCGTGGCGGCGGATCAAGGTGCGGGGCGGCAACCGGCGCTTCCTCGCGGTGCTGCGCGAGCTCGCGGCCTGGCGCGAGGTCGAGGCGGCGCGCCGCGACAAGCCGCGCGCCTGGGTACTGAAGGACACCGCGCTGAGCGAGATCGCGGCGCAGCGCCCGCGCACGGTGGCCGAGCTCGCCAAGCTGCGCTCGGTGAGCCAGCGCACCGCCGAGGGCGCCACCGGCGCGGCCGTCCTCGATGCGGTGAAGCGCGCGCTCGCGCTCCCCGACGATGCGTGCCCGCGCCCGCCGTCCAAGCCCGACGGGCCGGCGCCCCCCGGCGCGCTCACCGACCTGCTCAAGGTGCTGCTCGCCTTCAAGAGCGAGGAGAGCGGCGTGGCGCGCAAGCTGATCGCGAGCGCCGAGGACCTGGAGCGGATCGCGCGCGGGGCGATGGCGGACGTGCCGGCGCTGCAGGGCTGGCGGCGTGCCCTCTTCGGCGACGCCGCGCTCGACCTCGTGAACGGGCGCCTCGCGCTCTCGGTGGAGCGGGGCACGCTGCGTCTGCTCCCCTGCGACGGCGCGGGGGGTGGTGGCGCCAACCGCAGGGACGCCGCGGAGCGCCCGTGAGCGCGCCCGCGACGGCCTGGTTCCACCCGACGCGGCTCACGAGCGCCGATCCGCCGTCCTTCTCCCGCATCGGGCCCACCCGCCCGGATCCCCGCTTCGTGCTGGTGTGCGACCACGCGAGCAACGCGGTGCCGGCCCACATGAGGCGCCTCGGCCTCGATCAGGCGGAGCTCGACCGCCACATCGGCTGGGACATCGGCGCGGCGATGGTCACCGAGTCCCTCAGCGCCCGGCTCGATGCGCCGGCCTTCCTCTCGGGCTATTCGCGCCTGGTGGTCGACTGCAACCGCCCGCCCGGCAGCCCCACCGCCATGCCCGCCGTGAGCGACGGCACGGCCGTGCCGGCCAACCGGGCGATCTCGCCGGCCGAAGCCGCGGCGCGGACGGAGACGTTCTTCCGCCCCTATCACGACGCCATCGCCGCCTGCCTCGATCGCGCGGTGGCGGCGGGCGCGGTGCCGATGCTGGTGGCGGTCCACAGCTTCACGCCGGTGTTCGGCGGCGTCGCCCGGCCGTGGGAGGTGGGACTCCTCTACGAGCACGACGACCGGCTGGTGGAGCCGCTGAGGGAGGCTCTCTGCGCGCTCCGCCCGGGGCTCACCGTCGGCGACAACGAGCCCTACGCCATCGTCGGCCCGTCGGACTATTCCATACCGGTGCACGGCCAGGGCCGCGGCCTGCCGCATATCGAGATCGAGCTGCGCCAGGACCTGATCGGCGAGCGGGGGGGCGCGGAGGCCTGGGCGGCGACGCTTGCCGCCGCCCTCCTGCGCGTGCGCGCGGCGCTGGCGCCGCTCGCCGTCGAGCACCGGGTGCCGCGCGGCGCCGCGGGCGCGGCGTGACACCCGGTCAGGCCGTTATTCGGGCTGCGGCACGATCCGCAGATAGGGCTTGGGCGCCTTCCAGCCGCCGGGGAAGGCCTTCCTCGCATCCTCGTCGGAGACCGCCGGCACGATGATCACGTCCTCGCCCTGCTTCCAGTTCACCGGCGTCGCCACCTTGTGCTTGGCCGTGAGCTGGCAGGAATCGAGCACGCGCAGCACCTCGTCGAAGTTGCGGCCGGTGCTCATGGGGTAGGTGAGGGAGAGCTTGATCTTCTTGTCGGGGCCGACGAGGAAGACGGTGCGGACGGTGAGGTTGTCCACCGCCGTGCGTCCCTCGGAGGTGGTGCCCGCGCCCGCCGGCAGCATCTCGTAGAGGGTCGCGATCTTCAGCTCCGGGTCGCCGATCAGCGGGTAGTTGACCGCGTGGCCCTGGGTCTCCTCGATGTCCTTCGACCACGCGCGGTGGTCGCTCACGCCGTCGACGCTGAGGCCGAGGACCTTGCAGTTGCGCTTCTCGAACTCCGACTTGAGGCCGGCCATGTAGCCGAGCTCGGTGGTGCAGACCGGCGTGAAATCCTTGGGATGGGAGAAGAGAATCGCCCAGCCGTCGCCGATCCAGTCGTGGAAGTCGATCGATCCTTCGGTGGTCTCCGCCGTGAAGTTGGGTGCTTCGTCGCCAATTCTCAGCGCCATCGCCCTATGTCTCCTCCTGAGCTTCCGCGCGCCGGCCGCGAATCCGGGCCGGCCGCCGTTCCGAAACGGGGTCGAGCGACCCCACGCGCGCCGTGCGGCCGCCGATGCCTGACAATGTGGTGCGCGCGGCCCGCCGCGCAAGCGCCTTTTGCGGGGGCTGCGTCGGGGGCAGCCGGATCAGAGCTGCGAGAGCATGTGCTCCGCGCTGCTCACGTCCATCTCCGCCGGGTTCTCCTCCACGTTGAGGACGGTCACCGTGCCGTCGTCGATGATCATGGAGAAGCGGGTCGTCCGCTCGCCGAGGCCGAAGCCGGTGCCGTCGAGGGTGAGCCCCGTCGCCCGCGCGAACTCGCCGTTGCCGTCCGCCAGCATGTCGATGGTGCCGGCGGCCGAGGTGTCCTCGCCCCACTTCTTCATCACGAACGCGTCGTTGACCGAGACGCAGGCGATCTGGTCGACGCCCTTGGCCCTGAGCGCGTCCGCCTGCGCCAGGAAGCTCGGCACGTGCTTGGCCGAGCAGGTCGGCGTGAACGCGCCGGGGACCGCGAAGAGCGCGGTCTTCTTGCCCGCGAGATACGCGTCGCTCGAGACGTCCGTGAGCCCGTCTGCGGTCAGCTGCTTGAAGTTGACAGAGGGCACCTTGTCGCCCGCGCTGATTGCCATAATCTCCCTCTCCTCTCGGATGTCCGGTTGCCGGGCCGGGCCCGGTTGCGGCGCACTATGCGAAGAGCGCGGCGGGAATGCAAACCCCCGCGTCCCTGTCTGGGCGCCGGCACCCGGGCCGCGTCTCCCGGCTCCCTTTTTCCGCCGCGAGCGGCCGTGCTAGGGAGTCCCGCAGTATGACGCGGCGCGACGAAGGAGGCCCCGTGCGGGCGCTCGGGCGATGACGGAGGCGTTCCCCACCCAGGCCGAGACAGTCATCGTCGGCGGCGGCATCGTCGGCTGCAGCATCGCCTATCACCTGACCAAGCTCGGGCGGCGGGACGTGGTGCTGCTGGAGCGCGGGCACCTCACCGGCGGCACCTCGTGGCACGCGGCCGGCCTGGTCAACCAGCTCCGCGCCACCTCCACGCTGACGGAGCTCGCCCGCTACGCCGTCGGCCTTTACGAATCGCTGGAGGCCGAGACCGGCCAGGCGACCGGCTTCCGCCGCAAGGGCAGCCTCCCCGTCGCCCGGACCGACGCCCGGCTGACCGAGATCAGGCGCATGGCGGCGCTCGGCGACTGCTTCGGCGTCGAGGCCTACGAGGTCGGGCTGAACGAGGTGAAGGCGCTCTATCCGCTGATGGACGTCTCCCGCATCAAGGGCGCCATCTACATCCCCGGCGACGGCCAGACCAATCCGGTCGATACCGCCATGGCGCTCGCAAAGGGCGCGCGCACGGGCGGCGCGCGCATCGTCGAGGAGACCGAGGTCACCGGCTTCGAGCGCCGCAACGGGGCCGTCGCGGGCGTCCGCACCGCGCGCGGCACCATCGCCTGCGAGACCGTCGTCAACTGCGGCGGCATCTGGGCCCGCGAGATCGGCCTGATGGCGGGGGTGCGCGTGCCGCTCCATGCGGCCGAGCACATGTACGTCGTCACCGAGCCGATCGAGGGCCTCTCGCCCGATACACCGATCGTCCGCGACACCGACGGCTTCGTCTACGTGAAGGAGGACGCAGGCCGCCTTCTCGTCGGCTCCTTCGAGCCCGAGGCCAAGCCGCTGCCGCTGGAGAAGCTGCCGGCGGGCGCCGAGTTCATCGAGCTGCCGGAGGACTGGGAGCATTTCGAGGCGCCCATGACCAACGCCATCCAGCTCCTGCCGGTGCTCGAGCAGGCGCCCATCCGCCAGTTCCTGAACGGGCCGGAGAGCTTCACGCCCGACAACAGGTTCGTGCTCGGCGAGGCGCCGGAGCTCGCGCGCTTCTTCGTTGCCGCCGGCTTCAACTCGCAGGGCATTCTCAGCGCTCCCGGCGCCGGCAAGGTGATGGCGGAGTGGATCGTCGAGGGCCAGCCGACCGTGGACCTCGCCGAGCTCGACATCTCCCGCTTCGCAAGCTTCCAGAACAACCGCCGCTATCTCGCCGACCGCACGCGGGAGAGCCTGGGCCTGCTCTTCGCGACGCACTGGCCCCATCGCCAGGTGGAGACGGCGCGTCCGGTGCGGCTCAGCCCGCTGCACGCCCGCCTTGCCGCCCACAACGCCTGCTTCGGCGAGACCGCAGGCTGGGAGCGCGCCAACTGGTTCGCGCCCGAAGGCGTCGAGCCGGCCTACGAATACGCCTGGGGCCGGCAGAACTGGTTCGACTGCGTCGGCGAGGAGCACCGCGCCGTGCGCGAGGCCGTCGGCATCCTCGACATGAGCTCCTTCGCCAAGTACCTGGTCCAGGGCCCCGATGCCGAGCGCGAGCTGCAGCGCATCTGCGCCAACGACGTCGCGGTGCCGGCGGGCAGGATCGTCTACACCCAGCTCCTCAATCGGCGGGGCGGGATCGAGGCCGATCTCACGGTCACCCGGCTCGCGGAGGATCGCTACCTGGTGGTGACGGCGACCGCCTCGCAGCGGCGCGATCTCACCTGGATCGAGCGCAACCTGAGCGCGGGCGCGCGGGTCTATCTGACGGACGTGACCTCGGGCTCGGGCGTCCTCGCCGTGATGGGTCCCGATGCCCGGACGCTGCTCGGGCGGGTGAGCGACGCCGACCTCTCCGGCGAGGCCTTCCCCTTCGGCACCAGCCGGGAGATCGACGTCGGCTACGCCCCGGCCCGGGCCATGCGCGTCTCCTACGTCGGCGAGCTCGGCTGGGAGCTGCACCTCGCCACCGAGTTCGTCGTGCCGGTGTTCGACCGGCTGCTGGAGGCGGGCGCCGATCTCGGTGTCAGGCTCTGCGGCATGCACGCGATGGATTCGCTCCGGAGCGAGAAGGGCTACCGCCACTGGGGCCACGACATCACCCCGGCCGAGACGCCGCTGGAGGCGGGCCTCGGCTTCGCCGTCTCGTTCAGGAAGGAAACCGCCTTCATCGGCCGCGAGGCGCTGGAGCGCCAGCGGGCGGAAGGCCTCCGCCAGCGCCTCGTTCACGTGCGCCTCGATGCGCCCGAGCCGCTGATGTTCCACGACGAGACGATCTACCGGGACGGCCGGGTCGCGGGCCGCATCACCTCTGCCGCCTTCGGCTACAGCCTCGGGCGGCCGGTCGGCATGGGCTACCTCGAGAGCGAGCGCCCACGCTCCTGGCAGGCGCTCGACGACGGCGCCTACGAGGTCGACATCGCCGGCGAGCGCGTACCGGCGACGGTGTCGCTCAGGCCCTTCTACGATCCCGCCGGCGCGCGGCTCCGGGGCTGAGGGAGGGCACGCAAGCACCATGGGCGAGTGGTACCCGAAGGAGCGACTGGGCGACCTGCCGGCCGAGGCGGCCCGGCGCTGGGGCGCGCGCGAGGCGCTGATCTGCGACGGCCGCCGCTGGACCTACGGCGCCTTCGACAGGGAGGTCGACCGCGTCGCCAAGGGCCTGATCGCGCTCGGCGTGGAGCCGGGCGAGCACGTCGCGCTCTGGATGAACAACCGGGCGGAGTGGCTCTTCCTAACCTTCGCCATCGCCAAGGTCGGCGCCGTGCTGGTGCCGCTCAACACCCGCTACCGCACCGACGACGTGGCCTACACCGTGCGCCAGTCCGACAGCGGCACCTGGATCAGCGTCGACCGCTCCGGCCCGGTGGACTACGCCGCCATGCTGGCGGACGTGCTACCCGGCCTCGCGGCCCAGGACCCGCGCGCGGCGGCCATCGAGGGCTTCCCCAGGCTGCGCCGGCTCGTCGCGGTCGGCGAACACGCCGTGCCCGGCATGCTGGGCTGGGAGGCGATGCTGGCCGCGGGCGAGGCGGTGAGCGACGCCGCGCTCGGCGCCCGCGCGCGCGCGGTCGATCCCGACGAGCCCGTGATGATCGGCTACACCTCGGGCACCACCGGGCATCCCAAGGGCGTGCTGCACACTCACGTGATGATCCGCAACATGCGCGAGCGGGCCAACCGGATCGGCCTCACCTTCGAGGACGTGATCGTCAACCCGCTGCCGCTCTTCCACATGTACGGCTTCAGCGAGGCCGGGCTGATCGCGGTGATCGCAGGCGCCAGGCACGTGCTGCTGGACCGCTTCGACGCCGACGAGTGCATGCGCCTTGTCGAGGCCGAGAAGGGCACCGTCACCCACGGCTTCGATACCCACTACAAGGAGTATCTGGATTCGCTTGCGCGCACCCCGCGCGACATCTCCAGCCTCCGCTTCGGCACCTTCCCGTCCGGCATGACAAGCTCGGCCCGCATCGCGCGGCGCGTGCAGGCCGAGATGGTGCCGACCTTCACCGGCTGGGGCATGACCGAGACCTTCACCTTCGCCACCATGTCCTTCGGCACGTCGACGCCCGAGCAGCGCTCGGACGCCTCGGGCTTCCCGGCGCCGGGCTTCGAGATCAGGATCGTCGATCCCGAGAGCGGCCGGGAGGTGGCGGTGGGCCAGGAGGGCGAGCTCCTGATCCGCGGCTACATGATCACCCGGGGCTACTACGAAAAGCCCGAGGAGACCGCCGAGGCCATCGACGGCGACGGCTGGCTCCATACCGGGGACACTGTGGTGCTCCGCGCCGACGGGCACATCCGCTTCGTCGGCCGCTTCAAGGACCAGCTCAGGGTCGGCGGCGAGAACGTGGCGCCGGCGGAGGTCGAGGCCTTCCTCATGGCCCACGAGGCGATCGACCAGGTGGCGGTGGTGGGCTACCCGGACGCGCGGCTGGGAGAGGTCGCCGTCGCCTTCGTCGTCCCGGCTGCAGGCGCGACCGTCACGAGCGCCGACGTCGCCGCCTTCTGCAAGGGCCGGATCGCGAGCTTCAAGGCGCCGCGCCACGCGCTCCCGCTCGACGCCTTCCCCATGACCGCGAGCGGCAAGGTGCAGAAGCACAGGCTCCGCGCGCTCGCGCTCGACCTGCTGGGCGATCCGAGGACGGATGCGGATGCGAAGCCGGCGGCCGGCCGGGCCGCCGAGGGGGCACTTCGCTAGGCCGCCTTCGCGAGGCCCCGGAGCACGTAGTGCAGGATGCCGCCGTGGCGGTAGTAGTCGGCCTCGTCGGCAGTGTCGATGCGGCAGCGGAGCGGGACCTCCTCGGCCGAGCCGTCGGCGCGGCGGATGCGGCAGGTCACGGTCATGCGCGGGGTGAGCCCGGCGGCGATGCCTTCGAGGTCGATCCGCTCGCTGCCGTCGAGGCCGAGGGTCCTGCGCGTCACGCCCTCGGTGAACTCCAGCGGCAGCACGCCCATCCCCACCAGGTTGGAGCGGTGGATGCGCTCGAAGCTCTCGGCGATGACGGCGCGCACGCCGAGCAGCCGCGTGCCCTTGGCGGCCCAGTCGCGCGACGACCCGGTGCCGTATTCCCGGCCCGCGATCACCACCAGCGGCACGCCGTCCGCCTGGTAGGCCATCGCCGCGTCGTAGACCGGCATCTCCGCCCCCTCCGGCATGTGGCGGGTGATGCCGCCCTCGGTGCCGGGCGCGAGCTCGTTGCGGATGCGGATGTTGGCGAAGGTGCCGCGCATCATCACGTCGTGGTTGCCCCGGCGCGCCCCGTAGGAGTTGAAGTCCCTGCGGGCGATCTGGCGCTCCAGCAGGTAGGCGCCGCCGGGGGTCTCGGCGCCGATGGCGCCGGCGGGCGAGATGTGGTCGGTGGTGATGGTGTCGCCGAGCAGGCAGAGGATGCGCGCGCCGGCGATGTCCTCCGGCGGCTGCGGCTCCGCCGCCATGCCACTGAAGTAGGGCGGGTGCTGCACGTAGGTGCTGCCCGCATCCCAGGCGTAGGTCTGGCCGGCAGGCGCGGCGATCGCGCGCCAGGCCTCGTCGCCGGTGAAGACGTCGCCGTAGCGTTCGCGGAACATGGCGGGCGAGATGGCGCTCTGCACGGTCTCGCGAATCTCCGCTGCCGTCGGCCAGATGTCGCGCAGGAAGACCGGCGCGCCGTCGCTGCCGGTGCCGATCGGCTCGGTGCCGAGGTCGCGCGTCATCGTGCCCGCGATCGCGTAGGCCACCACGAGCGGCGGCGAGGCCAGGTAGTTCGCCTTCACGTGCGGGCTGATGCGGCCCTCGAAGTTGCGGTTGCCGGAGAGCACGGAGCAGACCACGAGGTCGCCGCTCTCCACGGCGTCCGCCAGGGGCGGCGCGAGCGGCCCCGAATTGCCGATGCAGGTGGTGCAGCCGTAGCCCACCAGGTTGAAGCCCAGCGCGTCGAGGTCGTCCTGCAGGCCGGCGCTCGCGAGGTAGTCGGAGACCACCTTGGAGCCCGGCGCCAGCGAGGTCTTGACCCAGGGCTTGACGCTGAGCCCGCGGGCGATCGCGTTACGGGCGAGCAGGCCCGCGCCCACCATCACGCTCGGGTTCGAGGTGTTCGTGCAGCTCGTGATGGCGGCGATCACCACGTCGCCGTGGCCGAGATCGTGGTCGGCGCCGGCGACCGGCACGCGCGTGCCGCCTGCGCCCTCGCCCACGCCGAAGGTGGTGCCCAGCGTCTCGGCGAAGGCGGGCGCGGCCCGCGACAGGCTGATCTTGTCCTGCGGCCGCTTCGGCCCGGCGATGCTGGGCTCCACTTGGCCGAGGTCGAGCTCGAGCGTGTCGGTGAACAGGGGATCGGCGGCGTCCGCCTCGCGCCACATGCCCTGCGCCCTGGCGTAGGCCTCCACCAGCGCGACCCGCTCGGGCTCCCGTGCGCTGGCCGTGAGGTAGGCGACGGTCTCGCTGTCGATGGGGAAGAAGCCGCAGGTGGCGCCGTACTCGGGCGCCATGTTGGCGATGGTGGCGCGGTCGGCGAGGCCGAGGTCGTCCAGCCCCGGCCCGCAGAACTCCACGAACTTGCCCACCACGCCGCGCTCGCGCAGCATCTGGGTCACGGTCAGCACCAGGTCGGTGGCGGTGGCGCCCTCGCGCAGCCGGCCGGAGAGCCTAAAGCCGATCACGTCGGGCAGCAGCATGGAGATCGGCTGGCCCAGCATCGCGGCCTCCGCCTCGATCCCGCCGACGCCCCAGCCGAGCACGGCGAGGCCGTTGACCATGGTCGTGTGGCTGTCGGTGCCCACCAGCGTGTCGGGATAGGCGATGGCCGTGCCGTCCGCCTCGTCCGTCCACACCACCTGCGCGAGATACTCCAGGTTGACCTGATGGCAGATGCCGGTGCCCGGCGGCACCACGCGGAAGTTCTCGAAGGCCTGCTGCCCCCAGCGGAGGAAGGCATAGCGCTCGCCGTTGCGCGCCATCTCCAGCGCGACGTTCTGGCCGAACGCCTGCGTCGTGCCGAAGTGGTCCACCATCACCGAATGGTCGATGACGAGATCGACCGGCGAGAGCGGGTTGATGCGGCCGGGATCGCCCCCCATGGCGGTCATGGCCGCGCGCATGGCGGCGAGGTCCACCACCGCCGGCACGCCGGTGAAATCCTGCATCAGCACCCGGGCGGGCCGGTAGCTGATCTCGCGTCCGCCGCGCCCGCCGTCGAGCCAGCCCGCGACCGCCTGGATGTCGTCGACGGTGACGCTGCGGCCGTCCTCGTAGCGCAGCAGATTCTCCAGCAACACCTTGAGGGAGAAGGGCAGGCGCGCGATGTCGCCGAGCCCGGCCTCGGCCGCCGCCGGCAGGCTGAAATAGTCGTAGGCGCGCCCGTCGACCGAGAGCGTTCGGCGGGTGCGCAGGGTGTCGTGTCCCAGGGCGATCAACGGGCTGCTCCTTCTTCCGGCGCCGCGAGCGGGGCGCGCGGCCTTCTTGCCGCACGCGCATGCCGCCGATAGGCTCGGCGTTCCCGGTTCTTCTAGGCTTGACCGGAGAGGGGTGCAAGATTCCCGGCCCGGATAACGGCGCGCCCGGCGCGGCCCGCTTCGAGGCGCAGGACGTGGCCTGCATTCGCGGCGAGCGCCCGGTCTTCTCCGGGGTCTCGTTCAGCCTGGAGCCCGGCGGCGCGCTCGCGCTCGTCGGCGCCAACGGCGCGGGCAAGTCGAGCCTGCTCCGCATCCTGGCGGGCCTCCTCGGGCGCGCGGGCGGCACGCTCCGCTGGGACGGCGCCCCGCTGGACGACGACTGGCCTGCCCATCGCAGCCGGCTCCACTACGTCGGCCATCTCGACGCGGTGAAGCCGACGCTCACCGCCACCGAGACCCTGGACGGCTGGGCCCATCTGCGGGGTCGCGCGCGGGCCGAGGCGGGTGCGCTCGCGGCGCTCGGGATCGAGGACCTCGCCGACGTGCCAGGGCGCTACCTCTCGGCAGGACAGCGGCGGCGGCTCGCGCTCGCGCGCCTGTTGGCGACGCCGGCGCCGCTCTGGCTGCTCGACGAGCCCACGGTCACGCTCGATGCCGAGGCGACCGCGCGCGTCGCCGCCATGATCGCCCGGCACCGGTCGGATGGCGGCATGGCGGTCGTGGCCACCCACGGGGAGCTCGCGCTCGAGGGCGCCCGGCGTCTCGATCTCGACCGCCACGCGATCGCCGCCGATGCACTGCTGGCCGGCGACGAGACCGGAGCGGGGCCGGAGCCGGAGCACGAGGCGTGGTAGGCGTGTTCTTCCGCCTCGTGGGCCGTGAGCTCACGCTCGCGGTGCGGGGCGGCATCGGCTCCCTGATGGCGGTCGTCTTCTTCGTCCTTGCCGTGACCCTCTTTCCCCTCGGCGTCGGGCCCGAGCTCGGCCTGCTCAGCCGCATAGCGCCCGGCGTCGTCTGGGTGGCGGCGCTGCTCGCGGCGCTGCTCTCGCTCGACCGCCTCTTCGTCGCCGACCATGAGGACGGCAGCCTCGAGCTGCTGATGCTCGGCGCGCTGCCGCTGGAATTCGTGGTGCTGGCCAAGACAGCGGCGCACTGGCTCACCACCGGGCTGCCGCTCGCGGCCGCGGCGCCGGTGCTGGCGATCCTGCTGAACATGAGCGTGGACGGGCTCGTCGTCCTGGTCGTCTCGCTCCTGCTGGGCACGCCGCTCCTCAGCCTCATCGGCGCCGTCGGCGCGGCGCTGACCGTCAGCCTGCGGCGCGGCGGCGCGCTGATCGCGCTTCTGGTCTTGCCGCTCTATGTTCCGGTTCTCATATTCGGCGTGGGCGCGGTCGAGGGCGCCGTGCTCGATGTCGGCGTGCGCGCCAACCTGTCCATCCTCGCGGGCGGGCTGGTAGGCGCGCTGGTGCTCGGCCCGCTGGCGGCGGCGGCGGCGCTGCGCATGACGGCGGAATAGGTCGGAAGCGACGATGGCGACGCGGGCGACGGGTGCCACGAGGCGGGCGAAGGCCGGATGGACGAGCATCCACTTCTTCGCCAATCCCGCGCGCTTCCTGCGGGCGGCCCGCGCGGTCTATCCCTGGGCCGCGGCGGCGACGGCGGCGCTGATCGCGGCCGGTCTCGTGCTTGGCCTCTACGTGGCGCCGCCCGACTACCAGCAGGGCGATGCCTACCGCATCATCTTCGTCCACGTGCCGGCGGCGTGGATGTCGCTCTTCGTCTATGTCGTGATCGCGCTGTGCAGCGCGGCCGGCCTCGTCTGGCGCCATCCGCTGGCGGACCTGGTGGCCAGGTCGAGCGCGCCGATCGGTGCCGCCTTCACCCTCATCACGCTCTTGAGCGGCTCGCTCTGGGGCCAGCCGATGTGGGGCACGTGGTGGGTGTGGGACGCGCGACTCACGTCGATGCTGGTGCTGCTCTTCCTCTATCTCGGCTATATCGCGCTGCACGCCGCCTTCGACGATCCGGCCAAGGGCGCCCGCGCCGCCGCGATCCTGGCGCTGGTGGGCGTGGTCAACGTCCCCATCGTCAAGTTCTCCGTGGACTGGTGGAACACGCTGCACCAGCCGGCGACGATCTCGAAGATCGACAGCCCCTCGATCGACAGCTCCATGGTGGCGCCGCTGCTGCTCATGGCGGCGGGCTTCATGGCCTACTACCTGACGGTGCTGATCCCGCGGGTGCGGGCCGAGATCGCGCGCCGCCGCATCCGCAACCTGCGGCTGGCCCAGGTCTCACGGTAGCGACCTCTGCCGAGGCTCGCCGCGAAATCGGATCGGTGCGTGTGGGGCGCTAGGTCGCGGCGACGGCGCCGAGCGCCAGGAACTTCTCGCGCCGGAGGCTGCGCAGCGTCGGGCCGTCGCGGTCGCGCAGCCCGGCGAACGCGTCCTCGAGCGCGGCGCCTGCGGCGTCGATGGCGCGCGCCGCATCGCGATGGGCGCCTCCCACCGGCTCCGGCACGATCCCGTCGACGACGCCGAGCTCCTGCAGGTCCTCGGCGGTGAGCCGCAGCGCCTCCGCCGCCGCTTCGGCATGGGCGGCGTCGCGCCACAGGATCGACGCGCACCCCTCCGGCGAGATGACCGAATAGATCGCGTGCTCCATCATCAGCACGCTGTTGGCGACGCCGAGCGCGATCGCCCCGCCCGAGCCGCCCTCGCCGATGATCAGCGCCACCACGGGCACCCTGACGTCGAGGCCGGCCTCGATGCAGCGGGCGATGGCCTCGGCCTGCCCGCGCTCCTCGGCGCCCACGCCGGGATGGGCGCCGGGTGTGTCGATCAGGGTCAGCACCGGGACGTCGAAGCGCTCGGCCAGCCGCAGCAGGCGGATCGCCTTGCGGTAGCCTTCGGGATTGGCCATGCCGAAGTTGTGCGCGACCCGGCCCTCCGTGTCGGCGCCCTTTTCCTGGCCGATGATCATGGTGGTGTAGCCGCGCAGGCGCCCCAGCCCGCCGATCACGGCGCGGTCGTCGCCGAAGGCGCGATCGCCCGCGAGCGGCACGAAATCGGTGACGAGGCGCTTGATGTAGTCGGTCGCGTGCGGGCGCAGCTGATGGCGGGCGACCTGCGTCTTCTGCCAGGGCGTGAGGCGGCTGTAGGTCTGCTTGAGCAGGCGGTCAACCTTGCCCTCGAGGCGCGTGACCTCGTCGAGCATGTTGACGCCGCTGTCGTCGCTGAGGTGGCGAAGCTCCTGGAGCTTGCCCTCGATCTCCGCGATCGGCTTTTCGAAATCGAGATAACTGTTCATCGACTCGCCCGCTCGCAACGCCTCCTTAATAGCATGAGGCAGGGCCCCGGCAATCGGAACCTCGTCTCCGTTTGCGTCGTCGTTCACCGGCGTCGCGACGCCGCGTCAGCCCGCTCTCCCGCCGGGACATGGGGGCTCAGGGCGCGAGGCGCAACCCGCGTGCTGCCCCCTGCGCCGGCCCCGGTCCGAGGGGCCTCAGGCGTCGCCTGCGCCGCCCGCACCGCCGCGCGGGCGCGGGATCACGCGCAGCCGGGTGATCTGGTTGCGCTTGCGGGCGCGGATCTCGAAGGTGAAGCCGTAGAGCGTGAACGATTCACCCACCTCGGGGATCTCCTGCGCTTCGTTCAGCACCAGGCCCGCTATCGTCGCAGCCTCCTCGTCGGGGAGATCCCAGTCGTAGGCCCGGTTGAGGTCGCGGATCGCGGCGGTGCCGGGAATCAGGAACGAGCCGTCGGGCCTCTCCACCGCATCGCCGCCGGCGACGTCGTGTTCGTCCACGATCTCGCCCACGATCTCCTCGATCACGTCTTCCAGGGTCACGAGTCCCATCAGCGAGCCGTACTCGTCGACGATGAGGGCGACATGCGCCCGTCGCTCGCGGAAGGCGTGGAGCTGCTCGTCGAGCGACGTCGTCTCGGGCACGAACCAGGGCTCCGTCACGATCGCCATCACGTCGAGGCGCTCGAGGTCGGTGAGGTTGGCGTGCACCGCATGCAGCAGGTCCTTGGCGTGCAGCACGCCGACGATGTTGTCCGGCTCGCTCCGCCAGACCGGCAGCCGCGTGAACGGGCTTTGCACGACCTGGTCGAGGATGGCGGCGGGCGCCGCATCGGCGTCGATCATCTCCATGGTCTTGCGGTGGGTCATCACCGAGCCGACGTCGACCTCGTCGAGGTCGAGGATGCTGTGCAGCATGTCGCGCTCGTGCTTGACCATGGCGCCTTCCTGCGCCTGCAGGGTAATGGTGCCGCGCAGCTCCTCCTCGGCGGCATCAGGCGTCCTCGTCCCCCGGGAGGCACCGGCGGCGCCGAGCGCGGCGGAGACGACCAGCCGCACCGCGCCGACGGCGGGCGAGAGCAGCCACACGATGGGGCCGAGCAGCGGCGCCACGCGCAGCGCGAAGCGGTCTGCGTCGCGGATCGCGTAGGTCTTCGGCAGGACCTCGGCAAAGACCACGATGACCAGCGTCATGCCGATCGTCGCGTAGGCCACGCCGGCATCGCCCACGAACGAGATCAGCACGCTGGTGGCCAGCGCCGAGGCGAGGATGTTGACGGCGTTGTTGCCCAGCAGGATCGCGCCGATCAGCCGCTCACGGTCGTCGGTGAGCCGCGCGACCGCGCGGGCGCGCCTGTCGCCTGCACCGGCGAGATGGTGGATGCGCGGGCGGGAGGCCGCGGTCAATGCGGTCTCCGAGCCGGAGAAGAAGCCGGATAGCGCGATCAGGAGTCCGATCGCGCCGATGGAGATGGCAATTTCGGTGGTCATGGCCGTGTCGTCGGGGTTGGGGATTCGTGGTGGGGTCAGCGGGTCTCCGCGCGGTCGGGCGATGCGAACGCCCGGTCGAGCAGGGCGCGGAGCGCCTCCTGCGGGACGTCCCGGCTGAGGAAGGCGCATCCGATGCCACGCGTGAGCACGAACGTCATCCGTCCGTCCTGCACCTTCTTGTCGCGCTTCATGCGCTCGATCAGCGCGGGCACGTGCCAGCGGAGTGCCGGCAGGTCGCCCGCCTCGCTCGGCAACCCGACGGCGCGGAAGTGCGCCGCTACCCGGGCGGCATCGTCCGCGCCGCAATGGCTGAGCTCGGCGGAGAGCCGGTGGGCGAGCACGATGCCGCAGGCCACCGCTTCGCCGTGCAGGAGCGATCCGTCGTAGCCGGCCTCCGCCTCCAGCGCATGCGCGAACGTGTGGCCCAGATTAAGCAGCGCGCGGCTGCCGCTCTCGCGCTCGTCGCCGGCGACGATGCGCGCCTTCGCCCGGCAGGCGTGGGCCACGGCGGTGCGCAGCAGGTCCCGGTCGCCGTCGACGAGGGCCTGGCCGTTGCCTTCGAGCCAGTCGAAGAAGGCGGGATCGTCGATGAGGCCGTACTTCACGATCTCGGTGTAGCCGGCGAGCCGCTCGCGCGCGGGCAGCGTGTCCAGCGTCGCCACGTCGGCGAGCACCAGCCTGGGCTGGTAGAAGGTGCCGATCAGGTTCTTGCCGTGGCCGCTGTTCACGCCGGTCTTGCCGCCGACGCCGCTGTCGACCTGGGCGAGAAGCGTCGTCGGGATCTGAACGAAGGGCACGCCGCGCAGGAGAACGCTGGCGACGAACCCGGTGAGGTCGCCCACCACGCCGCCGCCCAGCGCCACCAGCGCGGTCGTCCGCTCGATGCCGCGGCCGAGGATCTCCTCCAGCACGTCGGCAAGCGTCGCCAGGTCCTTGCTGCGCTCGCCGGGCTCGACGATCAGCGTGGAGCAGGCGAAGCCGGCCTCTCTCAGGGCGCCGAGCGTCGCGTCGAGATGGAGGTCCGCGACGACGCGGTCGGTGATGACGACCGCCGAGCGGCCGGGGAGAAGCGGCGCCAGGCGCTGCCCCGCCTCGCGCAGGAGACCGGCGCCCACCAGCACGTCGTAACTGCGCGCGCCGAGCTCCACGCGCACCGTCTCCCGCTCCGGGTCCGGTCGTCGGTCGGCGTTCACCGGGTCAGGTCCCGAGGCCGGCCTTCGGCGGGCGCGAGCCCGCCTCCCCCCGCTCCGCCGCGGTATGCGCGGCGAGCGCGTCCACGACCATCTGCACCATCTGCTCGTGCGGCCTCTCCATGCTCTCGACGGTGATGTCGGCTTCGGCGTAGACCGGGTGGCGCTCCGCCATCAGCCGCGTGAGGATGGCCCGCGCGTCGCCGCCGGCGAGCAGCGGGCGGTTGCTGCGCCGCGAGACGCGCGCGAGGAGCAGGTCGAGGTCGGCCTTCAGCCATATGGAGATTCCGTTGGCCCGAATCGCCGCGCGGGTTGCGGGATCCATGAACGCGCCGCCGCCGGTTGCCAGCACGTGCGGGGGTCGGGTCAGCAGCCGCGCGATCACCCGCCGCTCGCCGTCGCGGAACGCCGCCTCTCCGTGCAGCTCGAAAATGTCCGTGATGGTGCATCCCGCTGCCCGCTCGATCTCGGTGTCGGCATCGACGAACGGCATGCCGAGCCGGGTGGCGAGGCGGCGGCCGATCGCGCTCTTGCCTGCCCCCATCAGTCCGACCAGAACGATCGTGCGGTCCGTCGGCGGACAACCCGACCCTGCCGTCATCGGCTCAGCAACGCGCGCCACCGCGCCCGGCCGCGCGTCGTTGAAGCACCGCGCGCGCGCCGATAGACTGCCGCACCGTCGCCATAATCCGATTCTACCACACAAGCGACCATTGCCCGCCGACCGTTTCCATCCCGGCGGGCGGCCAGGAGTGAGGGCATACCCCGTTGAAAATCCTCGTAATCGTCCTCCTGCTCATCATCGGTGGCGGGATCGGCTTTCTCCTGACCTGGGACATTCCGCCGCCGGCCGGCCCGGTCGAAAAGGTGCTGTCCAGTGAGCGCTTCGACACGTGAGAGCACGCTCGGGTCCTAGCATGGCGGGGCCGCGGAAGACGCGCCGGCGGCTCCCCTGCGGTCTCGCGGGCGCCCTCGCCGCCGCCGGGTTGCTGGTCGCATCCGCCGGCGAGAGCTTCGGCCAGAGCCAGGACGAGCCGCTTCGGCTAGTGCCCGTCCAGGAGATCGAGCTCGACGATGCCGCCGGCGCGGCGCCGGCCGACGACTCCTCCTCCACGCCCGCCGCCGAGGCGCTGTCCGAGGGGAATGGGGACGCGAGCGGAGAAGAGGACGTCCGAGCCGGCTCGCAGGGCGAGGACGGCATCGTGGTCGGCACGCTCGACGCCATCGATCCTGACGCGGCCGGCGTGATCCTGCCGGGGATCGAGCCGTTCCCCGCCGAGGCCTGGGCGGGATCGCGCCGCGTCAGGATCGAGGCCCTGCTGCCGCGCCTGCCGGGCGCCGTCCGCTCCCCCGCCATGCGACGGCTGGCGCTGGCGCTGCTCGCCTCGCGGGCGCATCCGCCGGCCGGCGAGGGAGCGCCGGGGACGCTCGTGCTGTCGCGGGCGGAGCGCCTCGCCGCCATGGGCGCGCGCGAGCATGCTCTCGCCCTGCTGGAGACGGCCGGCCCGCCCGGCGGCAAGGAGGCCGCCGCCCGCATCGGAAGCGAGCGCCACCTCGCGGCGCTCGACTTCGAATCGGCCTGCGAGCTGGCGCGCGGCAAGGCGAGCCGCGCCGGCGACGGCTACTGGCGCCGCGTGCGCATTCTCTGCCACGCGCAGGGCGGACTGATCGAGGCGGCGATGCTCGGCCTCGAGCTCCTGCACGAGTCCGACGCGGCGCCCGATGACCCGTTCGACGAGACGATCTACGCCATGGCGGGGCTGGCGGAGCCGGTTCCGGAAGGGCTCGAGGAGCCCACGCCCCTGCGGGTTGCCGCGTGGCGGCTGGCGCAGTTCCCGATCCCCGCGGAGGCGGTGTCGGCGGCCGCGCCGGACGTGCTGCCGGCCATCGCCGGCGCGCCGGAAGTCTCGCCCGCGGTCCGGCTGCTGGCGGCGGAACGCGCCTGGGCCACCGGCGTGCTCCCCATCGAGAGCCTGCGCGGGCTCTATCGGGAGATGGCGTTCTCCCCGGAGGAGCGCGCCGAGCCGCTGAGTCAGGGGGTGGGACTGGAGACGCCGCTTCTCCGCGCCCTCCTGTTGCAGGCGGTCGAGGCGCAGACGGTTCCGACGCTGCGGGCGGAGCTGGTGGCGGCCGCGATCGGCATCGTCAGGGAACAGGCGGCCGAGACGCTCATGGCGCACGCGCTCGCCGACCTGGTGCGGACGATCCCGCCGGCGCCGGAGCACGGCTGGTTCAGCGGCGTCGCCGGGCGCGTTCTGATGGCGGCCGGCGACAGGGACGCGGCGGCGGCCTGGTACGCGCTGGCTCGCGCGCAGGCGCCGCGCGATGCCGAGGCGGCGCGCGCCGCGCTGCAGCTCTGGCCGACGCTGCTTCTGAGCGGCGATGTGGCACCGCCGACGGCGGCCGATTTCGACGCGTGGCTTGCGTTCCGGGAGCAGGACAGCGACCCCGATTTCCTGATCGATCAGATGAATCTGCTGTTGCTTCTGCTCGGCGCCCTGGAGACCCCGATCGCGCCGGAGATATGGGATCGCGCGCTCTCCTACGAGGTCGAGCAGGGGGCGTGGGAGCCCGCTCCCGTGCTCGACCGGGCCCTGCGCGAGGCGGCAGGGGAGGGACGGCTCGGCGAGACCGTTCTGATGGCCCTGCTGCTGCTGGGCGAGAGCGGCCCCGATCGCGCCGGTCTCGCGGCCGTCGAGACGGTCGTCTCCGCCCTCGTCTCGGTCGGGCTGCAGGAGGAGGCGCGGGCGATCGCCCTGGAGGCGGCGCGCGCGGCGAGGCTGTGACGATCCGGGGACGGACGGCGGTGGCGGCGACGCTGCGCGCAGGCGACGGCGCGGCGATCGAGGCCTTTCTCGAGATGGCGGCGGCGGAGCGCGGGCTCGCGCGCAACACGCTCGATGCCTATCGGCGCGATCTCGCCTGCTTCGCCGCCCATCTCGCGCCCTCCGGCGTCGCCCTGGCCGAGGCCGGCACCGGGTCGATCCGGGACTTCGTGGCGGCGCAGCGCCGCGCGGGCATCTCGGCCCGCACCGCCGGGCGCCGGCTCTCCTGCCTGCGCCAGTTCTATCGCTTCCTGCTCACCGACGGCCGGCGCGAGGACGACCCGACCGGCCCGGTGGAGTCGCCGGCGCTGCCCCGCACGCTCCCCGGCGTGCTGAGCGAAGACGAGGTCGGGAAGTTGCTCGCGGCGGCATGGCCCGAGGCCGGCCGTCCGGGGCTCTCGCCCCGGCGCGAGGCGGACGGGCTGCGCCTCAGGGCCATGGTCGAGCTGCTCTACGGCGGCGGCCTGCGCGTCTCCGAGCTGGTCTCGCTGCCGCTCCATGCGGTCTCGGCCGAGACGCGCACCCTGCTGGTCAGGGGAAAGGGTGGGAAGGAGCGGCTGGTCCCGCTGGGAGCGCCGGCCCGCCGTGCGCTCGACGCCTACCTCGCGGTGCGCGAGCGCCACCTTGCGGGCGGCGCGCCGTCGCGCTGGCTGTTCCCCTCGCGCGCCGCGAGCGGCCATCTCACGCGCCACCGCCTGGCGCAGATGCTCAAGGCGCTGGCGCGGGCGGCCGGCATCGAGCCGGGGCGGGTCTCGCCGCACGCGCTGCGCCACGCCTTCGCCAGCCACCTGCTCGCCAACGGCGCCGACCTGAGGGCGGTGCAGAAGATGCTGGGCCACGCCGACATCGCGACGACGGAAATCTATACCCACGTCCTCGACGAGCGCCTCAGGCGCCTGGTTCAGGCCGGGCATCCTCTCGCGGGCGCCGGCCGGGCGCGCTCCGGAGGTGCGGCGTGAGAGGAGCGGGCGGACAGGTGCGGCAGGTGCGGCGTGGATTGCGCACGCGGGGGGCGCCGGTTGTCGGCCCGCGACGCGCTGTACTAAGGTCACGAGCGTTCCGGAAATAGCGGACGGGCGATGAGCGGACAGCGGCCATTCCTGCTTCGCATGAGCCTCTTCCTGGCCCTGGTGGTCGGGGTAGTGGTCGTGCTGATCGACACGCTCGCCACCGCCTTCTTCGCCAATGCGGTGCTGAACGGCGTCATCCTCGGCGCCCTGATCATCGGTATCGTCTACAACTTCCGGCAGGTCCTCCTGCTCAAGCCCGATACCGCCTGGCTCGCGGCGATGAAGAGGGACGACGTGCCGGGGGCGCCGCCGCCCGCCCGCGAGCCGCGCCTGCTGGCGCCGCTCGCGACGATGCTCGCCGACAGGCACGGGCGCATGACGCTCTCTGCCGTCTCGTTCCGCAGCGTGCTCGACGGCATCAGCTCCAGGCTCGACGAATCCCGCGACCTCTCGCGCTACATGATCGGCCTGCTGATCTTCCTCGGCCTGCTCGGTACGTTCTGGGGGCTGCTTCAGACGGTGACCTCGGTGGGCGACGTGATCGGCGACCTGTCGGTGGCCAACCAGGACCTGATCGGCGTGTTCGACGACCTCAAGGTCGGCCTCGAGGCGCCGCTCGAAGGCATGGGCACGGCCTTCAGCTCGTCGCTCTTTGGCCTCGCCGGCTCGCTCGTCCTTGGCTTTCTCGAGCTGCAGGCGAGCCAGGCCCAGAACCGGTTCTACAACGAGCTGGAGGACTGGCTGTCCTCCTACACGCGGCTCTCCGGCGGCGGGCTGTCGATGGACGGCGACCAGTCGGTTCCGGCCTACGTCAGCGCGCTGCTGGAAAAGACGGCCGACAGCCTCGACGAGCTGCAGCGAACGCTCGCGCGCGGCGAGGAGCAGCGCGCGTCATCCTCGGCCAACCTGATGTCGCTGACCGAGCGGCTGGCCTCGCTCACGGATCACATGCGTTCCGAGCAGGACCTGATGGTCAAGCTGGCCGAGAACCAGCTCGAGATGCGGCCGGTGCTGGAGCGCCTGGCGGCCGGCGCCGCCCGGCAGGGCGGCCTCGACGAGCCGAGCCGCGCGCATCTGCGCAATCTGGACGTCTATGTCACGCGGCTCCTGGAGGAGCTGGTCTCCGGGCGCGAGAAGACGGTCGCCGAGCTGCGCGGCGAGATCAAGCTTCTCGCCCGGACCATAGCGGCGGTCGCCGAGAACGAGCGTCGCTAGGGGCCAGGCGCGGAGGCCCGCCCGGTGTACGCCGCATCGCGCCTGAGACGGAGAGGCCAGCGCTCCGACTACTGGCCGGGATTCGTCGACCTCATGTCGACCCTGCTCCTGGTCATGATCTTCCTGCTCGTCGTCTACATGCTGGCGCAGTACTTCCTCCAGCGCACGCTGTCGGGCACGAACGACCAGCTCAACGAGCTGTCGGCCCAGATCAGCAGCCTCGCCGAGATGCTGTCGCTGGAGCAGCAGGCCAACGCCGAGCTCCGGCTCAACATCGCCCAGCTCTCGGCCCAGCTCCAGGCCTCGCTCTCCGAACGCGACCGGCTCAGCGCCGAGCTCGCCTCGGCGGCCGGCGAGCGCGACACGCTGCGGCTGCGGCTGCGGGACATGACCGGCGAGGGGCAGACCGCGCTGGCCGAGGCCGCCATCGCGCAGCAGGCCGAGGCCGAGGCAATGCTCCTGATCGAGGCCGGCGAGGAGAAGATCAAGCTTCTGCTCGCCGATCTCGAGCGTCTTCGCCGCGACATCGACGCGCTGCAGGCGGTGCGTGCCGACCTCGAGGCCAAGGTCGCGACACTCGCCCTGGCGCTGACGGCAAGTCGGGACGAGCTCGCCAAGAGCCAAGACGAGCTCGCCAGCAGCAGGGACGAGTTCGCACGGAGCCAGGAGGAGCTCGAGGCCAGCCGGGGCGAGCTTCGGCTCAGCCGGGAGCAGATAGAGCTCATCCTCGCCGATCTGGCGGCGCTCCGCGATACGACGGCGGAGCTCGAGGAGCGCCTCTCGGACGAGCAGGAGCGCACGGTGCTGGCCCAGCGCTCGCTGGAGGAGCGGGAGATCCGTCTCGCGGAGGTGCAGGCGCTCCACCTGGCGGCCCAGGTCTCGCTCGCCGACAGCGAATCCGCGCTGAGCGAGAACCGCCAGCTCAGCGCCCGGCAGCGCGATCAGATCGCCCTGCTCAACCAGCAGATCCTGGCGCTCAGGACCCAGCTCGCGCGCCTCGAGCAGGCCCTCGAAATCTCCGAGCGCAAGAGCGAGGAGCAGCAGGTGACGATCGCCAACCTGGGCGAACGCCTCAACCTCGCGCTCGCCGCCAAGGTCGAGGAGCTCGCCGCCTACCGCTCCGAGTTCTTCGGCAGGCTCAGGCAGGTGCTGAGCGACCGGCGCGACTTCACCATCATCGGCGACCGCTTCGTCTTCCAGTCCGAGGTGCTGTTCGCGTCCGCGTCCGACGAGCTCGGGCAAGAAGGCCAGGACCGGCTGGCCAAGTTCGCGGACATCCTCAAGGAGGTGATGGTCCGAATCCCGACGGACCTGCCGTGGATCCTGCAGGTCGACGGCCATACCGACAGCCGGCCGATCCAGACGGCGCGCTTCCCCTCGAATTGGGAGCTCTCGTCGGCGCGCGCGATCTCGGTGGTGAACTTCCTCATCGACCGGGGCATCTCGCCCAGGCACCTGAGCGCCACCGGCTACGGCGAGTTCCAGCCCCTCGATGCGCGCGAGGACGAGATCGCCTACCGCCGCAACCGCCGCATCGAGCTGAAGCTCACCCAGCGCTAGCGCGGGCTACACGGCCGCGCTGCGGGGCGCGGTGCCGAGAGCGTCCGCGGGCGCGTCAAAGGGGTCCGCGCTCGGTGCCCGCCCGTCGTCGAACTGGAGCGCGGCGAGGCGGGCGTAGAGCCCGCCGCGCGCCATGAGCGCCCGGTGCGTCCCCTCGGCGACGACGCGGCCCTCGTCCATCACCACGATGCGGTCGGCCTTCTGCACCGTCGCCAGGCGGTGGGCGATGACGATGGTGGTGCGGCCTGCCATGAGGCGCTCCAGCGCCTCCTGCACAGCCCGCTCGCTCTCGGCATCGAGGGCGCTCGTCGCCTCGTCGAGCAGCAGCACCGCCGGATTGCGCAGCACGGCGCGGGCGAGCGCGATACGCTGCTTCTGCCCGCCCGAGAGCCGCGTTCCCCGCTCGCCCAGGAAGGTGTCGAAGCCCTCCGGCAGCGCGTCGAGAAAGGCGGCGGCGTCGGCAGCCTCCGCCGCGGCGCGCACCTCGCCGTCGCCCGCGTCGGGCCGGCCGAAGCGGATGTTCTCCCAGGCGCTGGCGGCGAAGATTACCGGATCCTGCGGCACCAGCGCGAACGAGCCGCGCACCGCCTCGAGCGACGCCTCGCGCAGGTCGATCCCGTCGAGCGCGACCCCTCCCGCGTCGGGGTCGTAGAAGCGGAGCAGGAGGTTGAACACGGTCGACTTGCCCGCGCCGGAGGGACCCACCAGCGCCACCGTCTCGCCCGGCCGGACGGAGAGCGAGAAGCTTTCCAGCGCCGCGGCGTCGGGCCGCGAGGGGTAGCGGAAGGTGGCGTCGTCAATACGCACCGCGCCCTGCTGCGGCTGCGGCAGCGGCCGGGCCACCGCCGGCGGCGGCGCGAGCGCGGGCTCCTGCCCGAGCAGCTCGGCGAGCCGCTCGGCAGCGCCGGCGGCGTGCTGCAGGTCGCCGTAGACCTCGCTGAGCGAGCCCACCGAGCCTGCGACCACCACCGCGTAGAACATGAAGGCGGTCATCTCGCCGCCGGTCATCTCGCCCTGCAGCACGGTGCGGCCCGCGATCCAGAGCACCAGGCCGACGCCGCAGAAGACGAGCAGGATGACGATCGCGGTCAGCAGCGCCCGCGCGCGCACGCGGCTGAGCGCTGCCCGGAAGGCCGCCTCGACATGGCCGCTGAAGCGCGCGCCGCTGCTCTCCTCCTGGCCGAACGCCTGCACGGTGCGAATCCCGCCGAGCGCTTCCTCCAGGTGGCCGGCGACGTCGCCCACGCGGTCCTGGGCGATGCGGGAGTAGCGCCGCACCCGGCGGCCGAGCACGACGATGGGGATCACCACCACCGGCACCATCAGCACCACGAAGCCGGTGAGCGTCGGGCTCGTCACCACCAGCATCGCGCTGGCGCCGAGGAAGAGCAGCAGGTTGCGGATCGCCGACGACGCCTGGTTGCCGATCACCGTCTGCAGCAGGGTGGTGTCGGTGGTGATGCGCGAGAGCAGCTCGCCCACCTTGTTGATCTCGAAGAAAGCCGGGCTCAGGGAGACGAGGCGGCCGAAGACCGCGCGCCTGAGGTCGGCGATCACCCGCTCGCCGAGCCAGGAGACGAGGTAGAAGCGGGTGAAGGTGCCGGCCGCGAGCAGCCCCACCATGCCGGCCATGTACATCAGCGCCTCGTGCAGGCGCGTGGCCTCCTCGCCGCCGAGGCCGTCGTCGATCAGCACGCGGAGCCCCTGGCCGAGCGCGAGCACCGCCGCGGCGCTGACGCAAAGCGCCACGACAGCGGCGGCGATCACCCAGCGGTAGGGGCCGAGATAGCGGAAGAGGTGGCGGATCTGGCGGACCTCGCGGCGGGGCGGCAGCGCGGAGGACGGCGTCTCGCCCGCCCGGCGCCGGGACGTGGCGGAGCCCAGCAGGCTCACCCGGCCGGCCCCGTCGCGCGCGCGGCCTGCGCGCAGGAGCGCGGAGACGCTTGCGTCAACGCTTGCGTCGGCGCCGCCGTCTCTGTATGAAGCCCGCTCGGCAAGCGGGGCCCCCGATGAAGAAAGACATTCATCCCGACTATCACGAGATCACCGTCGTCCGCACGGACGGCAGCACCTTTACCACGCGGTCCACGTGGGGCAAGGCCGGCGACACGCTGACGCTCGATATCGACCCGCTGTCGCACCCGGTCTGGACCGGCGGCGCCCAGCGGCTGGTCGACCGCGGCGGCCAGGTCTCGCGCTTCAACAAGCGCTTCGGCGACTTCGGCCTGAACTAGATCGCTCGCGCCTGAGTCGCTCGCGCCCGGAGGGTCGCGAGCGCGGCAAGAGAGCGCGCGCCTGCTCCATATGGATGCCCGGAACAAGTCCGGGCATGACGCCATGTGTGGACGCCCCGCGTGCCTCCCTTTTCGTCATGGCCGGGCTTGTCCCGGCCATCCACGTCTCTCCGCCTCGCCTGACCTATGGAGATACCCAGAACGAGTCCGGGCAGGTCCGGGCATGACGGCAACGGTGGCCGGGCAAAAGGGGCCGGCCGGGCGGCGGGGCCGCGAAGTGGCACAGCCCCCCCCTCGTTTTTTTATGCGGGATATGCCGGGACAACCCGGCACAACCCGGCACAAACCGGCACAAGGAGCACGGCCGGAGGAGGGCGGCGGTGCGGCGGAGGCGCGGCGCGCTCACCGCGAGAACTCGCATTCGACCGCCCTGCGGATGATGGCGACGGCCTCGTCCGAGAGCCCCTGGCTGTAGGGAGGCCCGCCGGTGGCGCGGGCCTCGGCCTCGGCCGCCTCGCGTTCGCGCTCGATGCGGAACCTGTCGGCGCTCTCCAGGCGGTGCACCGCGAGCGCGAGGCGGGCGATCACCGCCGGCGGCACGGGCTCCTCGTTCTCGTCGAGATCGGCCAGGGCGATCAGCGCCATCTCCCGCAGGGTCTCGATCACGGGCCCGCTGACGGGGCCTCCGTCACACGCCTCCTCCACCCGGGCCAATCCTTGCACGATGCGGCCGGCCTCGTGCTTCCGGCCGACCATGCCGCGCACCCGCCGGACGTAGCGGGCGACGGCCGAGCGCGAGCAGGAGCCGCCCTCGGCGTGGATGAGGGCCGTGATCTCGTCGATGGTGGCGCCGTCGGCGATCGCGGTGTCGACGGAATCGAGCAGCGCGGGCGGCAAGCTCCTCAGGGAGGAGCGTGGGTCGCAGCGGTCTTTCGTGGGTTGGTCGCTCGTGCTCGTCATGGCGCCACCCTGGCACCCGCACCAGGCGCCGTGAACCGCACCATGGTGCGGGGACTCGAGAGGGGAGGACTCTCTCCGCCACGTCACGGCCGGGCTTGTCCCGGCCATCCACGTCTCTCGGTCGTACCCGGCCCATATGGATGCCCGGAACAGGTCCGGGCATGGTGGCGTGTGGCGTACGCAGAGCCGGGCGTAACGGCGTGGGAGCGAGTGACGGGCAGATCAGTCGGCGCTCTCGTCGGAAGAGACCTCCCCGCTCCCAAACTCCGCCCTGATCGCCGCGCTGTGTTCGCCCAGCGCAGGCACCGGGCGGAGGGGGCGGTCGGCATCGTCGTGGCGGGCCGGTGGCGCCACGATCTCGACCGTGCCGGCGGATGTCGCGACCGCCGCCCGGCGAAGCTGCGGGTGCGCCGAGAGCCCGGAAACCTCGTTGAGCCGGCCGAAGGCGATCTGCGCCTCGCCCAGCGCGGCCGCGAGCGAGTCCATGTCGTGGCGGGCGAAGGCGGCGGCGATGAGCGCGTCCATCTCCGGCCGGTTCGCGAGCCTCGCCGGGTGGCCGGCGAAGCGCGCATCGGTCGCGAGCGAGGCATCGCCCAGGATGGCCTCGCAGAAGCGCGCCCACTCGCGCTCGTTCTGGATGGCGATCACCATCTGCCCGCCGCAGCCCACGGGGTAGGCGCCGTAGGGCGCGATCATGGCGTGGCGGAGGCCGGTGCGCGCCGGCGCCTTGCCGCCGTGCTCCAGGTGCAACAGCGGCACGGTCATCCAGTCCGCCATGCCGTCGAAGAGCGAGAGCGCGATGCCGCCGCCCCGGCCGGTGCGGTGGCGGGCGAGCACGGCCTCGAGGATCGCGCCGTAGGCGTTGAGGCCCGCGCCGATGTCGCAGACCGAGACGCCGACGCGGCTCGCGGATTCGGGCGTCCCGGTGACTGACGCGATGCCCGATTCGCACTGGATGAGGAAGTCGTAGGCCTTCATCGCGGCGTAGGGGCCGCTCTCGCCATAGCCGCTGATGTCGCAGGTGACGAGCCGGGGATTCCGCCGCCGCAGTTCGGCCGAGTCGAGGCCGGCGCGGCCTGCGGCGCCCGGCGCGAGGTTCTGCACGAAGACGTCGGCGTGTGCGATCATGCGCTGCAGCAGGGCGTTGTCGCCCGCGTCCTTGATGTCGAGGACGACCGATTCCTTGCCGCGGTTGAGCCAGACGAACCAGGCGCACTCGCCGCCCACCACGTGGTCATAGGCGCGGGCGAAGTCGCCCTCCGGCCGCTCGATCTTGATGACGCGGGCGCCGGCGTCCGCCAGCCGGCTGGTGGCGAAGGGGGCGGCGACGGCCTGCTCCACCGAGACCACCAGGAGGCCGGCGAGCGGGCCGTCGGCGTTCGCGCTCACGGCTCAGGCCCCGTCGGCCAGCCGGTCGACATAGTGCAGCCGGTGCCGCCGCACCCGGCCGACCATGCGCAAGCCCAGGACGCAGACCCGGTGGGGCAGCTTGCGCGGGCCGCGCCCGAGCCGCCCGAGCCGGCCCCGCAGCCCGCCCGGCCGCGCGGTCCGCCGCCCCTGGTCGATATCCGACGCACTCCCGCGCTGCCTGACCAGGGCGGGGAGGACCTGGACCGGGCGCAGGCGCTTCGCCGTGCCGGAGACCCGGAGGTCGAAGAGGGCGAGATCGATCTGCAGGTCCTGCGCCGCGCAGGCGTCGATCACCGCCGCCGCGGCATCCCGGTCGATGAGGTAGCCGGCGGCGCCCGGGTTGCCGATCACCAGCGCCCGGAGCGCGCGCCCGTTGGGGGTTGCGCCGCGATGCCGGCCCATGAGCCGGGGCTTGTCGCGCATGGTGTCAAGCTTCACCAGCCGGGTGCCGGCGGGCCACCAGTCGGTCGCCTCCAGCAGCGCCGCCGTGTCGGCGGCGATCTCGGCGTCGTCTTCCAGCACCAGCGCCGCGGGATGGGAGGTCGCCAGCAGGCGGCGCAGCGCCTCGCAGTGGCTCAGCACGCAGGCCCGCTCGCTCGGGCTGAGCGGGGTGGCGGGCGCCTGTCGGCGGTCGTCGAGCCGTTCGCCGTCGATCGCGGCGATGCGCTCCGCCGTCACGCCGATGCGCTCGAGGTTGGCCATGATCGCCTGCAGGCGATCGGGCCGGCGGTCCAGGTTGATGACGTAGGCCGGGAGCTGCGCCACTAGCCGCTCTCGCGCGCGCCCGCCCGGCCTCTCTCAGTAGGAGCGCGGCATGCCGAGCACATGCTGGCCGAGATAGGCGAGGATGAGGTTGGTCGAGATCGGGGCGACGCGATAGAGCCTGGTCTCGCGGAACTTGCGCTCGACGTCGTACTCCTCGGCGAAGCCGAAGCCGCCGTGGGTCTGGAGGCAGGTGTCGCCGGCCTTCCACGAGGCTTCCGACGCGAGCAGCTTCGCCATGTTGGCCTCGGGCCCACAGGCGCGGCCGGCATCGAAGAGGGCTGCGGCCTTGCTCACCATGAGGCGCGCGGCCTCCATCTGCGCGTAGGCCTCGGCGATGGGGAACTGCACCCCCTGGTTGGCGCCGATGGGGCGGCCGAAGACCTGGCGCTCGGCGGCATAGGCGCTCGCCTTCTCGATGAACCAGCGGCTGTCGCCGATGCACTCGGCCGCGATCAGGATGCGCTCGGCGTTCATGCCGTCGAGGATGTAGCGGAAGCCCTTGCCCTCCTCGCCGACGAGGCTCGCCGCCGGGATCACCAGATCGTCGAAGAAGAGCTCGGTCGTGGCGTGGTTGATCATGGTGCGGATCGGCCTGATCTCGAGCCCGTTGCCGAGGGCGTTCTCCAGCTCGATCAGGAAGACCGAGAGCCCGTCCGTGCGCTTCTTCGTCTCCGCCGCCGGCGTGGTGCGGGCCAGCAGCAGCAGCAGGTCCGAGTGCTCGGCCCGCGAGATCCACACCTTCTGCCCGTTCACGGTGTAGTCGCCGTCGGCGCGGCGCTCGGCGGTGGTGCGGAGCTGGGTGGTGTCGGAGCCGGTGGTGGGCTCGGTGACGCCGAAGGCCTGGAGCCGGCGCGCGCCGCTCGCGATCTCCGGCAGGTAAGTTCCCTTCTGCGCCTCGGAGCCGTGCCTGAGCACCGTGCCCATGGTGTACATCTGGGCGTGGCAGGCGCCGCCGTTGCAGCCGGATGCGTGGATCTCCTCGAGTATCGCCGCCGCCGCGCCGATGCCGAGGCCGCTGCCGCCGTAGCGCTCCGGGATCAGCGCCGCCAGGAAGCCCGCCTCGGTGAGCGCCTGCACGAACTCCTCCGGGTAGGCGCGCTCGCGGTCCTTCTCGCGCCAGTACTCGCCGGGATAGCGCGCGCAGAGGGCGCGGACCGGCTCGCGCAGCTCGGCATGGTCCTCGTCGAGGTCGATCAGGGCCGCCCGCTCGCTCATTCCACCGTGACCGATTTCGCGAGGTTGCGGGGCTGGTCCACGTCGGTCCCCTTGAGCACCGCCACGTGGTAGGCGATGAGCTGGACCGGAATGGCGTAGAGGATGGGCGCGACGAAGGGGTCGAGCGAGGGCAGGTCGATGGTCTCCTCGGCCAGCGGCGCCAGCGCCGCACAGCCGCCGCGGTCGCTGATGACCACCACGTGGGCGCCGCGGGCCGCAGCCTCCTGCAGGTTCGACGCCGTCTTGTCGAAGAGCGGGCCGGGGGGCGCCACCACGATCACCGGCACGCCCCGGTCGACCAGCGCGATGGGGCCGTGCTTGAGCTCGCCGGCGGCGAAGCCCTCGGCATGGATGTAGGAGAGCTCCTTCAGCTTGAGCGCCCCTTCGAGCGCGATGGCGTAGCCGGTGCCGCGGCCGATGTAGAGCACCGTCCCGGCCCGGCGCAGGCTCTCGGCGAGCTCCCGGATGCGCTCGTCGAGGCCCAGCACGTCCGCCGCCTGGGCCGGCACGTGGGCGAGCGCGGCGGCGAGGCGCGCTTCTTCCGCCGCGTCGATGGCGCCGCGCGCCCGGCCGAGTGCTATGGCGAAGCAGGCGAGGGTGACGAGCTGGGTGGCGAAGGCCTTGGTCGACGCCACCCCGATCTCGACCCCGGCGTGGGTGGGCAGCACCGCGTCCGCCTCGCGCGCCATGGTGCTTTCCTGCACGTTGACGACCGCCGCCGTCGGCACCCCGGCCTGCTGCGCGAAGCGCATGGCCGCCAGCGTGTCGGCGGTCTCGCCCGACTGCGAGACGAAGAGCGCCACGCTGCCGTCCGCCAGCGGCGACGCGCGGTAGCGGAACTCGGACGCGATGTCGACCTCCACCGGAACGCGCGCGGTCTGCTCGATCCAGTAGCGGGCGGCGAGGCCGGCATAGTAGGAGGTGCCGCAGGCCACCACCGTCACCCGCTCCACCTGCTCCAGCGCGAAGGGGAGGGCGGGCAGCGCGATCCGCCGCGCGCCCGGATTGTAGTAGGCGCCGAGGGTGTCGCCGATCGCGCCGGGCTGCTCGAAGATCTCCTTCAGCATGTAGTGGCGGTAGGCGCCCTTGCCGATCATGGCGCCGTCGTGGGCGGTCTCGCTCAGCGGCCGCCGGACCGGCCGGCCGCCGGAATCGCGTATCTCCGCCGAGCCCGCGCCGAGCACGGCCCAGTCGCCCTCGTCGAGATAGCTGATGCGGCGGGTGAGGGGGCTGAGCGCGAGCGCGTCGGAGGCGAGATAGGTGGCGTCCTCGCCATGGCCGATCGCGAGCGGCGAGCCGCGCCGGGCGCCGATCAGCAGGTCCCCGTGTCCGGCGAAGATGATCGCCAGCGCGAACGCGCCCTCGAGCTCCGCCAGCGCGGCGGCGGTGGCCTCGTCCGGGTCGAGGCCGCGCTCCATGTGCGAATCGATCAGGTGCGGGACCACCTCGGTATCGGTGTCCGAGGCGAGCTCGCGGCCGTCCGCTTCGAGCCTGGCGCGCAGCTCCTGGTAGTTCTCGATGATGCCGTTGTGGACCACCGCCACGCGGCCGGCGGTGTGCGGGTGGGCGTTGGTCTCGCTGGGCGCGCCGTGGGTCGCCCAGCGGGTGTGGCCGATGCCCACGGTGCCGGCGACCGGGCGCCGGGCGAGAAGGCGCTCGAGCGCGACGAGCTTGCCCTCGGCACGGCGCAGGTCGAACGAGCCGTTGGCGAGCGTGGCCAGCCCGGCCGAATCGTAGCCGCGGTACTCGAGCCGCTTCAGCCCGTCGAGGATGTGCGGCGCCGCTTCGTCGCGGCCGGCGACGCCGATGATTCCGCACACGCTGCCGGTGCTCCCTCTCCCGTTCGCTCCTAGAGCGTATCCGTCTTTGACGGATACGCGACAGGCCGCGACTGCGGCCCGCCGCCTATGCGGCGCGCCCGCGCAGGCGCCGGCCGCAGGCCGGCTGCCGTGAGCGACAAAGAGGCTAGAGCGTTTCCGTGTAAAGCGAACACGCTCTAGTCTCCGGTCGCCTTGGTCAGGCGGCGGGCGCGCCTGCGCGCGGCGGCGCCCTTGCGCTCGCTCTGCTCGCCTCTGGCGACGGCGATGGAATCCGCCTCCACGTCCTCGGTGATCACGCTGCCGGCGCCCACCACCGCGCCGGGGCCGACGGAGACCGGCGCCACCAGCGCCGAGTTGGAGCCGATGAAGGCGCCCTCGCCGATCTCGGTCCGGGACTTGGCGTAGCCGTCATAGTTGCAGGTGATGGTGCCGGCGCCGATGTTCGCGCCCGCGCCGACGCCCGCATCGCCGACATAGCTCAGATGGTTGATCTTCGCGCCCTCGGCGACCGTGCTGTTCTTCACCTCGACGAAGTTGCCGACGCGCGCGCCCTCGCCGATATCGCTGCCGGGCCTGAGCCGGGCGAAGGGGCCGATCGCGGCGTGCGCTCCCACCCGCACCCCTTCCAGATGGCTGAAGGGCCTGATCTCGGCGCCGTCGCCGATGGTGACGCCCGGGCCGATCACCACGTTGGGGCCGATGGTCACGTCGGCGCCGAGCCGCGTGTCGGCGCTGAGCCAGACCGTCGTGGGCTCTACCAGGGTCGTGCCCGCCTCCATCGCCGCCCGGCGCAGCCTGTCCTGCACCACGCGCTCGGCGGCGGCGAGCTGGATGCGGTCGTTGATTCCCATGACCTCGTCGCCGGGCGCCTCCGTGATAGTGCAGGTGCCACCTTCGCCTGAGACGATGGCGGGGATGTCGGTCACGTAGTACTCGCCCTTCGCATTGTCGTTGCCGACCGCGTCGATGAGGGGGAAGAGCCGGCGCCCGTCGATCGCCATGGGGCCCGCGTTGCAGAGCGTGACCGCGCGCTCCGCCTCGCTCGCGCCTGCGGCCTCGACGATGCGCTCCAGCGTCCCGTCCGGCGCGAGGATGAGCCGGCCGTAGGCGCCCGGCTCCGCCGGGCGGAAGCCCAGCACCGCGGCGGCGGCGCCCACGCTCTCGCGCCGGGCGCGGACGAGCCCGGCCAGGGTCTCGCCCCGCACCAGCGGCGTGTCCGCGAACATGACCAGCACGTCGCCGGCGAAATCCGCCAGCAGCGGGCGGGCCTGCGCCACCGCATGCGCCGTGCCGAGCGGCTCCGCCTGCACCACGCAGTCGAGCGGACCTGCGGCTTCCTGCAGCGCGGCGGCCTCGGCCTCGAGCTCCGGCCCGATCACCAGGACCACGCGCTCTGGCCGGAGCGCCTGGACGTTGGCCAGCACGTGGCCCACCATCGGCCGCCCGGCGAGGGGGTGGAGCACCTTGGGCCGGGCCGAGCGCATGCGAGTCCCCTTGCCGGCCGCGAGCACGACGCAGGCGAGCCCTTCCACCGGCACGGCGGGGGCCAGCGCGGCGATGAGCGGGCGCGGCTCGCCGCTGGCGCTCTCGGGCCCGGAGGCCCGGTCCGCAGGGGAGGGATGGGAGACCGCCTGGCTCACGCCCAATGTCTCATCTGTTTCGGGATGTCCGGCGCCGGATCGGTGGGGCCATGCGAGTCCTCTCATCATAGCATGTCCGCCGGCGTTCCTTGTCAACGGGCGCGCCTTCCCCCACCATCGCCGGCGATGCGAGAGCATGTGGACGCGGTGCTGCTCGATTTCGACGGGACGCTCGCGGATTCCGCGCCCGACCTCATCGCGGCGCTCAACCGGCTTCTGGAGGAGATGGGCCACGCTCCGGTCGCGTTCGCCGGCTTTCGCCAGCGGGCGGGCGAGGGCGCCAAGCGGCTGCTGCTCGCGGCCCTCGCCGCGCAGGGGCAGGAGCGCCCCGACGACGCGACGCTGCGGCGTCTGATCGAGACGCTGATCGCCTACTACTTCGAGATCGAGACCGAGAGGATCAGGCTGTTCCCCTCGGTGGCGGCCACGCTGGAGCGGCTGCGCGACGGCGGCGTCTCGCTCGCCGTCTGCACCAACAGGGGGGAGTGCTCCACGCGCCGGCTGCTCGCCCATTTCGGGATCGACCGCCACGTAGGCGCGGTGCTGGCGGGCGACACGGTGGCGAAGATGAAGCCCGATCCCGGCCATCTGCGGGAGGCGCTGGCGGCGCTCGGCGCCACGCCCGCGCGCGCGGTCATGGTTGGCGACAGCGCAGCCGACGTCGATGCGGCGCAGGGCGCGGGCATGCCCGCGATCGTGACGGCCTACGGCTACAGCCCGACGCCCGCGCACGCGCTCGGCGCCGACGCCGTGATCGAGGATTTCGCCGAGCTGCCGGCGGCCATCGGCAGGCTGTTCAGAGGGTCCAGCGTCTGAGGCCCGCCGGCAGCGGCGTGTCGCGCCACATGTTCTTGATGTCCGCGACGAGGCCGCCCGGCGCCAGCAGGGAGGCGAAGGTGGCGGTGGTAAACGCCCGGTAGGGGGCGTGGGCCACGACGCCGAGCACGCAGGCGTAGCCGCCGGCGCCGTCGAGCCCCGGCAGGAGGCGGATGCCGTAGCGTCTCTCCACCTCGTCCGGATCGGCGAAGGGGTCGTGCACCGCGGTCTCGATGCCGCGCGCAGCCAGCGCCGCGACCATGTCCGGCACCTGGGTGTTGCGGATGTCCGGCACGTTCTCCTTGAAGGTGATGCCGAGGACGAGCACCGGCCCCGCCGCGCCTTCCAGCCGCCGCTCGATCTGCTCGACGATGAAGGCTCCCATCGCCTCGTTGGTGCGTCGGCTGGCGAGGACGATCAGCGGGTCCCTGCCGACCTCTTCCGCGCGGTGCGCCAGATAGTAGGGGTCCACGCCGACGCAGTGCCCGCCGACGAGCCCCGGCCTGAAGTCCAGAAAATTCCACTTGGTGCGGGCGGCGTCGAGAACGTCGTGGGTGGAGAGCCCGAGCGTGCAGAAGACCTGCGCGACCTCGTTGATGAAGGCGATGTTGACGTCGCGCTGGGCGTTCTCGATCACCTTGGCGGCCTCGGCGGTGCGGATGTCGCGGGCGATGAAGACGTTGCCGCCGTTGACCGTGCCGTAGAGCGCGGCCAGCCGCTCGGCGATCTCCGGCGTCTGGCCGGCCACCACCCTGGTGATGTGCTCCAGCCCGTGCGCCGGATCGCCGGGGTTCATCCGCTCCGGCGCATAGCCGACGTGGAAGTCCGTGCCGGCGGCGAGCGAGGACGCGCGCTCCAGCTCCGGCACGCAGATGTCCTCGGTGACCCCGGGCCATACCGTGCTCTCGTAGACCACGAGCGCGCCCGTGCCGAGGCGCGCGCCGATGGTGCGCGAGGCGGCCAGCACGGCGCCGAGATCGGGGCGCTTCTCCTCGTCGAGCGGCGTCGGCACGGTCACGATGAAGACGTCCGCGCCGGCGATGTCGTCCGCCTCTGCGCTGAGCCCCAGCGGGGCGGCGGCGAGGCGCTCGGGCGAGAGCTCGCCGGTGCGGTCCAGGCCCTTTCTCAGCTCGTCGATGCGGGATGCGCTGATGTCGAAGCCCAGCGTCTCGAAGTGGTGGCTCAGGGCGGCTGCCAGTGGCAGGCCGACATAGCCGAGACCGATGACCGCAATGCGCATGGATCGATGCCCGAGACGATGAGCGGGACGCGCCCGCGCCTGCGCTCCTCCGGCGTCCGGCCGGCGGCAGGCGCATCACTCTATCGCCGATCCGGGCCTGTGCGCGCAACTGCCGGCTCGGCGCCCGTGTCCCCCGCAGCCCTTGCGGCCCGCCCTGCGAGGCGATAACACGAAGGGCGATGGCACATCGTCCGAGACGTGCGGGCCTGAGAACGAAAGTGGCCGCGCTCGCCGTGGTCCTGCTGCTCGCGGGCAGTCAGGTGGCAGGCTGCGTCAGCCGCGACGCCGGCGGCGATGCGAACGCTCCCGGCCAGTCCGCCCGGACCGAAGCGCTGATCGCCGCCGCCGCGATCCTGAGCGTCCTGCTCGCCGGTGCCGCCGCGTCCTCCGAAGGCGGGGGCGAGTAGAGCTCAGGCCGGGCCCGAGGCCTTCTCCCAGCCGAGCGCGGCGAGCGCCCGTGCGCGGTCGCCATATTCGTGGGCGTTGGCCGCGCTCGCATTGCCCTTGAGGCCGCGCGCGTAGACCCCCTGGCAGATCGCCGCCATGCGGAAGAAGGCGAAGGCCATGTAGAAGCGCCAGTCGGCGATCGGCCCGCGGCCTGCGCGTTCGCAGTAGGCGTCGCGGTAGTCTTCCTCCGCCGGCAGCCCGAGCGCGGCGAAATCGGCGCCGCCGAGCCCCGGCAGGGCGCTGGCGCCGCGCGGGATCGAGAAGGCCAGGCAGTTGTGGGCGAGGTCGCTCAGCGGGTGGCCGAGGGTGCTGAGCTCCCAGTCCAGCACCGCGGCGATGCGGGGCTCCGTGGGATGCACGATCAGGTTGCCGGGCCGGTAGTCGCCGTGGACGATGGTGGTCTCGTCGTCCTCGGGGATGTGATCGGGCAGCCAGGCGATCAGGCGGTCCATCTCCGCGATCTCGCCGGTCTGCGAGGCCTCGTACTGGCCGCTCCAGCGGCGGATCTGGCGCGCGATGTAGTTGCCTTCGCGGCCGAAGTCGGCGAGGCCGAGCGCCCGCCAGTCGACCCCGTGCAGGCGCGCCAGCACGTCCGCCATCGAGGCGTAGAGCGCCCGGCGCCGCTCGGGCGCGAGCGCAGGCCACGCCGGGTCCTGATCGACCGCGCCCTCCACATGGTCCATCACGTAGAACGCCGTGCCGATGATACCCGGGTCCTCGCAGAGGTGGTGGACCCGCGGCACGGGCACGTCGGTCTCCGCCAGCGCCGCGAGGATGCGGTATTCGCGCTCGACCAGATGGGCCGAGGGCAGCAGCGTGCCCGGCGGCTTCTTGCGCAGCACGAAGCGGCGCTCCGGCCCCTCGATCAGATAGGTCGGGTTGGACTGGCCGGCCGCGAACTGGCCGATGGCGCCGATCGGCGCGGCCGCCGGCACATGCGCCGCGAGATAGCGCTCCAGCGCCGCCCGGTCGATGCGGTGCGCCGCGCGCGGGGGCGTAGTCGCCGTTCCTGGGGCCGCTTGCGGCGCTGCTTCCGAAGGCATCTGCCAGCCTGACCGTTGCCGGGCCGTCGTTCCGAGCCGTCATTCTAGGGAGCGGCCCCGGCGCCGGCCAGAGTCGACGCGGCGCTGGCTCCCTCCTATCATCGCGGCCGGCCGGGGAGGGGCGCATGGAGGCGATTGCAGGTCAGGGCGAGGCGGCGACGGGCGCGGCCGGGGCGCAGGGCGCGGCCGGCGCCGATCCCTTCGGCTTCGAGCTGTTCAGAAACGCCGTCTTCGCCATCGCCGACGAGATGGCGCTCACCGTCTGCCGCACCACCTATTCGGGCGTGCTGCGCGACAACATGGACTTTTCCACGGCGCTGACCGACGGCGCCGGCCGCCTGATCGCGCAGGGGCTGACGCTGCCGGGGCACCTCGGCTCGGTGCCGACGGCGATCGAGGCGGTGCTGCGCCACTACGGCGACGCCATCCATCCCGGCGACGTCTTCATCATGAACGACCCCTTCGACGGCGGCATGCACCTGCCGGATATCTTCGTCTTCAAGCCCGTCTTCGACGGGGCGGAGCGGATCGCGTTCGCCGCCACCGTCTGCCACCACGCCGATGTCGGCGGCCGGGTCGCCGGCTCCAACGCGTCCGATTCCACCGAGATCTACCAGGAGGGCGTGCGCATCCCGCCGCTGCGGCTCTACGACCGGGGCGAGCGCAACGAGACGCTGTTCGCGCTGCTGGAGAAGAACGTGCGCCTGCCGGTCAAGCTCTTCGGCGACCTGCGCGCCCAGCTCGCCGCCTGCCACATCGCCGAGCGCCAGATCGTCGATCTGGTGCGCCAGCACGGCGCCGCCGCCACGCGCTTCTACCTGCAGGAGATCATCGACTATGCCGAGCGTCTGACCCGGGCTGCGCTCAGCGAGCTGCCGGACGGCGAGACCAGCTTCGAGGACTGGATCGACGACGACGGCGTGGACCGGGGCAGGCCGATCAGGCTCCACGTGACGCTGCGCAAGGAGGGCGACAGCCTGCATGCGGACTGGGCGGGGTCGTCGCCTCAGGTGAAGGGCGCGATCAACAGCACGCTGTCCTGGACCAAGGCCGCCACCTACACGGCGATCCGCTCGGTGCTGCCGCCGGGCATCCCCAACAACGAGGGCGTCTTCCGCGCCATCACCGTCTCGGCGCCGCCGGGCACCATCACCAACGCCGTGCTGCCGGCGGCCTGCGCAGCCCGCGGGCTCACCGGGTTCCGCATGGTCGATTGCGCCTTCGGCGCGCTCGCGATGATGTTGCCGGAGAAGGTCTTCGCCGCCTCCGACGGTGGCAACACCGGCATCACCATCGGAGGCTACGACGATCAGCGAAGGCCCTTCGTCTACGTCGATTTCACCTGCGGCACCTGGGGCGCCCGGCCCTGGGCCGACGGCCTGGACGGCAACTCGAACATCTTCGCCAACATGGCCTCCCAGTCGGTCGAGGTGACGGAGGCCGAGTATCCGCTGCAGATCCTCTCCTACGAGTTCGTGCCCGACCGCGCCGGCGCCGGCCGCTACCGGGGCGGCACGCCCTTCCGCCGCGACTACCGCTTCCTCGAGGCCGAGGGCCTGCTCCAGGTGCGGGCCGACCGCCGCACCTTCCGGCCCTACGGGCTCTACGGCGGCAGCCCCGGCCAGCCCTCGCGCAACGCGATGAACCCCGGGCCGGAGGAACGTCCGCTGCCGAGCAAGCTCACCGAGACCATCGTGCAGGGCGACGTCTTCCGCCACGAGCTCGCCGGCGCCGGCGGCTGGGGCGATCCGCTGGAACGCGAGCCCGACGCCGTGCTGCGCGATCTCCGCAACGAGCTGATCGGCGAGGATGCCGCGCGCGACGACTACGGCGTAATCGTCGACCGCGCCTCCTGGCGGGTCGATCGTCATGCTACCGGGCAACGCCGGGCGGCGCTCAGGGCCGCGCGCGGGTGGGACGCGCCGCCGGCGGTCTCGCGCGGCGACATGCCGGTGACGCAGGGCCATCCGCCCGAGAGCGAGGCGTGAGCACCTGGCGCATCGGCGTCGATATCGGCGGCACCTTCACCGATATCGTTCTGCTCGCCGACGACGGCACGGTGGCGACGCGGAAGGTCTCCTCCAGCGTTGACGACTATGCCCGCGCCATCATGGAGGGGATCGCGTCGCTGGTTGCCGAGCACGGGCTCGAGGCTGCGGCCATCGCCGAGGTCGTGCACGGCACGACGGTGGCGAGCAACGCGCTGCTGGAGCGCAAGGGCGCCCGCACCGGCCTCATCGGCACGCGCGGCTTCCGCGACGTGCTGGAGATCCGCAACCTCAGGATGCCGCGGCTCTACGACCTCGCCTGGGAGAAGCCGCCGCCGCTGGTCGAGCGCTACCTGCGCGCGGTCGTCGACGAGCGGATCGATGCGGCGGGCCGGGTGCAGACGGCACTCGACGAGGAAGACGCGACGGCCGCGGTGGAGAGACTCCTCGCGGAGGGGGTGGACGCGATCGCCGTCTGCCTCATCAACTCGTTCGCCAACCCGGTCCACGAGCGGGCGCTGGAGGCGATCGTCAAGGAGCGCGCGCCGGGCTGCACTGTCTGCGTCAGCTACGACGTGCTGCCCGAGATCAAGGAGTACGAGCGCACGTCCACCACGGTGATCAACACCTACATCAGCCCGATCGTGCAGAGCTATCTCGCGCGCCTGCGGCAGGCCATCGGCGAGCGCTGCGCCGGTGCCCCTCTGCTCATCATGCAGTCGAACGGCGGCCTCACCTCGGCCGACGAGGCGGCGCGGCGCCCGGTGAACATCGTCGAATCGGGGCCGGCCGGCGGCGTGGTCGGCGCGCTCGCCATGGCGGACGGTCTCGGTCAGGACAATCTCGTCACCTTCGACATGGGCGGCACCACCGCCAAGGCGGCGCTGATCGAGGGCGGTGAGGTCAGCCGCTCCAGTGAGTTCCAGGTCGGCGGCGGCATCCTTGCCGGCTCGCGGCTCATGACCGGCGCGGGCTATCTGGTGCGGATGCCGGCCATCGACCTCGCCGAGGTCGGCGCCGGCGGTGGCTCGCTGATCACCATCGATGCCGGCGGCTCCCTGCAGGTGGGGCCCGAGAGCGCCGGCGCCGAGCCGGGGCCCGTCTGCTACGGCAAGGGCGGGAGCGCGCCCACCATCACGGACGCCAACGTGGCGCTGGGCTACCTCAATCAGGACTATCTCGTGGGCGGCGCGCTGCCCATCGACGCCGCCAGCGCGATCCGCGCCCTGAAGCGCCAGATCGCCGCGCCGCTCGGCGTCTCGGTCGAGGAGGCGGCCCACGGCGCCCACCGCATCGTCGCCTCCAACATGATCCGGGCGATCCGGGCGGTCTCGACCGAGCGCGGCCGCGATCCGCGCGGCTACACCCTCGTCGCCTTCGGCGGCAACGGCCCGGTGTTCGGCGCCGCCATGGCGCAGGCGCTCGACATCGGCCGCGTGGTGGTGCCGCCGGCGCCGGGCCTCTTCTCCTCCTTCGGCCTGCTCACCGCCGACGTGGAGCATCACCTCTCGCGCACCTTCCGCGCCCTGCTGCGCGGCCTCGACAAGGAAGCGCTCGCCGCGGCCTGGGATGCGCTCGCAGCGGATGCGGCCGGGCGGCTCGCGGCGGACGGCTACGACGGGCCGGCGGCCCGGATCGAGCGTCATGCCAGCCTCCACTATCAGGGCCAGACCTACGAGCTCACGGTCCCGGTGCCCGACGGGCCCCTCGATGACGCGGCGCTCGCCGCCCTCGAGGAAGCGTTCGGCGCCGAGCACGAGCGCACCTACGGCCACCGCGCCGGCCCGGAGGAGCCGGTCGAGCTGGTCACGCTCCGGGTGCTTGGCCGGGGGGTGCGCCCCGCCGCGCCGCCGCCCCGCATCGCGCCCCGGCCCGGCACGGCGGAGACGCCCCGCGCCCGCAGCGCCTACTTCGGCCCGGAAGGCGGCTGGTGCGAGGCCGCCGTCATCGGCCGCGCCGACCTGGCCCGCGAGAGGGAGGGGCCGCTGATCGTCGAGGAATACGACGCGACCTGCGTCGTCCCGCCCGGCGTGCGCGCCCGGCTCAACGACGCCGGCTGCATCGTGCTCGACGTGGGCTAAAGCGCCTTGAGTGCGTCGGCGATCGGAGTCTCGCCCGCGATCATCTCGAAGGTCTTCTCGACGGTGTTGTCCTGGGCGAAGCAGTCCACCAACACGCGCGCGACGTCCTCGCGGGTCACCGAGTGGGTCTCCTTGGCGATGGGGCCGAGGTCGTCGCCGGTGGCAATAGTGCCGGTGCCGGGCTCGTTGGTGAGGAAGCCCGGCCGCACGATGGTGTAGTTGAGGCCGCTCGCCTGCAGGTGCCGGTCGGCGATGGCCTTGGCCCTGAAGTAGTGGTGCAGGCTCTCGGGCCCCCGTTCCGGCTTGTCCACGGCGATGGAGCTTAGCATGACGAAGCGGCGGGCGTTCATGCGCACGCAGGTCTCGATGAACGCCATCGCGCCGTTCTGGTCCACGTCGATGGTCTTCTCCGGCCCGGTCTTGGAGCCGGAGCCGGCGGCGAAGACGGCGCCCCGGCATTCTCGGACGGCGTAGCCCACCGGCTTCTCGAGATCGCCGATCCTGCATTCCGCGCCGAGCGCCTCCAGCGCGTCGCGCTGGGCGAAGTCCCGGATCATGGCGACCGGCTGATGCCCGGCCTCCTTGAGCAGCCTCAACACGATGCGCCCGGTCAGTCCGTTCGCGCCGGCAACCACAACTTTCATCGCCGCCTCCTTATTCGCGCCCGCGCGATCATGGCAGACGGGTAGCGCCTTGCCCATCCTGCGTCCGCCCCCTATCAAGGGCGGCCGGTGCCGAGCGGAGGGGCCGAGAATGGGAGCCATCACCGATATCCGGGCGCGGGAGATCCTCGACAGCCGCGGCAATCCCACGGTCGAGGTCGATCTCGTGCTGGAGAGCGGCGCGGAAGGGCGCGCCGCGGTCCCCTCCGGCGCCTCCACCGGCGCCCACGAGGCGGTCGAGCGGCGCGACGGCGGGACCCGCTACGGCGGCAAGGGCGTGCAGGAGGCCGTGTGCGCCGTCAACGAGGAGATCTTTTCCGCGCTGAGCGGCATGGAATCGGCGGAGCAGGCCCGCCTCGACGCCACGCTCAACGCGCTCGACGGCACCGCGAACAAGAGCCGTCTCGGCGCCAACGCGATCCTCGGCGTCAGTCTCGCCGCGGCGCACGCGTCCGCGGTCGAGCTGGGCCAGCCGCTCTTCCGCTATGTCGGCGGTCTCGACGCCCGGCTGCTGCCGGTGCCCATGATGAACGTGCTGAACGGCGGCGCGCACGCGGACAACGCCATCGACCTGCAGGAGTTCATGGTCATGCCGGTGGCGGCCGAGGGCGCGGCCGACGCGGTGCGCATCGGCGCCGAGATCTTCCACGGCCTGGGCCGGCGGCTCTCCGAGGCCGGGCTCGCCACCAACGTCGGCGACGAGGGCGGCTTCGCGCCGGGTCTAGACGGCACCGAGGCTGCGCTCGGCCATCTGATGAAGGCGATCGAGGCGGCGGGCTACCGCCCGGGCGAGGATGTCTGGCTCGCGCTCGACGCGGCGGCGAGCGAGCTCTACGAGGACGGCACCTACCGGCTGGCGGGCGAGGGGCGCGCGCTGGATGCGGGCGGCATGGTCGCCTGGTACGAAGACCTGGCCGGCCGCTATCCCATCGCCTCCATCGAGGACGGCCTCGCCGAGGACGACTGGTCCGGCTGGGCCGCGCTCACGGCGGCGCTGGGGGAGCGCATCCTGCTGGTGGGCGACGACCTGTTCGTGACCAGCGCGGCACGTCTCGGGCGCGGCGTGGCGGACGGAGCGGCCAACGCCGTCCTGGTCAAGCTCAACCAGGTGGGCACGCTGACGGAGACGCTGGAGACCGTGGCGCTCGCGCGCCGTCACGGCTTCGCCGCCGTCGTCTCGCATCGCTCGGGCGAGACCGAGGACACCGCCATCGCCGACCTCGCGGTCGCCACCGGATGCGGCCTGATCAAGGCCGGCGCGCCGTCGCGCACCGATCGCACGGCGAAGTACAACCGGCTCATCCGCATCGAGGAGAGCCTGGAGGAGACGGCCCGCTACGCCGGCCGCGCGGTCCTGCGCGCCGTTTGAGTCGGCGGCCGGGCACGCCGTGTCCCGTCAATTCAGGCCAGCACTGCTGTCTTGACAGCCGGCGGCGCCAGGGTTGATGTCTTCCTGCCATGGCCGAGCGATTCGCGCGGATTCGCTACCGGATGATCGTCGTGCTGCTGACCTGCGCGCTCGGTCTCCTCTATGTCGGCTATCAGAGCGTGCATGGCGAGCGCGGGCTGCTCGGCTGGATGCAGCGTTCCGCCGAGCTGGAGCGGACCCGCGCCGAGGTGGCTGCGCTCGCCGCCGAGCGCAGCAGGCTCGAGCGCCGCGTCTCGCAGCTCCGGACCGACAATCTCGACCTCGACCTGCTCGACCAGGAGGCCCGCCGTCTGCTCAATCTGGGCCATCCCGACGAAGAGGTGGTGCTTCACCAGGATCCGTCGCCCTCGCGCTGACGGAAAATCCCTTGTCATGGCAAGCAATAGCCGCCTTGCCCTTGTCAGCCTGCGTCGTTTGACCTAGCGTGCGGTTGGTTCCGTGCCGGCCCGCGGCGTCGCGGCCGGCACCGGCATCGGGCAGAGGGGGAGATGGCGACCGCCAAGAAGAGAGCCCGTGGCGGCGCCGCGCCCGCGCAGACGACCGCGATGGAGCCCGACGCGCTCCATCGCTCTTACCGCGACATGCTGCTGCTCCGGCGCTTCGAGGAGAAGGCCAGCCAGCTCTACGGCATGGGCCTGATCGGCGGCTTCTGCCACCTCTATATCGGGCAGGAGGCCGTCGTCACCGGCGTGCAGTACGCGCTCGAGCCCGGCGATTCGGTGATCACCGGCTACCGCTGCCACGCCCACATGCTGGTCGCCGGCGTCCCGCCACGGGACGTCATGGCGGAGCTCACCGGGCGCGCGGCCGGCGCATCGCAGGGCAGGGGCGGCTCGATGCACCTGTTCGCGCCCGAGCGCGGCTTCTACGGCGGCCACGGCATCGTCGGCGCCCAGGTGCCGCTCGGGGTCGGCCTCGGCTTCGCCCACAAGTACCGCGCCTCGGACCGCATCTCCGTCACCTATTTCGGCGACGGCGCGGCCAATCAGGGCCAGGTGTTCGAGGCCTTCAACATGGCCGCGCTGTGGCAGCTCCCGGTGCTCTTCGTGATCGAGAACAACCAGTACGCCATGGGCACCTCGGTGGAGCGCTCGGCGGCGGTCTCCGACCTGCACGAGCGCGGCAGCGCCTTCGGCATTCCAGGCGGGCGGGTCGACGGGATGGCCGTCGGCGCCGTGCTCCATGCGGCGCGGGAGGCGGTCGCCGCGCTCAGGGCGGGCAAGGGGCCGCGCCTGCTGGAGATGATGACCTACCGCTATCGCGGCCACTCGATGTCCGATCCGGCGAAGTACAGGAGCCGCGAGGAGGTGAGCAAGGTGCGCGAGGAACGCGACCCGATCGCCCAGGCGCGGGAGGCGCTGGTCGACGGCGGCCATGCGGACGAGGCGGCGCTCAAGGAGATCGACAAGGAGGTGAGGGCGGTGGTCAACGATGCCGCCGACTTCGCGCAAGGGGCGCCCGAGCCCGACCCCGCCGCGCTCGCGTCCCACGTCGTCGCCGGCGCCTGAGAGACGCAGGGACGCCGGCCGGCCATGGTGCAGCAGACCGTTCGCGAGGCGCTCCGCGACGCGATGGCGGAGGAGATGCGGGCCGATCCCGACGTCTTCCTGATGGGTGAGGAGGTCGCGGAATACCAGGGCGCCTACAAGGTGAGCCAGGGCCTGCTCGACGAGTTCGGCGCCGGCCGCGTGATCGATACGCCGATCACCGAGGCGGGCTTCGCCGGCATCGGCGTGGGCGCCGCCATGGGCGGGCTCAAGCCCATCGTCGAGTTCATGACCTTCAACTTCGCCATGCAGGCGATGGATCACCTGATCAACTCGGCCGCGAAGACGCTCTACATGTCCGGCGGCCTGCTGCCGGTGCCGGTGGTCTTTCGCGGCCCCAACGGCGCGGCCGCGCGGGTCGCGGCGCAGCACTCCCAGTGCTATGCGAGCTGGTTCGCCCATGTGCCGGGCTGGCGGGTGATCGCCCCCTATTCGGCGGCCGACGCCAAGGGGCTGCTCAAGGCCGCCATCCGCGATCCCAACCCCGTCGTCTTCCTGGAGAACGAGCTTCTCTACGGCCAGAGCTTCGAGGTCCCGGCCGAGGGCGAGCACGTGGTGCCGATCGGCAAGGCCGCGATCGCGCGCGCCGGCGGCGACGTCACCATCGCCGCCTTCTCGATCATGGTGGGGAACGCGCTGGAGGCGGCGGAGACGCTGGCCGCAGAGGGCATCGAGGCCGAGGTCGTCGACTTGCGCTCGCTCCGGCCGCTCGACGGCGCGGCCGTGCTGGCCTCGGTGGAGAAGACCAACCGGCTCGTCACGGTGGAGGAGGGCTGGCCGTTCGCCGGCATCGGCGCCGAGCTTGCCGCGATGGTCATGGAGCGCGCCTTCGATGCGCTCGACGCGCCGGTCGAGCGGGTCTCGGGCGCCGACGTGCCGATGCCCTACGCCGCCAGCCTGGAGGCCGCGAGCCTGCCCGGCGCCGCAGACATAGCGGATGCGGCCCGCCGCGCCTGCTACCGAACCTAGGGAGTCATCATGCCGATTCAGATTCTGATGCCGGCCCTCTCGCCGACGATGACCGAGGGCAACGTCGCGAGCTGGTTCAAGAACGAGGGCGACCCGGTCGCGGCCGGCGATATCCTGTGCGAGATCGAGACCGACAAGGCGACGATGGAGGTGGAGGCGACCGACGAGGGAACCCTCGGCCGGATCGTCGTCCCCGCCGGCACCGAGGGCGTGGCGGTGAACGCGGTCATCGGGCTGATCCTGGAAGAGGACGAGGACGCCTCTGCGCTCGCCGGCGCCGCGGCCGCCGCGCCGGCCGCAAGCCCCGCTCCCGCTCCGGCCGAACCTGCGCCCGAGGCGGCGCCCGCCGCGCCGGCGGCGGCGCCGGCTGCCGCACCCGCCGCTGCAGCGGCCGCGCCCGCGCGCGAGCCCGGTGCGCGCATCTTCGCGAGCCCACTGGCGCGACGCATGGCCAAGCAGGCCGGCCTGGCGCTCGAGGCGATCGCCGGCACCGGCCCCGGCGGGCGCATCGTGAAGGCCGATATCGAGGCGGCGATCGCAGGGGCCCCCGCCGCCGTTTCCGCTCCTGCCACCGCGCCCGCGCCGGCCCCGGCCGCCGCTCCGACGGCGCCGGCTGCCCCTGCCGCAGCCGCCTGGGAGGACGTGCCCGCGAGCACCATGCGCAAGGTCATCGCCCAGCGCCTGCAGGAGGCGAAGCGCGACGTGCCGCATTTCTACCTGACCGTCGATTGCACGGTCGATGCGCTGCTGGAGACCCGGGCCGAGCTCAACGGCCGCTCCGACGCCTACTCGCTCTCGGTCAACGACTTCGTGATCCGCGCCGCCGCGCTGGCTCTGCGCAAGGTGCCGGCGGCCAACGCCTCCTGGGTGGACGGCGCGCTCAGGCGCTACGCGAGCGTCGATGTCTCGGTCGCCGTCGCCATCGAGGACGGGCTGGTGACGCCGATCGTGCGCAATGCGGCCAACAAGGGCCTCGCCGAGATCTCCGCGGAGGTGAAGGAGCTCGCCGGCCGCGCCCGCGCCAAGCCCATGGGGCTCGCGCCGGAGGAGTACCAGGGCGGCACCTTCAGCGTCTCCAACCTCGGCATGTACGGGATCAGGGAGTTCGCGGCGATCATCAACCCGCCGCAGTCGATGATCCTCGCCGTCGGCGCGGCCGCGCAGCGGCCCGTGGTCCGGGACGGCGCGCTCGCGGTGGCCACCCAGATGACGTGCACGCTCTCGGTCGATCACCGGGTGGTCGACGGCGCCCTCGGCGCCACCTACCTGCAGGCGTTCAAGGGCCTGATCGAAGACCCGCTCACCATGCTTCTCTAGCGGGAGCCGGCCCCGCCGGCCCCTCACGCATACGAGACCGGAGGACATCATGGCGGATGCGTCCTTTGACGTCGTCATCGTCGGCAGCGGGCCCGGCGGCTATGTCGCGGCGATCCGTGCCAGCCAGCTCGGGCTCAAGACCGCCGTGGTCGAGAGCGAGCGCCTCGGCGGCATCTGCCTCAACTGGGGCTGCATCCCGACCAAGGCGCTGCTCAGGGTCTCCGAGCTTCGCCATACGCTCGGCCGGCTCGGCGAGTTCGGCATCACCGCGGGCGACGTCTCGGTGGACATCGAGAAGGTCGTCGCCTATTCGCGCGGCGTCGCCGACCAGCTCTCCCTCGGCGTCGCCTACCTGATGAAGAAGAACGACGTGACCGTCATCGAGGGCCGGGGCCGGCTCGCGGGCCCCGGCGCGCTCGAGGTCGCGAAGGAAGGCGGGGAGGCGCAGACGGTCCGTGCCGCCCACATCATCCTCGCCACCGGCGCACGCGCGCGGGTGCTGCCGGGGCTCGAGCCCGACGGCACCATGATCTGGACCTACAAGGAGGCGATGGTGCCGCCCGCGCAGCCCGGTACCCTGCTGGTGATCGGTGGCGGCGCCATCGGCATGGAGTTCGCGAGCTTCTATGCCGATCTCGGCAGCGCCGTCACCGTGGTCGAGCTCCTGCCCCGCATCCTGCCGGTCGAGGACGAGGAGATCTCCGCCGCCGCGGCCAAGGCGTTCAAGGCGCAGGGCCTGACCATCCACACCGGCGCGCGGGTGACCAGCCTGCAGGCGAGCGGCGGAGCGGTGCAGGCCGCGATCGAGACCGGCGACGGCAAGACGGAGGAGGCCACCTTCGACCGCGCGATTCTCGCTGCCGGCATCGTCGGCAACGTCGAGGACCTGGGCCTCGAGGGTACCGGCGTCGTCGTCGAGAAGGGCCACATCCGGACCGACCCCTGGATGGCGACGGGCGAGCCCGGCGTCTACGCCATCGGCGACGTCACCGGCCCGCCCTGGCTCGCCCACAAGGCCAGCCACGAGGGCGTGCTCTGCGTGGAGAGGATCGCGGGCGCGGACGGCGTCCGCCCGCTCGATACCACCCGGGTGCCGGCCTGCACCTACTGCCGGCCCCAGGTCGCCTCGGTCGGGCTCACCGAGGCCGCGGCGAAGGAGGCCGGCCACGCGGTCCGCGTCGGGCGCTTCCCCTTCATCGGCAACGGCAAGGCGATCGCGCTCGGCGAGCCGGAGGGCTTCGTCAAGACCGTGTTCGACGAGGCCACGGGCGAGCTGCTCGGCGCCCACATGATCGGGCCCGAGGTGACCGAGCTGATCCAGGGCTACACGGTCGCGCGCACGCTGGAGTGCACCGAGGCGGAGCTCGCCGAGACGATCTTCCCGCATCCCACGCTTTCCGAGGCGATGCACGAATCGGTGCTTGACGCCTATGGGCGCGTCCTCCACATCTAGGCGCAAGACGAGGGCGCGCCGATGACGGATTCGCAGGTCACACCGCTGAAGCCACGCACCGACCGCCAGCCCAAGCCGGGCTGGCTCCGGGTCAAGGCGCCGACCTCGCCCGCCTACAACGCGACGCGCCGGCTGATGCGCACGCACCGGCTCAACACCGTGTGCGAGGAGGCCGCCTGCCCCAATATCGGCGAGTGCTGGGCCAAGGGCCACGCGACGGTGATGATCCTGGGCTCGGTCTGTACCCGGGCGTGCGCCTTCTGCAACGTGAAGACCGGCCGGCCCGATCAGCTCGACCCGCACGAGCCGGACGAGCTGGCCGAGGCGGTCTCGGCGCTCGGCCTCGACCATGTGGTCATCACCTCGGTCGACCGCGACGACCTCGACGACGGCGGCGCCTTCCAGTTCGTGCGCTGCATCGAGCGTCTGCGCGAGACCGCGCCCGAGACCACCATCGAGGTGCTGACGCCCGACTTCCGCAACAAGGCGGGCGCGATCGAGGCTGTCGCGGACGCGAAGCCCGACGTCTACAACCACAATCTGGAGACGGTGCCGCGCCTCTATACCGAGGTGCGGCCCGGCGCGCGCTACTACCACTCGCTCCGCCTGCTGGATCAGGTGAAGCGCCGCGATCCCTCGATCTTCACCAAGTCGGGCGTCATGGTGGGGCTCGGCGAGGAGCGCCGCGAGATCCTCCAGGTGATGGACGACCTGCGCTCGGCGGACGTGGACTTCCTCACCATCGGCCAGTACCTGCGCCCGACCGAGCGGCACCACGAGGTGATGCGCTACGTCACGCCGGACGAGTTCGCCGAGTACGAGAAGCTGGCCTACGCCAAGGGCTTCCTGATGGTGTCCTCCTCGCCGCTCACGCGCTCCTCCTATCACGCAGGCGACGACTTCCGGACGCTCAGGGCCAACCGCGAGGCCAGGCTCGCCGGCGCCGCCCCCGCCGGCGCCTGAAGGCGCGCCCCATGCCGCAGCACGTCGAGCGTCGCGTCCTCCCCTACAGCTCGGCCCAGATGTTCGATCTCGTGGCCGAGGTGGAGCGCTATCCCGAGTTCCTCCCCTGGTGCCTCGGCACCCGCGTGACCAGGCGCGAGCCCGGCGAGCCCGGCATCGTCGAGGCCGACATGCTGATCGGCTTCATGATGTTCCGCGAGCGCTTCGGCTCCCGCGTGCAGCTTCACCGGGACGACTACCGCATCGAGGTGAACTACACCCACGGCCCCTTCCGCTACCTGGTCAACCGCTGGCGCTTCAGCGAGCGGACGGACGGCTGCGAGGTGGACTTCTTCGTCGACTTCGAGTTCCGCTCGCGCCTGCTCAAGCGCGTCATGGGCGGGCTCTTCGCCGATGCCGTGGACCGCATGGTGCGGGCCTTCGAGGGGCGCGCGCGCCAGCTTTACGGCACCCCCGCCATCGAGGCGACCGGCTAGCCCGCACGCCTCCGGCACGACGCGGGGCGCGGCGAAAGGGAGAACGTCCATGCCGGTCAAGGGTCCCACCGCCGAGCAGATCGTCGAGGTCGGCGCCCAGCTCGGCATGCGTCTCGACGCGGACGAGGCCGCTCAGTACCTCGCGGCCATGCAGCCGATGCTCGCCGGCTATGACGCGGTCGATTCGATGGCGGACGAGCTGCCGCAGGTCGCCTGGCCGCGCGTTCCGGGCCACCGGCCCACGGGCGACGAGAACCCCCACAACGGCTGGTACTGGAAGACGGCGATCAAGGGCGCTGCCGAGGGCAGGCTTGCCGGCAAGAAGGTCGGGATCAAGGACAACATCTGCGTCGCCGGCGTGCCGATGATGAACGGCGCCTCCGTCCTCGAAGGCTACGTGCCCGAGGTGGACGCCACCGCCGTCCGCCGCATCCTCGACGCGGGCGGCGAGATCGCCGGCAAGACCGCGTGCGAGTATCTCTGCTTCTCCGGCGGGAGCCATACCAACGCGACCGGTCTGCCGGTGCAGAATCCGTGGAAGCCCGGCCACACCACCGGCGGCTCCTCCTCGGGCTCGGGCGCGGTGGTCGCCGCCGGCGACGTGGAGATGGCGCTGGGCGGCGACCAGGGCGGCTCGATCCGCATTCCGGCGTCGATGTGCGGCGTCGTCGGGCTCAAGCCCACCCACGGGCTCGTTCCCTACACGGGCGTGATGCCCATCGAGCTGACCCTCGACCATATCGGCCCGATGACCGACACCGTCGCCAACAACGCGCTGCTGCTGGAGGTGATCGCCGGCGCCGACGGGCTCGATCCGCGCCAGGCGGGCGTGCCGGAGAGCCCGTCCTACACGGACGCGCTGGAGCAGGGGGCCGAGGGACTGACCATCGGCGTGGTGACGGAGGGCTTCGGCCACCCCAACGCCGAGCCCGGCGTGGACGAGACGGTGCGCGCCGCCATCGCCCGCTACGAGGCGCTCGGCGCGGCCGTGCGCGAGATCAGCATCCCCGAGCATCTGGTGGGCGGCGCCGTCTGGACCCCGATCGGGCTCGAGGGCACGGTCGATTGCATGATGAACGGCAACGGCTTCGGCACCAACTGGAAGGGCCTCTACCTCACCAGCCTGATCGACCGCTACGCCCGCTGGCGCGAGCGGGCCGACGAGTTCCCCCACACGCTGAAGTACGCGATCCTGCTAGGCCAGTACATGCTGAACCAGTATGGCGGCCGCTACTACGGCAAGGCGCAGAACGTCGCCCGGCGCATCCGCGCGGCCTACGACAGCGCACTCGAAGACTGTGACGCGATTGCCATGCCGACGGTGCCGATGGTGGCGACGCCGATCCCGCCGCCGGACGCGCCGATCGACCTCTACATCCAGCGCGCCCACGAGATGCTGACGAACACCGCCGTCTTCAACGTCACCGGCCACCCGTCGCTCACCATTCCCTGCGGGCTGAGCGACGGCCTGCCGGTCGGCCTCATGCTGACGGGCCGCCACTTCGACGAAGCGACGATCTACCGGGCCGCCCACGCCTACGAGCAGTCGGTCGACTGGCGGACGCTCTGACCGGCGGCATCGACCGAGGGAGAACCCGCGCCATGATGCTCTACGAGTTTTCGCTCGCGCCCGGCCCGCGTCGGGTGCGCATGTTCATCGCCGAGAAGGGGCTCGAGATCCCCAGCGTGCAGATCAACACCCGCGAGCGGCAGCAGTTCACCGACGAGTACCGCGCCGTGAACCCCAACTGCATGGTGCCGACTCTGGTGCTCGACGACGGCACGCCCCTCGGCGAGACGGTCGCCATCTGCCGCTATCTGGAGGAGACCCATCCCGAGCCCAGCCTGATGGGCCGCGACGCCAGGGAGAAGGCGATCATCGAGATGTGGAACCGCCAGGCCGAGCTCGAGGGCTATCTCGCGGCCGTCGATGCGCTGCGGAACAGCGCGCCGATGTTCGAGGACCGCGGGATTGCCGGTGTGACGGGCGGCGTTCCCCAGATCCCGGCGCTCGCCGAGCGTGGCAGGCAGTCCATGGGGCGCTTCTTCGCCAAGCTCGACGGCCGGCTCGCCGAAAGCCGCCACCTCGCCGGCGATGCGTTCTCCATCGCCGACATCACCGCATTCGTGACGATCGACTTCGCCAAGCGGGCGGAGATCGAGATCCCGGCGGACTGCCCCGACGTCGCCCGCTGGTTCGCCGCGGTCGGCGAGCGGCCGAGTGCGTCGGCATAGACTTGCCGCCATCGTAGGGGCGCGCTAAGGGGTTGGGCGATGGAGGTGCGCATCTACAGGCCGGCGAAGACGGCGACCCAGTCGGGCCGGGCAAAGACCGCCCGCTGGGTGCTGGAGCACAGCCCGCGCGGGCAACGCGCGGTGGACGACCTCATGGGCTGGACCGGCTCCGACGACACCACGCAGCAGCTCAGCCTGAGCTTCGCGACGAAGCAGCAGGCGGTCGCCTACGCGAGGCGCCGCGGCCTCGCCTACGTGGTGGAGGAGCCCCAGACGCGCACGGTCCGGCCCAAGTCCTACGCCGACAACTTCATCCGCAAGACCTGAGGCGGCGAGCGACCCCTTAGCCGGCCAGGAGAGCGGCCAGCTTTTCCCGAACCTCGGTCACTACCTGCGGGGGCGCATGAGCGGCAAACCGGGCGCGGCGTGCCTGCCAGTCCAGGCTCCTGATCTGGTCTGAGAGAACGACGCCGGTAACGGCGCCGGAATCGGGGAGCGCAACCTCGAACGGATATCCCTTCACCCGGGAGGTGATTGGACAGAACACAGCCAGCCCTGTCTTCTCGTTGTAGCTTTGCGGGCTCAGGACCAGGGCCGGACGATGGCCAGCCTGTTCATGGCCGGCCTGAGGCGAAAAAGCGAGCCAGACGATATCTCCCGTGTCCGGGACATATCCTGTCTCTACCATTCCTCATTGCCCTGGGAATCGCCGGTGTCCTGCTCGGGATGAAGGTTGTCTTTCGTTACGCGGCTCAGCAGCTCGTCGAGGTCGTAGGCTCTCTTTCGCATCATGACCCCGTCGCCCTGCGAGGCCATCTCGATGGCGGACCCCTCCGACACTCCCCACTGTTCGGCGATGGCCTTCGGAATGCGCACCGCCAAGCTGCTGCCCCACTTCCGAACATGCAGATTTGCACCCATGAGATCGCCCCCGGCTGTATCTATAATATAGATATACCCGGAGGCGACGCAAAGGGGCAAGGGGGCGGTAGGCGGTGAGTCGCCCCTCAGCCGGCGAAGCGGGGCTCCGGGATGCCGCGGATGCCGAGCCCGGTCACCGCGAACAGCCCGCCGGCGAGGAACTGCGGCTTGGCCTCGACTGCGAACATGTCGTGCACCGCCGGGTGCTGCACGCGCGCCATGGAGGTGACGTAGAGCACGTCGAGATCGTCGCCGCCGAACATCACGCTGGTGACGTTCTTCACCGGCATGCCGATGCGGCGCTCCACCGAGCCGTCCGGCGCGTAGCGCACCAGCTCGCCGCCGATCACCTGGGCGTTCCAGAGGCAGCCCTCCTCGTCCACGGTGGAGCCGTCGGCGACGCCGGCGTCGTCCTTCGTCGAGGCGAACACCCGCTTGTTGGAGAGCGTGCCGGTCTCGATGTCGTAGTCGTAAGCCCAGAACTCGTCCTGGAAGCTGTCGGCCAGGTAGAAGGTGCTGTCGTCCGGGCTCCAGCACGGGCCGTTGGTGCAGATGATGCCGTCGTCCACCCTGGTGACGCTGAGATCGGGGTCGAGCCGCCACAGGCCGCAGATGGTGAGCTCCTCCTTGTCGTCCATGCCGCCGGCGAAGAAGCGCCCGCGCCGGTCGCACTTGCCGTCGTTGAGTCGGGTGCGCGGCTGCTCGGCGTCGACCTTGGTGATCAGCTCCATTTCCGCCTTGTCGTAGTCGAAGAAGTAGAACCCGTCGTCCAGCGCCATCACCGCGCCGCCGCCGGCGCGGAGCGCGAGCGCGCCGATGTCGTGCTCGCCGAGAGTCCAGTTCTCGACCTTGCCGCTCTTCGGGTCCATCCGCCAGAGCTCGGGCTTGTTCACCCGGCGCCCGGTGCCGTCCACCCAGTAGAGCCGGCCCTCGTCCACGTCCCACACCGGGCCTTCGCCCAGATGGTTGCCGCAGTCGAGGATGCACTCGATCCTGATGCTCATGCGCGTCACCCCTCCGTTTGCCCGATGGTGGCGACCGGGGGCCCTGCGCGCAAGACCGCCGATTGCCAGCGCTCTGCCGCGCCGCTATGAGGGGGCGGGGAGGGCTCCATGACCGCTCACGACATCGATCTGGCGGCGCTCGGCCGCTACGACACGCCGACTATCTGCAACGCGCTGCTCGCCGTGGCGCCAGAAGCCGCGCGGCATTCGACCAAGGCGATGCTCCACTGCGCGCGGCCTGGGCTTCCGCCCATGGTCGGCTACGCCCGCACCACGCTCTACCGGACGCAAGCGCCGGGCGGCCTCGATGCCGAGGGCGAAAGGGCGCAGGACCTCGACTGGTTCGACTACGTGGCCCGGGGGCCTGCGCCCCGCATCGTCATGGTGCAGGATGCCGACACGCCGCACGCCGCCAGCAACGCGCTCTTCGGCGAGGTGATGAGCTTCATGCACAGCGCGCTGGGCTGCATCGGCCTCGTCACCAACGGCGCCGTACGCGACGTGGCCGGCATGGCCGAGGGCTTCCAGGTGCTCTGCGGCGGCATCGCGCCCAACCGCGCCGACTATCACCGCGCCGCCTTCGACTGCGAGGTCAACGTCGCCGGGCTCTACGCCCGCACCGACACCCTTATCCATGCGGACGTGAACGGCGCCGTCGCCGTGCCGCCCGCGCTGGTGCCGCAGATCCTCGAGGCGGCGGCCGCGATCACGGCCAAGGAGCAGGCGATCATCGACTTCTGCCGCGATCCCGCCGTCACGGTCGAGAGCTTCAAGCGCTTCTGGCGCGAGGGCTGAGCGCCGGTGCGCGTCCTCCTGCTGCAGAACCACGAGAACTCCGGGCCGGGCTATCTGGAGGAGCCGGCGGCGCGGCGCGGCGTGCGGTTCGATCTCTGCATGCCGCACCTCGACGCCGACCACCGCCTGCCGGACGACGAGACGGGCCATGACGGCTTCCTCCTGATGGGCGGCGCGATGCATGCGGGCCACGTGGAGGAGCATCCCTGGCTCGAGCAGGCGGCCGAGCTGGTGCGCCGCTTCACCGCCGCCGAGAAGCCGGTACTCGGCGTCTGCCTCGGCTCGCAGATCATCGCGCGCGCCTTCGGCGGGCACTGCTACGACCTGCCCGTGCCGGAGGTGGGCTTCGTGCCGATCCGGCTGACGGAGGCGGCGCGGGACGATCCGCTGCTCGGCCAGTCCTTCGCCACTCCCCTCCACCTCGCCGAGTTCCACAGTCAGACCTTCGACCTGCCGGCGGATGCCACTCACCTCATGGCGGGCGATGCGGTGCCGAACCAGGCGTTCCGGCTGGGTGCGGCGACCTATTCCTTCCAGCCCCACTTCGAGGTGACGCCGCAGATGATGAGGGACTGGGTCGCAATCTCCGACGAGATCGTGCCGACCCACTATCCGACGCTGCCGGACGAGCTGCCGCACCTGCTGCAGCTCCACCATTGGGGCTCGCACGACTTTTGCTACCGCGTCGGCGACGCCTGGTTCGCCCTCGTCGCGGAGCGGTCGGGGCGCGTCAATTCGGGCGGGTGACGGTGGTGACCCCTACGGGAACAGCCGAGCGGAGTGGTGACCCGCTAGTCCCAAGGTTGCCGGACCGGTCTCCAATGACCAGGTAGTATCAAGTCTTTGTCGAAGCGGCCTCGAATGATCCTCTGCGGCGGCGCGCCATTAGAGTAGTCCATTGAATACACCCATCCGCAGTAGCCGCACCGCCTCGCGTGCGAAAGCCAATCACCTTCCAGACCAGCTCTAGCAAGCTGTTCCCGCTTCAACTCATGTTGCGTTGGATTCCCCGCCCTACAATCTTCGGAAGGGCATGGCTTATAGCGCTTCCTTCGCGGCATCTCGTTCTCCCGAAGTCCGCCTGTTGCCCCATATGGGAATTCGAAGCGCAGTTGAGAAGGGGTCTTGAGCGGCCGAGAATCGGCGGGTCAGGTGTGGGGACAATACCAAATGACCTAAAATTTGTTGTAGTAAAACAATACGTTACTATGTGAACTTGGTGACCCCTACGGGAATCGAACCCGTGTCTCCACCTTGAAAGAGTGGTGTCCTAACCTCTAGACGAAGGGGTCCATGCCTTGGGCCGCGCCATGTATAAGGCGCGGCGCCCCGGAATCAAGGGCCATCGCGGGCGATCCGGGCGGTCGGCGACCCGATCACGGCGGCCCGCCATCGGCCTGCGCGGGCGCCGGCGCGGCGTCGTCGACGTGAAGCTCGACTGCGCGGGAGCCCCGGCGGCGGTCGAGGCGGAGCCGGCCCGCCAGGTGGAACGGCTCGCCCGCGCCCGCGAGCAGCGCAGTGCCGAGCGCATTGTCGGCCGAGCGGAAGGCGATGCCCTTGAGCCGCCGGCCGGACGCGCCCGCGAGCTGACAGCGCACATGGCCGCGCCCCACGATATCGGCGCGGAGCAGCCGGGCGCCGGCCAGGGCGAAGCGGGGCTCGGGATTGCCGGCGCCGTAGGGGCCGGCCGCCTCCAGCATCTCCAGCAGGTCCGCCGTCGCACCTTCCACGGCGAGCGCGCCGTCGAGCCCGAGGCCGCGGGTTGCGGCCGATTCGTCCGCACCGGCGAGGCGGGAGCGGAAAAAGTCCGAGAGCGCCTCCAGCCGCGACCGCTCCACCGTGAAGCCCGCCGCCATCGGATGGCCGCCGCCGTTCACCAGCAGGCCCGCCTGTCGCGCGGCAGTGACGGCGGCGCCGATATCCGTGCCCGGCACCGAGCGGCAGGAGGCCTTGCCGATGCCGCCTTCCCAGGCGACGACGATGGCCGGCCGGTCGTGGCGCTCCCGCAGTCGGCTCGCGACGATGCCGATCACGCCGGCGTGCCAGGTCTCGCCGTGGGCGAGGACGAAGGGGGCGGGCGACGGGTCCGCCTCCGCCGCGTGCGCCACCTGCTCGATGGCCTCCTCCAGCACCGCCTGCTCGATCGCCTGGCGCTCGCGGTTCAGCGCATCCAGGCGGCGCGCGATCTCGTCCGCCTGGGCCTCGTCCTCGGTGCTCAGGAGGCGCGCGCCGAGGCTCGCTTCGCCCACCCGGCCGCCGGCGTTGACGCGGGGGCCGAGAATGAAGCCGAGGTGATAGACCCCCGGCGGCTCCTCCAGCCCGGCAACGTCGCCGAGCGCCCTCAGCCCCGCGTTGCGCCGCCGCCGCATGACCGTGAGCCCCTGACGCACGAACGCGCGGTTGACGCCGGTGAGCGGCACCACGTCGCAGACGGTGCCGAGCGCCACCAGGTCGAGCCATTGCATCAGGTCGGGCTCCGCGCGCCCCGTGCGCTCGCGATACCAGCCCGCCTCGCGCAGGCGCCGGTTGAGCCCGACGACGAGGAGGAAGGCCACGCCGACCGCGGCGAGCTGGCGGTGGGGGCTCTCCTCGTCCAGCCGGTTGGGATCGATCACGGCGCAGGCGCGCGGCAGCTTCGCCTCGGCGATGTGGTGGTCCACCACGATCACGTCGAGGCCAGCGTCGGCGGCGTCCGCCAGCGCGTCGAAGGCGCTGATTCCGCAGTCGACGGTGACGACCACGGCCACGCCTTCGCCTGCGAGCTGGCGCATGGCGGCCGCGTTCGGCCCGTAGCCCTCGCGCAGGCGGTCGGGGATGTAGACCACGGGCGCGGTGCCCACAGCCTGGAAGAAGCGGCTGAGCAGCGCGGCCGAGGTGGCGCCGTCCACGTCGTAGTCGCCGAAGACCGCTATCTTCTCGCCGGCCTCGAGCGCGGCCGCGAGCCGCGCCACCGCCCTCTCCATGTCGCGCAGGTGCAGCGGGTCGGGCAGGAGGCCGCGGAGCGTCGGCTCGAGATAGGCCGGCGCATCGTCGGCCGCCACACCGCGGGCGGCCAGCACGCGGCCGATCAGCTCCGGCGCCTCGATGGCCTGGGCCAGCGCGAGGCCGGCTCGGGAATCGGCGAGCCGCGCCCGCCAGCGTCTGCCGAGCAGCGATCGCTCGACGCCGAGCATCGCCGCCCCGTCGCTCATCGCCTCACGTCTTGGCGCGCATCACGCGCCGATGCGCGCGGGCGCGCGGGAGAAATCGTGCTCGGCCTCGATCATCCGCACGGTGCCAGTGCGCGAGCGCATGACCACGGAGTTGGTCCGCGCGCCGTGGGGCAGGCGCGAGACCCCGCGCAGCATGGCGCCGTCGGTGACCCCGGTCGCGCAGAACATCACGTCGCCGCCGGCGAGCTCGTGCAGGCCGTACTTGCGATCGAGGTCCGTCACCCCCATCGCCCGGGCGCGCCTCTTCTCGTCGTCGTTGCGAAAGACGAGCCGGCCCATCATCTGGCCGCCGATGCAGCGCAGCGCCGCAGCCGCCAGCACGCCCTCGGGCGCGCCGCCGATGCCCATGTAGATGTCGACGGTGCGGTTGAGCCGGGTGGTCGCGATCACGCCGGCGACATCGCCGTCCCGGATGAGCTGGATGCGGGCGCTGGTCTCCCGCACCTTGGCGATCAGCTCCTGGTGCCGGGGCCGGTCCAGGATCAGGACGGTGAGCTCGTTGACGTCGCAGGCCTTCGCCCTGGCGAGCTTGGCGAGCGTCGTGGCCGGCGGGTCGTCGAGGTCGATCAGCTCGTCCGGCAGCCCGTCGCCCACCGCGATCTTGTCCATGTAGGTGTCCGGCGCGGCGAGGAAGCCGCCCTTCTCGGCCATGGCGAGGACGGCGAGCGCGTTGGGGCCGCCGGTCGCGCAGATGGTGGTGCCTTCCAGCGGGTCGAGCGCGACGTCGAGGTCGGGTCCCCTGCCGGTGCCGACGGTCTCGCCGATGTAGAGCATCGGCGCCTCGTCCCGCTCGCCCTCGCCGATCACCACCGTGCCGGCGATGTCGAGCGCGTTGAGGCCGCTCCGCATGGCATCGACGGCGGCCTGGTCGGCGGCGATCTCGTCGCCCCGGCCGATCAGCCTGGCGGCCGCGCGGGCCGCGGCCTCGGTCACGCGCACGGCGTCGAGCGCCAGGTTCCGGTCGAGGGAGATCGCCTCTTCGCTCATGGAAGCCCCTAGAACGCCTCGATCCGGATCATGCGCGGCGGCTCCAGCACCGCGTCGAGACGGTCGATCGCGGCCAGCGTGCGCACCACCGCCGCTTCGTCGGCCTCATGGGTGGTGAGCACCACCGGGACCAGCTCGCCGGGGTTGCGCCCACGCTGCAGCATGGCCTCGACGGAGACCTGCTCGTCGCGCAGGCAGGCGGCGATGCCGGCGATCACGCCCGGCCGGTCCACCACCATCAGGCGAATGTAATAGGCGCCGACATGGTGGTCCATGGGCGTTGCCGCGGGCCGGTGCCCGGCCTCCGCAGCGGCGGGGAAGGCCGGCATGATCTGCCCCCGCGCGATGTCGACGAGGTCGGCCACCACGGCCGATGCCGTGGGGCCCGCGCCGGCGCCCGGCCCCTCGAACAGCGCGCTCCCGATCCGGTCGCCCTCGGCCACCACGGCGTTGAAGACGCCGTCGACGCGGGCGATGGGCGCGGTCTCGCGGATCATGCAGGGGTGCACGCGCTGGGTGATGCCGGCCTCGCCGGCGCGCGCGATGCCGAGCAGCTTGACCCGATAGCCGAGCTCGATGGCGAAGCCGATGTCGAGCGCGCTGACGTGGCGGATGCCCTCGACGTGCACGGAGTCGAAATCCACCGGGCAGCCGAAGACGACGCTGGTGAGGATGGCGAGCTTGTGGGCCGCGTCGATCCCGTCGATGTCGGTCGACGGGTCGGCCTCGGCATAGCCGAGCCGCTGCGCCTCCGCGAGCACGGAGTCGAACTCCTGAGCCTGGCCTGTCCGCACCGAGTCGTGCATCTCCGTCATGATGTAGTTGCAGGTGCCGTTCAGGATCCCGTAGACGCCGCCGATGCGGTTGCCCGCCAGGCCCTCGCGCAGCGCCTTGACGATGGGAATGCCGCCGGCGACCGCGGCTTCGTATCCGAGGTGGCGGCCCGCCTGCCGGGCGGCGTCCGCCAGCGCCGCGCCGTGATGGGCGAGCAGCGCCTTGTTGGCGGTGACCAGATGCTTGCCGTTGGCGAAGGCCGCTTCGCACAGCGCGCGCGCGGTGCCTTCCGAGCCGCCGATCAGCTCGACGACGACATCGACGGCGGGGTCGGCGGCCAGCGCCACCGCGTCATCCCGCCAGTCCAGCCCGGCGAGCGCGACGCCGCGCTCCTTGGACCTGTCGCGCGCGGAGACCGCGACCACCTCGATGCGCCGGCCCGTCCGCTGTTCCAGCAGCGCCGCGTTGTCGCGCAGGAGCGCGAGCACGCCGCAACCGACCGTGCCCAGCCCGGCGATGCCGATGCGCAGCGGATCAGGCATGGGTGCGCGTGTCGTCCTGCGTGGTCAGCGGTTGGTCACGACGGGGTGGAGGTCTCGGTCGGCCGGGGCGCCGGCCGTCAGGCGCCATCGGGCAGCGGCGCGTCGGCCGCCGCCGGGGCCGGCCGATAGACGGCCCGGACCTGCCCGTTGCCCGCCGCGTCCCGCTCGCGGATCGCCGCGGCCGTGCGCTGCGCCGCGTCACGCTCCGCCTCGAGCGCCGCGGTGAGCGCGGCGCGCTCGTCTGCGCTCGACACGGCGGGCGCTGTAGTCGGCACCTCGTGGAGGGAGCGGTAGGAGGCGTTCTCGGAGGAAGCCTCGCCGTCCTCGGCCTCGACGAGCAGGTCGCCGACGTCGGTGACGACGCCTGTGGCCGTCCCGCAGCCGCCGGCGAGGAGGCCCAGAACGATCGGCCCGAGCGCGAGGCGCGCCAGCGGCCCGATCCGCCCCTGCCTGCGGGTCGTCGCTCTCGACCTGGATGCGTCGGGTTGGTCCATGGAGCGCTTTCCTGCGTGGCGGGCGAGGGCCGGCAGGCGCCGGCATTGAGAACGGTTCGTCTCGCAAGTAGCATATACGCGATTCCGCTCAATCGCCATCGCGGGCGCTCCCGAGCCGTCCGCGGTCGCCGACTGGACCCGAGACATGCCCGAAGACTCGTCCGCCGCACGACCGGCGGAAGCCGATATGGCCGACCGGCTCGCCGCCATCGGGGCGCAGAGCCAGCGCATCGCCGCCCGCTTCCTGGAACGCCAGGCGGCGGCCGCACCCGGTTCCGACCCGCTCAACCTGAGCGGTGCGTTCCTCGCCATGGCGCGGAGTCTCGCCGCCGACCCGTCGCCGCTGATCGACGCCCAGATGCGCTGGTGGGAGGGCTCCATCCGGCTCTGGCAGCAGAGCGCGGGGCGCCTGCAGGGCGAGGAGCCGGCGGCCGAGCCGGTGGCCGCGCCCGCGCCTGACGACCGACGCTTCCGCGATCCGGCGTGGACCGAGAGCTGGTTCTTCGACCACCTGAAGCAGTCCTACCTGCTGACGGCCGCCTGCATTCAGTCGGCGGTGTGCGACCTGCGCGGCCTGAACGAGAAGGACGCCGCGAAGCTCGCCTTCTACACGCGCCAATTCGTCGACGCCATGGCGCCGACCAACGTGCTCGCCACCAATCCCCGGGCGCTCAGGGAGACGGTCGAGACGAAGGGCGAGAACTTGCTCAAGGGCCTCGGCAACCTGCTCGACGACCTCGAGCGCAACGACGGCCGCTTCGCGCCCCGCATGTCGGACGAGAGCCACTTCACCCTGGGCGAGAGCCTCGCGGCGACGCCGGGAACGGTGGTCTTCCAGAACGACCTCATGCAGTTGATCCAGTATGCGCCGAGCACCGATCAGGTGTTCCGCCGGCCGCTGCTCGTCGTGCCGCCCTGGATCAACAAGTACTACGTGCTCGATCTGAGGTCCGAGAACTCCTTCGTCCGCTGGGCGGTGGCGAAGGGATACACCGTCTTCATGATCTCGTGGGTCAACCCGGACGAGCGGCTCAGCCACAAGACCTTCGAGGACTACATGACGGAGGGCCCGTTTGCTGCCCTCGACGCCATCGAGCAGGCCACGGGCGAGCGCGAGGCCGCGCTGATCGGCTACTGCCTCGGCGGCACACTCACGGCGGCGACGCTCGCCTGCATGGCGGCCCGCGGCGACCGGCGGGCCAGGAGCGCGACCTTCTTCGCCTCCCTCGTCGACTTCGCCCGGCCCGGGGACCTCGGCGTCTTCATCGACGACGCCCAGCTCTCCTCGCTCGACGACATGATGGCGGAGACGGGCTATCTCGACGGCCGCCACATGGCGACGACCTTCAGCATGCTGCGCGCCAACGACCTGATCTGGTCGTTCGTGGTCAACAACTACCTGCTCGGCCGGGAGCCGCTGCCCTTCGACCTGCTCTTCTGGAACTCGGATTCCACCCGGATGCCGGCGGCGATGCACGGCTACTACCTGCGCACGATGTACCGGGACAACCTGCTGCGGGAGCCGGGCGGCCTCACTCTCGACGGCGTTCCGGTCGACCTTCGCCGGGTCGAGGTGCCGACCTACATCGTGGCGACGCGGGAGGACCACATCGCGCCGTGGCAGGCCTGCTTCGCCGCCTGCGGCCTCTACCGGGGGCAGCGGCGCTTCGTCCTCGGCGCCTCGGGCCACATCGCCGGCATCATCAATCCGCCCGACGGCGGCAAGTACGGCTACTGGACGGGGCCCGTGCTGGACGCCCAGGACGCCGATGCCTGGCTCGCTTCCGCCGAGCACCGCGAGGGCTCGTGGTGGAACGACTGGCACGCCTGGCAGCGTCGCCGCGCCGGCGGCAGGAAGGTCGCGGCGCGGATTCCCGGCGCGGGCGGGCTCAGTCCGATCGAGGACGCGCCGGGCGCCTACGTGCAGGCCCTGTGAGCGGCGCCCCTGTCGGTCCCCGCGTCGATGACCGAGTCGATGACCGCTGCGGCGGGCCCGAGGCCGCGCGGTACTCGGCGGTGCGGTTCGCATAACGCCGGGCGATGATCTCGATCGTCTCGCGCTCGGCGTTGCTCACCATGCGCACGGCCTTCGCCGGCCGTCCCATCCACATCTCGCCGCTCTTCACCCGCTTGCCCGGCGTCACCAGCGCGCCGGCGGCGACCCAGGCGCCGGGCTCCACCACCGCATAGTCCATGACGGTGGCGCCCATGCCGATCATGCAGCCGTCTTCCAGAATGCAGGCGTGCAGCAGGCACATGTGACCCACCACCACGCCGTCGCCGATGAGGGTGGGGCCGTCGGCGGTGGCGGTGTGGACGATCGTGCCGTCCTGGACGTTGCTGCGCGCGCCGATACGGATGTGGTTCACGTCGCCGCGCAGGACGCAGTTGAACCAGACGCTCGACCGCTCCCCCATCACGACGTCGCCGATCACGCTGCTGCCGGCGGCGACGAAGGCGCTCGGCGCCACCTGGGGCCAGCGGTGGCGGTAGGGGAGCAGCAGACCGGCGGACACCGGATGCGACCCTTCTAGCGTCCTGTCCAGAAAGTGCGCAGGGGCGGCGTTGGTCTCCCACCGTCATGCCCGGACTTGTTCCGGGCATCCATTCCTGCCCGGCGAGATCGGGGTGCACCCGTGGATGGCCGGGACAAGCCCGGCCATGACGCGAACGGGGTGATGGCACTGGTCATCGCTAGTTCCGGAACACGGCACTAGGGGAAGAGCGGCGCCTGCTCGAGTCCGGTCGTCTCCGGCAGGGCGTGCATCAGGTTCATGTTCTGGATCGCCTGACCGGAGGCGCCCTTGACCAGGTTGTCGATGGCCGAGATCAGGATGGCGCGGCCCTCGATGCGGTCGTCGAAGACGCCGATCAGGCAGTGGTTGGAGCCCCGCACGTGGCGCGTCGCCGGCGCCGCGCCCGCCGCGAGAACGCGCACGAAGGGCTCGTCGGCGTAGCGTGCGGCCAGCGCAGCGCGCAAGTCATCGGCGCCGGCGCCGCTGCGGACGTAGATCGTCGCCAGGATGCCCCGGTTCATCGGCATGAGGTGGGGCGTGAAGTTGACGCGCACGGGCGTGCCGGCCGCGGCCGAGAGGCCCTGCTCGATCTCGGGCGCATGGCGGTGCCGGGCGATGCCGTAGGCGTGCACACCCTCGCCGACCTCGGCGAAGAGGCTCGCCTCCTTCGCCTCGCGGCCGGCGCCGGAGACGCCTGACTTGGCGTCGATGATGATGTCGTCGCTCTCGATCAGCCCCTCTTCGAGCAGCGGCGCCAGCGGCAACTGCGCTGCGGTGGGGTAGCAGCCGGGGTTCGCCACCAGGCGGGCGCTTTCGACGGCGTTGCGCGCGAGCTCGGTCAGCCCGTAGACCGCCTTGGCCTGCAATGCTTCTGCCCGATGGGGGCCGCCGTACCAGGCGGCATAGACCGCCGGGTCCGCGAGCCGAAAATCGGCCGAGAGGTCCACCACCTTGAGATGGCCGGGGAGTGCGGCGATCACCTCCTGCGTGGTGCCATGGGGCAGGCAGCAGAAGACCGCGTCGAGCCCCTCCCAGGCGGCGTCCTCGATCTTGACGAGATCGGGGAAGCCCGCACCTTCGAGATGGGGAAAGACCGCGCCGAGGCTCCGGCCCGCGCGCCGCTCGGCGGTGAGCAGGCCCACCGAGAAGCCGTCGTGGCACGCCAGCAGGCGCAGCAGCTCGCCGCCGGTATAGCCGCTCGCGCCGAGCACGCCGACGCGCGCGGTATTGCCCTTGCCGGGCGGGGGAAGGCTCATGGGTCCTCTGCCGCGATCGTGGGAGCCGGGACGGGGACGCGCATCGGCCGCGCCGCTGCCGGCACCCCCCGGCTCAGCGCTTCGAGAACTGGAAGCTGCGCCGTGCCTTGCGCTTGCCGTACTTCTTGCGCTCCACGACGCGGCTGTCGCGGGTGAGGAAACCGCCGGACTTGAGCATCTTGCGGAGCGTCGGCTCGCGCGCCGCGAGCGCCCGGCTGATGCCGTGCCTGAGCGCGCCGGCCTGGCCCGAGAGGCCGCCGCCCTTGACGGTGCAGATGACGTCGTACTGCGTGCGGCGGCCGACCAGCTCCGCCGGCTGGTTGATGATCATCCTGAGCGCCGGGCGCGCGAAGTAGTCCTCCACCGAGCGCTTGTTGACCGTGATCGTTCCGATGCCGGGCCTGAGCCAGACCCGCGCGACCGCGTCCTTGCGCTTGCCGGTCGAGTAGGTGCGGCCCATGCGGTCGATCTGCGGCTCGGGCTCGATCTCGACATCGGGCCTCGCGACCTCGCCGAGCTCGGCAAGGCTGGTCAGTGTCTTCGCCTCGTCAGCCACGCAGCGCGCTCCTCCGGTTCTTCGGATTCATCGCGGCGACGTCGAGGGGCTCCGGCTGCTGCGCCTCGTGCGGATGGTCCGGGCCGGCGTAGACCTTGAGGTTCGCCATCTGCTGGCGCCCCAAGGGGCCCTTGGGAATCATCCGCTGCACCGCCTTGATCACCACCGTCTCCGGCCGCTTGCCGTCCAGGATGCGGGCCGCGGACCGGGTCTTGAGCCCGCCGGGATAGCCGGTGTGGCGGTGGTAGAGCTTGTCTTCCCGCTTGCGTCCGGTGAGCCGCACCTTGCCCGCGTTGACGATGATGATGTTGTCGCCGCAATCCATGTGCGGGGTGTAGCTCGGCTTGTGCTTGCCGCGCAGGCGCATCGCCACGACACTGGCGAGCCGGCCGAGGACGACGTCCTCCGCGTCAACCAGCATCCACTTCTTCTCGATGGTGGCGGGCGTGGCCGAGAAGGTCTTCATTGCACTCACGACGACAGGTTCTGATGTGACTGCGCGCGGGCTTGCCCGGCGATCGCCGGCCCGCGCGACGGCCGGAGTATGCCACAGGATCGGCCCCAGTCAACGGCGGCGTTCCTCCGGTGTGTGCTTGCGTCTCTCCTGCTTTGACCGGAGAATGCCGCATGGTGCCGGGGAAGCGGCGGGGGCCGCCGCGGCCCGGCGCCGTCAGCATGCGGGAGGCCGGAATGTCCGCGATGCTCGAGCGCTCGGACTGGTACGATATCGCGCGGGATACCAACTGGACGCCCTCCTACGTCGAGCGGGACGAGCTCTTCCCGCCCGAGATGGGCGATCCCTACGGCATTCCCCTCGCGGAATGGGAGACCTTCGACGAGCCCTACAAGGTATCGTACCGCGAATACGTGAACATCCAGCGCGAGAAGGATTCGGCGGCCTATTCGGTGAAGGCGGCGCTGGCGCGGTCGAAGTTCTACGACAAGGCGGACGAAGGCTGGGCCAGCGTGCTCAAGCTGCACTACGGCGCGGTGGCGCTCACCGAATATCAGGCCTGCCAGTTCCAGGCGCGGATGTCGCGCTTCGGCCCGTCGCCGGCGATGCGCAACATGTCGGTCTACGGCATGCTCGACGAGCTGCGGCACACCCAGCTTCAGCTCTTCTTCCCGCACGAGCTGGTGCACCTGGACCGCCAGTACGACTGGGCGCACGAGGCCCAGCACTCCAAGAAC
>WTGU01000008.1 GCA_011523425.1 Alphaproteobacteria bacterium
CCTCGCTATCCCACGAAATCCCGCATGCCCCCCCTCCGGCGAATCCCACTTTCGGCCGCCATGGCAGGGCGCGGTGTTCGGCCCCCACCGCGTCATGGCCGGCCCCCGAAACAAGTCGGGGCATGACGATTGGGGGGAGCGGGCATGACGGCGAGGGGGCCGTTCGAGCCGTGGTGACCTCGTACGGTCGGATCGTGCTCCAGGGCGGCTGCGGGCCGGTGACAAGTCGCGCGCGCTGCGGGATCGCTCGTTGTTGGACGATCGTGTTTTCGATGCTAGCGTGCCGACAAATGCCGACCGATTCCTTGTAGACCTCCAGAGGAAAAGCGTCATGGGTCCTGGTGCAGGAATAAGAAGTGCTGTCGTCTTGACGCTTCTTCTATTTGTTTTTGCATGCGCCCCCGCCTATCAGCCCCTGACGGAGAGAAACTCCACATTGACCCAGGGGAACGTTCAGCTGAATCTTCAGGTGGGCAAGACGACCAAGGCCCATGTGCTCGAGACATTCGGCTCGCCCAACATCACCACCAGAGACGGAAGCGGTCGCGAGGTCTGGACGTATCAGAGAAGCGCCCAAGTCACTCAGTCGTCATCGGAGTCCGGTTACTGGTCCATATTGATCGTGGGGCAATCCTTCGACAGTTCCGGTCTTGAGACGTCGACCAGAATGATCACGCTTATCATAAAATTCGATAGCGACGACGTGGTCGTGGACTTCAGAAGCCAGACGTCGGATTTCTAGAGAGACCGTAGCAATGAGATATCGCCTTCTGCTTCCGTTCCTTTTGGCGGCGGCCGTGTCGGCGTGCGCCCCGGCGATGCCGCCCCAAATCCAGACTCCCCTGGCCATTCAGAGCATCCAGAGCAGGGAGTACGAGGCCAGCAGGGACATCGTGTTCCCCAGCGTGATCTCGATGTTTCAGGACCTGGGGTACATCATCACGAACGCCGACATGGCGACGGGGCTGATCTCGGCGGAAAGTGCCGCACAGAGCAGCGATGACTTCGAGAGTTTCCTGATGGGGCAGACGAAGGTCTCGCAGACCAAGGCCACGGGATTCGTGGAAACGATCGGCACCATGACGCGGCTGAGGCTGAACTTCGTCGAAATAAACCAGACCTCGACCGACTATGGACAGACCGACCGCCACGACACGCCGATTATGAACCCGGGGCTCTATCAGAACGCATTCAGCCGGGTCGAGAACGGGATTTTCCTGCGCTCGGAGTGAGGCGAGCGCCGCCGACCGATACGCGTATCAGGCCGGCCTGAACGCCGCCTCTCCATCCTGCCCCCGGGCGCGCGGGCGCCCGGAGAAGGGAACGGGCGCCGCGCGCCTCAGCCGGATGAGGGCAGAGAGGCGGCCCCGCGGGCTCCGCGGGGCCGCACGCCGTGCGCGGATCAGCCGTAGCGGTAGGGCCGGCCCGCCTTCTCCATGTCCGCGTTGTACTGCTTGAAGATCTCGACCACCTTGGCCTTGGTCTCGGATTCGGCCGCGATCTCGTCCCAGAAGACGCGCGCGGCGGTCTCCACCTGGGCCCATTCCTCGTCGGGGATCGAGGTCAGCTCCATCTTGGTGCCGTGGACGCGCAGGCTGGCCTCGCCGCCCCAGTACCACCACTGGCGATAGTAGTGGGACTGATCGCCGATGACCCGCAGAAGGGTCTGGAGATCCTCGGGAAGCTCGTTCCAGCGCTCCATGTTGGCGTAGAACGAGCCGATCCAGGCGCCGGAGATGTTGTTGGTGAGGAAGTAGTTGGTGACGTCGGCCCAGCCCACCGTGTAATCCTCGGTGATACCCGACCAGGAGACGCCGTCGAGCTCGCCGGTCTGCACCGCGACCTCGATGTCCTCCCAGGGCAGCGTGACCGGAACCACGCCGAACTGGGTCAGGAAGCGGCCCGCCGTGGGGAAGGTGAAGACGCGCTTCCCTTCCAGGTCGGCGAGCGAGCGGATCGGGTCCTTGGTCGCGAAGTGGCAGGGATCCCAGGCGCCCGCCGAGATGTGCTTGATGCCGACCTTCTCGTACTCCGCCGCCCAGATCTCGTTCAGGCCGTACTGGTTGAAGAGCACCGGCACGTCGAGCGAATAGCGCGAGGCGAACGGGAAGTAGCCGCCGAACACGGTGACCTCGGTGGGCGAGGCCATCGAATCGTCGTCGGACTGCACCGCGTCGATGGTGCCCCGCTGCATGGCGCGGAAGAGCTCGCCCGTCGGCACGATCTGGTCGGAATAGAAGAGCTCGATCTGCATGCGCTCGCCCGCGATCTTGTTGAACATGTCGATCGCGGGCTTGATCACGTGCTCGGCCAGCGCGGGCCCGGCATAGGTCTGCATCCGCCAGGTGATCTGCGCCTGCGCCACCGCGGGCGTTGTCAGGGCAGCACCGGCAGCGACGGCCGGTACGGCGGCCGCCGCCTTGAGGAGATTGCGCCGTGTGGTCATTGAGTCGTCTCCTTTCGGGTTGAGGCGAGAGAAAGCCCCGTTGCGTCTCAGTTGCCGTAGACATAGCCCGGAAACCACAGGGCGATTTCCGGGAACACCATGATGATGACGAGTGCCACAATCATCACGCCGACGAAGGGAATGATGGAGCGATAAATGTCGCGCAGGGTTATTTCTGGAGGCGCCATGGCGCGCATGAGGAAGAGGTTGTAGCCGAAGGGCGGCGTCATGTAGGCGATTTGCGTGGTGATGGTGTAGAGGACGCCGTACCAGATCAGGTTGAATCCCAGCGCGTCGACGAGAGGGACATAGAGGGGGGCGACGATCACCAGCATCGCCGTGTCGTCGAGAAACGTTCCCATCACCAGGAACGAGAGCTGCATCAGCACGAGCACCATCCAGGGCGAGAGCCCCATCTGCTCGGTGAACACGTCCTCGATCGCGTGCGCGGCCCCCAGCCCGTCGAACACCGAGCCGAAGGCGAGTGCCGCCAGGATGATCCACATGAACATGCAGGTGATGCGGAGCGTGTTGCGTACCGAGTTCTCGAACACCTGCCTGGTCATGCGCCGGCGGACGATGGCGGCGAGGAAGGCGGCGAGCGCGCCGATGGCGGACGATTCGACCAGCGAGGTCGAGCCGCTGACGAAGGGCACGATCATCACCGCGTAGATGAAGAGCGGCAGCAGGCCGGCGCGGAGCAGCCGCATCTTCTCCGGCCAGGGCACGTCGCGCTCGGCCTTGGGCAGAACCGGGCCGAGACTGGGCGTGATCCAGCAGCGCAGCCAGATGTAGAGGACGAAGAGCCCGGCCATCATCAGCCCGGGGAAGATCCCCGCGAGCCAGAGCTGGCCCACGGGCTGGCGCGCGATCATGGCGTAGAGCACGAGCACCACCGAGGGCGGCACGAGGATGCCGAGCGAGCTTCCGGCCTGAATGACTCCGGTCACCATGCGCTTGTCGTAGTTGCGCTTGAGCAGCTCGGGCAGCGCGATGGTCGCGCCGATGGCCATGCCGGCCACGCTCAGCCCGTTCATCGCCGAAACCAGCACCATGAGCCCGATCGTGCCCACGGCAAGGCCGCCGGCCATGCCGCCCGTCCACACGTGGAACATGCGGTAGAGGTCGTCGGCGATCCTCGATTCCGAGAGCACGTAGCCCATGAAGATGAACATCGGCAGCGTGAGCAGCGGGTACCATTTCATGAGCTTCATGGCGGCGGCGAAGCCCAGGTCGTACCCGCCCCGGTCGCCCCAGAGGAGCAGCGCGGAAAGGACCGCGACGAAGCCGATCGCGGCGAAGACGCGCTGGCCCGTGGCCAGCATGAGCATCATCAGCGCGAACATCAGGACGGTGATCATCTCGTAGGACATCACACCGCCTCGCCGCGAAGCCGCAGCACGTCCTTGAAGAACTCGGAGACCGCCTGGAAGATCATCAGGACGATGCCCGTGACCATGACCACCTTGACCGGCCAGAGATAGGGCCGCCAGGCGCTCGGGCTGCGCTCGCCGCCGTACTGGAAGCTGTAGATCGTGGAGTCGATTCCGCCCCAGAGAAGGACGAAGAGGTAGAAGAGCAGGAAGAACACCGTGAAGACGTCGAACCACGCCTTCCGGCGTGCGGACCAGGAGCCGTAGAACAGGTCCATCCGCACGTTCGCATCGGTTTGAACGGCGTAGGGGCCGCCCAGGATGTAATAGCCCACCATCGCGAACTGGGCCATTTCCAGGGTCCAGAGCGAAGGATTGAAGAACGTCTTCGAGAGCGACGACCAGAGCAGGATCGCCATGATCGCGAACATGCCGTACATGATGGTGCGCCCGACACGGCGATTGACCGTGTCGACGACCAGGATGTAGGCGCGCATGGTGCCGGTCACGGCGGCGATTCCTTTACCGTGACGCCGCAGCCCTCACGCTGCGGGACCCTAGCGGGCCGGGATCGACAGGCTCGAACGGGCAGGCGGCTCTGCTCGGCAGGCGCGATGGCTGCGGGAGCGGGAGCGGGCGACGCATACCGCTTTCCCTGCTCAACCGGCAACACCGCACGTCTTCCCGCTAACCCCTTCGCCATTCCGCAGGAATTCCCATCTCCGCGATGAGCATAACGGATGCGGAATGCTTCTCTAGTCGGAATTTGACAGGGCGCTCGGGGCGGGCCGGACGCCAGCGTTACCGCCGTCTGCGCTCGTAGACGTTCGCGCGCGGCGTCGCGCCGATGCGCCTTGCTGCGGCCTTCCATGCGGGCCCGTGGCGGGCCTCCGGCCCGGCCAGCGCGTGGGCGATCTCGTGCAGGATCGTGTCCCTGACCTCGGACTCGCCGGCATCGAGCGCGTGCCCCCGGCCGATGCGGATCAGGCGGTCCTCGAAGTGGCAGTCGCCGAGGCGCCGCTCGGCCTCGAGGAAGGCGAAGGCCCACGCGCCGAGCCCGTGCTCGTCCATCAGCCGGCGGGCCAGGGCCGCGACCCGGACGAGCCGTTCCGCGCCCTGCCGCCCGCCCGTCGCGGGCGCGCCGTCCGTGCCGTCGAGCAGCCGGTAGGGAACGTTCCAGTACTCCCTGCCGCTCCGCACCCGCGCGCTGGCCGGGTTGAGCTTCACGATCCGGCCCCGGCACGGCTCGTCGCGGGCCGTGAACGTCACCCGGTCGCCCTTCCGCCAGCGGGCGCGCGCGGCATCGTCGCGGGTCACGATCGCGCTGCGGCGGGGGCCGCCCGAGGGCGTGAGCGCCGCCTCCGGCACCTGCCAGAGCCGGTCGGCGCCGTCGATCACCGTGGCGGCGCGGCGGGGCCCCTGGCGTCGGAGGAGGTGGCCCTCGACGGTCCGTCCCCTGCGGGTGAAGCTGACGGCGGTGCCGGCGGCGAGTTGACGCTCCTCCTCGCGGTCACCCATTCCCCTTCCTTCGTCCAATCGGCTGCCGAATCGGTGTCTGTTGCTCGCAGCGACTCGACGCGCGAATTCCGTGGATTTCTGCAGGAAATGCAAGAAACCGCATTGCATGGCGGACACCGCGGGCGGCATCCGCACAGGTTCGCGGGCGCGCCGAGGGCACAGCCATACAGGATCGATGCATCCACTTTTCTCAGTGTTACAGGCATCTTTGGTCGAATCGTCTCCACGCTGTGAGGCATGCGCCCGACTGTATTGATTGCATTGAAGTATTGACAAAGTAAGCCCGAGGGCTACAAGGCGCGCCGTCATGTTCAGCGCCCGGTGGATTCGCGAAAACGGCACGGCCTTCGACGCTGGCCTCGCCCGGCGCGGCCTGGAACCGCTTGCCCAACATGTAATCTCTCTCGATGCGGCCCGGCGCCAGCTCCTGACCACCGTTCAGCAGCACCAGAGCACGCGCAACCGCATGTCGAAGGAGATCGGTGCCGCGCGTGTCAGGGGCGAGGACACTGCCGCCCTCGTTGCAGAGGTCGCGGAGTTGAGGGACAGCACCCAGGTGCTTGAGCGCAAGGCAAAGGAGCTGGGCGACGAGCTCGACGAGTTGCTTGCCGGCCTCCCCAACCTGCCGGCCGAGGGCGTGCCCGACGGCGCCGACGAGAGCGCCAACCTGGAGATCAGGCGCTGGGGCGAGCCGCGCCGTGTCGAAGGCGGCGCGCGGCAGCACTACGAGATCGGCGAGGCCCTCGGCCTGATGGACTTCGAGCGGGCGGCGAAGCTCTCGGGCTCGCGCTTCGTCGTGCTCTCCGGCGCGCTGGCCAGGCTCGAACGCGCGCTCGCCGCCTTCATGCTCGACATGCACACGGCCGAGTTCGGCTACACCGAGACGGCGCCGCCGCTGCTCGTGCGCGATGCCGCCGCCTTCGGCACCGGCAACCTGCCGAAGTTCGAGGAAGACCTGTTCCATACCACCGACGGTTACTGGCTGATCCCGACGGCCGAGATGCCGCTCACCAACCTCGTTGCCGGCGAAATCCTTGGCGAAGACGCGCTGCCGCTGCGCTTCACGGCCTATACCCCCTGCTTTCGCGCCGAGGCCGGCGCCGCCGGGAAGGACACGCGAGGCATGCTGCGCCAGCACCAGTTCTCCAAGGTCGAGCTGGTGAGCGTGACCCGGCCGGAGGACTCCGACGACGAGCACGAGCGCATGACCGCCTGCGCCGAGGAGGTGCTGAAGCGCCTCGAACTCCCCTACCGCGTCGTCGTGCTGAGCGCGGGCGACATGGGCTTCTCGGCGCGCAAGACCTACGACATCGAGGTCTGGCTGCCGGGGCAGGGGCGCTACCGCGAAATCTCGAGCTGCTCCAACTGCGGCGACTTCCAGGCGCGGCGCATGAACGCCCGCTGCCGCAAGGCCGGCGAGAAGCAGACGCGCTTCGTGCATACGCTGAACGGGTCTGCGCTCGCGGTGGGGCGGACCCTCGTCGCCGTGCTCGAGACCTATCAGGACGACGGCGGCGCCGTGACCGTGCCCGACGCGCTCCGCCCCTATCTCGGCGGCCTGGAGACGATCGGCTGATGCGCATCCTCGTCAGCAACGACGACGGCATCGAGGCGCCCGGCATCAAGGTGCTGGAGCGGGTGGCGCGCGGCTTCTCCGACGACGTGTGGACGGTGGCGCCCGAGACCCAGCAGAGCGCGGCCTCCCACTCGCTCACGCTGCATCGCCCGCTGCGCATTCGCCGCATCTCCAGGCGCCGGCACGCGGTCAACGGCACGCCCACCGACTGCGTCTTCCTCGCCTTCAACAAGATCATGGCCGACAGCCCGCCCGATCTGGTGCTCTCCGGCGTCAACGACGGCCCCAATGTCGGCGAGGACGTGACCTATTCCGGCACCATTGCCGCGGCGATGGAGGCGACGCTGCTCGGCGCGCCGGCGATCGCGTTCAGCCAGGCCTACGGCGTCGGGCGCAGGCACCACTGGGCGACCGCCGAGCAATGGGGCGGCCGCCTCCTGCGCACCCTGGTCGGGAGCGGCTGGCCCGAGCGCGTGCTCATCAACGTGAACTTCCCCGACCTCGCGCCTGGCGACGTGCGCGGGATCAGGGTCGCGCGCCAGGGTCTGCACGAGATCGCCGACACGCTGGAGGAGCGCATCGACCCGCGCGGCGCCCCCTACTACTGGATCGGCGCGACCCCGCGCGAGGACGGCGCCGGGCAGCGCGGCACCGACATGGTCGCGATCGACGAGGGCTACGTCGCCGTCACCCCGCTGCACATGGACCTCACGCACAGGCGGACCCTGTCATGGCTGCGGAAGGTCATCGGATGAGCGGCGATATCCGCCTGTCCCTCCCGGCCCGGACCTTCGCGGGCGTGGCCCTGCTCGCCGGCCTGCTGTCTGTCGCGGCCTGTGCGCCGGGGCTGGTCGGCTTCGGCAGCGCGGAGCAGGAGGCGGATGCCGTCGCAGGCGCCGCCCCGCCGGCGAAAGCGGCACCGCTCGAGCTGCTCGTGCGGCGGGCGGCGCCGCAGGAGGAGGCGGCCCTTTACGACCCGGCCCCACCGCTTCCGCGCGCAAGGCCCGGGCGGCTGGTGACGGTCGAGCCCGGCGACACCGTCATCGGCATCGCCCGCCGCCATGGCGTGGCGGCGGAAGCGATCATCGCGCTCAACGGGCTGACCCATCCCTACTGGCTGCTGGCGGGCACGGGCCTGCGCCTTCCCGATGACGGGTATCGTCCCGCCGTGCTCAACGGCCGGCGTCCGGAGGCGGCGATTCGCGTCGCGTCGCTGGACGACGGGCCTCCCGAGGACGGGATTCGCATCGCTTCGCTGGATGAACTGCCAACGGCCGCGCCGGCCGCCCGCTCGCCGCCGCTCGGGACCGGGTCGCCTGCCGGCGGGGCCGGGGACCGCGCGGTGCTGCTCCCTCCGGCGCCGCCCGCCTCTCCGGCCGAGCCCGCCGTGCAGCTCGCCAGCGCGACGCCGATGCCGGCCCTGCCGCCGCCGCAACGCGGGGCAGGCTTGGGGGACGTGCCGCTCCCGCCCTCGCGCAACTCGTTCCTCTGGCCCATCGAGGGCCGGGTGATCTCCGGCTTCGGCTCCAAGCCCGGCGGCATGCACAACGACGGGATCAACATCGCCGTGCCGGTCGGCAGCGATGTCCGCGCCGCGCAGAGCGGCGTGGTGGCCTATGCCGGCAACGAGCTCAGGGGGTATGGAAACCTCGTGCTCATCCGCCACGGCGACGGCTGGATGACGGCGTACGCCCACAACGAGACGCTTCTGGTGGAGAGGGGAGACGAGGTGCGGCGCGGCCAGGTGATCTCGCGTTCGGGCAGGACGGGCCGGGTCTCGCGGCCGCAGTCCCATTTCGAGATCCGGCGCAACGGCGAGCCGCAGGATCCCCTGCGCCTGCTCACCCGCAAGTAGCGGATCAGGCCGGGCCGTCTCCGCCCGGCGTCAGCCCGACCCCGAGCCGCCCGGCGAGATCCTGCACGAACTGCCAGGCCACCCTGCCCGAGCGGGCGCCGCGGGTCATGCTCCACTCGATCGCCTCGGCGTGCAGCGTGTCGCGCTCGATGGCGAGGCCGAAATGGTCGGCATAGCCCTCGACCATGGCGAAGAACGTCGCCTGGTCGCAGGGGTGAAAGCCGAGCCAGAGGCCGAAGCGGTCGGAGAGCGAGACCGATTCCTCCACCGCCTCGCCGGGATGGATGGCGGTGGAGCGCTCGTTGTCGATCATGTCGCGCGGCATCAGGTGGCGGCGGTTCGAGGTGGCGTAGAACAGCACGTTGTCGGGCCGGCCGCTGATGCCGCCCTCGAGCGTCGCCTTGAGGGACTTGTAGGTGGTGTCCTCGGAATCGAAGGAGAGGTCGTCGCAGAAGAGGAGGCAGCGCCTGTCGGAGCCGCGCAGGCGCCCGAGCAGGACCGGAAGGCTGGCGATCTCCTCGCGGTGAATCTCGATCAGCTTGAGGTCGTCGGGCGAGTCCGCCGCCACCACGCCGTGCACGGCCTTGATGAGGGAGCTCTTGCCCATGCCGCGCGCGCCCCAGAGCAGCGCATTGTTGGCGGGCAGGCCGCGGGCGAAGCGCCGCGTGTTGTCCAGCAGGATGTCGCGCACCCGGTCGATGCCCTTGAGCAGCGAGATGTCCAGCCGGTTGATCCGGTGCACCGCCTCGAGGCGTGCGCCGTCCGCATGCCAGATGAACCCCTCGGCCGAATCGAGCGGCGCGTCTGCCGGGCCTTGCGGCGCGAGTCGCTCCAGCGCTGCCGCGACGCGCCCGAGGAGAGGCGTCAACTCCGAGTCCGCCATGACCGCTCCGGCTGGTGGGAAAATCGCGGCGACCCTAGCACAGGGACCCGCGCGCGGCATATTCATGCGGCTTACTCGTTGCCCGCACCTGCGTTTGGCCCTATCGTGCGGCGTTTTTCTGGCCAGGAGTACGAATCCATGGTTGCGACGAAGTTGGTGAGTGCGCTCGCCAAGGCGGGTGCGCTCGGGCTTGTCCTGATCGCGTTGGCCGGCTGTCCGCCCATGCAGCAGGGCGGGGAGGGCGGCGAAGCCGGCGGCGGCGACATGCTCATGTCGATCCTGCCGCTCATCCTGATCTTCGTGGTGTTCTACTTCCTGCTGATTCGACCGCAGCAGAGGAAGCAGAAGGCCCACCGCGAGATGCTGCAGAACGTGAACCGGGGCGACGACATCGTGACCAACGGCGGCCTGGTCGGACATGTCATCAAGGTTGGCCGCGGCGACAGCCTGCTCGTGGAGATCGCGCCCGACGTGCGCGTCCGGATCAGGCGCAACATGCTCTCCGAGATCATTCCGCGCCACGAGGACCTCGACGACGAGGACGACGACGAGGACGAGTTCGACGAGCGCGAGGAAGAGCGTGAGGACGAGCCTGAGGACGAGCCCCTCGAGGACGAAGAGGACGACGACGAGGACTACGAGGACCTCGACGAGGAGGAAGACGAGGAGGAGGACGAGCGGGATCGACGCCGGCGCTGATCGGGTCGCTTCGCTCCCGCGCAGCCCATGCTCCGCACCCGTCTCTGGCAAGTCGTCGTCGTCGCGGCGGTCATCGTCGCGGCGGTCATCTTCGCCGTACCCAACATGGTCGGGCGGGACTCGCTCGCCACCTACCCGTCGTGGCTGCCGTCGAGCCAGGTCAATCTCGGCCTCGACCTCCAGGGGGGCTCCCACCTGCTGCTCGAGGTCCAGGTTGCCGACATCCTGCGCGAGCGGATCACGACGCTGGTCGATGATACGCGTGTCGAGCTCAGGCGCGCCGGCGTCAAGTACACCGGGCTGAAGGCGGCGCGGGACCGCGTCGTCTTCCAGCTCATCGATCCCGCGCAGATCGACGCCGCAACCGAGGCGGTGGACGATCTCGACCCCGAAGCCGAGATCGACAGCGATTCCAGCGGCGGCTTCCAGATCCTGCTCACCGAGGAGGCGGTGGAGGGGCGCCGGGCCGCCGCGGTGAATCAGTCCATCGAGATCATCCGGCGCCGCATCGACGAGACCGGCGTGCGCGAGCCCACGATCCAGCGCCAGGGCGAAGACCGCATCCTCGTCCAGCTGCCCGGCGTGGACGACCCGGAGCGGGTCAAGCGCCTGCTGGGCAAGACGGCGAAGCTCACCTTTCACCTGCTCGACGAGAACGTGACAGCCGAGGACCGGCGCAGCGGGCGCGTGCCGCGCGGCGCGCAGCGGCTGCCGTCGGACGAGGTGGGCGAGAACGGCGAGGAGGTGTTCTACATCATCCGCAAGCGGGTGATGGTCAGCGGCGATTCGCTGGTCGATGCGGCGACGACCCGCGACCAGACCGGGCAGTGGGCGGTCAGCTTCCGCTTCGATTCGAGCGGCGCGCGGAAGTTCGGCGACGTGACGACGGAAAACGTCGGCAAGCCGTTCGCCATCGTGCTGGACGGCCGCGTGATCAGCGCGCCGGTGATCCGCGAGCCTATCGTCGGCGGCACCGGGCAGATCACCGGCAACTTCACCGTGGAGGAGGCCAACGACCTCTCACTGCTGCTGCGCGCAGGCGCGCTGCCGGCGCCCATGAAGATCCTGGAGGAGCGTACGGTGGGGCCGGACCTCGGCGCCGATTCCATCGAGGCCGGCAAGATCGCCTGCATCATCGGGCTGGCCGCGGTGATCGTGTTCATGGCGATCTACTACGGCCTGTTCGGCCTGGTCGCCGATCTCGCGCTGGTCCTCAACCTGGTCATCATGCTCGGCGTGCTCTCGCTCCTGCAGGCGACCCTGACCCTGCCCGGCATCGCCGGCATCGTGCTGACCATCGGCATGGCCGTCGACGCCAACGTGCTGATCTTCGAACGAATACGCGAGGAGGCGCGCGCCGGGCGGGCACCCTTCTCGGCCATGGAGGCCGGCTACCGCCGCGCGTTCACGACCATCATCGACTCGAACCTGACGACGCTGATCGCCGCCATCATCCTCTTCATCATCGGCACCGGCCCGGTGCGGGGCTTCGCCGTGACGCTCGGCATCGGCATCGCCACCTCGATGTTCACCGCCATGCTGGTGAGCCGGATCATCCTGGTCGCCTGGCTCAAGCAGCGGCGGCCGGCGGCGTTGCCGCTCTAGGCTGATGGGACCGACGTCCGCATGATCGTGGTTCGCACCTCTCGCGGCTCCTGCCCGGCTGCTCCCCACCCCCGTCATGCCCGGACTTGTTCCGGGCATCCACGCGGTCGGGCGAGTCGCCGGGCGCGGCGGTGCTGGGGCGATGCGAGTCCGTGGATGGCCGGGACAAGCCCGGCCATGACGCAGAGAGCGCGCGGTGCAACAGGCTCGCCCAACGCGACCTTCTCTTGGGGCTTGGGGCACTAGGTCCGCGTCATGTGGCGATTCCGGCTCATCCCCGACAAGACGGCGATCCCGTTCCTCAAGCTTCGCCGCACCTTCTTCATCGTCTCCGTCGTGCTCGCCGTGGCTTCCGTGGCGGTGCTGGGCGGCCGTGGCCTCAACTTCGGCATCGATTTCGCCGGCGGCATCCTGATCGAGGTGGGCACGGAGCGGGAGGCCGACATCGGGCAGATGCGGAGCGCGCTGACCGGCCTCGGCCTCGGTGAGATCGCGCTGCAGGAATTCGGCTCGCCCACCGAGGTGCTGATCCGCATCGAGCGCCAGCCCGGCGACGCCACGGCGCAGCAGGCGGCGGTCGCCACCGTGCGCGACGCGCTCAGCGCCAACTACGGCGACACGCTCAACTACCGCCGGGTCGAGACCGTGGGGCCCAAGGTCGGCGCCGAGTTGATCCAGGCCGGCATCATCGCGGTCGTGGTCTCCGTCTTCCTGATGCTGGTCTACATCTGGTTCCGGTTCGAGCTGCCCTTCGCCATCGGCGCGGTGATCGCGCTCATCCACGACGTGGTGCTCTCGCTCGGAGTCTTCGCGGCGCTCGGACTCGAATTCAATCTGCCCATCGTCGCCGCGATTCTGCTCATCGTCGGCTACTCGATGAACGATACCGTGGTCGTCTACGACCGCGTGCGCGAGAACCTGCGCAAGTACAAGACCATGTCGCTGCTCGCGCTGCTCAACCAGAGCGTCAACGAGACGCTGTCGCGCACCGTCATCACCTCGGCGACGACTCTGCTGGCGCTGCTGGCGCTGCTCATCTTCGGCGGCGCGGTCATCCGCGACTTCAGCTTTGCGATGATCTGGGGCGTGATCGTCGGCACCTATTCGTCGGTCTTCATCGCCGGCGCCCTGCTGCTCTACGTGCAGCCCCAGCGGGGCGGCCAGAAGAAGGCCGTCGGCCAGGCGGAGCGGGTGGCTGCGCTCGAGGACGAGGCGGCGGCCGACGCGGCGCCGCGGCGAGCGGCGCCTGCGCTGCCGGAGCCGGACGCCTCCATCGCCGAGACGGTCGCGGCGGCTGAAGCGGCTGAGGCCGCTGGAGCGAACGAAGAGGCCGAAGCGACTGGAGCGACGCAGGCCGCGCCTGAGGACGGGGACGACGAGCCGCCGCCGACCACGGGCTCCCGGCGGCTGCGTCGCGCGAGCTCGGCACGGGAGCGCCGCCGCAGGCGCCGGCGCGGCAAGCGCTGAGCCCGCGCCCGTGGACATCACGCCGCTCGTCCCCGAGGGCCGGCACGTCATCGAGAGCTACGGCGACGAGGGCTTCAGGATCAACGGCGAGCGCTACGCCGGCCCGGTCATCGTCTGGCCCGAAGGCGTGGTGCCGTGGGCGGTATCGGACATCGCAACCGCCGCGATCGAGACGCTGGATGCGATGTTCGCGGCCGAACCCCCCATCGAGATCCTGCTGATCGGCAGCGGCGCGACCTTCGAGATGGCGCCGCCAGCGTTGCGGAAGGCGCTCGGCGCCCGCAGCATCGCCCTCGAGAGCATGGACACCGGCGCGGCCTGCCGCACCTACAACGTGCTGATGGCCGAGGACCGGCGCGTCGCCGCGGCGCTGCTCCCGACGAGTACGGGCTGAGCGTTCCGTTTCGGCCGACCCGTCAGGAGCGCGCCGCGGCGCTCACGCGCCTACCGCTGACTCCACGTAGCTGTCCAATCGGCCGCGCAGGGCACGCTTCTCGTCTGCCGGCAGCCAGCTTGCCTCGAAGGCGTTGGCGACCAGGCGGACGACCTGATCCCGGCTCAGGTCGGCCGCTTCCTGGGTCGCGACGAGGTTCTCGTTCACGTAGCCCCCGAAATAGGCCGGATCGTCGGAGTTGACGGTCGCCCGCATGCCCATCTCCAGCATGCGCCGAATCTCCAGGGCCTTGAGGCTGCCGGTGACGCAGTCGTTGGAGATCGGGCAGACCGTGAGCGCCAGACCCCTCCGCATGATCTCGTTGCAGAGCTCCTCGTCCTCGAGCGCGTTGACGCCATGGTCGATTCGCTCGACGCCGATGTCGTCGAGGGTCTGCCGGATATGCCGGGTCGAGTTCTTCTGATCCACGTCGCAGTGCATGGTCAGCCGGAAGCCCTCGGCGCGCGCACGGGCGAACACCGCCTTGAACTTGATCGGCGGATTGCCCTTCTCGTCGGAGTCGAGCCCCACGCCCACGATCCACTCCCTGTACGGCAGGGACTGTTCCAGCGCCTCTGCCGCCGAGTCGGCGCTCATGTCTCGCAGGAAACACATGATGAGCTGGCTGCGGATGCCGAGCCGGCTCCGCGCATCCTCCTGAGCCCGGCGAATTCCGCGAATGACCGTGTCGTAGGCGATGCCGCGCGTGGTGTGCGCCTGGGGGTCGAAGAACATCTCGGCGTAGAGCACGTTCTGGGAATGCGCCTTGGTCAGGTAGGCGGTCGTGAGCGCGCAAAAATCCTGCTCGGTCAGCAGGACGCTCATGCCTTCGTAGTAGGCCTCGAGGAACGACGGCAGATCGTCGAAGTCGTAGCCGGCCCGCATCTCCTCGACCGATCGGTACGGCAGCTCGATGCCGTTGCGCCGGGCGAGGTCGAACTTCAGCTCCGGCTCGAGCGTCCCCTCCACGTGGACGTGCAGCTCGGCCTTCGGCATTCGCTCGATGAAGCGTCTCATGTCCGTCATGGCTTCGGGCCCGTGGTTCGGCGTCCGGTATTGATACGTCCGGCATGCGAGAAATCAACAGGCTGCCGCGCTGCGCGGCGCCCGAGCGGCGCGCAGAACGACAAACTAGGCCGCGCCTCGCCGGCGGCGATTGCAACCGCCCGTCGGGTCACTATGCTAGTCACTTGCGATTCGTGATTGCAGGGGGGCACACGACATGACCAACCCGCTGACATCGCTCACCCAGACCGTGATCATGGGGGTCATCCTCACCGTGATCATCGTCGCCATTCTCTACGGCATAAGCTGACCGAGGGGGCGAGGCGATGGATATTCCCTTAGTCGACTACGCTTGGTGGCAGTTCTTCTTCCGCTGGACCCATGTCCTCGCGGGCGTGATGTGGATCGGGCTGCTCTGGTACTTCAACTTCGTCCAGATTCCGAACATGCCGAAGATCCCGGACGAGCAGAAGCCCGCGATCGGCAAGGTGATCGCGCCGGCGGCGCTCTTCTGGTTCCGTTGGGCGGCGCTCTTCACGGTCGCGACCGGCATCGTGCTCGCGCTGATGAACGAGTATTTCTCCGATGCCATCACCTTCGGCATCCTCGGCGCCGCGACCGACGGGTACGTGCTGAGGCACTCCGCCATCGGCATCGGGATGTGGCTCGGCATCATCATGATGGCGAACGTCTGGCTCATCATCTGGCCGAACCAGAAACGCGCGCTGGGAATCGTCGAGGTCGAAGCGGACCGCAAGGCGCGGTCCGCGCGCTATGCCATGCTGGCGTCGCGCACCAACACGATGCTCTCCATCCCCATGCTCTACGCCATGGTCTCGGCGCAGAACGTCTACTGAGGCCGCGAGTCGCGCCGCTCCATCCGCCGCCGGGTTTCGCCGGCGGCGGGCGGGGCGAATCCAGCTATCAGGGAGCCGCGAGCGCGCGGAGCGCGTGCCCTGCCGCGGTGACGCCGGAGCGGACGGCGCCCTCGATCGTGGCGGGCAGTCCCGTCGCGGTCCAGTCGCCGGCGAGGAAGAGATTGCGCAGCGGGGTCTCGGCAGGAGGCCGCAGCGGCAGCGCCGAGGGGATCTGGGCGAAGGTCGCGCGCTTCTCCTTCACGATGCGGCAGGGCGGCGGGGCCGGCGGCCGGTAGTCGAGCGCGCGGGAGACATCCGACCAGATATCCCGGGCGATCTCGTCTGCCGGGCGGTCCACGAGGTCGCCGGCGGCGCTGACCGTGACCGAGGCGATGTCGCCGCGGGCGAAGATCCACTGCGCCGTTCCGCCGATCACACCGAGGATCATGCTGCCCCCCGGCATCGGCACCGGCCGGTCGAGGCGGAAGTGGGCGTTGACGATGGGTCGGGTCTCCAGCGGCGCCGGGACTTCGGGCAGGAGCTGGGCGCAAACCTGGGGCGTCACCGCGAGCACCGCGACGTCGCCGGCCTCGAACGCGGCGCCATCGCCGGCACCGGCGATATCGAGACCCGTCACCCGGTGCCCGTCGCGAGCGATGGAGCGGAGCCGGCGGTTGAGGTTCACGCGCCCGCGCCCGCGCTCGATGTAGCGCAGCGCCGGCGCCACCAGGTCGGGCCCGAGTCCGTTTCGGGTGAGATAGGCGCGGCAGGCCGCCTCGCCCCGGCCGAAGGTGAGGCGCAGAACCGGCCAGAGCAGGCTGGCGGCGGCCTCGTCGGGCGCGGCGTTGAGAACCGCCACGGTGAACGGCTCCCACAACCGCTCCAGCAGCGGGCCGCTGCCGGCGAGTCGGCTGGCGGCGGTGTCGCCGGACCGGGCGCGTGCGAGCGCGAGGCCGGCCAGGTAGTGCCGCACGCGGCTGCCCGGCACGCGGCGGCCCGGCGCCATGATCCACCAGGGCACGGGCCCGGCATTGGGGCGCACCGTCCAGCGCTCGCCCGAGCGCAGGTCGACGAAGGGAAAGGCCGCACGCGTCTGCCCCACGAGACCGTCGCGCGCGCCGATCGTCTCCAGGTAGGCGAAGACCGCGGGATTGGCGCCCAGGATCAGGTGGTTGCCATTGTCGATCGTCCGGTCCAGGGTGGCGTCGTGGAACGAGCGGCAGCGCCCGCCGGCCTGGGCCGCCGCTTCCCAGAGGACAACGCGCTGCCCCGCCTTCACCAGCTCGACGGCGCAGGAAAGCCCGGCGATGCCGGCGCCGATCACGTGAACGGTCGCCATGCTCCCTCGCATCCCTCCCGGCGGTCCCCTGGGCGCGTCCATGTATAGGGGAGGGGAGGCCGCTGGCAAACGCAGGGCGGCACCGGAAGGCGCCTGAATGGCTCCGCCGCTCTCGCCCGTTGGTGCGCTCGCGCGCGCGGCCGACTACGACCGCTATCTCTCAGCCCTGTTCGCGCCTGCCGGTCGGCGCGAGGCGCTGTTCGCGCTGATCGCCTTCAATCACGAGATCGCGCGCATTCCCGAGGCGGTGAGCGAGCCGATGCTGGGGCGTATCCGGCTGCAGTGGTGGCGCGAGGCCCTGGAGGCGATCCACGTCGGCGAAGTGCCCCGCCGCCACGAGGTGGCGCTGCCGCTGGCCGACGCGATCCGCGCGCACGGCCTCGACCGTGACGCCTTCGATCGCCTGCTGGATGCGCGGGAGGCGGACCTGGAGCCCGATGTCCCCCCCGACCTGGCGGCGCTGGAGCGCTACGCTGCCGCGAGCGGCGGCGCGCTGACGACGCTCATGCAGCAGGCGTGCGGCGTGACTGCCGCACCGGCGCTGGAGGCCGGCCGTCAGGTCGGCACTGCCTGGGCGCTGGTCGGTACGCTCCGCGCCGCCCCCCGCGCCGCGGCCCGGGGTCGCTGCATGCTGCCGGCGGCGCTGCTGGCCGATGCAGGTGTCGCCGTGGAGGACGTGCTGGCGGGCCGGGCGTTCGGGCGCCTCGCCGGCGCAGCCGGGCCGGTAGGACGTCGCGCCGAAGGCCTGCTCGGCGCGGCACGGGAGGCGCGGCGCGCGGTGCCCCGGCAGGGCCGCGGCCCGCTCTTGATCGCACGGCTTGCCGATCTCTACCTCGCCCGGCTGCGGGCCGCCGGCTGGGACCCGCGCGATCCGCGCCTCGACGCAAGCCTGCTCCGCAAGCAGGCGGCGATGCTGGCGGGCGCGCTTTTTCTCCGCTACTAGCCTGTGGCCGGGAGCGGTTCACGCCTCCGCCCGGTGCCTACGCGGCCGCGGCGCGATTGCCTTCCAGCCAGCGGCTGAGATCGGCACGGGCGCGCGCGACCATCGCGGCCTTGCGCGCCCGCTTGGGCAGCCGGCCGGCGACGGGCGGGAACAGGCCGAAGTTCACGTTCATCGGCTGGAAGGTGCTGCCCGCGCCGAGATGCCCGCCGGTGATGTGGCTCAGCAGCGCGCCGAACGCCGTGGTCGCGGGCGGCGGGCAGGCATCGGCGCCTGCGCGCTCCGACGCGGCGAAGCGGCCCGCGAGCAGGCCGATGGCCGCGCTCTCGACGTAGCCCTCGACGCCGGTGATCTGGCCGGCGAAGCGGAGGTGCGGCGCCCGGCGCAGCCTGAGCTCGTCGTCCAGCAGCGCCGGGCTGTTGATGAAGGTGTTGCGGTGGATGCCGCCGAGCCGCGCGAAGCGCGCCTCCTCGAGCCCCGGTATGAGGCGGAACACCCGCTTCTGGGCGCCGTGGGTAAGCTTGGTCTGGAAGCCCACCATGTTGAAGAGGGTGCCGAGCGCGTTGTCTTGGCGGAGCTGGACCACCGCGTGAGGGCGGGTGCCGGTGGCGGGGTCGGTCAGGCCCACGGGCTTCATCGGGCCGAAGCGCAGCGTCTCGCGCCCGCGCCCCGCCATCACCTCGATGGGCAGGCAGCCTTCGAAGTAGGGGGTGTCGCGCTCCCAGTCCCTGAAGGGGATCGTGTCGGCGGCCAGCAGCGCATCGACGAAGGCGTCGTAGCGCGCGCGGTCGAGCGGGCAGTTGATGTAGGCGGCGCGGTCGCCGCCGGGCCCTTCCTTGTCGTAGCGCGACTGGAACCAGGCGCGACTGAAATCGATGCTGTCGCGATGGACGATCGGCGCGAGAGCGTCGAAGAAGGCGAGGTGGTCCTCGCCAGTGGTCGCGAGGATGGCCTGGCTGAGCGCCGGCGCGGTGAGGGGGCCTGTGGCGACGATGGCCGGGCCGGCGGCCGCATCGGGCAGGCCGGACACTTCCTCCCGGCGCACGCGGATGGCGGGCTCTTCCTCGATCGCCTGCTGGACGGCCTCGGCGAAGCCCGTGCGGTCCACCGCCAGCGCCTGGCCCGCAGGCACCTTGTTGCGGTCGGCTGCCGCCATGACGAGTGATCCCGCACGCCGCATCTCCTCGTGCAGGAGCCCGACGGCGTTGGTCTCGGCGTCGTCGGAGCGGAACGAGTTGGAGCACACCAGCTCGGCCAGCCGGTCGCTGACATGCGCCTCGGTGGCGCGCGCGGGCCGCATCTCCCAGAGCTCGACGGACGCGCCCTGGCGCGCGATCTGCCATGCCGCCTCGCAGCCGGCCAGCCCGCCGCCGATGATCCGGATCGGCCCCGCCACCCGTGGGCTCTCCGTCGTCCGCCGCCGGCCTCAGGCCACCTTGCGCCGGGGGCGCCGAGGGCGACGCCCGCGGCGGGCTGCCTGGCGCGCCGGCGCGAGCCCAAGCGCACGGCGCAGGAACTGCCCGGTGTAGCTCTCGGCCACGGCGGCGACCTCGGCGGGCGTGCCGTCGGCGACCACGCGGCCGCCGCCGTCGCCGCCCTCCGGGCCGAGATCGACGATCCTGTCGGCCGTCTTGATGACCTCCAGGTTGTGCTCGATGATCACCACCGTGTTGCCGCTGTCCACCAGCGCGTGCAGCACCTCGAGCAGCTTGCGCACGTCGTGGAAGTGAAGGCCGGTGGTGGGCTCGTCGAGGATGTAGAGGGTCCGCCCGGTGGCGCGGCGCGAGAGCTCCTTGGCGAGCTTGACCCGCTGCGCCTCGCCGCCGGAGAGCGTCGTCGCCTGCTGGCCCACCTGGATGTAGCCGAGGCCGACCCGCTGAAGGGTCTCGAGCTTCTGGCGGATCGCGGGCACCGCCTTGAAGAAGGCGGCGCCATCGTCCACCGTCATCGCCAGCACGTCCGCGATCGACTGGCCGCGGTAGAGGATTTCCAGGGTCTCTCGGTTGTAGCGCCGGCCCTTGCACTCCTCGCACTGGACGTAGATGTCCGGCAGGAAGTGCATCTCGATCTTGATGAGGCCGTCGCCCTGGCAGGCCTCGCAGCGCCCGCCCTTGACGTTGAAGGAGAAGCGGCCCGGCTTGTAGCCCCGCGCCTTGGCCTCCGGCAGCCCGGCGTACCACTCGCGGATCGGGCCGAAGGCGCCGGTATAGGTGGCCGGGTTGGAGCGCGGCGTGCGGCCGATGGGCGACTGGTCGATGTCCAC
>WTGU01000031.1:0-4563 GCA_011523425.1 Alphaproteobacteria bacterium
AGATATCGACCACAAGCGCGTGTCGGTCTCGGCTGTAACGAGTCCGGGCATGACGATGAAGTTGGATGGCTCGTGCGGGGTCTAGACTCCCCCACCTCTCCCCGGCCCTCTCCTCCCCAGCGGGGAGGAGAGGGAGACAAGGCTCGCGCCGCTTTCGTTCCCCCTCCTCCTGGGAGGAGGGGGACAAGGGGAGGTGGGAGTCGTTCGGCCTGTCGCGTATCCGTCAAAGACGGATACGCTCTACACCGCGTCGGGACGGCGGGCGAGTGCGACGACGCAGCCGGTGGAGAGGAGCTGACCCGCGGTGACGGCCGCATTGGTGAGCGCCGTCGCCGTCACGCGTGTCGCATCGACCACGCCTGCCTCCCGCCAGGGGCGGAAGCCGCCCGTGCGCGCGTCGAAGCCGATCTCCGTGCCTGCGCTCCTCAGCGCTTCGAGGGCGAGCGAGGGCTCGCAGCCGGCGGCGCCGGCGATGCGGCGGAACGGCATGCCGAGCGCGCGGGCGAAGGCGCGGCGCTCGGGCTCTCCCGACCCGTCCGCGCCATCCTCCAGAGCGAAGGCGGCGCGCGCGAGCGCCACGCCGCCGCCCGGCACCACACCGTCGGCCGCGGCGGCGCGCGCGGTGTTCAGCGCGTTCTCGCAAGCCTTGTAGCGCGCCTTCCAGGCGCTCTCGGTGACGCCGCCGACCCGGATGTTGGCGACGCCCGAGACCAGCCGGGCGAGGCGGGCCTCGTACTTGCCCCGGTCGTAGCTCTTTCGTTCGTGCTCGATGGCGTCGCGAATCTGCTCGGCGCGACGTTCCACGGCGTGCGGTTCGCCGCTGCCGCCGAAGATCGTGGTGGAGACCCCGTCCACGACCGCCCGCTTAGCGGTGCCGAGCGCGGCGGCGTCGATCTTCTCCGGCGAAAGGCCCGTCTCCTCACCGACCATCCGCCCGCCCGTGAGCACCGCCACGTCATCGGTGGCCGCGTGGCGATAGATGCCGGATTCCGGCCCCTTCGCCGCCGCGCAGCGGACCGTGCCCTCGCGATGGTTGGTGAGCAGCGCCGCCAGCGCCTGGTCTGAAACGTCCTGCGCCAGCACCAGCAGGCTGCGGCCGCCCGCCCGCGCCGCCTCCAGCGCCGGCACGACCTGGGCCGCCTCGGTCAGCTCGCCCTGGCACATGAGGAGGTGCGGCTTGTCCAGTGCGACTTCCGTCTCGCCGGCCTTGAGCAGGAAGTTGCGCGACAGCAGGCCGTGATCGAAGGCCATGCCGCTCATGTAGTCGATCGTCGTGTCCACGCCCTGATGGTAGGAGACGCTGATCACGCCCTCGGGCCCGAGACGCTCCACCGCCTCGGCCACGAGGCCCGCGATCTCGTCGTCGCCGTCGGCGGCGATGCCGGCGAGCTGCGCCAGCATCGCGCGGCCCGCGACCGGGGCGCTCTGCCGCGTGAGCGCGGCAAGCGCCTCCTGCGCGAGCCCGTCGAAGCGGCGCCGCACCGAGGACGGATCGTTCCCCGCCGCCACCAGCCGAAGCCCAGCCTCGGCGAAGGCGCCCGCCAGCAGCGCCGTGGTGGTGGAGCCGTCGCCCACGGCATCCCGGGTCTTCTTGATGCAGGCCTTGATCAGCTCGGTGCCGAGGGTCGCGAAGCGGTCGTCGTCCTCCAGGTCCCTGATCGCGGTGAACCCGTCCCGCGTCATCTCGGGGTAGTCGTCCGCGCGCTCCAGCACCACGCGGCCACCGTGCGGGCCGAGGGTGAGGCCCGCAAGCCATGCGGTGCGGGCGAACCCCGCCATCAACGCCTCGCGGGCGTCGGCTCCGGTCTTGATGGACTTGGGCCGCTCGAGCGCCATGGGACGATCATCCGCGCCAGCGAGCGGCGGTCAACGGCGATGGCGGCGGCGCGACCGGATGGTCCCAGCCGCGCCGCGCCTTGTCGAACGGGAGCGGATCAGGCCGCGCTGAAGCGGTTCCACTCCTTGATGTAGCTGGTCACATGCGTCGGCCACACCATCCAGAACGCGATGTTGGACTGTCGCCGGGTCTTCGGGCCGGTATCGCGGTCCTTGCCCATGTACCAGCGGCGGTAGTCCTCCACGGTCAGGAAGTTGAGCACCGGGTCGGGGCAGGGCGAGTAGTAGCCTTGCGGCGCGACCGCCGAGCCCCACCAGCCGTCGAGGCACCAGTCCATGTAGGCCATGGCGACCTCGGGCTCGGGCGCCTCGCTCGAGAGACACATGGTGTGGACCCAGGCGGCGGTGCCTTCGAAGACGTCGACGTACCAGCACGGGATGCCGCGCTTCTTCACGTCCTCGACCACCGGGTTCCAGCAATCCATGCCCCACACCTCCTCGGAGGCGAGCAGGTTCACGGCCTCGCCGTAGTTGTTCCAGATGAGGCGGAACACGCCGTCGTTCTTGGCGGCGATGAGGTAGTCCACCACACCCTTCACCTCGTCGGGCTCCATGTCGGAGTTGCCGACCTTGGGCGGGTCCATGATCCCGTTCTTCCAGAGGAAGCTGTAGGCGCGCGGCGGCCCCATCAGCTCGTCGTTCTGGATCGAGGTCTTGCCGGTCGCGTCCACGTCGCGCCACTTGCCGGTGTAGAGCAGCCCGAGCGAATCGGGGATCGCGAAGTCCGGCTGGGTGGGCGCGAACTTGTGCGGCAGCACGCCGAGCGCGTCCATGTTGTAGAACTGCGGCACCCCGTAGAAGGAGTCCTTGTTCTCGTCCCAGTAGACGATGTTGGAGGGCCACCCGGTGACATCGTCGGCGCCGATATGGCCCGGCTGGGTGTAGAGCGAATCGGCGAACTCCCAGTTGGTGATCTTCTCGGCCGGGATCGGCACGATCACCTCGGCCTCGCGCAGCGCCGGCTGGCGGTAGGCGTTGGTCTCGATCATCGAGTAGGTGCTGTTGCCGCCGGTGATGAACTTGGTGATCATCTCGCTCAGACCGGCCACCGTCCCGGTCACGTCGAGGCCGGTATCCTCCTTGAACCGGTTGAAGAAGCGCTCCTGCACCGAGACGCCGAGGCCGATGGTCTGCATCGGGTCGTCCTGGGTGATGCCGGCCACGCGCTCCGCAAGGCCGGCACGCGCTGCGCCGGTGCCGAGCATGGTGCCGGCGGCGGCGGCGGTGACGCCGGCCGCGGCGAGGAAGGTGCGGCGGTCGATTCCTCCGCCGTCCTGCTCCTCCGCCTCGGCGTCGCGGAAACGCTTGATCGCCTTCTCCTCGGCGGCCATGGCGGTGTGAAGGTCCATCCTGTCGGACAGATGCTCGTACTTCTTCTCGAGATGTTTGCTGTCCATGGTCTCCTCCCTCTGAAGTCTCCGTTGCCTGTTCGGGCCGTCCGGGCGGCGCCCGGCCGGCGGTCTAAACCTGATGCTCCTCCTGGCCGGTGAAGCGCGGCCGGTAACGGCTCGCGGTCATCAGGTAGCCGAAGATTCCGATCACCGCGAACGAGATGAGTGTGATGATGACGCCGACGGCGAAGATGCGCGGCGTGATGCGGATCGTGGTCGCGCCCAGCACGTCCAAGGGCAGCGTGTTCTGCGATCCGGCCACGAGCACCGTGCGGGCGAACTCGTCGAACGACAGCGTGAAGCCGAAGAGCGCCGACGCCATGATCCCCGGCTTCATGATGGGCAGCGTGATGTGCCAGAAGGTGCGCCAGCTATTGGCGCCGAGGCACATCGCCGCCTCCTCCGTCGAGCGGTCGAAGCGGTTGAACACAGTCAGCATCACGATGAAGCAGAACGGGAAGGTCCAGAGGATGTGGACCGGCAGCGTGGTGCCCAGCCAGTGCTTGTCGATGCCGATGCCCTGCCAGAACAGCGCGTGGCCCAGACCCACCGTGACGCCCGGGATCATGATGCCGACGAGGTAGAGGTAGAAGATCGGCCCCGCGCCCAGGAAGCGCGCGCGCATCGCCTGCGCCGCCATGGTGGCGAGCACCGTCGAGATGCACATGACGAGCAGCGCCAGCACCAGCGAGCGCAACCCCGCATTGCCGAAGTCGCCCACATACTCGCCGATGTCCCGCGCCGTGCCGGACGGGTTGAAGAGCCGCTCGTACCAGAAAATGCTCGTCCCCTGCATGGGGAAGGTCGGCCCGCCGTCCTCGCCCTGGAAGGAGAGGATCACCATGACGATGAAGGGCCCGTAGAGCATCAGCACGAAGAGCACCACGTAGACCGCGAGCACGATCTTGACCCAGCCGAACTTGGCGACGTGATAGCTCGTCGGCTCCGGCATGGCTCAGAGCTCCCGCCGCAGATTGACGAACTGGAAGATCAGCACGATCACCGGAATCGAGACCAGCACCATGACCACCGCCACGGCCGATGCCGCGGGCCACTGCAGGAGGCCCTGCTGCTGGATCAGCACGTTGGCCAGCATGGTCGTCTTGCCGCCGCCGATGAACTTCTGGATCGCGAACTCGCCCATCATCACGACGAAGACGAAGAGGATGCCGGTGGCGAGCCCCGGCTTGGTCAGCGGCACGATGATCTTCCAGAAGGTGGTCCAGGCCGAGGCGCCGAGGTCGCGCGCCGCCTCGATCACCTGGCGGTCGATCTT
>WTGU01000031.1:4663-20098 GCA_011523425.1 Alphaproteobacteria bacterium
TCCAGGCCGAGGCGCCGAGGTCGCGCGCCGCCTCGATCACCTGGCGGTCGATCTTCGCCATGGAGAAGTAGATCGGGCCGATCATGAAGACCGACCAGATGATCGCCATGGAGAACACCATGCTGGGTTCGCTGTAGAGCAGGATCTCGGCGGGCTCGTCGATGATGCCGATCCCCATCAGGATCTGGTTGATCAGCCCCTTGCGCCCGAGCAGCGGCAGCCACGCCACCATGCGGATCAGCGCGCTGGTCCAAAACGGCACGATGCAGAGAAGCAGGATGTAGAGCTTGAGCCGCTCGCTCTTCACGAAGAAGCAGACGTAGTAGGCCACCGGATAGCAGAGCAGCACCATCAGCGGCAGCACGATGATCGCGATGAGGAAGGTGAAGCCCAGGGTCTGCAGGTAGGTCGCGGTGGTGAAGAACTCGATGTAGTTGTCGAGCACGAAGCCCGGCTTCATGCCGTAGGCCCACGGCTTGTAGAAGCTGAAGACCACGACCGAGACCAGCGGGATGCCGCAGAAGAGCGCCATCAGGACGGTCGGCGCGGCGACCAGCAGGAGCGCCTGGCGCGCGCGCTTCCGGGTGAGCGTCATCCCGGACGAAAGGGCCGGGACCGGCGTTTGCGCGATGTCCGTCACCTGGCCGTCGCCCCGCCGGTCATGGCTGCCTGCGCCCCAATGGCGGTGGGGTCCGCGCCCTCACTCGAAGACCACCAGCGCATCGTCGGTGTTCCAGCCCACCCTCACCCTGTCGCCGCGCTTGAGCGCGGCGATCGCCGCCGGCGGCTCGTGCTCGTCGACGCGGAGCGAATCGCCGCTCGGCAGGTCGACGTTGAACTCGATCTGCGAGGTCTCGAAGATGGAGAACGACACCTCGCCCTCCACCGTGTTGTCGGGCGTCTCGCCGTTGGTCAGCAGGTTGGTGAGGCTCGCCCGCACCACCACGTGGCAATCCTTGCGCGCAGGCGCGTCCTCGCCGATGCGCGCGCGGAAGGTACCGGCCGGGCTGGCGACGGTGGCGATGCCCCCCTCCACGCCGGTGATCTCGCCCGCCAGGATGTTGTTCTTGCCCACGAACTGGGCGACGAACAGGTTCTTCGGGCGGTGCGTCACCTCCTCCGGCGGGCCGATCTGCTCGATCCGGCCCATATTCATGATGACCACCCGGTCGGAGACCGCGAAGGCTTCCGTCTGGGTGTGGGTGACATGCACGAAGGCGACGCCGAAATCGGTGTTCAGGCGGCGCAGCTCCCGCTGCATGCGGAGCCGCAGGTTCGCGTCGAGCGAGCCCAGCGGCTCGTCGAGCAGGAGCACGTCGGGCCGCGTGACCAGCGCCCGCGCAAGGCCCACGCGCTGCTGCTGGCCGCCGGAGAGCTGCTGGATCGCGCGGTCGGCCAGGTCGTCGATGTCCACGGCCCGCAGCATCTCCAGCGCGCGCCGGCTGCGCTCGGCCGACGACACGCTGCGCATGCGCAGGCCGAACTCGACGTTCTGCGCCACCGACATGTGCGGGAACAGCGCGAAGTGCTGGAACACCATGGCGGTGTTGCGCTCGTGCGGCTCGAGGTGGGTGCAGTCCCGGCCCGCGATCAGGATCTGGCCAGCGGTGGGCTCCTCGAAGCCCGAGATCATGCGGAGCGTCGTGGTCTTGCCGCAGCCCGACGGGCCGATGAAGGAGATGTACTCGCCCTGCGCGATGTGGAGCGTCATCTCGTCGACGGCGAGGATGTCCCGCCCGAAGCGCTTGGTGACGTTGATCAGGTCGACGGCAATATCGCTGCTCATCGTGCCTCCCATCGCCGCATTCCGTCCTCCTGCCGCACGCCGATTCCCGCTGGCCGGGCTCCCGATCCCAGCAACCCCGCTCGTGCGGCCGGTCTCTATCGCGACATAGAGTATTACAATCACTCGGCGCGTCCTTTGCAACAGCCGGCCTCCTCGGATCGACGAATCGGATCGCCCCCCGGCTCCGTCGCGCCTGCTCACTAGAAGATATATGATATATTTTATGCAGAGCCTCGGCAAGCGCGGATTTGCGCATGTCGTCCCGGGCTGTAGAAAGAGCCTGAAGGTGACTGGGCCGGTCCATGAGACGCTTCAACCGGACGGTGGCGATCGACGATGACCATCCGGATCTGCCATGCGGCGCCGGCGCGCACGGGAGCGAGCATGATCGGCCACGGCACCGACATCTTCGCCGGCGCTTTGAGCGCTTCCATGGTGACGCAAAGACCCGGCACGGCCTGGGCGATGCCGCCTGGCGCGGGCTCGATGTCATGGCGATGCGCCCAGCCGATCGACGCGACGTCCAATCCCTTCGCAGGCGACGGCCTCAGGGTCAGCCGAGACGTCGTACACGCAATTTAATTGAGGCGATTGCCGATTATTCCATCAAAGGGAAGAGTCGAAGCCGTAGCGACGGGACTGGCTGGGGTGGGAGGCAGCGATTTCAGGAGCACTCCGTATGGAAGAGAGAATCGAACACACCACGCTCGCTGAAAAGGCTTACGAAAAGGTCCGGTCCGGACTGATCTCCGCCCGCTTCGAGCCGGGAGAGATACTGCGGATCAGGAGCCTCGCGGCCGAATACGGCATTTCGGCGACGCCGGTTCGCGAGGCACTGCAACGTCTCGTGGCCGAGAACGCTCTGGAGCTTCAGCCGAACAAGTCGTTCAAGGTTCCGGTCCTGTCGACGGCACGCTTCGAAGAGGTTCGTCGAATTCGCTGCGCTCTGGAGCCCATGGCGGCCGAACTCGCCTGCCCCAATATTACAAAGCAGGAAATGCAAATCCTGACGTCATTGGTCGAACAAATGGATCGGTCCATCGATAATTTGAACAGTGCGGATTACACGATACAGAACGAGCAATTTCATTTTTTCATTTATGAAAGGGCCAATTCGCCGTTGTTACTGGACATGATCCGAGACCTTTGGGTGCAGGTCGCGCCCTTCTTCAACAGACTGTTCCAAGGGTCTGACTATCTTCGCAACAGCAATTACTGGCACAAGCATATCGTCGACGCCTTGAGAAACGGGGATATGAACAAGGTGAGCCGCGGCATCTCCAGCGATATCGAAACTGCCGGAAACGAGCTTCGACTTATATTGGAAGACTCGGAAAAACTGGATTGATTTCGACGCTATCCCCCGTCAAACCGTTTCGACTCGTGCTCGATCCAGCAATCCGCCACGAGACTTCTCCGAATTGCGCGACGAGCCTCCACGGGGGAGGAGAGGGCCGGGGTGGGGGCAATCCGGCCCGCGCCGCTAGCGAGACGGCAGCCCAGCGCCAACCGGGCACGACCGCTTCCGCCTGGACAATGCCCTAACCCGCGCGCAGGCGGTCGAGCGCGCCCTGCAGGATGTAGGCGGCCGCCACCTGATCCACGACCCGCGCGCGCTTGCGGCGCGAGAGATCGGCGGCGAGCAGGGAGCGCTCGGCGGCGACCGTCGACCAGCGCTCGTCCCAAAGCGCGACGGGCGGCGCCAGCGCGTCCGCCAGCCGCCCGGCCACGTCGCGGGCGGACTGCGCGCGCGGCCCCTCGCTCCCGTCCATGTTGACCGGGAGCCCCACCACGATGCCGCCGATCCCCTCCTCCGCAATCAGCGCGCGCAGCGTCTCGATGTCACGCGAGAGCCTGGTCCGCCTGAGCGTGGTGCGTGCCGTCGCGATGGTGCGGGTCGCGTCGGAGATGGCGATGCCGATGGTCTTCGCGCCGAGATCGAGCCCCATCAGGCGTGCGCCCGGCGCCAGCAGGCCGCTCATCTCGGTCAGATCGCAGATCGGCATGAGGTGACGCGCGGCTTACGCGCTCCGCGTCTCTTCGGCAAGCGCCTCGGCCGTCTCGACGATGCGGGTCCAGGCCGCCTCGACATGCGCGCGGCGGGTCGCGGGCGCGCCGACGGCGAGGCGCAGGACGAGCCGGTCGTCGAGCCGCGTGTGGGTGAGGTAGAGCGCGCCGGTCTCGTTGAGCCGGTTCATCAGCGCCTCGGTGAGCGCGTCGCCCGCCCGGTGGCGGAAGCACACCAGCCCGACCGAGACCGGCGCGGCCAGCTCGAATTCCGCGCTCTCCTCCACCTGCGCGGCGAACCACGCGGCAAGCGCGACGCAGTGCCTGACGTGGGCGCGCAGACCCTCGGCCCCGTAGTGGCGGATCACGAACCAGAGCTTCAGCGCCCGGAAGCGGCGGCCGAGCGGCACCTGCCAGTCGCGGTAGTCGATGACCGCGCCCGAGTCCGTCGCCCGGTTGCGCAGATATTCCGGAAGCACGCTCAGGGCGTCGATCAGCGCGGCCCGGTCGGCGACCCAGAAGCAGCTACAGTCGAAGTTGGTGAGCAGCCACTTGTGCGGGTTGAAGGTGTAGCTGTCCGCCAGCTCGACCCCGTCGATGAGGCCGCGGTGCTCGGGGCAGATGGTGGCGCTGCCCGCGTGGGCTGCGTCGACGTGGAGCCAGACGCCCGCGCGGCGGCAGATCTCGCCGATGGGCCGCAGCGGATCGACGGCGCCGGAGGAGGTGGTGCCCACGGTCGCGCACACCATCGCGGGCACGGCGCCGGCGGCGCGATCGGCCGCGATGGCCGCCTCGAGCGCGGCCGGGTCCATGGCGTGGCTGCCGTCGACCTCGACGAGCCGCAGGTTGTCGCGCCCCAGGCCCGCGATCTTCACGCCCTTCTCGACCGAGGAATGGGCGTGCCGGGAGATGTAGACGGTGAGCCGCCGCGCCGCCGCATCCCCCGGCCCCGAGCCCCGCCCGACGCCATGGCGGTTGGCGGCACCACCGCTCGCGCGCTCGCGGGCCGCGATGAGGGCCGTGAGCGTGCTACTCGATGCGCTGTCCTGAATCACGCCGCCGCCGGCCGCGCCGGAGCGGAACCCCTGCGGCAGCCCGAGCAGGTCGACCAGCCAGTCGAGCACATGGGTCTCGAGCTCGGTGCAGGCGGGACTCGTCGCCCAGATCATGCCCTGGACGCCGAGGCCGGCGGCGAGGAGATCGCCGAGGATCGAGGGGCCGGAGGCGTTCGCCGGGAAGTAGGCGAAGAAGTTGGGCGACTGCCAGTGCGTGAGGCCGGGAAGGATGACCTCGTCGATGTCGCGCAGCACGTCCGCGAAGGGCTCGCCCCGCTCGGGCGCGGCATCCGGCAGGCGGGCGCGGACCGATCCCGGCTCGGCGCGCGAGAGCACCGGGTAGCGCTCGACCTCCTCCATGTAGCGGGCGATTCGCTCGACGAGTTGAGCGCCCCGGTGCCGGAACTCGTCCGGCGTCATGTGACCGGCATCGTCCATGGGCAGGTCCTTATGCGTCGTTCGCTGCCGGCCGTGACGACCGGGCCCGCCATGTTATCGTGCCGGGGACGGAAGGGAGACAGCGCATGAGGCTGGACGGCAAGGTGGCGATCGTCACCGGCGGCTCGCGCGGGATCGGCGCCAGCATCGCGCGCCGCCTGGCTGCGGACGGCGCTACGATCGCGGTGGTGGCACACCGGGCGCGCGAGAAGGCGGAGGCTGTGGCAGGCGAGATCGTCGCCGCCGGCGGCCGCGCCGCGCCGTTCCAGGCGGACGTCTCGCGCGTCGCGGACTGCGAGCGGCTGGCGGCCGAGGTGGTGGCCGCCTTCGGCACCGTCGACATCCTCGTCAACAATGCCGGCGTCTACCACCCGCTGCCCATGGAGGAGACCACCGAGGCGCTCTGGGACGCGCAGATCGACATCAACCTCAAGGGCAGCTTCTTCATGGCCAAGGCGGTGGCGCCGGTGATGAAGGCCAGGGGCTCCGGCAAGATCGTCAACATCACGTCCACGCTCGGCGTCGTCGGCTCGAGCGCTGGCGCCGCCTATTGCGCGTCGAAGGGCGGCCAGATGCTGCTCACCAAGGCGCTCGGCCTGGAGCTCGGGCCGCACGGGATCAACGTCAACGCGGTGGGGCCCGGTGCCACGAGAACCGACATGAACGCGGCGATCCGCGCCCAGCCCGGCAGGGAGGAGCGGATGGAGGCCATCGCGCCGCTGGGCCGCTACTGGATGGAGCCCGACGATGTCTCCGGCGCCGTTGCCTACCTCGTGTCGTCCGAAGCGGACGCCGTGCACGGCGCGCACCTCATGATCGACCTCGGCTGGACCGCCTGGTAGCGCGCCCCGGCGGGGCTGGCGCGACTTTCACGACCGAAGCTGACGCGACCGCGCACCCCACGAGCACGCTGGTCAACAGGCCGGCGAACGACGATGAGAGGTGTGTGGAGCCTGACTGACTCCTTATTCTTTCCCAGCGCCTTAAATTCCGTATTCGTATCCGATAAACAGCGCTATTCCAACGACACAACAAGCACCCAGCCTTTTCCATAAAATTCCCCTTTTCCATCTGACGTACTCAGTTACCGGCAAATTGTCGTCCGCACAACGAACTAGCAATGAGCGCCGCTGGTACTCATCCAGGACAGGGGCTACAACAACTGAAACAATAAGCGGAGTGATTAGTAGAGGCGCTAGCATCCTGTAATCAGCAAAAAACTCCTCACCAGCCAGCGCTATTTTTGGCAATATAGCGAACGCCATCACAACAATCAATTGCAAAGCTCGAATATTTCTACGCTCTTTCTCTAAATCATCGCGTGCAATATTCTCTCTAATAGTTTTCGCCCTCTGAGGCTCTTTCTTTTCCAACTCTTCCAACTTGTCCAAATTGGAGTAGTCCCAATAGGGAAGCGGAACTGCCACTACAACCGCGCCTACATTAAATGAAACCGCGCAAATTGCCACAACAACTATTGGTACATTAAGCAAATCAGGGAGTTGCGCACTTGCTTGAGCTGAAATAATGGAACTTATGAAGAGGTAATACTGCAAGATACCAGCAAGGGAACCAGCAACAATTATGCATCCTGCGATTAAGATAACGGTCAACAGTAGCGCCAGATTCGCCGGAAAAGGATATGAATATCCGCGTGTCTCACCCAAAAACAGGGCCGCGGACCATCCGAAGCGTAACAAGTAATATTTTGATATTTCCTCAGATTTAGTTACTGCAATATGAGACTTTATCATATCCTCATATGAGTCGGAGGTCAGCGAAACAATTGCAACAAAAAACATCAGAAACGACGTTAACAATAGTAGTATCTCTAGCGCCGGACTATCGCCCGATATGCTCATCCCGAGAAACGAGATATGTTGTATTTCTTCTGTATTAATCGCACCCATCAGTAATATCAGGAAAAATAATAGCGCTGAGAATCGATATCTGGTCCTCTGCAATTCCCGCCAGCGATCCGCCACAGCCATAATATAGTCTTCATCAAAGGTCGATCTGTTCTCCTCTCTCTCCAAGAGGTTTCTAAATTTATCCCCCGAGGTTGCGCGCAATGTTTTCCACTTGACTAGTCTGAAAGAACGAATTTCCTCTTCTGCCGTTGAATTAGGGTTATTCTGGTCGAGGGGCGACATACGCTTCTTCCATCAGGAGCCTTATAAACTGCATAGTGCCCATTCTAACCTGACGAGGTCATTGCTAAGTTTGATGCTGCATTTGCAGTCCAAGCGCCACTCCCTTTCGTTGCGTCGCCCGCCAAGGAGCGAGATAAACGGACTACGAGTAATGCACACGTTCGTGCCGAGAGGGGCGATCCGAAATACGAGAGCATGCATTGGCTCCGGCATAGCGGCACGGCCCGAGCCCGTGCACGCCCCTGCGTTTCCGCACGAGCACTCTGCGAGCACGCCGCACTGCCAAACCTGCCATGTGACCCGGGCCGCAGCCCGGCTGAGGACTACTTCGCGCCGGCGGCCCTGCGGAGCGCGGCCGAGGGGCGGAACTTCAGCACCTTCGACGCCCTGATCCTGATCGCCTCGCCGGTCTGCGGATTGCGGCCCTTGCGCCCCTTGCGCTTGACGACGGTGAAGGTGCCGAAGTTGCCGATGGCGTAACGGCCTTCCTTCTTCGACCGCCTGATCCCGGCCTCCATCTCGCCCAGCACCAGGTCTACCGTGCGCTTGGCCTCGGCCTTGCTCATCTTGCCCTTCTTGGCGACTCTCTCGATGAATGCGGCTCTGCTCATGTCCCGCAGCTCCTCTTCGTTCGCGGTTGCGACTCGACCGTCAACTAAACCGCTACATATAGCGGTTTTCGCGCACGTGGCTACCAGAAATGCCAAGCAGGCCGGGCCTCTTCGCGCCCCTCCGTCGCCGGAAGCCCCTTTCGGACCGCGTTGGAGCGGCCCTCAGTCGACGCGGCAGGTGATGCGCCAGTCGATCGCGCCGGCCTTGTCGCGGCGCGCGTAGCTCACGCGGGACTTCTTGAGCTCCGCGCGGGCGATCTCGACCAGCCCCTCCCTGAGCGAGGGCGGAAGCGCGTCGAGGTCGAGGGTGACGGTGATGGGGTCGCGGCGCTTGCGCGGCTTCGAGCGCCGGCCGGCCGCGCGCGAGCGCGGCGCCTCCGCGCCGTCCGCCGCCTCGTCGCCGTTCTTCCCGTTCCCCCAGATCGCGTCCCAGCCACTGCGGTAGGCGGGCGAGCGCACGCTCGAGAAGTAGCCGTAGTGAACGTCGGCCTTGCCGCCGATGGACTCGCGGGCGGACTTGCCGCCCTCCGTGCCGCTCTCGGTGCCGGCGGCCGTGCCGCTCTCCTTGCCGGCCTCTGGGGCCTTGGCCTCGCCGGAGGCGGCGGCGGCGCCTGCCGTCTCGTCCTTGGCCTTGGCCTTGGCGCCGGCGCTCTCGCTCTTCTTCTTGGGCGCCGATTCGGTCTTGGGGGTCTTGGGCTTCGATGCCTTGCTGCTCTTGGCTTCGCTCATCTCACTCGCTCGACGACGTCTGCATGTTCCGGCCCGCAGCGGGCTCGTCGGCCGAGGCCGCGGGCCGGGATATACGAGCAAGACCGGCCCGCATCAAGACCGCGTGTGCCGGGCGGGAAAGGCCGGGGCGCGCCCTACTCGGCCGCGGCTTGCCGGCGCAGGCGGGCGTCGGGCTCCTTGTGGAGAGCGCCGTCCTTCATGATCATCGCGATCCGGTCGTTGTCCTGCAGCAGGCGGACATCGGCGAGCGGGTCGCCGTCGACCATGATGAGATCGGCGAGATAGCCCTCCTTCACCAGGCCGACCGCGGCGCCGAAGCATTCCCCGCCGTAGCGGGTCGCCATGGTCAGCAGCTCGATCGGCGAGAAGCCCATGAGCTCCTGCCAGAGCTCGAGGTCGCGGGCGTCGCGGCCGACCGGGTTCCACTGGAAGCCGTAGTCGCCGAAGGGCAGCACCCGCACGCCGCGCCGGTGCAGCTCCTTCGTCACCGCGATGGCGCCGTCGAGCTCGCGCTTGAAGCCCCACTCCTCGGCCTTCTCCTGCGACATGCCGTAGTCGGCCATCTCGTAGAGGGTGGTGTAGGTGAGGCCGATCGCGGGGTTGACGAAAAAGCGGTCCTTGTTCGCCTCCAGCAGGTCCAGCCCTTCCTCGTCGCAGAAGTTGGCGTGGTAGATCAGGTCGATCCCGTGCTTGACGCACTGCTTGACCGCTTCGGCGGTGCGCGCGTGCGCGATGACCCGGCGCTTGTGGATGTGGGCGATGCTGGTGCAGGCGACGATCTCGTCCTCCTGCATCACGGTCATGTCGCCGGTGGCCGTGTCGTGGACGAAGAAATCGCCGGAGATCATCAGCTTCAGGTTGTCCACGCCCTCGCGGATCATCAGGCGGGCGAACTTGCGGATCTCCTCGGGTCCGTCGCAGACCACCGCGAAGCCCTCGTGGTACATGTGGTACTGCCTGAGGTCGCCGAGCCCGCCGGTCACGGTGATCTCCGGCGTGGCCGCGCGCATCCGGGGGCCGGGGATGCCGCCGGCGTCGATCTCGTTGCGGGTCGCGATGTCGAGCCGGGCCTTCGCCGAGGAGCCGTTGACCGAGGCGGTGAAGCCCGCGTCCAGCATCGCCTTCACGTTGTGCATGGTGCGGAAGACGTGCTCCTCTACCGGGAGCTCGCCGGGGTCGTAGAAGTCCGCGCCCATGTTCGGATAGGTCGGGTGGCCGTGGCAGTTCACGAGGCCCGGCATGAGCGTCGCCCCGCCGCCCTCGACGATGCGGTCGGCCGCCGTGCCGTGGGGGAAGCCGCCCTCGGCCACTCCGGCGATCCGGTTGCCCTGCACCAGCACCTCTCCGGCGAAGGGCTCGCGGCCCGAGCCGTCGAAGACGGTCACGTCGGTGATGAGAGTCTGCGCCATCGTGCTCTCCTTCGCCGCTCAGGCGCGCGGCGGTTGCGGGCGCCTCACGGCTGCTTCTTCTTGTTCTCGCGGCGCCGGATGATCGGTGCGCCATCTTAGCCCGCATTTCTCACCATGGGCATGGCCTGCGCCGCCCCCGCCTGCGCTTTGCCCGGCGCCCACTCTTTGGCATGATGCGCGCGCCCGATTCCGGTGTGCCGGCAGGGAACGGGCCGTTGGCGGCCGCGCCGGCACCACGTCGAGGGGTTCAGGAACCGTGCAGGCATCGCTGGATAGCTGCCCCGCCCTGGTGCTGAACGCCGACTATCGGCCGCTCAGCTACTTCCCCCTCTCGGTCTGGGGCTGGCAGGATGCGGTCAAGGCGGCGTTCCTCGACCGCGTCACGATCCTGTCTGAGTACGACCGGGCGATCCGCTCGCCGAGCACGAGCATCCGCCTGCCGAGCGTGGTCGCGCTCAAGCGCTACCGGCCGCTGGCGCGGCGGCCCGCGTTCACCCGCTTCAACGTCTTCCTGCGCGATTCCTTCACCTGCCAGTACTGCGTAGCACCCTTCCCGGTGGAGGACCTCACCTTCGACCATCTGGTGCCGCGCTCGCGCGGCGGGCGGACCACCTGGAACAACGTCGTCACCGCCTGCAGCGCCTGCAATCTCGCGAAGGGCAACCGGCTGCCCCGGGAGTGCGGCATGCGGCCGGCGCGCAAGCCCCGGCCGCCGAGCGCGCACGACCTGCACGAGACGGGCCGGCGCTTCCCGCCCCGCTACCTGCACGAGAGCTGGGGCGACTACCTCTACTGGGATTCCGAATTGGAGCCGGACTAGCGCCGCCCGCGCAGGAGATCGCCCATGCTCGTCGAGCAGATCTGGACCGCCAACGACTATCGCAACTTCAACTACCTCATCGCCTGCCCGGAGACCGGCGAGGCGCTCGCGGTCGATCCGCTGGACCACAGGCGCTGCCTCAAGGCGGCGAAGGACAGGGGCTGGCAGATCACCCAGGTGCTCAACACCCACGAGCACGGCGACCACACCGGCGGCAACAAGGCGGTGATCAAGGCGACCGGCGCCTCCCTGCTTGCCCACGCCAACGCGCGCGGCAAGATCCCCGGCATCGACCGCGGGCTCGGCGCGGGCGACGTGGTCAAGGTCGGCGCCACGGTAGAGCTGGAGGCGCTGGATACCCCCGGCCACACCATGAGCCATGTCTGCCTGCTCTCGCGCACCGACGTGCCGGCGCTCTTCTGCGGCGATACGCTGTTCAACGCCGGCGCCGGCAACTGCCATTCGGGCGGCCACCCGTCCGAGCTCTACGAGACCTTCGCCGGCCAGCTCGCGACGCTGCCGGACGAGACCCTGATCTACCCCGGCCACGACTACATCGAGAACAACCTGCAGTTCACGCTCGACCGGGAGCCCGACAACGCGCGCGCGGCCTCGCTGCTCGACGAGATCGGGCCGCAGGATCCCGACGACGCCATGGTCTCGACGCTCGCGCTGGAGAAGGAGATCAACACCTTCTTCCGCCTCCACAGCCCGAGCGTGATCGCGCGCCTGCGCGAGGCCTTCCCGGACCTCTCGGACGATCCGGGCCCGCGCGAGGTCTTCCTGAAGCTGCGCGAACTCCGGAACAGCTGGTAGACCCGGAGCGTATCCGTCAAAGGCGGATACGCTCAGCGCCCGCCGGCGACCCTCCTGCCCCTGACGTAGACCGCCCGCACGGCGCGGTCGTCGCCCAGCATCATCAGCGCGAACAGCACGTCCTCCAGGCTCTCCGAGAGCTCGTGGCGCGCGGCCAGCACCGGCGTCGCGCAGGGATCGAGGACGACGACATCGGCCCAGCGTCCGGCGTCGAGCGTGCCGATCTCTGCATCGAGGCGGAGGCCGCGCGCGTTGCCGAGCGTGGCGAGGTAGAACCCGTCGAAGGCGCTGAAGCTGCGGCCCTTCAGCCTCGCGGTCTTGTACGCCTCGGCGAGCGTCTGGAGCAGGGAGTAGCTGGTGCCGCCGGCGATATCGGTGGCGATGCCCACCCTGACCGGGCGCCGCGCCGCGCCCACATGCTCGATGTCGAACAGGCCCGATCCCAGGAAGGCGTTCGAGGTCGGGCAGTGGACGACCGTCGAGCTTGCGGCGTGCAGGGCCTGGCATTCGCGCTCCGAGAGGTGGATGCCGTGGGCGAAGACGGCGTTCTCGCCCAGGAGGCCGAAGCGTTCGTAGACGTGCGTGTAGTCCTTCGACCAGGGAAACAGCCGCTGCACCAGCTCGATCTCCGCGGCGCTCTCCGAGAGGTGCGTGTGGAGCAGGCAGCCGGGATGGTCCGCCAGCAGCTCGCCGGCAAGCCGAAGCTGCTCTTCGCTCGAGGTGACGGCGAAGCGCACCGTGAGCGCGTAGCGCAGGCGCTCGACCCCGTGCCACGACGCGATGAGCGCGGCGCTCTCCCGCGCGCTCGCCTCGGCGTCCTGGGTCACGGCGCCGGGCGCGTTGCGGTCCATCATGGTCGCGCCCGTGAGCAGGCAAAGGCCGCGCCGCCGCGCCGCCCGAAAGAGGCAGTCGGCCGCCTGCCCGTGCACCGTGGAGAAGACGAGGGCGCTGGTGGTGCCGTGGCTCACGAGCTTGTCCAGAAAACTCTCGGCCGCCGCCGCGGCATGGTCCGGGCTCGCGTATCGCGCCTCCTCGGGGAAGGCGAAGCGGTCGAGCCATTCGAGCAGGTCGTGCGCGGGCGCCGCCAGCATGCGGTGCTGCGGGAAGTGAACGTGCGCGTCGATCAGTCCGGGCAAGATGAGCGCGTCGTCATGGCGCTCGCACGGCGCGCCCGCGTGCGCCGGCGGCAGGTCGGCGAAGGCGCCGTGCCAGAGGATGCGCCCCCCCTGGCCCACGACCACCGCGCCATCCTCGTGGCTTCGTACCGCCTCGTCGGAACCGACGACGCGGGGGTCGTCCCCGAAGCTCAGCGTGCGGCCGCGCAGGACCAGCGCCGCGACATCGGCACCCGTCGTCATCCCGCGACCCGATCCTCGATGCGGAAGCGTATGATGCGGCAGACGTTCTCGATCGCGTTTCCGAGCTCGACCTCGCGCCCGTTGCCGCTGCGCTCCTCGAAGGCGCCGAGGATCATCACCTTGGTGGCGCCCTTGACCGCGAAGATGAAGGGGATCCCGAAGCGCTTCCTGTAGGCGGCGTTGAGCGCGGTGAAGCGCTCGAATTCCGCCGGCGTCAGCCGGTCGAGGCCCGCGCCCGCCTGCTCCCTGCGGGAGTCCTCGGTCAGTGCGCCGGCCACCGCCGCCTTGCCGGCGAGATCCGGATGCGCACGCAGCACGGCCAGCCGCTCGTCCCGTGTCGCGTCGCGCAGCGCCGCGGCGAAGGCGTCGACGACTGCGTCCCGGTCGGCGAAGGGACGGGCGCCGGCGGCACGCTCGGCGACCCAGGGCGAATGCTCCGCCACGTCGCCGAAGCGCGCGGTGAAATCGGACGCGGTCATCCGGTTGAGATCGTCGATGGTGAGGGTCACGCCCGCCTCGCTGTCGCTCATCGCCCTACCTGTCGTCGATCCAGGCGCCGAGCTGCGCGCGCTCCTCGTCCGTCATCTCGGTCTCGTCGCCGAGCGGCATGGTGCGGGTCTGGACGGTGAACTTGGCTACCAGTTCCGCGTGGCGCTCCAGGTCGTCGATGGTCTCCAGCACCATGTCCTTGGGCGGCGTGTCGAAGCTCTCGTGGCTAGGATTCGCGGCGTGGCAGGAGACGCAGTGCTTGTCGACGATGGCCATGACCTCCACGTCCGAGACGTCGAGGTCCAGCGCCTGCCGCTGCTGCGGCGAGGTCATCCACACGGCCGCGGCGAGGGCGACCAGCATGACGGGCAGCGTCCAGGCGAACCCGGCGAACGGCGCGCCGGCCTCGTGGCGGATGAAGGCGTGGCGCACGCAGGCGCCGCCGACGAGGACGAAGGCGACGATCAGCCAAGCCTCCTGATGCGCCGTCAGCATCGGGTAGTGCCCGCCCACCATGGTGACGAGCACGGGCAGCGTGAGATAGGTGTTGTGGACCGAGCGCTGCTTGCCGATGGCGCCCAGCCTCGCCTCCGGCTCCCGCCCTTCCAGCAGGGCCCGGGTGATCTTCTTCTGGTTGGGAATGATCACCGCGAACACGTTGGCCGCCATGAGGGTGCCGATGAAGGCGCCGACATGGATCAGCGCGGCGCGGCCGGAGAACACGTTGGTGTAGACGTAGGCCGCGAGGAGAATCCAGAGGAACGTCGCGATGGCGAGCAGGGTCGGCCGGCTGCCGACGGGCGAGCGGCAGAGGCCGTCGTAGACGAACCAGCCGACCGCGAGGCTCCCCACCGAGATGCCGACCGCGTGCAGGGGCTCGAGGGCCAGCACCGCCGGGTCGATCATCCAGGTGCCGGCGCTGAGGTAGAACTGCACGACCAGGAGCAGGAAGCCTGTGAACCAGGTGAGGTAGGCTTCCCACTTGAACCAGATCAGGTCGCCGGGCAGCTCCTTCGGCGCAACCGTGAACTTCTCGACGTGGTAGAAGCCGCCGCCGTGCACCTGCCACGCGGTCCCCAGCACGCCGTCCTTCATCTTCTCGCGCTTCTTCAGCGCGACGTCGAGAGCGATGAAGTAGAAGGAGGTGCCGATCCAGCCGATGCCGGCGATCATGTGCGCCCAGCGGAGCAGGAGATTGAGCCAGTCGAGGGCGAAGGCGGCCACGCGCGTGTCTCCTCGCCTTCACATCACGGCAGCCGACGCACCGCGCCCGCCTCGCGGCAGGAACGGTGCGCCGGCCGGTATCGGTAACGGCCTATTGCGGCAGGGTGTCGTCGACCCCCTGGACGTACCAGTTGATGCCCGCGAGCGTGCCGTCGTCCATGACCTCGCCTTCGGGCACGGCCAGCGTGCCATCCTGCTTGTAGACGGGACCGGCGAAGGGATTGAGCTCGCCCGAGGCGATCGCGGCTGCCGTTTCCGCCGCCATCGCGGCGACGTCATCGGGCATGTTGGTGTAGGGCGCCATCACCACGGTGCCCGCCGACATCCCGGTCCACGAGTTCGCCGTCTCCCAGGTCCCGTCGAGCACCGCCTGGGCGCGCTCGACATAGTAGGGGCCCCACTCGTCGATGATCGCCGTGAGCTGCGCCTTGGGCGCGAAGTGGATCATGTCGGAGGCCTGCCCGAAGCCGAGCACGCCTTGCTCCTCGGCGATCTGCAGCGGCGCCGTCGAATCGGTGTGCTGGGTGATGATGTCGGCAC
>WTGU01000073.1 GCA_011523425.1 Alphaproteobacteria bacterium
CATGCCGCGACCCTCGCACGCCCACCCCGCGCCGTGCACCGCACCATGGTGCGGGCGCGCCCGGCTGGGAGCGCGCGCCTGAGTCGCTCGTGCCTGGAAGGTCACGAGCGCGGTACACAAAGGTCGCGAGCGCGATAGAAGGGTCTGCGCGGGCCGCAGTCGCAGCCTGGAGCGACTTCCGAGCGCACCGGATCACGCGGCGGGATCGAGCGCTCGCATCGCGCCCCGCGCCCGTCAGGCGGGCCGCTTGAACTGCTTGGCGAGCGCGAGCCCCTGGCGCTGGTAGGAGGAGCCGATGCCGTGCCCGTAGAGATCGGCCGGGCGCTCGGTCAGGGGCTCGAAGAGGAGGCGGCCGATGATCTGGCCGTCCTCGATCACGAAGGGCACGTCGTGGGAGCGCACCTCCAGCACCGCGCGCGTGCCGGCGGCACCGGCCTCGTCGTGCCCGAAGCCGGGATCGAAGAAGCCCGCATAGTGGGCGCGAAACTCGCCGACGAGCGTATCGTAGGCCACCATCTCGGCGGCGTGATCGGGCGGAATCCGCACCGATTCCTTCGAGGCCAGGATGTAGAAGTCGTCCGGGTTCAGGATCACCCCGCCGCCTGAGGGGTGCGCGATGGGCTCCCAGAAATCGTCGGGCTCGTAGCGGCCGACCGCGTCGAGGTCGATCAGGTCCGTATGGCGCTTCGCCTTCCAGCCCACCAGCCCCTCGCCGTCGCCGGCCAGATCGACGGTGAGCGGCAGCCCGCCCGCGAACCCCTTGCCGCCAACCTCGCCCTCGATCAGCCGGCGCTCGTCGTGCAGGCGCTGGAGCGCGCGGTCGGAATAGCCGGGATCGCCCCGCTTGAAGCGGAGCTGGTTCAGCCGGCTACCGGCGCGCACCACGATGCTGAAGGTGCGCGGCGAGACCTCGGCATAGAGCGGCCCGCGGTAGCCGCGCCGGACCCGATCGAACTCGTGCGCCTCGTCGGTGATGAGCCGGGTGAAGATATCGAGCCGGCCGGTGGAGCTCTTGGGGTTGGCATGGGCCGCGATGTCGGGCGCGAGCGCGAGGCTCTCCATGAGCGGCACGATGTAGACGCAGCCCCGCTCCAGCACGGCGCCGGACGCAAGGTCGATCTCGTGCATGCCGAGACGCGCGATCTTCGCGCTGACGCTCTCGCGCCCCGGCAGGAAGCTCGCCCGCACCCGGAAGGCCCTGGGCCCCAGCCTGAGGTCGAGACTCGCCGGCTGGATCTGGGCCGCGCCGACGGGCTCGCCCGCGACCACCCCACCGTTCTCGATCAGGGCCACGATCGCGGTGCTGGACAGGACTCCCGCTTTCCTCGCCATCGGCTGCGCTCCCGGCCGGTCAGAAGGGTCTCACGATCACCAGCACCACGATAGCGATCATGGCCACCGTCGGCACCTCGTTCACCCTCCGGTAGAAGCGCGCGCTGCGGCGGTTGCGGTCGGCGGCGAAGTCGTGGCGCCAGCGCGCGAGCAGCCCGTGAAAGGCGGTGAGCAGCAGCGCGAGCGCGAGCTTGGGGTAGATCCAGATATCGCCCGACCAGTCGATCGCGCCGGGCTGCGCCAGCAGCGCGCCGCCGAGGCCGACGCTCGCCACCATCGCCGGGTTGACGATCAGCCTGAGCAGGCGCCGCTCCATGACCTTCAGCGTCTCGGAAAGCTCCGAGCCGGGCTCGGCGTTCGCGTGGTAGACGTAGAGCCGGGGCAGGTAGAGCATGCCCGCCATCCAGGCGATCACCGCGATCACGTGGAGCGCGCGAAGCCAGGCGTAGAGGTCGTCGGCCATCAGTGAACCGCCAGCGGGCAGCCGCGGTGGGCGGCGGGGCAGAGCCGCCCGCCTGCGCCCGCCTCCACGCCGCCCCAGTCCGCGCCCCAGCCCGCGCCACCGAGCGCGCCCCGCACGAGGCTCGCCAGCGCCGCGATGAACGCGGGCTGGGTGCCGAGCGCCGGCACCCGGTGGTAGGCGGGCACGCCGGCGGCCTCCGCACGCTCCCGGTAGTCGATGTCGAGCTCTACCAGGGTCTCGCTGTGCTCGGAGACGAACGCGACCGGCACGACCACGACCGGCACGCGCGCCCGGCCGGCGCGCTCGATCTCGTCCACGGTCGAGGGCTCCAGCCAGGCGAGCGGCCCCACCTTGCTCTGGTAGCAGACCGCCCAGTCCAGCCCCTCGCGGCCCAGCCGGGCGACGATCCGCCGCGCGGTCTCCTCCACCTGCCACTGGTAGGGATCGCCCCGAGCGACCACGCTCTTGGGCAGGCCGTGGGCGGAGAAGAGCAGCCGCGGGCTGCCCGTCGCGGCCGCGGCGTCCAGCAGGGGCGCGATCAGCGCCGCGTGGGCCTCTGCCAGCCCGTCGGCGCTGGGATAGCAGCAGACGGCGCGGGTCGGCGCGGTGACGGCGGCGGCGGCGGCCGCTCGTCGCCAGGCGTCGAAGGAGGATGCCGTGGTCGTGGTGGAGAACTGGGGGTAGAGCGGCAGCAGCACGATACGGTCGGGCCGGAAGGCTGCGACCCGGCGCGCTGCCGCCTCGCTCAGCGGATGCCAGTGGCGCATGGCGATGACGACCTCGACCGCGTCGAGGCCGCCGAGCGCCGCCTTCAGGGCCGCCGCCTGCGCCTCGGTCTCGGCCAGCAGCGGCGAGCGCCCGCCGAGCGCACGGTAGATGGTGCGCGCCTCCGGCCCGCGCCGGCGCGCGATCAGGCGGGCGAGCACATGTCGCACCGGCGCGGGCGCCCGGATGATAGCCGGATCCCGGAACAGGTTGCGCAGGAAGGGTTCGACGGCATCGAGCGAATCCGGCCCGCCCAGGTTGAAGAGCACCACAGCCACCCGGCTCACCCGTCGTCCCTCCCGCCGCGGCGACGCACCAGGTCGCAAAGCGTCGCGACGTTTTCGGGCGGCGTGCCCGGCAGCACGCCTTCGCCGAGATTGAAGACGAAGGGCCCGTGCACGAGCGTCTCCAGGATCGTGCGGACAGCGCGCTCGAGCGCGTCGCCGCCCGCCAGCAATGCCACCGGGTCGAGGTTGCCCTGGACCGCGCAGTGCGGCTGCAGGTGCGCCGCAGCCCAGACAGGCGGCACCGTACTGTCTACCGAGATCGCGTCCGCCCCGGTCTCCCTGGCGAAGCGCTCGCAGAGCACGCCGGCACCGCGCGGATAGAGGATGACCGGCGCCCCCGGACGGGCCGCCTTCACGTCGCTCACGAGCCGCCGTGCAGGCTCGATGCACCAGCGATCGAGCTCGGCTTCCGGCAGGGCGCCGGCCCAGCTATCGAAGACCTGGACGAGATCGGCGCCGGCATCGAGCTGCGCGATCAGGTGCGCCGCCACCGCCTCGCGCACGGTCTCGATCAGCCGCGCGAAGCTCTCCGGCTCGCGATAGGCCCAGCTCTTCACCGCCGTGAAGTCCCGGCCCCTGCCACCGCCCACCATGTAGGTGGCAAGCGTCCAGGGCGCGCCGGCGAAGCCCAGCACCGCAGCCCCGGCGGGCGCCGCTTCCGCCACCCGCTCCATCGCCTCGTATACCGGCGCGAGATGCCGGCGCTGACGCTCCTCGTCGAAGACCGGCAGCGCATCGCCCTCAGCAATGGGCTCGAGCCTGGGCCCTTCGCCCTCCTGAAACCAGACCTTCTGGCCGAGGGCATCCGCCACCACCAGTATGTCCGAGAAGAGGATCACCCCGTCCAGGGCGAAACGCCGCAGCGGCTGCAGGCTCGCCTCCGCCGCCAGCGCCGGGTCGTAGCAGAGATCGAGGAAGGAGCCGGCCCTGGCCCGCAGCGCACGGTATTCCGGCAGGTAGCGCCCGGCCTGACGCATGAGCCAGAGCGGGGGCGGTTGCTGCCTCTCCCCTCGCAGCGCCGCCAGGAGAGGCTTCGCGTCTCGGTTCTTGCTCACGTGCCGGCTCTTGTCCCCGGGATGGCCAGACTAGCTTCATTAAATATCTATTGATAAGGGTGGTTGCTGATGTTGACGGCGGAGACGGCGGGATTGTCGCGTTGTTCTCCGACCTCTGCTGAACGAGTGCCCGCGCTGGGCGCACGGGGGGCCGGGCGGGGAATATCTGTGAGGACGCACGCGTGCTCCCGGCCAGCCGCCCTCCCGGCAAGCGTGGAATAGGGGGAAGGCGATCCGGGGCCGCCAAGGCAGCGCCGTTATCCACGATATAAGAGTTCCGCGACATGGATGGCCGGAGAGGCTGGGGATAAGCTGAGGGGCGGCGGGAGAGGCCGCGTCGCTGGCCTCTTGTCCACAGCGGAGCGTTGAGGAATCGCGCTCGCGCGGCGGCGGAGCGCGAACGGGGACGGAGCCATGCAGAGCTTTCACCTGCACCTGGTCTCGGACGCCACCGGCGAGACCTGCATCACGATCGCGCGGGCGGCGGCGGCGCAGTTCCAGGGCGTGGAATCGGTCGAGCACCTGTGGTCGCTGGTGCGCACGGAGAGCCAGCTCCGCCGCGTCCTCGTCAATGTCGAGGCCGAGCCCGGCGTGGTGATGTTCACGCTGGTGGACCCGGCGCTGAGAGAGCTCCTGCACGAGGAATGCCGGCGCATCGACGTCCCCTGCATCCCGCTGCTCGACACGGCGATTGCGGCCTTGAGCGGGTTCCTCGGCATCGAGAGCCGCAACCAGCCCGGCCGCCAGCACGTCATGGATGCCGCCTATGTCGAGCGCATCGACGCCATGAACTATGCGCTGGGCCACGATGACGGCCGCTCGAGCGCGACGCTGCGCGACGCGGATATCGTGCTGGTGGGCGTGTCGCGGACATCGAAGACGCCGACCTGCTTCTACCTCGCCAACCGCGGCCTCAAGGCGGCGAACGTGCCGGTGGTTCCCGGCTGTCCCCTGCCGCCGGAGTTGAAGACCCTGAAGGACGCGCTGGTGGTCGGCCTCACCTGCCACCCGGACCAGCTCCTCGATGTCCGCCGCAACCGCATGCGCATGATCGGCGCGGTCGGCGAGACCGGCTACGTCGATCCCGCCCAGGTCGAGGAGGAGGTGCGGCAGGCGCGACGGCTCTTCGCCGAGGCCGGCTGGCCGGTGATCGACGTGAGCCATCGCTCGATCGAGGAGACCGCCGCCGCGATCCTCCAGCTTCACGACCGGCGCGCGCTGCCCGGCTGAGCCGGTTGGCGCTGCGGTGGAAGGGTATATGCTGCGGCGCGGCGCGAACGAGCAGGAAAGGGGCGGCGAGGCCATGGCGACGGCCGATTTCGGTACCGCCGCTCGCGGCGAGACCGGCGCCGCGCGGCTGGTGCTCGCGTCCGCGGCGTCGTCGCGGGCGACGATGTTGCGGGCGGCAGGCGTCTCCTTCGCCATCCAGCCGGCCATGGTAGACGAGGGCGCGGTCAAGGGCGCCATGCGCGCGGACGATCCCGAGGGCAGGGAGACCGCGCAGGCGCTCGCCGCCCTCAAGGCCCGCCGGGTCAGCGCGCGCGAGCCCGGCGCCTACGTCATCGGCGCCGACCAGCTCCTCGTCTGCGAGGCCGACTGGTTCGACAAGCCGGTGGACCGCGAGGACGCGCGCTCGCAGCTCAGGCGGCTCAGGGGCCGCAGCCACATGCTGGTCACGGCGGTGTCCGTGGTCAGGGACGAGGCCGAGCTCTGGAGTCATCTGGCCTGCCCCGAGATCGTCATGCGACCCTTCTCCGACGCCTTCATCGAGCGCTATCTCGAGCAGGCGGGGGACGGCATCCTCGGCTGCGTCGGCAGCTACGAGGCAGAGGCGCTGGGCGGGCAGCTGCTCGCCGAGATCAGGGGCGACTGGTTCGCCGTGCTGGGGCTGCCGCTCCTGCCGCTCCTCGCCTTCCTGCGCGAGCACGGGCTGGTGGAGACATGATCCTCACGGGCGCGGCGCGGCTCGCAGGCGTCATGGGCTGGCCGGTGGCGCACTCGCGCTCGCCGCGCATCCACGGCTACTGGCTCGAGGAGAAGGGAATCGACGGCGCCTACCTGCCGCTCGCGGTCCGGCCCGAGGCGTTGGGCGCAGCCCTTGCCGCGCTGCCTGTATTGGGTTTTCGCGGCTGCAACCTCACCGCGCCACACAAGGAGGCCGCGCTGGCCTGCATGGCGACCCTCTCGGAGACCGCGCGCCGCATCGGCGCTGTCAACACGGTGACGGTCGGCGCCGACGGGGCGCTGCACGGCGACAATACCGACGGCTTCGGCTTCATCAGCCATCTGCGCCGGGAGGCGCCGGCATGGGAGCCGCTGGCGCCGGCCTGCGTGCTGGGGGCGGGCGGCGCGGCGCGGGCCGTGGTGGATGCGCTCGCCGCGGCGGGTGCGGCCGAGATCCGCGTGGTCAACCGCTCGCCCGAGCGTGCGGCGGCGCTCGCCGAGGCGGCCGGCGCGGGCGTCCGCCCGTTGCCCTGGGAGGAGCGCGAGGCCGCGCTCGCGGGCTGCGGCCTCCTGGTCAACACCACGCAGCTCGGCCAGGTGGGCAAGCCTGCGCTCGAACTTGATTTGGGGCGGCTACCGACCGATGCGGTGGTCTACGATCTCGTCTATGCGCCGCTCGAGACCGCGCTGCTGCGGGCGGCGCGGGCTCGGGGCAACCGGGCGGTGGACGGGCTCGGCATGCTGATCCACCAGGCCCGGCCCGGCTTCGCAGCCTGGTTCGGCGCGGACGCGGATGCTTCGGCGGCGCTCCGCTCCTTCGCCGCCGCCGGGCTCTGAGGGCCCGTGCTGTGGTCGTCCTCGGCCTCACCGGCTCGATCGGCATGGGCAAGACGACCGTCGCCAACGCGCTCAGGGCGTCCGGCGCGGCGGTCTGGGACGCCGATGCGGCGGTTCACCGGCTGCTCGCAGCCGGCGGCGCCGCCGTGGCGCCGGTCCTCGCGCTCTTTCCCGATGCGGCCCGCGCCGGGGACCCTGCGTCGGGCGTCGACCGCGCGGCCCTCGGCGCCCGCGTCTTCGGCGATCCGGCGGCACTGGCCCGGCTGGAAGCGATCCTGCACCCGCTCGTGCGCGCCGGCGAGCGGCACTTCCTTGCGGCCAGCCAGCGCCGGGGCTGCCGGCTCGCGGTGCTCGACGTGCCGCTGCTCTTCGAGACCGGCGGCGAGACGCGCTGCGACGCGACGCTCGTGGTGTCTGCGCCCGCCTTCGTGCAGCGCGCGCGGGTGCTCGGCCGGGCACGCATGTCCGAGGAGCGGCTGGCCGCGATCCTCGCCCGCCAGATGGCGGACGTGGAGAAGCGCCGGCGCGCCGACTTCGTGATCCGCACCGGGCTCGACCGGCGCGTATCCAGGCTCGCAGCGCGCCGCGTCGCCGCCCGTCTCTCCGCGCTCACCGGCACCCGCTGGCCGGGCTGCTGGGCGGGCGCGCTCGTGCCGAAGGCCGGAGGGGGTCGCCATGCGTGAGGTCGTGCTCGATACCGAGACCACCGGCCTCGAGCCGGCGGCAGGCCACAGGATCGTCGAGATCGGCGCCGTCGAGCTGGTCAACCATATCCCCTCCGGCAGGCGCTTCCAGCGCTATCTCGACCCCGAGCGCGATATGCCGGAGGACGCCGAGCGGGTGCACGGGCTGACCCGCGCCTTTCTCGCGGGCCACAAGCGCTTCGCAGACGAGGTGGATGCCGTGCTCGCCTTCATCGGCGACGCGAAGCTCGTCATGCACAATGCGAGCTTCGATCTCGGCTTTCTCAACGCCGAGCTGGAGCGGATCGCGAGGCCTCCCATCCCGGCGTCGCGGACGGTGGACACGCTGGCGCTTGCGCGCCGCAAGTATCCCGGCGCGCCGGCGAGCCTGGACGCGCTCTGCAAGCGCTTCGGGGTCGACCGCTCGGCGCGCGAGAAGCACGGCGCGCTGCTCGATGCGGAGCTCCTCACCGAGGTCTATCTGGAGCTCACCGGCGGCCGCCAGCCGGGGCTCGGCCTGCAGCAGGCGGCGGCGCCGCAGGGTGCCGCGCCCGCGCCCCGCGCCGCGCGTACGCGCACGCCCCGGCCGCACGCACCGAGCGAGGCCGAAGCGGCGGCGCACGCCGCCTTCGTCGCGACCCTCGACGATCCCATCTGGAACGACTGAACGGCAGGGCGGCCGGCGAGACGGGCTGGCGCCCGGCCCCGTCTCGACACCCCTCGGGCGATGCGGCAGGATCGCGCCGCCGCACGAGGAGGGAGACCGCCATGACCTACACGGTGCTTGCCAGCAATCCGGACACGGGCGAGATCGGCATCGCGTCCACCACGATCACCATCAACTTCGGCCGGACCTTTCCGGTCCACCGGCACCTCACGCCCGAGCTGACGGAGCGGGGGATCATCGTCGCCCCGATGGCGACCGTCCATCCCCAGAACGGCCACCGGCTCTGCGATCTGCGCGATGCGGGCGTCGGCTGGGACGACATCGAGGCCGAGATGGAGAAGCACGACGAGCACTGGAGCTGGCGGCAGATCGGCGCCGTCACCGCCACCGGCGAGACCTGGATCCGGACCAACGCCAACGCCTGGAACCACGCGAGCCACATCGTGGGCGAGGGCTCGATCGCCATGGGCAACTACATGGACGGCCCGGAGCCGGTGAAGGCGATGGCGAAGGCGCTGGAGGAGAACCGCGGCGAGGCCATGGACGAGCGCCTGCTGCGCGCCATCGAGGCGGGCAAGGCGGCCGGCGGGCAGGGCCAGCCCGATATCGGCAAGGTGCCGGAAGCCTGGGCCATGATGCTGGTGTTCAACGGCAGGCAGCCGTGGCCTGCGGTCGACGTGCGGGTGGACTTCGACGTCGATCCGGTGCCGAAGCTCCGCCGGCTCGTGACGCAGCTCAAGAACATGGACAAGGTGCTGCACACCATGTCGTTCGACCCGTCGCGGACCTTCGACGTCTACGGCGTGGTCTTCGACATGTACAACGCCCAAGTGTAGAGCGAGTCGGTCTCCGACAGCCTCGCTCCAACCCTTTGTCGCTCACGGCAGCCGGCCGTCGCTCGATTCCGCGCGCCTGCCGGCGCCTGCGCCCCTCAGCCGACCCGCGCCATCACGCCGCCGTCCACCGGCAGCGCCACGCCGGTGATGAAGCGGGCGGCGTCGGAGGCGAGGAAGAGCGAGGCCTGGGCCACGTCCCAGGCGCTGCCCATGCCGCCCCGGAGCGGGGTCCATGTGTCGCGGGTGGCGGCGATCTCCTCGCGCGGCTTGCCGTAGCGCCGCGCCTGGGTGTCGACCGCCATGGGCGTGTCCATATAGCCCGGCAGGATGGCGTTCACGCGCACGCCGTCGGCCGCGCAGTCAAGCGCGAGCTGGCGGGAGAACGCGATCATGCCCGCCTTGCTCGTCTTGTAGGTCACCGATTTGTAGTCGACCACCGCGGCGATCGAGGAGATGTTGGTGATCACGCCCCGGCCCTGGGCGCGCATGATCGGCACGACGTGCTTGCAGGCCATCACCGTGCCGCGCAGGTTGATCGCCATCACCCGGTCGAAGCTCGCCTCGTCGAGGTCCGCCAGCGGCGAATCGCCGCCCGTGTAGGCGACGCCCACGTTGTTCTGCAGCACGTCGATGCGCCCGTGGCGATCGACGACGGAGCGGACGGCGGCGATCAGCGCCTGCTCCTCGGTCACGTCGGCGACCAGCGCCTCGGCGCCGCCGCCGTCGCCTCCGATCATGGCCGCGGTCTCCTCGGCCGAGGCACGGTCGCGGTCGAGCGCGATCACGTGCGCGCCGGCGCGGGCGAAGAGCAGCGCCGTGGCCCGGCCGTTGCCGACCACGGGTCCCGGCGTCTGGCCGGCGCCGGCGACGATCGCGACGCGGCCCTCCAGGCTGAGCGTCGGGCTCTGCCAGGGCGCGGCGCCGGCTGCGGGGGTGTCCTCTGTCATGGCGATACCAGGGTATGGGTGGAAGGGCGGGCGAGAGGCTCCCCGCGCTCCGGCGCCTTGTCAAGGCGGGCGCTGCGTGAGAGCGTGCGCCGGCCCGCCCGGGCACCGTTCCCGCGCAGCACCCGGAGCCCAAACACATGAAGATCGGCGCCGTCATCTTCGCCACCGACTATTCGATCGCACTCACCGAGCTCGCGCCCGCGCTCGAGGAGCGCGGCTTCGATGCCCTCTTCGTGCCCGAGCACACCCACATCCCCACCAGCCGTCGCTCGCCCTGGCGGGGCGGCGGGGAGCTGCCGCCGGAATACTCCCACACCCTCGACCCTTTCGTGGCGCTGACGGCGGCGGCGACGGCGACCAAGACACTCAGGCTCGGCACCGGCATCTGTCTCGTTACCGAGCGCGATCCCATCGTCACGGCCAAGGCCGTCGCCAGCCTCGATCTGGTCTCCGGCGGGCGTTTCGAGTTCGGCATCGGCGCCGGCTGGAACGCCGAGGAGATGGAGCATCACGGCACGCGCTTCGAGACCCGCTTCCGCGTCCTGGAGGACCGGGTCAAGGCCATGCAGGCGATCTGGGCCGCCGACGAGGCCGTCTACGAGGGCGCGTTCACCGCGTTCGAGCCCATCTGGTCATGGCCCAAGCCGGTGCAGACGCCGCACCCGCCGGTGCTGCTGGGGGGTGAGAGCGTGCACACCATGCGCCGGATCATGGCGTTCTGCTCGGGCTGGCTGCCGCGCGGCGCGCTGCTGCCGGATCCGGCGGACGGCATGGCCCGGCTCCGCGCCGCCGCCGCCGAGGCCGGGCGCGACCCGGCCACGGTCTCCGCCACGGTCTTCGGTGCGCCGCCCGAGGCGCCCTATCTCGACGCCTGCCGGGCGGCCGGGATCGACCGCGCGCTGCTGATACTCCCCTCGGAGGGGCGGGAGACGGTGCTGCCGCTCTGCGACCGCTACGCCGCTCTCATCGGATGAACGTGCGCCGGCCGAGATGCGCCGGCGTGAACGAGCGGAAGGCCTCGCGGGCTGCCTCGGCGCCGAGCGCGCCCCACAGCGCGCCCCCGGCGAGGACCCCGCGCGCCCCCCCGGCGGCGCTCCAGGGCTTCCGCTCCGCCAGCGGCTGCACGGCCCCACGCCGTCCTCTGACCCGGACCTTGAAGGATTCATCCGGCGCGGGCATGGGGAACTGCGTGGTCTTCAGGTTGTAGCCGGCCCGGTCGAGGTCGAGGTCGACCTCGTGCAGGATGGTCGCCATGGTGGCGGCGATCTGCACCTCGGCGAAGCCGTTGCCGAGGCAGCGGTGGGAGCCGAGACCGAAGGGCGCGTAGACGTAGGGCTTCTTGTGCTCGGCCCGCTCCGGCCCGTAACGGTCGATGTCGAAGCGCTCCGGCTCGGGGAAGTACTCGGGCAGGTAGTGGGGCACGGCGGTGGCGATCATCATACGCTCGCCGGCGGGGATGCGGTGGCCCGCGAACTCGAAGGAGTTGGCGGCGGTGCGGATGAGCAGCGGGGTCACCGGATACATCCGCATGGTCTCCAGCGCCGCGCGGTGCAGCGTGTCCATCTGGCGCAGGCGCTCGGCCGCCGGCGCGCTGCCGGTGAGGAGGTCGTCCGCCTCCTCGCGCACCCGCTCCAGCACGTCCGGGTGCCGCAGCAGGGCGTAGAGCATGAAGGCGCAGGTGCCCGCCACCGTGTCGAGCGCCGCGACGAAGGGCCCAAGCGCCGCGAGCTTCAGGTCCGCCTCGGGGAAGAAGCGCGGGTCGGCCTCGTGCAGGTCCAGCAGGTCGTCGATCAGGTCGGGCTCGGCGCCGTGCCGCTCCCGCATCGAGCCCGAGTGGCACTCGATCACCTCGCGGTAGAGCCTGTCGACCCGGGCCGAGGCGCGGCGGAAGCGCGGCGACCAGCGCAGGTGGGGGCTGGGGACGAGCGTGGCCGACAGCACCGCGTGGACGTAGCGGACCAGGTCGTCGTTGTAGGCGCGCGGCGAGACGCCGCCGACCAGCGTACCCACTTGGTCGGTGACGATCCGCTGCAGCGCCGGCGCCGCGGGCATGGGCCGCGTCAGCGGCCACGCCGCGATCTCCTGGCGGGCGATGTCGATCATGCCGTCCATGCGCTCGACGGCGTACTCCCGGGAATAGCCCCGCTTGAGCGCGCGCCGGAACGCCGCGTGCTCCGCGCCGTCGGCGCTCAGCGTGGACCGCGCCGCGCCGAACCAGGCGTTGAAGCCGCTCCAGAACTCGAAGGAGCGGAAGTGCCTCGTGCCTTCCCGCGCGAGAAAGCGGTTGGCCTCCACGCCGGCCAGCACGGTGTAGTGCCGGTTGAGCAGGCGCATGCCGAAGACCGGCCCGTGCTCCAGGTAGCTGTCGGTGAGGAAGGCGCGCGTATCCCGCGCCATGTCGATGACGCTGCCGATGCCCGGCAGGCCGCGCGCAAACGGTATGGTCGAGGTGGCCATCTCCCAGCCCTCTGCGGTCGGGCCCCGGGCGTGCTGTCGCGCTCGGACGGCCGCCGCTCGATAAGATAATGGGGCCGGCGCTGTCGGAAATCCAGTCTTTCCGTTATGCGGCTCACGCATGGTCCAGCGCCCGCGGGCGGCATGCGCCGGCCCGCCGGCTCGTTCGGCTCTGACTGCACTGGCCGGCATGCGCTTGCCCGTGCTATAGGCGCGCCGCCTTCAGGGAGGGGACCGCGATGCAGGTGACGAACGAACGGCACGAGGGCGTGCTGGTGGCGCGCGTGAGCGGGCGGATCGAGGCGCGCGACGCCGGGGCGCTCGAGAAGGCGATCACCGGGTCGCTCCGGAACGGCGACCGTGCCGTGATCCTGGATTTCGAAGAGCTCGCCTACATCGGCAACACGGGTTTGCGCGCGCTCCGGATCACCGCCAGGGTCCTGCGCGATCGTGGCGCCGCCGTGGCCGTCTGCTCGCCGCAAGGCGTCGTCGCCGCGGCCTTCGCCGGGGGCGGTGTGGACGTGCTCATCAAGGTTCATTCCAGCAGGGCCGCCGCGCTCGAGTCCTTCGCGTCCTGATGCGCCGCGCCCGGGTGGACGCGGCAGGGCACCGCCTCCCGGCACGCCGATAGGGAGGACATCACTGGAATTCCAACCCTTCTGACATGCCGTTCGCGCATAGTTGATCGCGCGCAGGGCTTGGCACGCGCGCTGATCGTCCGTATCGTTCAGCCGCGCCGAGGACGGCGGTCCGGCGCGGGGGCGCAGTCTCCGACCGGGGCCGGAGGCGGCGCCGCTCTTCAGGGGGGTGGAGCGTGGACGCGGCACGCATCGTCATCGAGGTCCTGCAGTATTACGGCTATGTCGGCCTCGCCGTCGCCGCCGCCTTCCTGCTCTATGGCATCGAGCGGGTGGATGTCCGTGCGCGGCGTGTTTACGCCTTCCGCCCGCTCCTGATCCCCGGCTGCATCGTGCTCTGGCCGCTGGTCATCTGGCGCTGGGTCGAAGCCGAGCGGCAACGGGGCTGAGGGCACCCTCATGCTGCGTCGGCACCGCGCCGCCCACGCCTACATGTGGAAGGCGCTCGCGATCTTCCTGCCCGCCATGCTGATCGCGGCGCTCGCCATTCGCCAGCACGGGCCGACGGAGAAGCCCGCCGTCCAGCTCGAGGAGCCCGCGACCGGAGCCGGGGCATCCGCCGAGGGGACCGAGTCGTGAGGGGGGCGTGCGGACGATGAGCGTGCGCTACGCGCCGGTCGGCTGGAACCGTAACAAGATCTTCTACGACGTGGTGCTGCTGGCCGCCGTCGTCGCCTACATCCTTCTCTACATCAAGATCGCGCCGAGCTTCCAGGACGTCACCCGGCCCACCAGCGGGGCGATCCTCAGGGCCCAGGCCTTCGGCACCTGCGCCTTCCTGATGCTCACCTTCATCCTCTGCATAGGGCCGCTCGCACGGCTGGATACGCGCTTCCTGCCGCTGCTCTACAACCGCCGCCACTTCGGCGTGATCACCTGCGCGGTCGCCTTCACCCACGCGAGCACCATCGTTAGCATCTACTTCTCGTTCAGCCCGCTGAACAAGTACGTGGCCGTGCTGGCGAGCAACACGAGCTACGACCGCTTCCTCGGCTTCCCCTTCGAGACCTTCGGCATCTTCGCGCTCTTCCTGCTGCTGGTGCTGGCGGCGACGAGTCACGACTTCTGGCTCAGGTTCCTGACGCCGCCGATCTGGAAGGCGATCCACATCTCGATCTATGTCGCCTATGCGGCGATCGTCTGCCACATCGTGCTTGGCTCGCTGCAGTCGAAGCAAAGCCCGCTGCTGGCCGCCGTCGTGGGCCTCAGCGTGATCGCGGTCACCGGCCTGCACCTGATCGCCGGGCGCATCGAGCGGCAGAAGGACCGCAACACCGCCGAGAGCGCGTCCGAGAGCACCGCTGAGGCGCCCTGGGTCTTGGCCGGCCAGGTGGACGATATCGCCGACGGGCGCGGCATCGTGGTGGCGCTGGAGGACGGCGAGCGCGTCGCGGTCTTTCGCTACGGCGACAGGCTGTCGGCGCTCGCCAACGTCTGCGCCCACCAGAACGGCCCGCTCGGCGAAGGGCGCATCGTGGACGGCTACGTGACCTGCCCGTGGCACGGCTTCCAGTACCGGCCCAGCGACGGCTGCTCGCCGCCCCCCTTCACCGAGAAGGCCGCCACCTACCGTCTCAGGCTCGACGGCAGGCGGATCCTGCTCGACCCCCGGCCCAACGAGCCCGGTACCCATGTCGAGCCGGTGCGCGTCACGCCAACGAGTGAGACGGAGGCATAGCATGGCAGGCCGCGCGCGCGACCCCGGCTTCTTCGTCGGCTACCTGAACACCGTGCCGCGTCCGCTCGCGATCTTCCTGGTGGTGGTCGCCGCGGCGCTCGTGGGCGGCATGGCGGGATTGGCCTTCGCGCTAGGCACCAACGCGAACGATCCCGGCGACGGTACGTTCGCGCGCAAGCTCGGCAAGCAGGAGATGACGGGGGTCCTGCTGGAGAAGCCCTATCCGATCCTGCGCGTGCGCCCGGACGCCAAGAATCCCGAAGCCCGCACGGTCATGCTCACGGTGCCCGGCAAGCGCAGCGTCAAGCGCCGCGGCCGCAAGCTCTTCGGCCAGCTTGTGGACGTGAAGGGTTTCATGTTCCAGCGCGGCGACATCGACATGCTGCAGGTCCAGGGCAAGAAGTCCCTGCAGGCGGTAGAGGCGGGCGAAGGCGAGCCGCCGCCGACATTCACCCCGGCCCCGTCCGAACCCCTCGGCCGCTGGCGGCTCATCGGCGAGATCTGCGACAGCAAGTGCCATCTGGGCGCCATGCGGCCTGGCGACGGGCTCGCGCACAAGGCTTGCGCCAACCTCTGCATCTCCTCCGGCGCGCCGCCGATCTTCGTGACGCAAGAGGAAGGCGCGGTCGCCGGCGAGACCTTCCTGCTGATGGCCGACGAGGCGGGTGGGCCGCTCCCGGACCACTTCGGCGACTACGTGGCGGTCCTTATCCAGCTCGAAGGCGAGGTCGAGCGCCTCGACGACCTCCTGGTCTTCAAGGTCGACATCGACAAGGCCAAGGTGCTCTGAGCGATGCGCAACTTCGCCTGGATCGTTGTCGGCGCGATCGTGACCGCCGGCCTCGGCTACGCCTCCTGGTGGGTCTATCTGGAGGTGCAGCAGCAGATTCGCGGCACGCTCATCTCCGGCTTCGGCATCTTCGCGGGCGTCATGGGCGCCTTCGCTCTGCTGGGTGTCGCCCACACCGTCTCCAGGCAAGCCAAGCGCCTGCTGCGCAGACGCGGAATATCCTTGGCCGACGCAGACGAGTGAGGGGGCGCGTGACCATCGAGAGGACGCCGCGCCGGGCGCGCGCGGCGGCGGAAGGCTGGGGCCCATGAACAGGATACCGATCAAGTCGCTCGACGAGCTGGAGGACCGCAAGCCGGCCTACGCCCTGGTCGGCGACGTCGATCTCTGCGTCGTTCGCTACGACGACCGGGTCTCGGTCTTCTACGGCCGCTGCCTGCATCGCGGCGCGCTCATGGCCGACGGCTACGTCGACGGCGAGAACCTGATCTGCGGCGTGCATTACTGGGACTACCGCCTCGATACCGGCGTCAGCGAGTACAACAACGAGGAGATCCTGCCCAAGTTCACCTCGTGGATCGAGGACGGCGAGGTGCTGGTCGATGCGGACGAGATCGGCGCCTGGGAGAAGGACCACCCGCAGCCCTTCAGGCGCGACGAGTATCTGGGCCTCTACGCCGACACGCACCCTGCGCCCGAGGAGCCCCACGTCGGGCTCATTCAGGGCTACGCCAGGGACGGCCTGACGAAGACCGGCCATCACGGCGTCGTCGTCGCCATGGGCGTGCCGCGCCAGGACCTGCCGAGCTGGGACGACATCCAGTTCGTCACCGCGCAGCTCCACCGCATGCCGCATCTCGACGACGAGCCCGTGGGCTCCGAGGTGGTGATCGGCCCGAATGCGCAGAAGCCGCTCACGCTCGCCATCCCGCTGCTGGTCTCGGACATGAGCTTCGGCGCGCTGTCGGAGCCCGCCAAGGTCTCGCTCGCGCGGGGCGCCGAGCTTTCCGGCACCGGCATCTGCTCGGGAGAGGGCGGCATGCTGCCGGAAGAGCAGCAGGCCTGCAGCCGCTATTTCTACGAGTACGCCTCGGGCCGCTTCGGCTTTTCCTGGGACAAGCTCGAGAACGTGCAGGCCTTCCACTTCAAGGGCGGGCAGGGGGCGAAGACCGGCACCGGCGGGCACCTGCCGGGCGAGAAGGTGAAGGGCAAGATCGCCGAGGTGCGCGGCCTGCCCGAAGGCTCGCCCGCGGTCTCGCCGCCGCGCTTCCCCGACTGGTCCGACTGGCGCCAGGTGCGGGACTTCGCCGACGAGGTCCGCAGCCATACCGGCGGCATCCCCATCGGCTACAAGCTCTCGGCCCAGCACGTCGAGAAGGACATCGACGCCGCCCTCGAGGTGGGGGTCGACTACATCGTCCTGGATGGCCGCGGCGGCGGCACCGGGGCGGCGCCGCTCATCTTCCGCGACAACATCTCGGTGCCGACGATTCCGGCACTGGCGCGCGCGCGGCGCCATCTCGACGCGTCGGAGCGCGGGGACGTGACGCTGGTGATCACCGGCGGACTGCGCAAGCCGGCCGACTTCGCCAAGGCGCTGGCGCTCGGCGCGGACGCGGTGGCCGTCTCCAACGCGGCGATCCAGGCGATCGGCTGCCTCGGCATGCGCGCCTGCCACACCAACAACTGCCCGGTCGGCATCGCGACGCAGAAGCCGCATCTGACCGCGCGCATCGAGGTGGAGAAGTCGGCGCGCCGGCTCGCCAACTTCTTCGAGGCGAGCGTCGAGCTGATGAAGATCATGGCGCGCGCCTGCGGCCATTCTCACCTGAGCGGGCTCTGCCGCGACGACCTCGTGACCTGGAAGGAGGACATGGCGCGCCTCTCGGGCGTCGCCTACGGCGGCGTCGGCGCCTGACGCCGGGCCGCTCTCTCCCCGCCGTCCCTGAGCGTATCCGTTCCTGACGGATACGCGACAGGCCGCGACTGCGGCCCGCCGCTTATGCGGCGCGCCCGCGCAGGCGCCGGCCACAGGCCGGCTGCCGCGAGCGACAAGGTTCTACAGCGTATCCGCGATCGCCTTGTTCGCAGCCGGGATCTCGTCGACGGTGCCGAAGTAGGCGTGCCGCGACATGTCGGGCGAGTACTTGCTCGCCGGCGGGCGGCGGCCGAGCGCCTCCGCCATGCTGCGGATGTGGTGGGGTGCCGCGCCGCAGCAGACCCCGAGATAGTTGACGCCGAGCGCGTATGCGTCTCTCGCGAATTCCGCGATCTCGTAGCGGTTGCAGGCGAAGGGGTCGAGCGCGGTGGGGAAGGGCCGGCCCTCCGGCAGGCAGGCGCAGTCGGGATCCTTCAGCGAGAGGAAGGTCGGGTCGTCCCCGCCGGTGCGGTAGGCGACCGGCAGCGCCGCCACGTGGCAGTCCACCGCCTCGCGGATCGGGCCCAGCAGCGGCAGCATGGAGGCAGGTCCGCGAACGCAGTTGAGCCCCACGACATCGGCGCCCGCGTCTTCGAGCCGCCTGGCCGCCTCGGCCGGGCTCAGGCCCTCGCGCGTCTCCGGCTCGCGGAAGATGGCGAGGGTGATTACCGCCGGCAGCCCGGCCGCCTTGATAGCCTCGAGCGCGAGCAGGGCCTCGTTCGCGTGACCGATGGTCTCGGCGACGATGTAGTCCACGCCCTCGTCGACCGCCCAGCCCACCTGCTCGTCGAACATGGCGCGCACGGTGCGGGCGGAGTCCGCGTCGCCGTCGACGAAGATGTTGGAGTTGCTCACGTTGCCGGCGACCAGCGCGTTTCCTTCGGCCGCCACCTCTCGCGCCAGCCTGAGCGCGGTGCGGTTCATCTCCTCGAGGTCGTCCTCCCTGCCGATCAGCCGGAGCTTCTCGCGATGGGCGTAGTAGGTGAAGGCCAGCACCACGTCGGAGCCCGCGCGCAGGAACTCGCGGTGCAGCTGGGCCACCGCGTCGGGGTGCTCGAGCACCGCTTCCGGCACGTAGGGGCCGGCGGTGAGGTAGCCGCGGCTCTCGAGCGCGAACAGGTAGCCCTCGGCGCAGATCACCGGCCCGGCCCCGAGCCGCTCCAGCAAGCCTGCCGTGCCAGACGCTGCGGTATCGGTCATGCGCGCATCCTCCGTGGTTCCGGCGCGCGTGCCGGTGGGCGCCGCCCGGCAGCGGCGGCCTGCGCTAGAGGTTACCCTTGTACGCCTTGTAGTCGGCGGGAATCTGGTCGGACGTGCCGTAGAAGGCGTGCTGGGACATGTCGGGCGAGTAGCGGCTCGCCGGCGGCCGGCGGCCGAGCGCCTCCGCCACGGCGCGGATGTGGTGCGGGCCTGCGCCGCAGCAGACCCCGAGATAGCTGACGCCGAGCGCCTGCGCCTCCCGGGTGAACTCCTCGATCTCGTAGCGATTGACCGTGAAGGGGTCGAGCGCGGTGGGGAAGGGCCGCCCCTCCGGCAGGCAGCCGCAGCCCGGATCGCTCAGCGACTGGAAAGTGGGCTCCTCCTCGGTCGTGCGGTAGGCCACGGGCAGCGCCGCGACGTGGCAGCCCACCGCCTCGCGGATCGGGCCCAAGAGCGGCAGCATGGAGGCCGGTCCGCGCGTGCAGTTGAGCCCCACGACATCGGCACCCGCGTCCTCGAGCCGCTTGGCCGCCTCGGCCGGGGTCAGGCCGTCGCGCGTCTCGGGCTCGCGGTGGATGGCGAGATTGATCACCGCCGTCTGGCCTGCGGCCTTGATCGCCTCGAGCGCGAGAAGGGCCTCGCTGCAGTAGGAGATGGTCTCGGCGACGATGAAGTCGACACCCTCGTCGACCGCCCAACCCACCTGCTCGTCGAACATGGCGCGCACGGTGCGGGCGGACTCCGCGTCGCCGTCGACGAAGATGTTGGAGTTGCAGACGTTGCCGGCCACCAGCGCGTCGCTTTCCAGGGCCGCCTCCCGCGCGAGCCGGAGCGCGGTGCGGTTCAGCTCCTCGAGTGCGCCTTCCCTGCCGATCAGCCGGAGCTTCTCGCGGTGGGCGTAGTAGGTGAAGGCCAGCATCACCTCCGAGCCCGCGTGCAGGAAGTCCCGGTGCAGCCGGGCCACCGCGTCGGGGTGCTCGAGCACCGCCTCCGGCACGTAGGCGCCGGCGCTGAGGTAGCCGCGCCGCTCGATCTCGAAGAGGTAGCCCTCGGCGCAGATCACCGGCCCCCGGGCCAGCCGTTCGAGCAGACCCGCTCCGCCGGCCACGGTGGTGTCAGCCATGCGCTAGCCCTCCTGGTGGGTGCCTGTGAGCGGGCCCGGATGCAGCGGCGAATCCTTCTCCCGCCACAGGAATCGCCGCACGATATCGCCGTATCCGGCGAACAGGAAGCCGCCATTTGCGGCGAGCAGGTCCTCGCGCTCCGCCCGGTACGTGCGGGGCAGGTCGTACCACGGGATGCCCGGCCGCTGGTGGTGGAGGGCGTGCAGGTTGTTGCCGAGATAGAGCAGCGTCATCAGGGGCCCGGCCTCGACGATGGCGGTGCGCTCCGCTTGGTCCGCCGCCGGGCGGTGCTCGTAGTAGGAGCGCAGCAGGATCAGCGCGGTGCCCGGATAGGCGTAGAGCAGCACGTAGGCCCAGAGCGGGATGCCGCAGACGCCGACCACCCAGTAGAGCAGCAGCGCCGTCAGCGCCGCGTGGGAGGCCCAGATGCCGATGCATCCCGGCTTGCGGCGTACGAGGCGCGCGCCCTCCTCCCGCCAGAAGAGGAGCACCGTGAGCGCCGGCCCGATGAGCAGCCGGCCCGCGAGCGTGTTGTGGACCCTGAGGATGAGCCGCCGGACGGGCCCGAGGCGCCGCCACCGCGCGGTGGTGACGTAGAAGCTCTCGGTGTCGTCCAGCGGGTCGGTGAGATGCGGGGTGGCGTGGTGCCGGAGGTGGCGGTCGCGGTAGAGCGGATAGGGTAGCCACAGGAGGAGAGGGGCCAGCGCCAGCGCCGTGTTGAACGCCCGCCGGCGCGTCGGATGGCCGTGCAGCACCTCGTGCTGCAGGCTGCCGTGCCAGGCGACCAGCCAGCCGCCCAGCGGCAGGATCAGCCACCAGGGGAGCGCATGGTGGAACCAGGTGAGCGCGAACCACCCGCCGTGGACCGTCGTCGCCACGAGCCAGGTCGGCCCCTCGATGCGGCGCCAGAGGCCACGAACCTGCGCTGTATCGAGGGATTGATCGAGCATGTGCAGCGCGAAGACCCGGCAATCGTGGCGACGACAGGCCACTCTGTGGCGCTGCAATCGGTGAAACAACGAGGGAATTCGCCCATTCCGTCACAAGCCGCGCCGTTTACTCCGATTGCGTGATAAAATACGCAATAACGTGATTTCCTACACCAGTCGGGGAGAAGGCTCATGGACAGGCGTGACACGGCGCAACGCTTCCGCGAGCGGCTGCACGAAGCCATGACGAGCGGGCGGGTCAACCGCTCCCGGCTCGCCGCCCGGATCGGCATCGACCGCTCCACCCTCTCGCAGCTTCTCGCGCCCGACGCCGACCGGCTCCCCCGCGCCGATACCGCGGCGGCGATCGCGTCCGCGCTCCATGTCAGCCTCGACTGGCTGCTCGGCCTCAGCCAGGAGGCCAAGCTCGGCGCCGACATCCTGCACGAATCGGTGGAGGTGATGCCGAGCGCCGACGAGCCGGTGGATGAGAGCCTCGCCGCTTGGCACGCCGAGGCGGCCGGCTACAAGATCCGCCACGTGCCGGCGACCCTGCCCGACCTGATGAAGACCGAGGAGGTGCTGGACTACGAGTATCGCGACTTCGCCGCCCGCAGCGCCGACCGCGCCATCGCCGTCTCCCACGGCCGCCTCGCCTATGTCCGGCTGCCCGAGACGGACATCGAGATCGGCCAGTCGCGCCAGTCACTCGAGTCCTTCGCCAGAGCCGAGGGTATCTGGCGCGATCTCTCCCTGGCGGCCAGGCGCGAGCAGCTCGATCACATGATCGCGCTGATCGACGAGCTCTACCCCACGCTCCGCATGTTCTTCTTCGACGGCCGCACCCACTTCTCCGTTCCTTACACGGTGTTCGGGCCGCAGCGGGCGGTGGTCTATGTCGGCCAGATGTTCTTCGCCTTCAACACGCTGGAGCATATCCGCGTGCTAACGCGCCACTTCGACGCCCTGGTGCGGGCCGCGACCGTGCCGGCCCACGCGGCCGGCGACTTCCTGCGCGCGCTGCGGCAGGAGCTGAACGGTGGAAGGGTGGGGTAGAGCGTATCCGCGTTAAGCGGACGCGCTCTAACGCTCCCTGCGCCAGCGGATTTCGTCGAGGGCGAGACGGGCGCGGACGCCGAGCGCGGTCAGCGGCGCCGCCGGCAGCGGAGACGGCTTCCCCTGCTCCTCCATGTCGGCGATGAGCGGATTGTCCTCGCCGCATGCCATGTCCGCCGCGAGCACGCCCGAGATCGTGCCCTTGGTCACGCCGACCCCGTTCTGGCAGACCGCGGCGAAGCTGTGGGGGCCCACCCTGCCGAAGCCCGGCGCGTGGTTGCGCGAGAGGCAGACATAGCCGCGCCAGGTGTGCTCGATCGTGACGTCGGGCAGCATCGGGAAGCGCGCCGCGAAGGCCCGCTGATGGTCGCGGCGGATGGTCTCCATCTCCGCGTCCGGGCGCCGCAGCCTGGGCGCGTAGAAGAAGCGCTGGCGGACGAGGATGCGCCGGTCCGTCGTGTAGCGCAGGGTCACGCTGATGTGGGAGTTGGCCGGCGTGAGGCCCCAGTCGTCCACGCCGCCCAGCGCCTGGTGCTCGGCGTCGGTGAGCGGCCGGGTCAGGCTGCCGTGCGCCGCGAAGGTGAGGAGCGAGCCCTTGAAGACCGAGAACTGCGGCGCAAAGCCGTTCACCGCGAGCACCATGGCCTGCGCGTCCACGCTGCCGCCGGGGGTCGTCGCGCGAACGCCGTTCCGCTCCTCCACCTCCATGACCGGCGTGTGCTCGTGCAGCGTCACGTTCCCAGGCAGCGTGGCGGCGAGGCCCTTGGTCAGCCCCGCCGGGTTCATCAGCCGCCCGCCCGGCGTGTAGAGCGCAGACGTGTGATAAGTGATGCCGAGCTCCCGCTTGAGCGCGGCCGCATCCACCCAGCGATAGGGCTCGCCCAGCCCGTCGAGCGTGCGCGCGAACGGCTCCAGGATCTTCTCGCGCCCGAGGTCCGTGCGGGCGGCGTGATACTTGCCGCGCCGGGTGTAGGCGCACTCGATCCCGTTCTCCGACACGCAGCGGTCGAGATAGTCGATCGCCGCCCGGCTGAGCCGGATGTACCCCTGCGCGCCGTCGAGCTCCTCGAACTCCCCGCCGACATTGTGCGGCAGGTCGATGGCGAAGCCCGAGTTGCGACCCGACGCGCCCTCGCCCACCTCGTGCGCCTCCAGCAGCACGATGTGATCGTCGGGCCGGTTCGCGGCGAGCCGGCGCGCCGCGGCGAGGCCGGCGAAGCCGGCGCCCACCACCAGCCAGTCGGCGCGGACGTCGCCCTTCAGCGCCGGCGTCGGCTCGCGCGGAGGCAGGATCCGGCTCCAGCCGTTGGTGGCGTCTTCCTTCGGTAGTATGCGAACCCGTGCCATGGCACCGCCTCCGCGGCTCTGCCCGGATCGGCCCGGACCGAACCCGCTTATCCGAATGCTCAGGACATTGCTAGTTCGCGTTGGGGATGAAGGGGCGCTCGCCGTCGATGGTGAAGCCCTCGATCGCCGCCTGGCCGTCCGCCGAGATCAGCCATGCGGCGAAGCGCCGGGCGAGCGCGGCCTTGACGTGAGGGTGCTTCTCCGGGCTCACCAGGGTGACGCCGTACTCGTTGCGGAGCCCCGCCCCGCCTTCGACCAGGAGGCGGAGGTCGAGGCGCTCCCGCATCTTCAGCCAGGTGCCGCGGTCGGCGAGCGTGTAGGCCTCCATCATCGATGCCGTGTTGAGCGTGGCCCCCATGCCCTGGCCCGCCTCGCGGTACCAGGTGCCCGAGGCGTCTCTGGGGTCGAGCCCGGCGGCGGCCCAGAGCGCGCGCTCGCGGCGGTGGGTGCCGCTGTCGTCACCGCGGCTGAGGAAGGGCGCGCGCACCGCCGCGATCCGCCCGAGCACCGCCGCCGCGTCGCCCGCCCCCGCGATCCCGGCCGGGTCGCCGGCCGGGCCCACGAGCACGAAGTCGTTGTACATCAGGTCGAAGCGCTGGCTGCCGTGACCTTCCGCGACGAAGACCTCCTCGGAGGGCCTGTCGTGCACCAGCAGGAGGTCCGCATCGCCGTTGCGCGCGAGCCGGAGCGCCTGGCCGGTGCCGACCGCGACCACGCGCACTTCGATGCCGGTCTCCGCCTCGAAGAGCGGCAGGAGATGGTCGAAGAGGCCGGCGTTCTGGGTCGACGTGGTGGAGGCGACGGTGATGAAGTCGCCGGCACCCGCCACCGGCGCCGCCAGCACGACGGCTAGTGCGAGCGTCAGCGCCGCGAGTGGCCGCAAGACACGGGCGCGCGCCCCGGCGCGCATGGTTCTCACGAAGACGGCTCTCAGGATCGCGCCGTGGGCGGGGTAAGCTCGCGGCGCTCCCACCAGAGCAGCTCGCCGCGCAGGAAGGCGCCGGCCAGCTCGTTCTCCGGCCCGGCGAAGAACGCGTCCGCGCCTGCACGCTCCAGCAAGCGCCCGCGATGCAGGAACATCACCTCGTCCGCGAGCCGGCGCGCCTGGCCCAGATCGTGGGTGGTCATGACGATCTTGGTCCCCTCCCGGGCCATCGCCTCGATCGCGTCCTCTATCACGTGGGTCGCCGCCGGGTCGAGATTGGCCGTGGGCTCGTCGAGGAAGAGCACCTGGGGCCGGAGCGCCCACGAGCGCGCCAGCGCCAGCCGCTGCTGCTCGCCGAAGGAAAGCACGCGCGCCGGCACCTGCGCGAAGGCGGCGAGGCCGGTCCGCTTCAGCGCCTGGCCGATCAGCCGCCGGCGCTCTGGCCGGGGAATGCGGCGCAGGCTGAGCGCGAAGTCGATGTTGGCGGCGACCGAGCGGCGCAGCATCACCGGGCGCTGCATCACCATCGCCTGGAAGCGCAGCGGGTCGCGGCCGTCGGCACCCAGCCACAGCACCTCGCCCTCGCTCGGCGCGATCAGCCCGTGGCAGAGCCTGAGCAGGAGGCTCTTTCCGGCGCCGTTGGGGCCGAGGATGATCGTCTTCGGCCCCGCGGCGATGCGCACCGAGACCTCCTTGAGAAGCCGCTGCCGGTCGCGCTCGAAGCTCACGCCGCGCAGCTCCAGCGGCAGGATGGAGGGCGCTGTCATCGCGTCGGTCATCGCGGCCGTCATTGCGCCCGCGGCTGCGCCAGCGTGCCGCGCAGGAGTGCCACCGCGGCGCTGACGGCGATCGAGAGCGCCACCAGCACGATGCCGAGGCCGAGCGCCAGCGCGAGATCGCCCTTGGAGACCTCGAGCGCGATCGCCGTGGTCATCACGCGGGTGACGTGGTCGATGTTGCCGCCGACGATCATCACCGCGCCGACCTCGGCGATGGCCCGGCCGAAGCCCGCGAGCACGGCGGTCAGTAGGCTGAGCCGCCCGTCCCAGAGCAGCGCCGCGAGCGCGCGCCTCGGCGTCGCGCCGAGGGAGCGGAGCTGCTCCTCGTATTCGCCCCACATGTCCTCGATCACCTGGCGCGCCAGCGCCGCGATGATCGGCGCCACCAGCAGCACCTGGGCGATGACCATGGCCGTCGGGGTAAAGAGCAGGCCGAGGACGCCGAGCGGGCCGGCCCGCGACAGCACCAGATAGACCACCAGACCCACCACCACCGGCGGCAGGCCCATCAGCGCGTTGAGCAGGACGACGATGGCGCCCCGGCCGGGGAAGCGGAAGAGCGCGACCGCGGCGCCCAGCGGCAGGCCGACGACGCTCGCCACCGCCACGGCGCCGACGCTGACCTGGAGCGAGAGAAGCACGATCTCTCCCAGGTCGTGGTCTAGGTGATAGACGAGGGAGAAGGCCGCCGCGAAGGCCTCGCCGATATCGGTCACGCTGGCGTCCCGCCGCCCGCTGATGTGGGTCCCGGTCGCCGCTTGGCGCCCGGCCGGGCCATGGTCCCAACACCGCGTACGGAACGCAACCGCCTGTCGAGCACCGCCTGTCGTCCGCCGCCCGCCGCGATAGCCCGCGCGGGCGGCGGAATGCTATAACGGCGCGCCCTCATTCTCGCGCCGACGGAACGGCCCCATGAACCTCCACGAATATCAGGCCAAGCAGGTGCTGGCGGGGTTCGGCGTGCCCGTGCCGCGCGGCGTGCCCGTGCTCGCGCCCGCCGAGGTCGAGGCCGCCGTGGACCGGCTCGGCGGCCCGGTCTGGGTGGTGAAGGCGCAGATCCATGCGGGCGGCCGCGGCAAGGCGGGCGGCGTCAAGGTGTGCACCAGCCGGGAGGCGGCGGTCGAGGCGGCGCGCGCCATGTTCGGCACCGTTCTCGTCACCCACCAGACGGGCCCGGCGGGCCGCGAGGTGCGCCGCGTCTACCTCGAGGAAGGGGCCGACATCGCGCACGAGTACTATCTCGGCGCGGTGGTGGATCGCGAGAGCGGCCGCGTCGCGCTGATGGCGTCGGCCGAAGGCGGCGTCGACATCGAGGAGGTCGCGGCCCGCAGCCCCGAGGCCATCGTGACCGTGGCGGTGGACCCGGCCAGCGGCTTCCAGCCGCACCACGGGCGCAGCCTCGCCTTCGGCCTCGGGCTTTCGGGCGAAGGCGCGAAGGCGGCGGGCCGGCTCGCGCGGGCGGTCCACGACGCGGTGCACGGCACCGACGCGAGTCTGGTCGAGATCAACCCCCTGATCGAGACCTCGGACGGCGCGCTCGTCGCCCTCGATGCGAAGGTCAGCATCGACGACAACGCGCTCTATCGCCGCAGCGAGATCGCCGCGCTGCGCGATGCGGACGAGGAGGACCCGGCCGAGCGCGCCGCGGCCGAGCACGGGCTCAGCTACGTCAAGCTCGACGGCAACATCGGCTGCATGGTGAACGGCGCGGGCCTCGCCATGGCGACCATGGACATCATCAAGCTGCACGGCGCAGAGCCCGCCAACTTCCTCGATGTCGGCGGCGGCGCCAGCCGCGAGCGGGTCACCGAGGCCTTCAAGATCATCCTGTCGGATGCCAACGTGCGCGGCATCCTCGTCAACATCTTCGGCGGCATCATGCGCTGCGACGTGATCGCCGAAGGCATCGTCGCGGCCGCGCGCGAGGTGGCGCTGGAGCTGCCCCTCGTGGTCCGCCTCGAAGGCACCAACGTGGAGAGGGGCAAGGCGATCCTCGCCGGCGCCGGCATCGACCTGATCGCGGCGGACGATCTCGGCGATGCCGCAGCGAAGGTGGTCGCAGCCATCGGGCGGGCCGGCTGATGGCGGTCCTCGTCGATCGCGAGACGCGCGTCATCTGCCAGGGGCTCACCGGCGCCCAGGGCACCTTCCACTCGGAGCAGGCGATCGCCTACGGCACGCGCATGGTGGGCGGCGTCACCCCCGGCAAGGGAAGTGGCAGCCATCTCGGGCTACCGGTCTTCGATACTGTGGCGGCGGCGCGCGCGGACACCGGCGCCGATGCCTCCGTCATCTACGTGCCGGCGCCGTTCGCGGCCGACGCGATCCTGGAGGCGATCGACGCAGGCATCCCCCTCGTCGTCTGCATCACCGAGGGCATCCCGGTGCTCGACATGGTGCGGGTCAAGCGGGCGCTCGACGGCAGCCGCACCCGCCTCATCGGCCCCAACTGCCCCGGCGTCATCACGCCGGACGAGTGCAAGATCGGCATCATGCCGGGCCACATCCACCGGCGCGGCTCGGTCGGCATTGTCTCGCGCTCGGGCACGCTTACATACGAGGCGGTGGGCCAGACCAGCGCCGCGGGCCTGGGCCAGTCCACCTGCATCGGCATCGGCGGCGATCCCGTCGCCGGCACGGACTTCATCGACTGCCTGGCCCTCTTCGCCGGCGACGAGGAGACCGAGGCCATCGTGATGATCGGCGAGATCGGGGGCACGGCGGAGGAGAAGGCCGCAGACTTCGTGCGCTCGGAGAAGCTCGCCAAGCCCGTCGTCGGCTTCATCGCCGGGCTCACGGCGCCGCCCGGCCGGCGCATGGGCCACGCCGGCGCCATCATCTCGGGCGGCAAGGGCGGGGCCGGAGACAAGATCGAGGCCATGCGGAGCGCCGGCATAACGGTGGCGGAATCGCCCGCGGCCATCGGCACCACGGTGCTCGACGTGCTCCGCAGCGGGCGGCGCCCGGGGCGGGCGGCATGAGCGACGGCCTCGACGGCGCATCGGCCTTCCTGGGCGGCGCCGATCCCGCCGTCATCGAGCAGCTCCACGCCCGGTACCTCCAGGACCCTTCCTCCATCGATCCGAGCTGGCGGCGCCTCTTCGAGCGCGAGGGGCGGCCTGCCGGCGACGACGGCGCGCCTGCGGGCGCCGCCGAGGGAGACGAGGCGCGCTCGCTCGGGCTGCCGGAGCCCCGCCCGCCGGCGGCGCCGTCCGCGCCCGCGCCGCTGCCCGCCGATGCCGACGCCCCGGTGCAGGCGGAGACCATCGATTCCATCCGCGCGCTCATGCTGATCCGGGCCTATCGGGTGCGCGGCCATCTGATCGCGAGCCTCGACCCCCTCGGTCTCGAGGGCGAGCGCCACCACCCGGAGCTCGACCCCGGCAGCTACGGCTTCTCGGAGGCCGACTACGACCGCCCCATCTATGTCGACGGCGTGCTCGGGCTGAAGCGGGCGACGCTGCGCGAGGTGCTGGCGATCCTCAAGCAGACCTACTGCGCGCGCATCGGCGTCGAGTTCATGCACATCCAGTACCCGGAGCGGAAGGCCTGGGTGCAGCGGATGATGGAGGGCGAGCGCAACCGGCAATCGCTGTCGCGCGGCGAGAAGACGGAGATCCTGCGCCAGCTCTACGAATCGGAAGGCTTCGAGCGCTTCCTCGACGTGAAGTACGCCGGCGCCAAGCGCTTCTCGCTCGAGGGCTCGGAGAGCATGATCCCGGCGCTCGAGGCGGTCATCGCGCGGGCCGCGGCGCTCGGCGTGGACGAGATCGTCATCGGCATGGCCCATCGCGGCAGGCTCAACGTGCTGACCAGCATCATGGGCAAGTCCTACGCCGCGGTCTTCTCCGAGTTTCAGGGGGGCGTCACCGGCGCCGGCGACGTCCAGGGCTCGGGCGACGTGAAGTATCACCTCGGCGCGTCCGCCGACCGCGACCTCGGCGGCGGGAAGACGCTGCACATCTCGCTCACGCCTAACCCCTCGCACCTGGAGGCGGTCAATCCCGTGGTGCTGGGCAAGGTCCGCGCCAAGCAGGCGATGCGCCGCGACAAGGCCCGCCAGCGGGTCATGGGGCTTCTCATCCACGGCGATGCGGCGCTCGCGGGCCAGGGGCTCTGCTCGGAGGTCTTCGAGCTCTCGGAGCTGCGGGCCTACCGCACCGGCGGCACGATCCACATCGTCGTCAACAACCAGATCGGCTTCACCACGAGTCCCGCCCAGGCGCGCACCTCGCCCTATCCCTCCGAGGTGGCGAAGGTTATCCAGGCGCCGGTCTTCCACGTGAACGGGGACGACCCCGAGGCGGTGGTGCGCGTCTGCCAGATCGCGGCCGAGTACCGCCAGCAGTTCAAGGCGGACGTGGTGGTGGACATCTTCTGCTACCGCCGCCACGGCCACAACGAAGGCGACGAGCCGGCCTTCACCCAGCCGGCGATGTACCGCGCCATCGGCGAGCGGCCCACGACCCGCCAGACCTACACCGAGCGTCTGGTGGCCGAGGGCGTGCTCACCGACCGCGACGCCGACCGCATGATGGGGGACTTCCGGGCGCGGCTGGAGACCGAGCTCGAGGCCTCCAGGAGCTACCGCCCCAACAAGGCGGACTGGCTCGAGGGCGACTGGGCCGACATCGAGGCGGCGCCCCGCGACGAGCGGCCGGGCGCTACCGCCGTCGCGCCCGAGGTGCTGGCCGAGATCGGCCGCGCCATCACCAGCGTGCCGGAGGATTTCGCCGTCCACCACCGCATCCGCCGTCAGCTCGACGAGAAGCGCCGGGCGCTCGAGGCCGGCGGTCCGATCGACTGGGCGACGGCGGAAGCGCTGGCCTTCGGCTCGCTGCTGCTGGAGGGCAAGCCGGTGCGGCTTTCCGGCCAGGACTGCTCGCGCGGCACCTTCTCCCAGCGCCATGCGGGCCTCGTGGATCAGGAGAACGAGAAGCGCTACATCCCGCTCAACAACATCAGGCCGGGGCAGGCCCGGCTCAAGCTCGCCGACAGCCTCCTCTCGGAGGTGGGCGTGCTCGGCTTCGAGTACGGCCACTCGATCGCGGACCCGAACGCGCTCGCCATCTGGGAGGCCCAGTTCGGCGACTTCGCCAACGGCGCCCAGGTCATCATCGACCAGTTCGTCTGCGCCGGTGAGGCCAAGTGGCTGCGCATGTCCGGCCTTGTCATGCTGCTGCCGCACGGCTTCGAGGGGCAGGGGCCCGAGCACAGCTCGGCCAGGCTGGAGCGCTATCTGCAGCTCTATGCCGACGGCAACATCCAGGTCGTGAACTGCTCCACGCCCGCCTCCTACTTCCACGTGCTCCGTCGCCAGCTCCGCCGCAGCTTCCGCAAGCCGCTGATCGTCATGTCGCCCAAGTCGCTGCTGCGCCACCGGGGCTGCGTGTCTGCGCTCGACGAGATGAGCGGAGGCAGCCGCTTCCACCGGGTGATCGGGGAGACGAACCCGGCGGTTCGGCCTGAGCGCGCACGCCGCATCGTCTTCTGCTCCGGCAAGGTCTACTACGACCTGGCCGCGGCGCGGGAGGAGCGCGGCATCGACGACGTGGCGCTGGTGCGGTTGGAGCAGATCGCGCCGTTTCCGAGCAGGAGCCTCATGGTAGAGGTCGCGCCCTACCGCGACGCCGAGGTGGTGTGGTGCCAGGAGGAGCCCGAGAACATGGGCGCCTGGACCTTCGTCGCCCCCCGGATCGAGGCGGTGCTGACCGAGCTCGGCGGTGCGGCGCGCACACCCCGTTACGCCGGGCGCGCACCCGCCGCCTCGCCCGCCACCGGCTTCCTCGTCGTGCACCAGCGCGAGCAGCAGGCGCTGATCGACGCGGCCCTCGACGGCGAGGCCGGGCCGTGACCGTGGACATCACCGTGCCTGCCCTCGGCGAATCGGTCACCGAGGCGACCGTCTCCCGCTGGCTCAAGGCGCCAGGCGACGCGGTCGCGGCGGACGAGGCCCTGGTCGAGCTGGAAACCGACAAGGTCGCCGTCGAGGTCAAGGCCGAGAGCGCCGGCACCCTCGCCGAGATCGCCGCCGCCGAGGGCGCTGACGTGGCGGTTGGCGCCCTGCTCGGCCGCCTCGAGCCGGGCGATGCGGCCACCGGCGACTCGTCTGCTGCGCCCGAGACGATGTCCGTTCCCTCATCCGGTCCGGTGCCCGCAAGAGTGCCGCCGTCGTCGCCGGCGGTGCGCCGGCTGCTCGACGAGCACGGGCTCGATCCGGCGCAGATCGAAGGGACCGGCAAGGGCGGGCGGCTGCTGAAGAGCGACGTGCTCGCCGCCGTGGTGGCGCGCGCCGCGCCGGGCGCCGCGCCGGATGAGGCCGCATCGCCCGCAGCCGAGGCCGCCCCCTCTTCCGAACCCGGGCCGTCCCCCGAGGTCGAGGCCGCGCCTGCGCCCGCTGCGGCGCCGCCGGCTAGCGCCCCGCCGGGGCCGCGGGAGGCCCGCGAGGAGCGGGTGCCCATGAGCCGCCTGCGCCGCCGCGCCGCCGAGCGCCTCAAGCTCGCGCAGGACACGGCGGCGATGCTCACCACCTTCAACGAGGTGGACATGAGCGCGGTCCAGGCGCTCCGCGCGGCTCACGGCGAGGCGTTCGAGCGGAAGCACGGCGTCCGCCTCGGCTTCATGTCCTTCTTCGTGCGCGCGTGCACGGCCGCCCTCGCCGAATACAAGGCGGTGAACGCGCAGATCGACGGCGACGAGATTGTCTACAAGCACTATCACGACATCGGCGTCGCGGTGAGCGCGCCGCAGGGCCTGGTGGTGCCGGTGCTGAGGGACGCAGGGCGGATGAGCTTCGCCGAGGTGGAGCAGGCGATCCGCGCGCTCGCGCTGAAGGCCCGCGATGGCAGGCTCGCCCTCGACGACCTCCTCGGCGGCACCTTCACCATCACCAACGGCGGGATCTTCGGCTCGCTCATGTCCACGCCCATCATCAACCCGCCGCAGTCGGCGATCCTCGGCATGCACAAGGTGCAGGAGCGCCCGGTCGCCGTCGCCGGCGCAGTGGAAATCCGGCCGATGATGTATCTTGCGCTGAGCTACGATCACCGCCTCATCGACGGGCGCGAGGCGGTGAGCTTCCTGGTCCGCATCAAGGAATGCATCGAGGATCCGCAGCGCATCCTGCTTGACCTCTAGCGCCGGCACGGCCGGCGGGAGCCGCCATGAGCGAGCATGATTTCGACGTCCTCGTCATAGGCGCCGGACCCGGCGGCTACGTCGCCGCCATCCGCGCGGCCCAGCTCGGCCTGCGCACGGCGTGTGTCGAGCGGATGCCCACCCTCGGCGGCACCTGCCTCAATGTCGGCTGCATCCCGTCCAAGGCGCTGCTGCACACCTCCGAGGAATACGCCCACGCCAGGGCGAAGCTCTCCCGCCACGGCGTCAAGGTCTCCGGCGTCGAGCTCGATCTCGACGCGATGATGGCGCACAAGGACAAGGTGGTCGGCGATCTCACCAAGGGCGTCGCCGGGCTGCTGCAGAAGAACGACGTGACCCATATCGAGGGCCACGCCCGGCTCACCGGCCCCGGCACGGTCGCGATCGAAAGGCCTGAGCCCTGTACCGTCTCCGCCGGGGCGGTGGTGATCGCCACCGGCAGCGTCTCGGCTCCGCTTGCCGGCGTCGCGGTGGACGAGGAGCGCATCGTCACCTCGACCGGCGCGCTCGCGCTGCCCCGGGTGCCCGAGCGCATGGCGGTGATCGGCGCCGGCTACATCGGCCTCGAGATGGGCTCGGTGTGGAGCCGGCTCGGCGCCAAGGTCACGGTGATCGAGTTTCTCGACCGCGTGCTGCCGGGCATGGACGCCGAGGTCGCGACCCAGATGCACCGGCTGCTCAGGCGCCAGAAGATCGCCTTCAAGCTCGGCACCAGGGTGACGGCCGCCGAGCGCACCAACGAGGGCGTGCGGCTCGCCATGGAGCCGGTGGGCGGCGGCGAGAGCACGACGCTCGACACGGACGTGGTGCTGGTGGCGGTCGGCCGTCGGCCCAATACGGAAGGACTCGGGCTGGACGGCGTCGGCATCGCGGCGGACGGCCAGGGCCGCATCGAGGTCGACGAGCGCTTCGAGACCAGCCTGCCGGGGGTCTACGCCATCGGCGACGTGATCGCGGGCCCGATGCTGGCGCACAAGGCCGAGGAGGAGGGGATCGCGGTCGCCGAGATCATCGCCGGCGGAGCTGCGCACGTGAACCGCGCCCTCATCCCCGGCGTCGTCTACACCGCGCCCGAGGTGGCATCCGTGGGCCGGACCGAGGAGGCGCTCGAGGAGGCAGACGTCGACTACACGGTCGGCCGCTTCCCCTTCGCCGCCAACGGGCGCGCGCGTGCGATGTCGGCGACCGACGGCTTCGTCAAGGTGCTGGCGGACGCCGAGACCGATCGCGTGCTCGGCGTCCACATCATCGGCCACGATGCCGGCACGCTGATCGCCGAGGCCGTGGCCGTGATGGAGTTCGGCGGCTCGGCCGAGGACATCGCGCGCACCTGCCACGCCCATCCCTCGCTCAACGAGGCCGTCAAGGAGGCGGCGCTGGCGGTGGCAGGCCGCGCGATCCACGTCTAGGCTGGGGCGAAGTGGGAACGGGAGAGACGCGACCATGAATACCGGACCACAGGTTGCGACGATGCGGCGCATCAGCGAGATGACCGAGACCCGTTTCGACGGCGTGACCCATCCCTACGTGCCGCCGCGCGAGCTCTCCATCTCGGAGTCCCTCACCCTCCATCGTGACTGGGAGACCGACATCGACCCGGTCACCTACGAGGTGATCCGCCACAACCTCTGGAACATCAACGAGGAGCACGGCGCCACCATCCAGCGCATCTCCGGCTCGCCGGTCGCCATCTACGCGCTGGACCTCAATCCCTCGATCCTCACCGAGGACGCCGAGTTCGTCTATTTCGGCCCCTACATGCAGTACATGTCGGGCGTCACCGACACGCAGGTGAAGTGGATCCTGGAGAACCGCAGCGACAATCCCGGCATCCGCGAGGGCGACATGTTCCTCGCCAACGACCCCTGGGTGGGTGCCGCGCACCAGATGGACGTGATGGTGATCTGCCCGGTGTTCTGGGAGGGCGAGCTCTTCTGCTGGATCACCAACTGCCTGCACCAGTACGACATCGGCGGCATCACGCCGGGCAGCTTCTGCCCCGCCGCCGAGAGCGCCTTCGACGAGGGGATTCTGATTCCGCCGGTGAAGATCGTCGAGAACGACGTGGTCCGCCGCGATATCGAGGAACTCTACCTGCGCTCGTCGCGCAAGCCGGAGATGGTGGCGCTCGATTTCCGCGCTCAGCTCGCCGGCAACATGAGCGCGCGCGAGCGCCTGCTGCAACTCGTGCGCCGCTACGGGCCGCGCACGGTCAAGGGCGTGATGAAGCGCATCATCGACAATGCGGAGACCGCCTTCCTCGCCAAGCTCGAGCGCCTGCCCGACGGCGCCTGGAGCGACCGCACCTATGTCGAGGCCTGCCGGCCGGGAGACCGGCGCACCCACCGGGTGCAGATCACCGTCACCAAGAAGGGCGACCGGCTGATCTTCGACAATGACGGCACCGCGCCCCAGGACGGCGCCATGAACGCCACCTATTCCGGCTGGCGCGGCTCGGTCATGGTGGCGATCAACGAACTGCTCGCGTGGGACCAGTATTTCGCGGTGGGCGGTGCGCTCCGCCACATCGACTTCGACCCCACCGCCGGCACGCTCAACTGCGCCGATTTTCCGGCCAGCGTCTCGACCGCGCCCACCCAGTCGATGGAGATATCGCTCTACCCCGCCTACAACGCGATCTCCAAGATGCTCTACTCGGACGAGACCCTGCGCGGCGACATCATGGGTATCGGCGGCACCAGCCAGTGGCCGGCCACCCTCTTCCGCGGCATCGACCAGTGGGGCGAGCGCTACGGCTATCTCCTGATCGACCCCATCGGCGGCTCCATCGGCGCGTTCGCGCATGCCGACGGCATCAACACCGGCGGCCAGGCGCGCACGCCGATCTGCCAGCTCCCCAACGTGGAGCACAACGAGCAGAACTTCCCGCTGCTCGTGCTCTACCGCAAGGAGCTGCCGGATTCGGGCGGTGCCGGCAGGTATCGCGGCGGGCTCTCGGCCGAGACCTGCTTCATCCCCCACAACACCGACCGCATCACCCAGGACACGCTGTCGTCCGGCAACGCGACGCCGACGTCGACCGGCATGATGGGGGGCTTCCCGTCCACCACCAACGCCTACCAGTTCATCCGCGAGAGCGACATCCTGGAGCGCATGGCCTCGAGCCGCATGGTGGAGGACCATTCGGAAGTCGCCGGCCGGCCCGAGCACCTGGAGCTCAGGCAGGAGAACTTCGACCAGCTCCCGGCGGACGTCTACGCCGTGCGCTGGTCCGGCGGCGGCGGCTTCGGCGATCCCCTGCGGCGCGAGCCCGCCAAGATCCAGCACGATCTCCTGCACCGCAACATCACGCCCGACGCGGCGCGGACGATTTTTGGGGCCGTACTGGGCGAGGACGAGGTGACGGTGGACGCGGACGCGACCGCGCGCAACCGCGCCGCCGTTCACGCCGACCGCCTCGCCCGGCTCGGCAACGGCGCATCGCCGCCGCCCGGGCGCGACGGCAGCCTCCGGCTCCACGCGACCGATGCGCTCGACGTGCGCGAGGATGCGGCCGGGGCCTACTGGGCCTGCGGCGCGTGCGGGGCGTCCCTCGGCCCGCTCGATGCCAACTACAAGGACGCCTGCCTGCAGGACGTGCGGCCGGTCTCGGAGTCCAATCCGCTGATCGGCGACCCCGCCCTCTTCGTGGACGATCCGGTGGAATTCCGGCTCTTCTGCTGCCCCGGCTGCGGCGCCCAGATCGAGAACGAGATCGCCGTCGCCACCGACCCGATCCTGCGGGATATCTCCGTTGCGCTTCCGGCCGCGTCCGATGGCTGATCCCGCCCCCTCCCACGCGCCGTCCAACGCCCACGCCGACCTGATGGCGCGGGACGCGGCCCGCGTCTACGGCTGGCGCTACCAGCCGGCGATCCAGTTCGAGCGCGGCGAGGGGATCTGGCTCTTCGACGTCGACGGCAAGCGCTACTACGACCTCACCGCCGGGATGATGTGCAACGTGCTTGGCCACTGTCACCCCGAGCTGGTGGAGGTCATGCGCGACGAGGCCGGCAAGCTCTGGCACGAGAACTCCTGGTACTCGAACCCCCACCTCGTGCGCTTCGCCGAGCGCGTCGCCGGCACCCTGCCCGACGGGCTGGAGGTGGTGAACTTCGCCGTCACCGGCTCCGAGGCGAACGAGGTCGCCATGCGCATGGCGCTCGCGGTGAGCGGCAAGCACGACATTCTCTCGGTGATCCGCGGCCTCCACGGCGGCAGCCTCGCGGTCGAATCCGTGACCACGATCGGCGGCGCCAGGCGGCGCCATCTCGGGCCGCTGCTGGCGCCGGCCAACGCGCCCGCGATCTACGCGCCCTTCTGCTACCGCTGCCCGATCAACCTCGAGTACCCGGCCTGCGACGTGGCCTGCCTCACGCGCTCGCGCGAGCTGATCGACCACGTCACCAGCGGCGACATCGCCGCGGTGCTGGCGGAGACCATGCTGGTGGCGGGCGGCATGGTGGTGCCGCCGCCGGAATGGCTGCCCCGGCTCAAGAAGCTCGCGGAAGCCGAAGGCGCGCTGCTGGTGCTGGACGAGGCGCAGCTCGCGCCGGCGCGCACGGGCAGGATGTGGGGCTTCCAGCACTACGACGTGACGCCGGATATCGTGACCTTCGCCAAGGGCATGAGCGCTGGCCTCGCGATCTGCGGCGCGGTGACCACGCGCGAGATCGCCGAGGAGGCGCGCGGCAAGGCCGGGCTCCCCTGGGCCGGCACCTATTCCGGCGACCCGCTGCCGGCGGCGGTCGCCGACAAGCAGCTCGAGATCGTGCTGCGCGACGGGCTGGAGGGCCGCGCGGCCGCCATGGGCGACGTGCTGAGGGCCGCGCTGGAGCGCCTGCGCGAGAGCCACGCGGTGATCGGCGACGTCCGTGGCCGGGGCCTCTACCAGATGCTCGACATCGTGAGCGAGCGCGGGGGCAGGGAGCCGGACCCCGCCATGGCCGAGCGCATCCGCCTCAACGCCGCGCTCTCGGGCGTGATCGTCATCTGCGTGAAGAATTTCCTGCGCATCTGCCCGCCGCTCACCGTGACCGAAGACGAGATCGCGGCCTTCACGGAGAGGCTCGACCGCGCCGTCCGGCTGGCTCTCGACGGCCACCCGAGGGACGTGGATTTCCGCGCCTCCAGCTCGCTCGCCATGGGGAGCGCGCCCCCGGCCGGGTGAGCCGGCTGCGGACCATGACCGTGCCCGGAGTTCCGGGCTAAGCTCCCCGGCGAGACCGAACCACGGGGTTGAGGGACTGCCGTCATGCGGCCGCGTCGGCCTGTCACAGCGCTGCTGTGCCTCTGGCTCTGGCTCTGGCTCTGCGTCACGGTCGCGGCTGCGGTGCCGGCACAGGCGGCCGACGAGGACCTAGACCGCGCGCTCGCCCGCGTCATCGCCTCACGCGGGCTGGAGCCCCTGGAGCTGCCGCCGCTGGTGCCCTCGCCCAAGTTCCGGCTGGGCCAGATGCTGTTCTTCGACCCCATCCTCAGCGGTACCCGCGACGTGGCCTGCGCCACCTGCCACCTGCTGGGCCGCGGCACCTCCGATGCGGTCGCGCTCTCGGTGGGCGTGGACGCAGCCGGGCTCGCGGAGGAGCGCCGGCCGCTGGGTGCGCCGCGGGTGCACCCGCGCAACTCGATGGACCTCTGGAACCGCGGCCACGAGAGCGTGCGCAACATGTTCTGGGACGGACGGGTGAGCGAGATCGAGGCGCCGGTCAGCCGCTTCCGCACCCCGATGGGGGACTATCTGCCCGACGGGCTCGAGAGCGTGCTCGCCGCGCAGGCGCTCTTCCCCCTCGCCGGCGAGGAGGAGATGCTGGGGCTCGCGCACGACCGCTCGGCGCCGGATCTCCCCGGCGGCCACGGCGACAGGCCGAACGAGATCGCGCTCGCGGCGCTCGGCCTGGACGAGGACGAGCCGCAGCTCTTCGTCGCGGTCCACGACGCGCTCATGCGCCGGCTTCTCGGCCGGGCCGGCACGCCGCTCGCCGACTGGCAGATCGCCTACCGCCGGCTCGTCGGCCGGGCCTATCCCGAGCGGATGCTCGGCGACATCGCCATGGGCGACCTCGCCAACGCCATCGGCCACTTCCAGGCGCTCGCCTTCGTCACGCGCGACACGCCGTGGGACCGCTACCTCGCGGGCGATGCAGGCGCGATCGGCGAGGCGGCGAAGCGGGGCGCGCTGCTCTTCTACGGCAAGGCCCGCTGCGCCGCCTGCCACAGCGGCCCGCTCTTCAGCGACTTCCAGTTCCACTCCCTCGCCGCGCCCCAGATCGGCCCCGGCATCGACGAAAGCGGCGACGATCGCGGCCGCTTCGAGGCGACGCGCATCCCCCGGCACCTCTACCAGTTCCGCACGCCGCCGCTCCGCAACGTCACGCTCACCCCGCCCTACTTCCACAGCGGCGCCGTCACGAGCCTGGCCGACGCCATCGACCATCATCTCGCGCCGCCGGCGGTCGCCGGGGCCGGTGTCGAAACCGCCGGCGAGGAAGCGCCGGACCCAGCGATCGAGGCGCTGCGCCGCGAGAGCTTTTCGCCCATGCTCAGGCGTGGCGTGGCGCTCAGCGAGGACGAGCGCGCGAGCCTCCTCGCCTTCCTCGAGAGCCTGGAGGACGCCCAGACCGGGCGCCGGCCCTTGATCGTGCCCGAAAGCGTGCCGAGCGGCCTGCCCGTGCCCGCGCTCGTCGCCGGAAATTGAGCGACGTACGGTCTTAAGTAACCGGTTACATCCAGAAAATGTTATCCTTCCCGCCGGCAGATCGATACTGTCGCTCCGGGCGCTGAGCGGAACGGGCCGAGATCGGAGAGAATTGCGTGTTCACGAGTAATCCCTTCGCCGCGCTTTCGGATTCCATCTCGTCCACCGCCATACAGACCTACGTCATCGTCATGATCGCCCTGGTCGTGGGCGGCACCCTGTTCGACGTCTGGCACAAGAGGAGCGCCGCCTACTTCTTCGCAAGCTGGCGCAACGCGCAGGCCAAGGGGACGCGGCGGGTCGCCGGCGGGACGATCGCGGGGCTCGCGGTCCGGACCGCGTTGGTGGAGGTCCTGACGTCCGCCGAATTCGGCCTCGGCCGCCGCCGGGTCGCCCACCTGCTGACGATGTACGGCTTCCTGCTCCATGTCGCGACCACCATCGTCATGGTGTTCTGCTACCCGACGGCCGCCACGCCGACGCCCGCCGTCCTGCCCCAGCTCTGGGTCGCAGGCGCCCTGCTGGTCATGGTCGGCGGCTACTGGTTCTGGTTCTTCATTCGGGTCGACGTGGCGGCCGAGGGCCACACGCCGTTCCGCATCATGCGCGCGGACCTGTTCATCCTCTCGCTTCTCGCCAGCGCGACGCTCGGGCTGATCTGGGCCGGCCTGCAGTCGATCGAGAGCGCCGGGACGAACGTGCTCCTCGGCCTCTACCTCGTCGCCACGACGGTGCTGTTCGGCTCCGTTCCGTGGTCCAAGTTCTCGCACATGTTCTTCAAGCCCGCGGCGGCCTTCGAGAAACGGGTGTCCGAAGCGGCCGGCTCCAGGAGCAACCTGCCGGCGCCGGCCGACGAGCCCGAAACCCTCGGCAGCGCCCGCGAAAGGCCAAGTCATTACTGATCGGCCCACCATCGCTCTCGGAAAGAGGAGCTAACCGACCCCCATGCCGACCTTCGTCTACATGACCCGCTGCGACGGCTGCGGCTACTGCGTCGATATCTGCCCCTCGGACATCATGCACATCGATAAGACCTACCGGCGCGCCTACAACATCGAGCCCAACATGTGCTGGGAGTGCTACTCCTGCGTGAAGGCGTGTCCGCAGAACGCCATCGACTGCCGCGGCTACGCCGACTTCGCTCCGCTGGGCCACAGCGTCCGGACGCTGAGGGAGGAGGCGAAGGGCACCATCTCCTGGAAGATCAAGTTCCGGGACGGCAGGGAGAAGGACTTCGTCTCCCCGATCCGCACCACGCCCTGGGGATCGATCAGGCCGCCCGCCGACTACGAGACCCCCAGCGCAGAGGCGATGAAGTCCCAGGAGCTCGCGCACGAGCCGGACGCGCTCCATGTGGACGCGCTGCCCGCGATGGCGCCGGAGCGGTTCAAGGAGGGCCTCCTCTAGTGGGTCTCTTCTCGCGTCGGAAGACGGTCTTCGTGGATGCGGACATCCTGGTGGTCGGCGGCGGCATGGCCGGCTGCGGGGCGACCTACGAGGCCGGCTACTGGGGGCGCGACCTGAAGGTGGTCTGCGTCGAGAAGGCGAACATCGAGCGCAGCGGCGCCGTGGCCCAGGGCCTCTACGCGATCAACTGCTACATGGGCATGCAGTGGGACGAGAACCAGCCCGAGGACCATGTCCGCTACGCCCGGAACGACCTCATGGGCCTGGTGCGGGAGGATCTCGGCTACGACATCGCACGCCACGTCGATTCCACGGTGCACAAGTTCGAGGAGTGGGGCCTTCCCATCATGCGGGACCCGGAGACCGGGCGCTATCAGCGCGAAGGCAAGTGGCAGATCATGATCCACGGCGAGAGCTACAAGCCGATCGTCGCCGAGGCCGCCCGCAAGGCCGCGGCCGAAGTCTACAACCGGATCATGGTGACCCACCTGCTGACGGACCGGACGAAGCCGGGCCGCGTCGCCGGCGCCGTCGGCTTCAACGTCCGCACCGGGGATTTCCACGTCTTCCGCGCCAGGGCCGTCATCGTGGCGGCCGGCGGCGCCTCGCACATCTTCAAGCCCCGTGCGGTGGGCGAGGGGATGGGGCGCACCTGGTATGCGCCCTGGAGCAGCGCGTCGGCCTATGCGCTGCCGATCCTCGTCGGCGCCAAGATGACCCAGATGGAGAACCGGATCGTCCTGACCCGCTTCAAGGACGGCTACGGCCCGGTCGGCGCCTACTTCCTCCACCTCAAGACCTACACCGAGAACGCCTACGGCGAGGAGTACGAGTCCAAGTGGTATGACCACACCAAGGCGCTGGTCGGCGACTACATCGACATGCATCCGGTGCCGACCTGTCTGCGCAACCACGCGCTGCTGGAGGAGATCAAGGCCGGCCGGGGACCCATCCGCATGGTGACGACCGAGGCCTTCGCCGACCCGCACAAGGAGCAGGTCGGCTGGGAGAATTTCCTGGGCATGACCATCGGGCAGGCGGTGGTCTGGGCCTCCCAGAACATCGATCCCAAGCACACCAACCCGGAGCTCACCACGTCCGAGCCCTACGTCATGGGCTCGCACGCCACCTGCTCGGGCGCCTGGGCAAGCGGTCCGGAGGACTGCGCGCCGGCGGCCTACCAGTGGGGCTACAACCGGATGATGACCGTCGACGGGCTGTTCGGCGCCGGCGACACCATCGGCGGCTCCGCCCACAAGTTCTCGTCGGGCTCGTTCACGGAAGGCCGGATCGCCGGCAAGGCGGCGGTCAACTACGTCAACGACCTCAAGGGCGAGCAGCCCCAGGTCAGCGAGCAGGAGTACGAGGACCTCAAGAAGACCGTCTTCCAGCCGCTCGAGACCTACAGGGTGGGCCGCAACGAGATCGTCGCGGGCACGGTCTCGCCGAGCTACATGCTGCCGCTTCACGGCCTCCAGCGCCTCGAGAAGATCATGGACGAGTATGTGGGCGGCATCAGCGCCGCCTACACGACGAACGAACCCATGCTCACGCGCGGGCTGGAGTTGCTGGCCATGCTAAGGGAAGACCTCGACCATCTGGGGGCCGAAGACCTGCACCAGCTTCAGCGGGCGTGGGAGCTTCACCACCGGGTGCTCGCCTCGGAGTCCGTGACCCATCACACGATGTTCAGGACGGAGACGCGCTGGCCCGGATACTACTATCGCGGCGATCATCCGAAGCTGGACGACGCCGAATGGCACTGCTTCACGCTCTCACGCTACGACCGCGAGTCCGGGGAATGGGCCATGGAGAAGGCCCCCGTCTACCACATCGTGGACTAGCGTTTCGTTCGGGACGCTTCCGTCCATGAGCACCGCGCTCCCAACACGTCATGCCCGGACTCGTTCCGGGCATCCACGTTCTTTGCCCTTGCTGCAGGAAAAACCGGTGGATGGCCGGGACAAGCCCGGCCATGACGTCGCGGGTTCGAGCGCGCGGGGCGCCCCAGGCGTGGACGGCTCGTGGCTGCCCTGATCCCCCCTCACGGCGGCGCCTTGCGGCCCCTGCTGCTGCCGGCGGGCGAGCGGGAGGAGGCGCTGAAGAGGGCACGCACCCTGAAGAAGCTGCCGCTGTCGACGCGCGAGGTCTCGGACCTCTTCATGCTCGCCATGGGCGCCTACACGCCGCTCGCGGGCTTCATGGGCGCGGCCGACTGGCGCGGCGCGTGCCTCGAGATGCGGCTGGAGAGCGGGCTCTTCTGGCCGCTGCCGGTCACGCTTTCCTGCGACGAGGACGCCGCCGTCGCCGCCGGCGACGAGGTGGCGCTGACGGACGCGGGCGGAGAGATCCTCGGCATCCTCGCGGTCGCCGAGACCTACGCCATCGACAAGGCTCTCGAGTGCCACGAGGTCTACCGCACCACCGACGCGGCCCATCCGGGCGTCGCCAAGGTCATGGCGCAGGGTGCGGTCAACCTGGCGGGCCCGGTCACGGTCCTCTCCGAGGGCCACTTTCCCGAGACCTACCGGGGGCTCTACCTGTGCCCCGCCGAGACCCGGGCCCTCTTCGCCGGGAAGGGCTGGTCGACGGTCGCCGCCTTCCAGACCCGCAACCCCATGCACCGCAGCCACGAGTTTCTCGCCAAGGTCGGCCTCCAGGTGTGCGACGGGGTGCTGATTCACCAGGTCCTCGGCGCGCTCAAGGCAGGCGACATCCCGGCCGAGGTCCGGGTGCGCGCCATCGACTGGCTGGTCGCCAACCACTTCCCGGAAGGGAGGGTGATCCAGGCCGGCTATCCCATCGAGATGCGCTACGCCGGCCCGCGGGAGGCGCTGCTGCACGCCCTCTTCCGCCAGAACTTCGGCTGCTCGCACCTGGTGGTGGGGCGTGACCATGCCGGGCTCGGCGACTATTACGGGCCCTACGACGCGCAGCGCATCTTCGACGAGATCGGGGCGGACAGCCTCGCCATCCGGCCGCTGAAGGTGGACGACACGTTCCATTGCTTCGACTGCGCGGGCATGGCGACGGGGAACGTCTGCTTTGCGCCCGACGGCGGCAAGGAGCGGGCGAGCGAGGAGGAGCGCCACCGGGCGGTGGCGGCGGTAGCGACGGGCGCCGCCCCCGGCCGGCCCTGCCGCGAGGGCGACGGCGGAAAGCTCCGCATCTCGGGCACCCGGCTGCGCGCGATGTTCGCGAACGCCGAGGCGATCCCGCCCGAGTACAGCCGCGACGGCGTGCTCGCCATCCTCCGGGCCTATTACGACCGCACCCCGTGACGCTCTATGATGGCTGAAGCGAGACCGTCTTTGACGGACTCGGCTCAGGCCGCGACCGCGGTTCAAGAAGGGGGAGGCGCATCATGGCGGAGGTATCTTCAGGCGGACGCGATCTGGTGGGCTACGGCGCCAACCCGCCGGCGGTTCCCTGGCCGAACGGGGCGCGTCTCGCGGTCTCGGTCGTGGTCAACTATGAGGAGGGCTCGGAGTATTCCGAGGCCATGGGCGATCCGACCCAGGAGGCGCTGACCGAGTTCGGCAACTACCCGCTGCCCGAGGGCTACCGCAACCTCGCCATGGAATCGATGTTCGAGTACGGCTCCCGCGCCGGTGTCTGGCGCATCCTCAGGCTCTTCGAGGAAACCGGGATCGCGTCGACCTTCTACGCCTGTGCCGTGGCCTTCGAGCAGAACCCGGAGGTCGCCCGCGCCGTCGTCGCCGGCGGCCACGAGGTGTGCAGCCACGGCTGGCGCTGGGAGGAGGTGTTTCGCCTCAGCCGGGAGGAGGAGCGCGAGCACATCCGTCTCGCGGTCGAGTCCTTCGAGCGCACCTGCGGCAAGCGGCCGGTGGGCTGGTACTGCCGCTTCGGCCCCTCGGTCCACACCCGCGAGCTGGTGGTGGAAGAAGGCGGCTTCCTCTACGATTCCGACGCCTACAACGACGACCTGCCCTATTTCGTCGACGTCGGCGGCACGCGCCACCTGGTGGTGCCCTACACGCCCGACATCAACGACTTCTGCTTCTGGACGGCACCGGGCTTCCTCACCGCCGATCATTTCTACCAGTACATGCGGGACAGCTTCGACACGCTCTACGCGGAATCGGCGACCTGCCCGAAGATGATGTCGATCGGGCTGCACGCCCGCATGATCGGCCGCCCCGGTCGCATCGCCGCGCTCGCCCGCTTCATCGCCCACGCGCAAGGCCACGAGGGCGTCTGGTTCGCGACCCGGGAGGAAATCGCCCGCCACTGGCTGGAAGCGGCGGGGTAGGCCGCGGAACTAAGCGCCGAGCGCTGCGACCGCGTCCACGAGGGTGCGGACGGCCGCGACCGAGTTCTCGAAGGCCGCGCGTTCGTCCTCGTCGAGCGCAATCTCGACGACGCGCTCGACCCCGCTCGCCCCGATCACCGCCGGCACGCCGACATAGAGCCCGTCGACGCCGTATTCGCCCGCGAGCCAGGCGGCGCACGGCAGCACGCGCTTCTTGTCCTTGAGGTAGGCGTCCGCCATCTGGATCGCGGCCGAGGCCGGCGCGTAGAAGGCCGAGCCGGTCTTGAGCAGGCCCACGATCTCGGCGCCGCCGTCGCGGGTGCGCTGCACGACCTCGTCGAGCCTGTCGGCGGAGAGCCAGCCCATCGCCACCAGATCGGGCAGCGGGATGCCGGCGACGGTGGAATAGCGCACGAGAGGCACCATGGTGTCGCCGTGGCCGCCGAGGACGAAGGCCGTCACGTCCTCCACCGAGACGCCGAGCTCGACCGCGATGAAGTGGCGGAAGCGCGCGGAATCGAGCACGCCGGCCATGCCCACCACGCGGGCATGCGGCAGCCCGCAGGCCTCGCGCAGCACGTAGACCATGGCGTCGAGCGGGTTGGTGATGCAGATGACGAAAGCGCCCGGCGCGTGCGCGCGGATGCCGGCGCCGACCTGGTTCATCACGCTGGTGTTGATCGAGAGCAGGTCGTCGCGGCTCATGCCGGGTTTGCGCGGCACGCCGGCGGTGACGATCACCACGTCCGCGCCGGCGATGGGCGCATAGTCCTGGGTGCCGGCGAGGCTCGAATCGAAGCCTTCGACGGCGCCGCTCTGGGCGAGGTCCAGCGCCTTGCCCTGGGGCACGCCGTCCACGATGTCGAAGAGCACGATGTCGCCCAGCTCCTTGAGCGCGGCGAGGTGGGCGAGCGTGCCGCCAATATTGCCCGCGCCGATCAGCGCGATCTTCGTTCGTGCCATGGGGAGTCCTTGCGGTTCTGCGGTCGCGGCGGCGCCCTCAGCGGCGGGCGACCATCATCTTCTTGATCTCGGCGATCGCCTTGGCCGGGTTCAGGTGCTTCGGGCAGGTGCGGGTGCAGTTCATGATGGTGTGGCAGCGATAGAGCCGGAACGGGTCCTCAAGCTCGTCGAGCCGCTCGCCCGTCGCCTCGTCGCGGCTGTCGGCGAGCCAGCGGTACGCCTGCAGCAGGGTCGCGGGCCCGAGGTAGCGATCTCCGTTCCACCAGTAGCTCGGGCAGCTCGTCGAGCAGCAGGCGCAGAGGATGCATTCGTAGAGGCCGTCGAGCTTCTCCCGGTCCTCCGGCGCCTGCAGGCGTTCCTGCGTCGCCGGCGCTGCGCTATCGGTCTTCATCCACGGCTCGATCGAGGCGTACTGGGCATAAAAGTCCGCCATGTCGGGCACCAGGTCCTTCACCACCGGCATGTGCGGCAGCGGGTAGATGCGCACCTCGCCCTTCACCTCGTCGATGGGCTTGATGCAGGCGAGCGTGTTGGTGCCGTCGACGTTCATGGCGCACGAGCCGCAGATCCCCTCGCGGCAGCTACGGCGGAAGGTGAGCGTGGAATCGACCTCGTTCTTGATCTTGATGAGGGCGTCGAGAACCATCGGCCCGCAGCGCTCGGGGTCGAGGTCGTAGGTATCGGTGCGCGGGTTCTCGCCGCTCTCCGGATCGTGGCGGTAGATCCTGAAGCGCCGGGTCTTGCCGGCGCCGCCCTCGGTAGGGAAATGCCTGCCCTTCCGGACCTTGGAGTTCTGCGGGAGCGTGAGCTGCGCCATGGATCGACCTTGCCGGCCGGGCCCTAGTAGACCCGCGCCTTGAGAGGAATGGTTTCGACCTCGTTGCTGAGCGTCTGCATGTGCACCGGCCGGTAGTCGAGCCGGGGGGTGCCGCCGTCGCCGTCGAGCCAGGCGACGGTGTGCTTGAGCCACTTGTCGTCGTCGCGGTCCGGGAAGTCCTCGCGCGCATGGCCGCCGCGGCTTTCCTCCCGATTGAGCGCCGAGTGCAGGGTGACGCTCGCCTGGCGCATGAGGTTGTCGAGCTCGATGGTCTCCGCGAGGTCCGAGTTCCAGATCAGCGAGCGGTCGGCGACGCCGATATCGTTGCGGAAGCCGTCCCAGACGCGGTCGAGCTCGCGGGCGCCGTCCTCCATGATCTCGCGGGTGCGGAAGACGCCGGCATGCTCCTGCATGGTGCGCTGCATGTCGAGGCGGATCGCGGCCGTCGGCGTCGCGCCCTTGGCGTGGCGCAGCCGGTCGAACCAGGCGAGGCTCCTGTCGAGCGCGCCGTTCACGAGCGGCTTGTGCGGCGCGCCGGCCTCGACGATCTCGGCGCAGCGCTGCGCCGCCGCGCGGCCGAACACCACGAGGTCGAGCAGCGAGTTCGACCCCAGCCGGTTGGCGCCGTGCACCGAGACGCAGGCCGCCTCTCCCACCGACATCAGGCCGGGGACCGCGGAATCCGGATCGCCGTCCCTCACCGTCACCGTCTCGCCGGTGTAGATGCAGGGAATGCCGCCCATGTTGTAGTGGACGGTGGGGATCACCGGGACCGGCTCCACCAGCGGCTCGACGCCGGCGAAGATGCGCGCCGTCTCGGTGATGCCGGGGAGCCGCTCGTTCAGCACGTCGGCGCCGAGATGGTCCATCTTCAGGTGCATGTGGTCCTTCTCGGGCCCGCAGCCGCGCCCTTCGCGGATCTCCATGGTGATGGCGCGGCTCACCACGTCGCGCGAGGCGAGGTCCTTGGCGTTGGGCGCGTAGCGCTCCATGAAGCGCTCGCCCTCGGAGTTGACCAGGTAGCCGCCCTCGCCGCGCGCGCCCTCGCTCATCAGGCAGCCGGAGCCGTAGATGCCGGTGGGGTGGAACTGCACGAACTCCATGTCCTGCAGCGGGAGGCCGGCGCGCAGCACCATGGCGTTGCCGTCGCCGGTGCAGGTGTGGGCCGAGGTCGCCGAGAAGTAGGCGCGCCCGTAGCCGCCGGTGGCGAGGATCACCATGTGGGCGCGGAAGAGGTGGAGCGTGCCGTCGTCGAGGTTCCAGGCGAGCACGCCGCGGCAGGCGCCGTCCTCGTCCATCACCAGGTCGAGGGCGAAATACTCGATGAAGAACGCTGCCTGGTGGCGCAGCGACTGCTGGTAGAGCGTGTGCAGGATGGCGTGGCCGGTGCGGTCGGCGGCGGCGCAGGTGCGGTGCGCCTGCTTCTCGCCGTAGTTCAGCGACATGCCGCCGAAGGCGCGCTGGTAGATCTTGCCGTCGGGCGTGCGAGAGAAGGGCACGCCGTAGTGCTCGAGCTCGATGACCGCGCGCGGGCCCTCCTTGCAGAGGTACTCGATCGCGTCCTGATCGCCGAGCCAGTCCGAGCCCTTGACGGTGTCGTACATGTGCCAGCGCCAGTCGTCCTCCTCCATGTTGCCGAGTGCCGCCGAGATGCCGCCCTGGGCCGCCACCGTGTGGCTGCGGGTGGGGAAGAGCTTGCTGACGCACGCGGTCTTGAGCCCGGCCTCGGCGAGGCCGAGCGTCGCCCTCAGCCCGGCGCCGCCGGCGCCCACCACCACCACGTCGTCGCGGTGCTCGGTGATCGGGTAGGCGGTCATGCGCTCAGCCCCCCACCGCGAGCACGATCACCGCATAGAGCGCGGCGAGGCCGAGCACGAGGCAGAGCAGGGTGTTGAGGACCAGCAGCACCCACTTGCAGTAGCCGTGCACGTAGTCCTCGATCACCACCTGCAGGCCGAGCTTCAGGTGATAGAAGGTGGCGCCGAGGAAGAGCAGCATCAGCACCGCCGCCACCGGGCCGGAGAGCCAGTCGACCAGCGCCGCGCGGTCCGCACCGCCCACCACGAGTGACCAGAGCGAGCCGACAAACCAGAGCGCGAGCGGCACCAGCAGCAGCGCCGTCAGCCGCTGCCCCCACCAGTGGCTCACCCCCTCCTTGGCGGCGCCCAGATGGCGCACCCTGGCGAGCGGCGACTGCAGCGACACGGCGCGCCTCAGCCCGCGAGGTTGCAGGCGAGCCCCAGGCCCCAGGAGAGCCCGGTGAGCACGAAGGAGGCGACCACCACGGCGGCGCCCGAGGCATAGGTCTGCTTCAGCGAGAAGCCGAGGCCCGCGTCCCAGAAGAGATGCCGGATGCCGTTGCAGAGGTGATAGAAGAGGCACCAGGACCACGCCGCCAGCAGCGCGTAGCCGAGCCAGGAGGTGAGGAACCACTCGGTCCAGGCGTAGTAGCGCTCGCCTGCGGCGGCGGTCAGCAGCCAGGCGCAGAGCATCGCCGCGCCGGACGCCAGGATCACGCCGGTCATCCGGTGCAGGATCGACAGCACCGAGGTGAGCTGCGGCCGGTAGATGGAGAGGTGGGGCGAGACGGGCCGCGCTGGCGCGCCGTTGCCGCTGGATTGCTCTGCCACGAATTCACCCCTGCGATCCGGCGCGATCCGGCCCCGCGGGGACCGTGCCGATGCGTCCGGTTTAGCCCCGGAGCCGGAAGCGAGTCAACAAGTGGACCGGGCCTTTGGGCCCGGACGGCGCGACTGCGCGTCGCACGTCCACGTGCGCAGGCGCGAAGCGTCGCGCGTCCACGCGCGCGGGGCGCACGATCGAGCGGAGCTAGCGCCCGGCGACTGAGGGATTTGGAAAAGCGGGGGAAGGGAGGCGGGCGGAGATTGCTCCACTAGGCCGCGGCCGCCGTCGTGCGATCGCAGCGCATGCCGAGGCTGTAGCGCTCGACGGTGATGCCGTCCAGGAAGTGGAAGGGCCGCTCGCTGGCGCCGGCGAAGCCGGGGGCGCGCATCAGGATGGCATCGCCCGGCCCGGCGGCGAGCGTGCGCGCGCCGGCGCCTGCGCGGTCCGCGCAAAGCCCGAAGCGCCCGTCGCCGCTGAGCTGCACGATCACCACCAGCCCGACATAGCGCACATGGTCGCGGTGCGGGGTGATGCCGCGCGCCCCCGGCGGGTAGCGCTGCAGCACCAGGTCGTTGAGCGGAAGCTCGTCCAGCGGCGGCGCGTCCATGGCGGCGAGCGCCGCGGCGACGAGGCGCTCCACGGCCTCCGTCAGCCGCCAGAGCCGGTGCGGGCGGGGGATGCGGAGGCAGATGTCGAAGTCCTGGTAGACCGCGCGCTCGCCCTCGCCCATGACGGGCTTCGCGGCGCGGAAGGAGAGGTCGGCGCCCGAGGCGATAAGCTCCTGGCACGCGGCCGGCTCCAGCAGCGGCAGCACCGCCGCGTCCTCCCGCGCGGTGCGGTCGAGGGCGGCGGCCATCGCTTCGGGGCCGGCGCGCAGCACGGGCGATGGAGCTTGCGCCGCGCCTCCGTTCACCCTGCCGCGTTCCGTCATGGGCGCCCTCCCCCGCTGCCCGAACTATCGCGGAAGCCGCCGGCCCGTGCCAGCCCGGCAGCGGGCTCGCTTTGCCGCCGGTCGCCTGAGCCCTAGCCCACATCTCACCTCAAGTATTCAGGGAATGGCGCCCATGCCGCACCGTCGTCCAGGCCGCCGAAATCCAGGGCGGGCTCGAAGAGCGATGAGTCGCCGATCGCCTCCCGCGCGCCTCGCTTCGGGGACTCGGAGGCTAGAATTCGAACCGGAGCGCCGCGAGCAACGAGTGGGTTCGGTGGTCGGCATGGGTCTCGTTGATTTGGACCGGGATCTCTCTCCGGGTGCCGTTCTCGCGGTAGCGCACGATGGCGATGTCGCCGACGTCGGTCCGGATCTCTCCCGCATCGGTATAGCGGTAGCTCAGCTCGAGGTGGGTGCTGCCGCCCATCGGGATCGCCATGCCGGCCGTCAGCATCCAGGTGACGTTCCGCCCGCTTCCCCTGGGGAGAGCGGTGAAAGGGATCTCGCCGCCCGGACCCCGGCGCAGGGGGCCTTGCGGATCGTCCGGTTCGGGAAAGCGCTGAACGTAGCCGCTCAGGCGGTAGTCGGTGATCCCGAACCCCGCGCCCAGAAAGGGCTGCACCCGGCGACCCGGAGCGATCTCCCATCCCGGGAAATCATGGAACCCGGCAAGGAGGAGCTGCCGGGCGTCGAGCCTTGCCTCGGAGGGCTGACGTTCGCCCGAGGCCCGGTAGTTCGTGTTGCCGCGCCAGTCGAGGTCACGGGCCAGCCCGAATTCCAAGTGAGCGCGTAGTTGGTATGGCAGCCGGACGCCTGCCGCCAGTTGGAACTGCAGGCCATTGCCGACCGCTCCGGCATCGAAGAGTTTCTCGTTTCCGTAGAGCGCGGCGTGACCGGCGTCCTCGCCATCGGCGAAGCGGGCGTTCTGCGAGCGGATCAGGGCCACGCCGACGCTCAGGTATGGGGCGTTCACGACGGCGTTCGCATCGGCCGGGGGGAGAACGGGCGCGGATTCTGGAGACTGATCCGAAGCCGCGGCGGGGCGATCATGGACCTCCAGACCACCCACCAGCACGAGGAGAGCCAGGACCGCCACCCCAAGTCCGGCGCGGCTAGTCCGATGCATGGCTGACTCGCGTTTCTTGTCTGTTGTTCGGCGTGTGCAATCCTGACGGATAGGAGCGGGGGCAAGGGTCGATACGACCAGGTCTCTGCTGCTGTCGAGCATGTCGTCGCTCCTCCGTTTCCCGTGCGGGGTTGCACAAGCCCCAGCTCCGGCCCGAGGCCGCGGGTCGCCGCGTCTCAAAGCCGCGCGCCTCCAGGTCTTTCCCGTGTCCCGTCGCTTCCCAGATCGAACGCCGACCGCTAGCCTCTCCAGTTGCGACCCTCTCGTTAGGGCCGCTTCCAGAGATGTCGCCGCCCGCCAACTGCTTCCAAGGCTGTTATTCGGCGCGGTGGATCGACGCCGATCGGCACAGAAAATCATTGAGTCAGCTGGATTCTGATGGGTCAGAATTCGGCGCCTAACAACATCTTGTCAATCAGCGGAACGCAAAGCTGCTTTTTCGTGCCCGCTTGTGCCACCCTCCCGACTGAGAGAGCACCGCAATGAATAAGCGAGAACGGCCTCGCGGTCGCACCGGTGACGCGCCCCGCCCCGAGGGAGAAGGCGTGGCGGAAATCTCCAGGTCGAACGCGTCGTTGACTTCCTTGAAGAACGAGACCGCATCCACGGAGTTCACGCCGGAAGCCCCCAGCCGCGCATCGACGTCCGGGGCGCGACCTCGGCAAGTCACTCTTGGGGAGTGTCTCGACGACATGGCGATTGTCGTGGAAGGCGCTCTCGGAGATGGCGTCGAGGACGTCTGCGCCCTCCTGCGAATCGTGCCGGCCGACTGCGTTGTGCCGCCGGCCGCTGGTTCGTCGGTGAACGCTGCGGCCGATGTGCCGGAGTCATGCGGCGGCACGTTCAACCTCGCCTGGGGCGGCGCAACGCGGGGGCGAGGGTAGCACTCTCGGGGGTCAGACGAGCGCGCGGGATCCACGAAAGAAGCTGGCCGGGCATATTCCGTTTACGAAAATTCGCTTATCCTCCTCTCCAGTTCACAGAGTAGACTCACACGTGGTCCGTTCGCCCGGCACCGGCACCTTCACAAAGGCACCCGCAGAGCTCGTACGAGCGGGTCCGCGGCCGGTCGGCGGCGGGCCGATGCTGCCGAAGCGCTCGGCACACGCAACCGCATGACCGAGGGTTCCTCACCGCGCGGCCCGAAGCTCCGCTACCAGGCCGACGACAGGGCTCCTCCCGCGCTTGCCATCGGCATGGGCGCGCAGCTCGCGCTTCTGATCGTGGCGGTCCCCATACTGATTCCGACCGTGGTGATGCGGGCCGCGGGCACGACCGACTCCTACCTGTCCTGGGCGGTCTTCGCGGCGGTTGCTGTGTGCGGAGGGGCCACCGCGCTGCAGGCGGTCCGTTTCGGGCGGATCGGCTCGGGCCACGTGCTGGTGATGAGCAGCTCGGCTGCCTTCATCTGGCCCTGCATTGCGGCGATCGAGCGGGGCGGCGCAGGACTGCTCGTGACCCTGGTCGTCATTTCGGCATTGCTGCAGTTCGTGCTGTCCGCGCGGATCGTCTGGTTTCGCCGCATCCTGACACCGGCCGTTTCGGGCACGGTGCTGATGCTGGTGCCGGTCAGCGCCATGCCGGCCGTCTTCGGCCTTCTGACCGAGGTGCCGGAGGGCAAGCCCGACTACGCCGCGCCGCTGTGCGCCGCCGTCACGGTGGTGGTCATCGCCGGCATCGCGCTCAAGTCGACCCGGAGCCTGCGCCTCTGGGCGCCGGTCATCGGGGTGATCTGCGGCTCGGCAGTGGCGGGCATCGTCGGGCTCTACGACGTGGGCCGTGTTGTCGACGCCCCGTGGATCGGCGTTCCCAGCGTCGCGTGGCCGGGGGTCGACCTTGAGTTCGGGCCGGCGTTCTGGTCGCTGCTTCCCGTGTTCCTGCTGATCACCCCGATCGTGACGCTGCGCACGATCAGCAGTTGCGTCGCTGTGCAGAGCGTATCGTGGCGCAAGCGGAGAGCCGTGGATTACCGGGCGGTGCAGGGCGCGGTGAACGTCGACGGCGTGAGCAACGTCCTGTGCGGTCTCGCGGGCACGGTGCCCAACAACAGCTATGCGATCGGCGCATCGCTCACCGAGCTCACCGGCGTCGCGGCCCGCAGCGTAGGCATCGTCGCAGGCGCACTCTTCGTCATCCTCGCGTTCCTGCCCAAGGCACTCGCCGTGGTCCTGGCCATGCCGGGCGCCGTCAGCGGCGGCTTTCTCACCGTGTTGCTGGCGATGCTCTTCCTCCTCGGCATCAAGGTCCTGCTTCAGGACGGCCTCGACTACCGCAAGGGCCTGATCGCCGGCATCGCCTTCTGGGTCGGCATCGGCTTCCAGAACGGCATGGTGTTTCCCGCGCAGGTGTCGGACTTCGCGGGCGGCCTGTTCGCCAACGGCATGATCTCCGGCGGCCTCGCGGCCATTCTCATGACCATGTTCACGGAGTTGAGCGGATCCCGCCGCAGCCGGATCGAGGCCGAGCTCGATCCGGCCACGCTCACGAAGATCCGGGAGTTCCTGCGCGCGTTCGCCTCGCGCAACGGATGGGACGCCGGCATGGCGGACCGTCTCGAAGCGGTCGGCGAGGAGGCGCTGCTGAGCCTCGTCCGGCCGGAGGAGCGCGGAGGGGAGCCCGGTCGCAGGCGCCGCCTGCGGCTGGTCGCCTCCCGGGCCGAGGGCGGTGCGGTTCTGGAGTTCGCGGTCGCACCGGGGGGAGAGAACATCGAGGACAGGCTCGCGCTGCTCGGAGACGAGGGAGACGAGACGGGGACGGAGCGCGAGGCCTCACTGCGGCTGCTGCGGCACCTCGCGTCTTCGGTGCGCCATCAGCAGTACCATGACCTGGATATCGTCACCGTTCGAGTGAAGCTCCCGACTGCAAGCGCGCAGGAATAGCGGGACCGCGCCCCGGCCGTCACGGCGGCACGGATTGCAGACGACCGGCGTCGACGGGCGGGACACGATGCGGGCCACGTGCAGCCAGGCGGCCGCGGGACCGGCGGCCGCGCGTCAGAGCACTCCCTACGACGAGTGCGGTCTCATTACGAGGTGTACGGGCGAGCCGATCTCGACCGCCCTTGAGCTTGGCCTGCCGGGCGACGACGCCACTGTCATCGATCGCGTCGAGGTCGTTCTCGGTCGGCCGGAGAGCGCCGCGCAGGCCATGACCCTGGCGAGAAATGCGGGCTATAGTCCCGCCGCCGCTGCGCCGGCGGCAACCCTGCAGACGGGAGGATGCGTATGGGCTCGCGGCTGGATGTCATCGGGATCGGCAATGCGATCGTCGACGTCGTCGCCCGTGCGCCGGACGCGCTGCTGGCCGAGGTGGGTCTTGCCAAGGGCTCGATGACGCTGATCGACGCCGCCCGGGCCGACACGCTACGCGCCCGCGCCGAGGCGGCGGTCGAGGTCTCCGGTGGGTCCGCCGCCAACACCATGGTGGGCGCAGCCCGGCTCGGGAGCGCCGCCGGCTACGTCGGCAAGGTGCGGGGCGATGCAGCGGGTGCGGCGTTCCGCCACGACATCGAGGCGGCCGGTGTCCGCTTCCCGACCCCTGCGGCGAAAGCCGGCGCGCCCACCGCGCGCTGCATCATCTTCGTCACCCCCGACGCCCAGCGCACCATGGGCACGCATCTCGGCGCCTGCGTCGAGCTCGGCCCCGGCGACATCGACCCGGCCTTCATCGCCAGCGCCCCCCTCCTCTACCTTGAGGGCTACCTGTGGGACCCGCCGGCGGCCAAGGAGGCCTTCCGCAAGGCGCTCGAAATCGCGCACGGCGCGGGCGGCCGGGTCTGCCTCTCGCTCTCGGACAGCTTCTGCGTCGAACGTCACCGGGCAGAGCTCCGCGCGCTGGTGGCGGACGAGATCGACGTGCTCTTCGCGAACGAGGACGAGGCGATGGCGCTCTACGAGGTGGGGAGCTTCGAGGCCGCGCTGGCGGCGGCGCGCGACGACTGCGCGATCTGCGCCATCACGCGGAGCGAGAAGGGCTCGGTGGTCGCCGGGCAGGGCGAGGCCCACACCATCGCGGCCGCGCCGGTCGCCCGGGTCGTGGATACCACCGGCGCGGGCGATCTCTATGCCGCGGGCTTCCTCGCGGGGCTCGCGCGCGGCTTCGATCTCGCCCGCTGCGGCCGGCTCGCGGCGCTCGCGGCCGGCGAGATCATCGGCCATGCGGGCGCCCGGCCCGAGGCCGACATCGCCCCCTTCGTGGACGCGAGCGCTCTCCTGCCGGCTAGCTGACCTTGGGCAGCACCTCGTTCTTGAGCATCGCCATGGAGGCGTACCAGGCGTCGTAGGGCTCCCAGTCGTGGCCCATGGCGAGCAGGGTGCCGAACGGGCCGATCTCGCCGCGCAGGTCGTTCAGCTTCTGGGTGACCTCGTCGACGGAGCCCACGATGAACACGTTGTCCACGAGATACTCGAGGGTCACGTCCGAATCGGCCATGTCCTGGTCCTTCTTCAGCAGCCGAAGCATGCCGACCTTGGGCAGGAGCCGGAGGAAGTAGTCGGTGAAATCGCGCGCGATGACCCCGTCCAGCGCGATCCTGCGCGCTTCGGCGCCGGTTTCCGCCACCACGATCTCGCGCGCGACGCGCCAGACGCTCGCATCGGGCGCGCGGCCCGCCTCGTTCGCGCCCTCCTCGATCGCGTCCCAGTGAGTCTTGAGGAGAACCGGGGGCACGAGGTTGATCGACATGGGCATCCAGCCCCTGGCCGCCGCCATCTTCAGCGTGGACGAGCGCGGCGAGACGCCGGCGACGCCGATCGGCGGATGCGGCTGCTGATAGGGGCGGACATGCGCCCGGAGCCCGACGTCGGTCTCGGTCTCGGGGATGGTGAAGCGGAAGCCGTCGCTCTCGTAGACGCCGGGCTCGGGATCGCTCCAGAGCTTGAGGATGGTGTCGAGCGCCGCCCGCGTGTAGCTCTGGTTGTTGATGGCCGGGTTGTCGCCCCAGTAGCCGAAGACCTGCATGTCGCCGGGGAAGCTGCCAGTGCCCACGCCCCAGTTGAAGCGGCCCTCCGCCATGTGGTCGAGCTGTGCGATGCGGTGGGCGAGGACGAAGGGGTCGTGGTTCGGGATGCAACTCACGCCCGTGCCCAGCCTGATCTGCCTGGTCAGCGGGAGCGCCTGCGCGATGAGCAGGTCCGGCGCGGGGATGTTCTCCCACTCCGACGTGAAGTGCTCGCCGATCCAGGCCTCGGCGTAGCCGAGCTCGTCGAGCTTCACGATCTGATCCAGGTCCGCCTTGAGCGTCTCGGTGAAGTTCGCGCCCGGCGGGTGCAGCGGCATGGTGAAGAGACCGAGTTGCATCGAACCGTCTCCGGCGGTGGGGCTTGCGGATGGATCCAGAATACCGGGGTTGTCGCGTCCCGACCAAGCCGGGCTAGCTCGGCGGCGGCGCGCCCGCCCTGGCGGCGACGGTGGCCCGCGCCACCTTGGCCTCGCGGTAGGCGAGATAGAGCGTGCTCGTGAAGATGACGATGCCGCCGATCCAGACGTAGAGCACCGGCACCTCGTTGAACAGCAGGTAGCCGTAGAGCGACGACCAGATCAGGCGGAGGAAGTCCACCGGCAGAACGACGGTCGCGTCCGCCTCGCGGAAGGCCTGGCCGAGGCAGAGGTGCGCAAGCGTGCCGAACCCGCCCATCAGCGCGAACCAGCCGAGTTCCTCCAGGCTTGGCCACTGCCAGACGAAGGCCGCCGCGATGGACGACAGCGGCGTCAGGAACACCGCCATGTAGGCGGCCATGGTCAGGCTCGATTCCGTGCGCGACAGCAGCTTGATCAGGATCATCGCGCCGGCCCAGACGGCCGACGAGCCGAGCACCAGCAGCGAGCCCGGATCGAGCGCCACCATGCCCGGCCGGATGATCACCAGCGCGCCGGCGAAGCCCGCGACGAGCGCCGCGATGCGCCGGATCCTCACCACCTCGCCCAGCAGCAGCACCGCGCCCACGGTGACGAAGAGCGGCGCCGTGAAGCTCAGCGCCGCGATGGTGCCGAGCGGCGTGATCGGCACCGCGAAGAAGAACATCAGCATGGCCGAGACGTGGACCGCGCCGCGCGCGGCATGGAGCGGGAGCCGCCGGGTTCTGAGCGCGCCGAAGCCGTGGCGCAGCAGTAACGGCGCGATGAAGATCAGCCCGAAGAAGTTGCGGAAGAACGCGACCTCGAACGGGTGCTGCTCGCTCGACGCGATGCGGATGACCGCGTGCATGGAGGCGAAGCCGATGGTGGCGCCCAGCAGCAGCAGCATGCCGCGGGCGGGCGGCGGCAGGGCGGCATAGGCGGCGAGAAGCGGTGCGAGCGGCCCGGCCCGGCCCGGCGGACCGGCCGGCGACGGGCTAGGGACGCGGCTTCTCCTCGATTGGGCCGCCGGCCTCCTTCCAGGCGCCGAAACCGCCGGCGATATGGGCGACGGGGCCGAGGCCCATGTTCTGCGCCGCCTGCGTTGCCAGCGCCGAGCGTAATCCCCCGGCGCAGAAGAACACGAACTTCCTGCCGCTGGCGAAGAAGGGCTTGTGATAGGGGCTCTCGGGGTCGATCCAGAACTCGATCATGCCGCGCGGCACGTGGCGCGCGCCGGGGACGGCGCCTTCGCGCCAGAGCTCCCGGATGTCGCGGATGTCGACGAGCTCGACGCTCTCGTCGCCGATCAGCGCGATGGCGTCCTCGGCCGTGATGGTCTCGATCTCGGCCTCGGCCTCGGCCACGAGCTGCTTGATTCCCTTCGTGATCATCGGCGCTCCCCGTGTGTGGCGGTCAGGCGGCCGGATGATGGCCGATGCAGGCCCCCGGCGCCAGCGCCGCAGGGTGAGGCGGCCGGCTCCTCGCTCAGGCCGGGAACGGGTAGCGCCGGGTGAGCATGAACGGCGCGTCGCGCTCCGCCTGCTCGAACAGCGCGATGCCGGCGACCGCGAGCGGCGAGGCGCAAAGGGGCGCGGTGAGCCGTGCCAGCGCTCGTCGAAGCGCGCGCCGCTCGGGCTGGTCGAGCTCGCACGTGAGCGTCATGTGGAAGCGGAACTCGTCCAGCACGAAGGGATAGCCCCACCGCCGGAGCAATTCCTCCTGGCGCGGCGTGTGCGTCACCGCCTGCCGGCGAATGTACTCGGCCGGAGCGGGCGGCGCGCGAAAGCGCTCGAAGGCGTGGATGATGTCGTCCTCCAGCGCCTGCATGGCCTGGCTCTCGTCGGAGAGCATCAGGGCGAGGAAGTCGTCGAGCACCGCAAGCGTCAGCGGCGGCGCGCGAAAGGGCCTGCGCGTGGCGGCGAAGGCGGCGAGCGCCTCGTCGAGCATCGTGCGCGCGCACGACTGAGCGAGCCGGAACGGCGGCGCCAGGGTCGCGTGAAAGCCGTAGCCGCGCGGCGTCTCGGTGATGCGCTCCAGCCGCTCGTCGCCGAAGCCCTCGACTGCCGGCCGCGTCAGCCGCGCGCCCGATTCGGCATCGCGCCCGAGCCAGGCGGCGCCGAAGCGCGCGAGCGGCGTGCCCGGGTCGGGCGCGAAGTAGATGGCATGGCGGGCGCTCATTGCTGCGGGAGGGGCCGGCGTCCGTTCGGTGCGTTCAGGTGAACAGTGTCCGGGGCCGCCGCGAGGCCAGGTCGAGGCGGCTGACGGCGCCCGCGACGATACCGGGCGCCCTCGTGGAGCGCACGGTCGATTCGAAGCGGCAAGGCGAGAAGGAGATGCGGGGCGGCAGCGCTTGCGCCCGATCCATCGTGTCCCGGCCTTTCCCCTGCTGCACGCGTCCCGCGCGCTGCGTAAGATGCTTGATTCGAGGCCGGAGCCTGCACCAAGCTCCGCCACCGGCGCGACGGCCGCATCAGGCATGCCGCCGCGCAGCCCGAGGAGCGACACGGACGATGAGCCAGCCTGCCGAGGCCGAAATCTTCGAGCGCGACCCGGTTGCGATCGTCGCCGCGCTGGTCCGTCGCGCCCGCACGGCCATGGCGGCCTTCGCCCATTCCGATCAGGCGCGGGTGGACGAGGCGGTGACCGCGATCGCCTGGTCGCTCTACAAGCCCGAACACGCCGAGGCGCTCGCCATGATGGCGGTGGACGACACCGGCCTCGGCAACGCGGCCGACAAGGTCGTCAAGAACCGGCGCAAGACCTTCGGCACCCTGCGCGACCTGATGCGGGTGAAGAGCGTCGGCATTATCGAGGAGCTGCCGGCGCTCGGGCTGGTGAAGTACGCGAAGCCGGTCGGCGTGGTCGGCGCGGTGACGCCGTCGACCAACCCCGCGGCGACGCCCGTGAACAAGACGATGATGGCGCTCAAGGGGCGCAACGCGATCGTCGTCGCGCCCTCTCCCGCCGGCCTCGCGACCACCGCCCGGGCGGTGGCGCTGATGCGGGCGGAGCTGGAAAAGATCGGCGCGCCTGCGGACCTGGTGCAGGTGCTGCCTGCGCCCGTGGACAAGGCGATCACTCAGGCGCTGATGGCGGCCTGCGACCTGGTGGTCGTCACCGGCTCGCAGAGCAACGTGCGCGCCGCCTACCGCAGCGGCACGCCCGCGATCGGGGTGGGTGCCGGCAACGTCCCGGTCATCGTCGATTCCAGCGCGAAGCTCGACGAGGCGGCGGCGAAGATTGCCGCCTCCAAGTGCTTCGACAACGCGACCTCGTGTTCCTCTGAGAACGCGCTGATCGTTCTCGACGACGTGTACGACGATGCGCTTGCCGCGCTGCAGCGCGCCGGCGGCTACCTGGCGGACGCGGCGGAGAAGGAGGCGATCCGGCGTACCCTCTGGGTCGACGGAAGGCTCAACCGGCGGGTCATCGCGAAGGATTTTGGGGTCTTCGCGGTCGAGTGCGGTCTCGAAGGCCCGGCGCCCGGCGCCCGCTTCGTCATGGTCAAGGAGACCGGGATCGGCCCCGAGCATCCGTTCTCCGACGAGAAGCTCGCCCTGGTGCTCGCCGTCTATCGCGCGCAGAGCTTCGACGATGCCGTGGGCAAGGTGCGTGCGATCATGGACGTCAAGGGCCGGGGCCACTCCGTCGGCATTCACACCGAGGAGATGGCGCATGCCCGCCGTCTCGCCGAGGAGCTCGATACCGCGCGGGTCCTCGTGAACATGGCGCATACGTTCGGGAACGGAGGCGGCTTCGACAGCGGCCTCAACTTCACCCTCTCCATGGGGTGCGGGACCTGGCAGGGCAACAGCATCAGCGAGAACCTCAACTACCGGCACTTCCTCAACATCACCCATCTCGCCGTCCCGATTCCCGAAGACAAGCCCAGCGAAGAGGCGCTGTTCGGCGACTACTGGGACAAGTACGGGACGTAGGCGACGCAGCACCCGTCGCGCGACAGGGAACCGGACATCGTGGACTTCGAGGAGCATGCGGCGAAGCCGCTGCTGCGGGCGGCAGGCATCGCGATCCCGCGCGGCAGGCTCGCGCGGAGCGCCGCCGAGGCCGAGGCCGTCGCGGCGGAACTCGCGGCGCCGGTGGTGGTCAAGGCCCAGGTTCCGCAAGGCAAGCGCGGCAAGGCCGGTGGCATCCGTGTCGCGGGCGATCCCGCGGCCGCGCGCGCGGCGGCCGGCGCGATCCTCGGCATGGAGATCGCGGGGCATCGCGTCGCCTCGGTGCTGGTCGAGGAGCGCGCGCCGGTCGCCGCCGAGTACTACGCGGCGATCCTGGGCGACGCGGCGTCACGAGCGCCGCTGGTGATCTTCTCCTCCGAGGGCGGCATGGACGTGGAGGAGATCGCGGCGTCGATGCCGGAGCGGCTGCGGCAGGCGAGCGTGGACATCCTGCGCGGACTGGACCTCGAGACCGCAGGCGCGATGCTGAAGGGCCTCGGCCTCGGCGCCGACGAAGGGCCGGTCGCCGAGACCCTCGTGGCGCTCTATCGCGCCTACCGCGACAACGACGCCGAGCTTCTCGAGGTCAATCCCCTCGCCCGGCTCGATAACGGGCGCCTGGTCGCGCTCGATTGCAAGTTCACCCTCGACGATTCCGGGATCCGGCGCCGGGAGGAGCTCGCGCGCCGAGGATGCCCCGAACCGCTCACGGCGCTGGAGGCGCGCGCACAGGCGCTGGGGCTGAGATACATCGAGCTCGACGGGGACATCGGCGTGCTCGCCAACGGCGCCGGGCTCACCATGACCACCATGGACGTGATCGCGCACCACGGGGGGCGGGCGGCGAACTTCCTGGAAATCGGCGGCGACGCCTACACCAAGGGAGCGCCGGCGCTGGAGATCGTGCTCGCCAATCCCAGGGTGCGGTGCCTCGTGGTGAATTTCTGCGGCGCCTTCGCGCGAACCGACGTGATGACCGCGGGCGTGCTCGATGCCTGGGAGGCGCTTGTGCCCGCCATGCCGGTCTTCTTCAGCGTGCGCGGCACGGGCTCGGCGCAAGCGCGGGAGATGCTCCGCGAACGGCTCGGCGTGACACCCTACGGGACGATGGACGAGGCGATCGTCGCCGCTGTCGCCGCGGCCCGCGATGCGGGCGGACGCCTATGATCGTGCGCGGCGGAGACCGGGTGCTCGTCCAGGGGATCACCGGGCGGCAGGGCACCTACTGGACCGAGCGCATGCAGGCCTACGGAACCCGCGTCGTGGCGGGGGTGAACCCGAAGAAGGCCGGCACCCGGCATTGCGGCGTGCCGGTCTTCGCCACCGCAGGCGAGGCGATGCGCGAGGCGGGCTTCGACCTCTCCGTCCTGTTCATTCCGCCGCTTGGGGCGAAGGCGGCGGCGCAGGACGCGATCGAGGCAGGCTGCGCGCGTCTCGTCGTGCTCACCGAGCACATTCCGGTACAGGACGTGATGGAGATGCTGGCGATGGCACGCGCCAACGGCGCCGCCGTCGTCGGCCCGAACACCGCGGGCCTGGTGACGCCGGGCGCGTGCTTCGTCGGTTTCATGCCGGCGTTCGAGGCCGACGTCTTCCGGCCCGGCCGGGTGGGGGTGATCTCCCGCAGCGGAAGTCTCGGCACCTTGGTCTGCCTCAACCTGGTGCAGGCCGGCTTCGGGCAGTCGGCCTTCATCGGCATCGGCGGCGACCCGATCGTCGGAACGACCACGCGCGACGCGCTGGAGGCGCTGGATGCCGACGCGCGCACCGATGCGGTCGTGGTGGTCGGCGAGATCGGCGGGACGATGGAGGAGGACGCGGCCGCCTACACGCTAGAGATGACCAAGCCCGTGGTGGCCTTCATCGCGGGCAGCGCCTCGCCGCCCGGCAAGAAGATGGGCCACGCCGGCGCGATCGTGATGGGCGACAGGGGCACCTATGCGTCGAAGCGCACGGCGCTCGAGGCGGCGGGCGTCGAGGTGCTGGACACGCCTTCCGAGGTCGGGCGCGCGCTTCAGGCGAGGCTCGGCTGACGAGCCCGGCCCCGTCGGTTACGCTTCGCTCTCCCAACCGGCGGAAGGCGAGAAGCTCATGACCGATGCGAACCAGCCCGAGGTGCATCGCGGCCTGAAGGACCTCTGCTTCGACCGCTCGCCGACCACGCTGATCGACGGGCGGGCCGGCGAGCTCCGCTATCGCGGCTACTCCATCCACGATCTCGCCGCGCACTCCTCCTTCGAGGAGACCGCCTACCTGCTGCTGCATGGAGAGCTTCCGACGCGGTCCGAGCTGGACGCCTTTGACGGTGCGATGAAGGAGGCGCGCACGCTGCCCGGCGCGGTCCTGGACGTGATCGGCGCGGTGAAGGAGTCGCACCCCATGGACGTGCTGCGCACCGCGGTCTCCGCGCTCGCGGCGTTCGATCCAGAGACCGGCGACAACTCGCTGGAGGCGACGCGCCGCAAGGGCATCCGACTCACCTCGCAGGTGCCGATGATCGTCACCGCGCACCATCACATTCGCCAGGGCCGGGAGCCGGTGCCGGCGAGCGCCGCGCTCGGCCATGCCGCGAACTTCCTCCACATGCTCAAGGGCGAGGCGCCGAGCGAGGATGCCAGCGGGCTGATGGACACCGACATGGTGCTGCACGCCGAGCACGGCTCCAACGCATCCTCGTTCACCGCGCGGGTCGTCGTCAGCACCGACGCGAATCTGCACGCCGGCATCACCGCGGCGGTGGCCGCGCTCTCCGGGCCTGCGCACGGCGGCGCGGCGGAGAACGTGATGCGCATGGCCAAGGAGATCGGCGACCCGGTGAAGGCGGCGGCCTACGTCAAGGCGAAGCGGAAGGCGCGCGAGCCGATCATGGGCTTCGGCCACCGCGTCTATCGGGCCGAGGACCCCCGCGCCAGGCACATGCGCGAAGGGGTCAGGCGGCTTTCCGAAGAGATGGGAGAGCCCCACTGGCACGCGATCCTCGAGGCGCTGGTCGACGCGATGCGCCCCTATGCGCGCCACGGCGTCAACGTGAACGTCGATTTCTATGCGGGCGTCGTCTACTACCTGCACGGGATCCCGGAGGATCTGTTCGTGCCGATCTTCGCCATCGGCCGCATTCCGGGGTGGACGGTGCAGGCGATGGAGCAGCTCGAGAACAACATCCTGATCCGCCCGCGCCTGCTCTACACCGGGCCCGAGGCCCGCGACTACGTTCCCATCGAGGAGCGGGGCTAGCCCGCATTTCTCACCATGGTCACGGTCTGCGTCGCGTCCAGGCGTTCGATCCGCCAGGAGCGGGCCGAAATGCGTATCAGGGAATACGGTTGAGGCCCGCGACGCCGCGGGCGGGCGCCTGGGCGCGACCCGAAGGGCGGCGCTCTCCGGCCGACAGTGTGCGTCGAAGCGCTTGCCCGATGTCCCGCGTCGCGCCGAAGGCGCGCGTACCCGCGCGACGCGCTGCGCGCCTCTCCTACCCTGTCGGCCGGACAGCGCCGCGCAGACGATGACCCTGGTGAGAAGTGCGGGCTAAACCCTCAGGCCATCGCCGCAGTGATCGCCGCGGCGGCCACGATGTCGTCCACCGTCGCCCCGCGCGAGAGGTCGCACACCGGCCGCGCGAAGCCCTGCAGGAAGGGGCCGATCGCGCGCATCCCGCCCAGGTGCTCGCAGAGCTTGTAGCCGATATTGCCGGAGTCGAGATCCGGGAAGACGAGGACGTTGGCCCTGCCCGCCACGTCGCTCAAGCCGGCGGCCTTGAGCGCGGCGACGCGCGGCACGAGCGCCGCGTCCGCCTGGAGCTCGCCCGCGATCGCGATGTCCGGCGCCCGCGCGCGCACGATCTCCACGGCGCGGCGGACCTTCTCGACCCTCTCGTGCCTGGCGCTGCCATGGGTGGAGAACGAGAGCATCGCCACCCGTGCGGGCCTACCGAGCAAGCGCCGGGCGTTCCCGGCAGAGGCGATGGCGATGTCCGCGAGCGCATCCGCGTCCGGCTCGACGTTGACCGCGCAGTCGGCGAAGACGAGGGGCTCGCCGCCTGCGCGCGGCACCATGATGAAGAAGCTCGACGGCGTGGCGATGCCGTCCGCGAGCCCCACCGACATCAGCCCGGCCTCGATGACCCGCGCCGTCGGCTGGGTCGCGCCGGCCACCAGCGCATCGGCATCGCCCGCCTTCACCGCCATCGCCGCGTAGAAGAGCGGCTTCGCGAGCAGGCGCCGCGCCACCCCTTCGCGTGCCTTCGGCCGGCCTTCGAGGTAGAGCGCCGCGTAGGCATCGAGCGCCCCGCTCTCGGCCGGCGCCACGCTCTCGATGGCGTCGAGCGACACGCCGGCCGACGCGGCGGCGCCTTCCACCGTCGCGCGCTCGCCGATCAGGATGGGGCGGGCGATGCCGCCTTCCTGCAGGCGCGACGCCGCCTCGATTATTCTCAGGTCGTCGCCCTCGGGCAGGACGACGGTGCGCCGACGCTGCTTCGCTTGCGCGACGAGCCGCTCGACGATGTCCACTACTGGGGGTGCATGTCGCTGCCCTCGATGCCGGCGACGATATTGGGTTTCTTCATGGCGTCGCGCCGGAAGGGCTCGCCCAGCTCCTGGTTCAGGATGACCTCGATGAAGGTGGTGACGCCGTCTGCCTGCGCCGCGCACGAGTCGCGGAGCGCCGCCGTCAGCTCCTCCATGGTGCTCACCGCCACCCCCTTCAGCCCGCAGGCCTCCGCGACCCTGGCATAGCTCAGGTCGGGGTTGAGCTCGGTGCCCACGAAGTTGTTGTCGTACCAGAGGATCGAGTTCCGCTTCTCCGCGCCCCACTGGTAGTTGCGGAAGACCACCATGGTGATCGCGGGCCACCCCTCGCGCCCGCATGACGTCATCTCGTTCATGGAGATGCCGAAGGCACCGTCGCCGGCGAAACCGACGACAGGCACGTCCGGGCAACCGATCTTGGCGCCGAGGATGGCGGGAAAGCCGTAGCCGCAGGGGCCGAAGAGGCCGGGCGCCAGGTATTTGCGCCCCTCCTCGAAGGTCGGGTAGGCGTTGCCGATGGCGCAGTTGTTGCCGATGTCGGACGAGATGATGGCGTCCTTCGGCAGGCCGTCCTGGATCGCGCGCCACGCCATCCGCGCCGACATCCGGTCGGGCTCGCGCGTCCGCGCGTCCACGTTCCAGGTGGTGCCCGGATCGTCGTCCTCGTGGTCCATGCCGGCAAGGGTCTGGAGCCAGGCGGAGCGGGTGCGGTGGATCGCGGCCCGGCGCTCTTCGCGGCCGGCATCGCCTGCGCTGCGGGAGAGATGTTGGAGAAGCTGCCCCGCCACCTTCTTCGCGTCGCCGCAGATGCCGACCGTGACCATCTTGGTGAGCCCGATGCGGTCCGGGTTCATGTCCACCTGGATGACCGCCGCGTCCTTCGGCCAGTAGTCGATGCCGTAACCGGGGAGCGTCGAGAACGGGTTGAGGCGGGTGCCGAGCGCCAGCACCACGTCGGCCTGCGCGATCAGCTCCATCGCCGCCTTGGAGCCGTTGTAGCCGAGGGGGCCTGCGGCGAGCGGGTGCGAGCCGGGGAAGCTGTCGTTGTGCTGGTATCCGGAGCAGACCGGCGCGTCGAGGCGCTCGGCGAGCGCCCGGCATTCGTCGATCGCGTCCCCGATCACCACGCCGCCGCCGGAGAGGATCACCGGGAAGCGGGCTTCCGAGAGCAGCCGCGCGGCCTCTGCCACCGACTCCTCGCCGCCCGCGGCGCGCTCCAGGTGCACGATCGGCGGCAGCGCGATATCGACCTCCTGGGTCCAGAGATCGCGCGGCACGTTGATCTGCGCCGGCGCCGACTGGCGCACCGCATTCTCGATCACCCGGTTGAGGACCTCGGCCATGCGGGAGGCATCGCGCACCTCCTCCTGGTAGCAGACCATCTCCTCGAACAGCGCCATCTGCGGCACTTCCTGGAAGCCGCCCTGGCCGATGGTCTTGTTGGCCGCCTGGGGCGTCACCAGCAGCAGCGGCGTGTGGTTCCAGTAGGCGGTCTTCACCGGGGTCACGAGGTTGGTGATGCCGGGGCCGTTCTGGCCGATGCACATGGCGATCTTGCCGCTGGCGCGGGTGTAGCCGTCGCACATGAAGCCCGCGTTGCTCTCGTGAGCCACGTCCCAGAACGTAATCCCGGCCTTCGGGAACAGGTCCGATATCGGCATGAAGGCGGAGCCGATGATGCCGAACACGTGCTCGATTCCATGTCGCTGCAGGACCTTCACGAAGGCCTCTTCGGTCGTCATTCTCATGGCGATACGTTCCTGTTCCTGTTCGTTTCGGTCCCGCGCTGCGGCCGCACGGGGTCCGCCTGGCTCCGGGACATCAACCCTTCCCCTTCCAGGGGATCAGCCATGCTTCGAGCATGCGCATGAAGATCTCGATGGCGAAGCCGATCGCGCCGATGATGATGATCCCGATCACCACCACGTCGGTCTGCAGGAAGTTCTTGGCGATCATCATCATCGAGCCGACGCCCTGGTCCGCCGCCACCAGCTCGGCGGCGACCAGCGTCCCCCAGCAGACGCCCATGGAGGTCCTGAGGCCCGTGAAGATCTCGGGCAGCGCGTTCGGCAGGATGACGTAGCGGAGCACCTGGAACTTGGAGGCGCCCAAGGAATAGGCCGCGTGGACCTTGGAGATCTGCACCGAGTTCACGCCCGCGCGGGCGGCGATCAGCATGATGAAGAGCGCCGCCAGGAAGAGCAGGAAGATCTTGGCCACCTCGTCGATCCCCAGCCACAGGATCACCAGCGGGATGAGCGCGAGCGGCGGAATGGGGCGGATGAACTCGACGATCGGGTCGAACAGCCCGCGCGCCACCGAGTTCAGGCCCATGGCGAAGCCGAGCGGGATGCCCACCAGCGCGCCGATGACCACGCCGAGGAGCACCCGCTTGACCGAGGTGCCGACATGCTCCCAGAGCGAGATGTTGCGGTAGCCGTCGACGAAGAGGCTGACGAAGCGGTCGACGACGCCGGGCCTGGCCCGGTTGGGGTTGTCCCAGGGATAGAGGCTGCCTTCCAGCGGCGGCCAGAAGAGGGGATCGATGATCCCGCCGATGGTCGCGATCCACCACGCCAGGATCAGGATGATCAGGGTGAGCACCGACCACAGGCGGCCCGAGTTCACCGCGGACGCGTCGCCGAACTTGACGGTCTTCTGCCGGGTGAAGCTGTTGTCCGCGATGCCGAGCCAGACGCCCCAGCGCGGGGGTTGCTTGCGCTTCGCCATGGCCCGCCCGTCAGCCCATGTCCGCGCCGCTCATGATCTCCTCCTCCATCTCCCAGATCATGGAGAGGATCTCTTCGCGGGCGGCGATGAAGTCGGGCTGGGCCTTGATCGAGCGCGCGTCCCCCCCGACCCCCTGCTCGGCGAAGGGGAGGGCGTACTCCTTGTGGATGCGGCCGGGGCGCGGCGCCATGACCACCAGGCGCTCACCGAGGAAGAGGGCTTCCTCGACGGAATGGGTGATCAGGATGATGGTCTTGCCGGTCTCCTTCCACAGCTTGAGCACGAGCCCCTGCATCTTCTCGCGGGTCAGCGCGTCGAGCGCGCCGAGCGGCTCGTCCATCAGGATCACGTCCGGATCGTTGGCGAGGCATCGAGCCAGCGCCACGCGCTGCTGCATGCCGCCCGAGAGCTGGTAGACCGGCTTGTCGGCGAAGTCCCGCAGCGCCACGGTGTCGAGCAGGCGCCGGACCGTCTGCTTGATCTCGGCGCGCGGCACCCCGCACATGCGGGGGCCGAAGCTCACGTTCTGGGCGACCGTCATCCATTCGAACAGCGCGCCCTGCTGGAACACGACGCCGCGTTCCTTGTGCGGGCCCGTCACCTGATGGCCGTTGAGGAGCGCCTGGCCTGCAGTGGGCGCCAGAAACCCGCCGACGATGTTGAGCAGCGTGGTCTTGCCGCACCCGGAAGGGCCCAGCACGGCCATCAGTTCGCCGGGCTTCAGGTGCAGCGAGACGTCTTCGAGGGCATGGACCTGGCCGCCGTTCGGCAAGGTGAAGACCATCGAGACATTGTCGATGACGAGCCCGTCCAATGCGCCTTCCTCATCCGGGATCCGGCACAGTCCGGACCCTAACAGCGGCAAGTGCCCCGCGCCACACGCGCGCCGCGCCGCCGCTCACCGTGCGCGAAGGCAGGGTGTCGGCGGCCGGTGCTCCCCGCCCCGCCGCTCCTCGAGGATGCGGCGAGGCGGGGAGAGTGAACCCCGTCGCGGCCTTCCGGCCGCGAGCGACCGTGCCTACAGGTAGCTGTCGTCGATCGCGAAGTCGTAGCTGTCGAGAGCGCTGTCGAGCTGGCCCTGCTGGACGAAGAAGTCCGCCACTTCCTTGGTGAAGGCCTGCACGGTGCCGCCCATCCACGCTTCCGACTTCTGGTCGGCCGCCGAGGGGAAGGAGAACATGCCGAGCATGTCTTCCGTCGCGGCGAGGTCCATGCCGGCGGCCGTGGAGATGGTCTCCACGAACGGCGCCGAATCCGCGTTGTAGGCGGCGTTCGCCTGGTCGGTCACCGCCATGAACTTCTTCAGCAGGTCGGGATGCTCGTTGGCGAAGCTCTCGGTCACCGAGACGACGTCGAAGACACGAATGCCGATCGCCTCCTGCTCTGCCGGGGTCATCAGCTCGTCGCCGTACTCCTTCATGCGCTGGAGCGGGCCGCCGAAGGCGCAGGCCGCGGCGACGTCCCCGCGCGCGAGCGCGACGGACGCGTCGGCGCCGTTCATCTGCACCATGTCGACCTTCGACGCGTCGACGCCGAGATGATCCAGCGTGCGCAGCAGCTTGTAGTGGGTGACGTTGCCGATCGGGGTCGCGATCTGCATGCCCTCCAGCTCGGCCGCGTTCGCCTGCGTGATGCCGGTGTCGGCGTGGACGACGCAGTTGTCGGCCTCGGCGTAGCTCACCGCGACGCCGACGAGCTTGAGCGGGAGCCCGTTGGTGACCGCGACCACCCAAGGAACCAGCCCCTGGGAATAGGCGATCTGCACGTCGCCCGAGACCATCGCCTGGCTCATCTCGTTGCCGTTGCCGAAGGCGCGCCACTCCACCTCGACGCCCATCGCCTCGTCATAGGTCTTCTCGAGTTGCGCAACCTGGTTCGCGGTCGGCCATTCGAGGAAGTAGGCCACCGTGATCTTGTCGAGGGCGGATGCCGACGAAGCGAACAGCATCGCCACCCCTGCAGCGACGACCGCCATGAAGCCGGTGCGTTTCATGTCGAGCACTCCTTTCGATGCGCAATGTGCACGATTTGTGCGATTGGGGTTTCCGCGCTGCGTCCGGGATTGTCTACCGATGCGGTCATAGCGACATCTCGCCATCACGTCGGGGCCCCAATTCGGGGCGCACGCGGACCGGTTCCTTCGACCCATGCAACCGGTTGTAATTGATGGTACCGGTTACATATGCGAACTGTAGCACTTGTGACCGGTTACAGGGAAGCCCGTTGCACGGTTCCACGGCGAAGAGGGGCACGGGCGCCCCGCGATGCCCCGCGCCCGTTCGCTAACGCGGGCGTGCCTGCGCCGGGCGTGGGCCGTGTGGACCGTGTCGGAGGCGGGAAATCCGCTCAGTGCGCCAATGCTTGACCGATCAGCCTCCGAACGACAGAATTTCGATGCCTAGGGATACACTGCGGGTGCATGCGGGGCTCCGCCGGGCCCGGCGTCGTCCCGGGCGTCCTGATTGCACGAGGCGAGGCCCGGCTCGTCGCGCCTTAGGCCGTGCAGCCCCCCGCAGGGTGCCCTCGGCAAAGGGGCGCATGGCGCCCGCGGCATAACTCGCACCGGAGTCGGAATGCCCGAACGCAGACCACTGCGGAGCAAGCAATCCTCGGGACGGATCACCCTGCGGGATGTCGCGCGCGAGGCCGGGGTCTCGATCGCCACCGCATCGCGGGTCCTGAACGGCTCGCCGTCGGTCTCCCCGGCAACCCGCGAGGACGTGCTGCGGGTCTTCGCCCGCCTCGAATTCGCGCCCGACCCCCTCGCGCGCGCGCTCAACGCAGGCGGCACCAACACCGTCGGCGCCGTGATCCCCAGCATCAACCACGCGATCTTCGCGGCGTTCCTGGAAGCACTGGAGGCCAGACTGGACGCCAACGGCTACTGCCTGCTCATCGCCACCACCGGCATGGACCGCCGCGTGGAGCTCGAGCGCGCCCGATCGCTGCTGGAGATGGGCGCGAGGGCGCTGATCGTGACCGGGCTTGATCACGAACCCGAGCTCACCGGCATGGCCAAGCGGTTCGGAGCGCCCGTGGTCGCGACCTCGATCTACGAGGCTTCCGCTCCGCTGCCGACCATCGGCTACGACAACACCGCGCTCGGGCGCCAGGCCATGCAGCATCTGCTCGACCTCGGCCACAGGGATGTCGCGCTCGTCTCCGGGCCCACGGCGCAGAACGACCGGGCCCGTTTCAGGATTCGCGGCGCGGAATCCGTCGAGGGCGTGCGTTCGCTGCAAAAGATCGAGACCGAGATTAGCGTGAGAGGCGGCGTCGCCGCCGCGCGAGAGGCCCTGGCGCTGGACCGGCGGCCGACCGCGCTGCTCTGCGTCACCGATCTCATCGCGCTCGGCGCAATGTTCGAGCTGCAGCGCAGCGGCCTCCTCCTGCCCCGAGACATGTCGGTCATGGGGTTCGATCACATCTCCTGGTCCGAGCACAGCCATCCGCGCCTGACCTGCATCAGCCTGCCCGTGGCCGCGATGGGCCAGGAGAGCGCGCAGGCGATCTGCGACTTCCTCACGGACGGCACGCAGATCCCCTCGGTCATGCTGCAGGGCGAGATCAAGGTGCGCGGCTCCACGTGCCGGCCGCCGGGCGGCATGGCCGGGCCTTCCGACGCGCAAGACGCATCCCTGCGACGGCGGGAGTCCTGACGGGGCTTCTCCCGCGGCGCGAATTCCGGGTCAGGCCGGCTCCGGCGGCGGGCGCGATCCCTCCAGCGCCGCCAGCAGGGCGAGCAGTCTGGAATCGCGCTCGGCCGCCAGCGCCGCGATCGAGTGGCCGTGCAGCATCTCGTCGACCGCGCGGCTCAGGGCGTCGATCGTATCCGCATCGAGGCGCGGCGTGCCGCGCTCGGCCCACCAGCTCTCCAGCCCAGGGCCGAAATGGCCGAGCGCGCCGCGAAAGCCGGCCTCACCGCCGGCGAGGTGCATGGTGAGGAACGGCCCCATGAAGGCCCAGCGCAGGCCCGGCCCGTGGGCGACGGCCGCGTCGATGTCGGCGGCGCTGGCCGTACCCGAGAGCAGCAGGTGGAAGGCCTCGCGCAGCAGCGCCGCCTGCAGCCGGTTGGCGATGTGGCCCGGCACCTCGCGCTCGACCCTGATCGCCCGCTTGCCGTGGGCGTTGTAGAAGGCGAGCGTCCACGCCACCACCTCGGGATCGGTGCCGCTGCCGCCCACCACCTCGACCAGCGGAATGAGATGGGGCGGGTTGAAGGGATGGCCGACGACGAAGCGCGCGCCGTTCCGCATGCCCTCCTGCAGGGTGCTGATGAGGAGGCCCGACGAGCTCGATGCGAGCACCGCGTCCGCGCCGAGCGCCGGGTCGATCCGGCGGTAGAGCTCGCGCTTGAGCGCCTGGTCCTCCGGCGCGTTCTCCTGCACGAAGACGGCGCCTTCCACCGCCTTCGCCGGATCGCCGACGACGCGGACCTGCGCCGGATCGGCGCCGTCTGCGAGCCCAAGCCGCTCCATCGTCGGCCAGGCGGCGTCGATGAAGGCGCGCAGCCGGGCATCGGCGTCCGCCGCCGGATCCCAGGCCGTGACCGCAAGGCCGCGCGCGAGGAAGTGCGTCGCCCAGCTTGCGCCGATGGTCCCGGTGCCGAGCAATGCGATGGAGTCGACTGCCGCAGGTGCGGGCCGTGCCATGGGTGCCTCCCCGACCTCTCAGGCGAGCCGTCCGCCTGCCGGTGCCGCCGGGCGTACTATATAGTCCATAGTCAGCGAGCGCGCGGCGCTGGGCATACTCCGCGAGCGCGTGGCGCTCGACGCATGCCGTGCGTGCCCGGCGATCGGGGGATCGGGGCGGGGC
>WTGU01000103.1 GCA_011523425.1 Alphaproteobacteria bacterium
TCTGCTGCGGCGCCGCCCTCTTCAGCTCCGGCGACAAGTTCGATTCCGGCACCGGGTGGCCCAGCTTCACCCGGCCGGTCGATCAGGCCAGTGTCGGCACGGTGGAGGACACCAGTTACGGCATGCGCCGGGTCGAGGTGGTGTGCAGCCGCTGCGACGCCCATCTCGGCCACGTCTTCCCCGACGGGCCGGCGCCGACGGGTCTGCGCTATTGCATGAACTCGGCCGCGCTCGTGCTCACGCCCGGCGACGACGACGCGGGCTAGCCTCTCGCCTTCTCGACGACGACCCGGCCGTGGCCGCGTCTGACGAGATAGCCGCCGCGCGGGATCGCCAGCCTGCCGTCCTCGATGAGCGCCCAGAGCGTCTCGGCGATCAGCACCGCGTTCTCGTCCACCTCGGCCGCCGCCGCCGGCTGCGCGGAAAGCCACGCGACGAACGCCCGGTTGCCGATTTCGTCTCCCACCGACCGGCGCAATGCGTCGAGCTTGCGACGCTGCGCCTTCGTCAGATTGCTCTCGTCGATCCGGGTCGGAGATCTCGTGGCCATGAATGCACCCTCCGCCGAGTGTGATTGAAAAAATAAATTTCCACTTTATAGCAGGTTACTGTCTGGTTATGGCAGGGATAAGAAGCAATATGCTGCTTTAGCATATCACTTATTTCACCGGGTATAAGGAGACGTCAGTGTTCAAGTAATTCTGACACAATTTCACATGTCGATCCGCTAACGAGCGCTCTCATCCCGCTTCGTAGCAGGGGAGAAGGCGCACATGGTGGCGCTTGTTGCGCGCCGATGACGGCCTTCGGATGCCTCTCCCTCGGTGGACACAGCGCTGCACGATCGGCGAATCGATCCGGTTAGAACGGCCGGGCGAGCCGGGAAGGAGAACGAGGCAGTTGGCATTCTCAATATGTGAGGTCACGTGTGGTTTGCCGAGATCTCTTCCCGCAGGATCGCCTTGAAGAGTCCGAACGGGGCACGATCCTCCGACGAGCGCCGCGACACGATCCCGGCCCGGTAGCGGTGTGTGCCGAAGGCCACCGCCAGGGGTCGGAGCGCCGGCTCCGGCAGTCTCTCGAGGAAGGTCAGCGAGAGCCACGAGAGGTAGGGGCCCGTTTCCATCAGGGAGAGGCTGGCCGAGCCGCCGCGGATGGCGACCCTCACCCGCCGTCCCGTTCTGTCGTGGAGCTGGTCGATGATGTCGGCCAGCACCGGCCGCGCACCGTTCACCGCCCGCAGCGACGCGTCGTAGTCGATCCACGGGTAGTCGACGAGCGCGTCGTCGCTCACCGTTCGCGAATGGAGCGGATGGTCCTTGTGGGCGACGATACCCCAGGTCATGTCGAGGAGACGTTCGTGCCTGAGAAATTGCGGCAGGGGCTCTTCGGTCTCGATGCCGCCGCAGTGGAGGTCGGTCTCGCCGTCGGTGAGGAGGCGGATGCCCTCGTGCCGGGTGGCGGTGTGCAGCCTGAATTCCACGCCGGGATAGGTCCTGTGGAATTTGGCGATGGCCACGGGGAGTATGGCCTGCATCCACATCGGGCCCGCGGTGACGCGCAGGCAGCCGGTACGGCCGGAGAGCGTCGCACCGATCTGCTCCTCGGCGGCTTCGATCTCGGAGAGGATGTGGCGCGCCAGATCGGCGACCACCACGCCGAGCGGCGTGAGGCGGACGCCGGTGGGCAGGCGCTCGAACAGTCGCCCGCCGAACTGGCGCTCGATCCTCGCGACAACCCGGGAAAGCGCGGGCTGCGAGATGCCGAGCTTGTCGGCGGCGGCGAGTATGGCGCCGGTCTCGACCACGGCGAGGAACTTGATCAGATCTCTTCGCTTCTCGAACATAGTGGCGTTCCCCGTCCCGCAGGGGATCAACTGCATGTCGCGCAGTTCACCATGTGGCGGCGCCTTCGAATATGGTCCAACACCGAATTCTGATTCATCCTATAATTTATTGTTATTCGGTTGGTCGTCTATGCCATTGGGACACCGCCGCGGGGTGCGGCGGAACGGCGTGAGGCGTCCCATGATCGCACCGGAGTACGGCTGCCCGGCGGAGTGACGGGTGTGCGCGGCGGCGCGCCGGTAGGCGGGCAGGGAGGAGGGCGCGGACTCCTCCCCGCCGCCCCGGCACGCCGGGCGTCGTCAGCCGTGCTCGTCGATAGATCGAAAGATCGCCGCCAGCCGGTGGCCGAGATCGTGCCGCGCCAGCACCCGCGTGAGGGCGGGAGCCAGGGGTGCGACATCGACCCCGCGCACCTCTTGCGGCAGCACCGCGTCCAGCGCGTCGAGCCAGGTGTCGATCCTCGTCTGCTCTCCGGCGGGCATGAACTTGAGGCTGCTTTCCAGCAGGCGCAGGTGGTCGTAGGCCATCTGCTGTTCCAGGGTGATACCGGCCCGCGGCCCGTATTCGAAATCGATCAACCGGCAGCCGTCGCCAGTGTCGATCATGTTGGCGAGCGACGCATCCATATGGGTAATGCCGAGAGCATGCAGGCTGGCGAGAGCGCGGCTGGCGCGGACCAGCAGGCCCCAGAACGACGACGGGTCTTGCGACAGCCGGTCGGAAAAGCGGGGCCCCGCGACAAATGCGCACATCAGCGCGTCCTCGTCGCGCCACAGGGGGCTGGGCGTGATACCCGCGGGGCCCGCTTCGGCGTAGCAGCGCCACTCGCGCGAGAGGCGCTCGTCGTCGCTCAGCGTAGTGAAGGGCATGTCGGCAGAAAGCGGCTTCCGTCGCAGATAGGGATTGCACAGGCGCAACGCGCCCAAGACCGCGCGCCCGTCCTTCACCAGAAACACGCTGTCCCGCCCGCGCGACCCGGATCGATACAGCGAGACCGGGTGCCCGAAGTGTGTCGACAGCTGCCCGATCAATCGCCGCTTGCGCGGGGCGATGCGCAGGCTCGCGTACTCGCGGCGCAGAAAGCGGGACAGCGCCCTCACCGCGAAGCCTCCGCCCGCAGCGCCGGCAGGGACCGCCTGATCTGCTCCCGCTCTTCGGCCGAGAAGAACAGCGGCAGATGGCCCAGCGCCTCCGCCTCGTTGTCGGTCGAGTGAATCGGGTTGTCCTTGTCGCGCGCCGCGGTCTCGCGGCAGAACCAGTCGCGCCACTCGACCTTGACGAACTGGTTGCGGTTGAACACGAAGGGATGAACCTCGCGCTCTTCGGCCGTGGTGGGGACGGGTGCCGGATCGAACACCACGACCGCGATGCGAGGCCTTCCGCCACGGCGCCACTTGCCGCCGCGCATGCGTCCGGACCGGGTCAGCCGGGTCCACCGGTCGGTCGCCTTGACGGAGACGATCCGGTAGCGCTCGCCGAGGCGCTCGATCAGCGCCTCGCTCTTGCCGTATTTCAGCGCCACTGCGCGGATCACGAAGAGGTTCAGCTCGCCCGGATGCCGGTTCTGCAGCAGGGCGTGGAAGAGGGACTTTCGTCCGTGACGGAAGTCGTGCTCGATATAGGCGACGAGGCGTGCCTCGCTGACCGCCAGGCCGCAGGACTCGAGATGGCGGTGAAAGCCCTCGAGAGTGCAGGTGACGGCGATGCCGCATTCCGTCTGGAGGGCCGCGAGACGCTCGGTCCCCTGGGTCGGTGCGGAGCGCGCCGGATCGCTGGCGTGAACCCCGGACTGAACGCTCTTGTGATAGGCCAGGTGGTAGAGCAGGCCGTTCAGCTCGTCCAGCGGATGCGGCACCCAGACGCCTGCGACCCGGCGCCGCCGGGCCAGGATTTGCCGGCCCAGCCGTTCCGGCAGGTGGGGGAACCCGTGGTAGTCGCTCCCGTGCAGCCCCTCGATCCCGTAAACGTCGATCTTGGTGCCCGATCTCCGGCCCCGGAACGCCGTCTTGAGAGCGGCGATCGCCCGGTCGTCCATCAGCAGGTCCACGTCCCCCACCCGCGTGTCGAGCGTGCGGGGTCCATACCTTAGAACGACATGCTCCACCCGGTTTTGCTCGAGCCAGGCGGCGACATCCCGGGGTGAGGCGCGAAACATGGACATCGCGTCACCCTGTGCCGTCCCGCGGCTCCACGTAGGGAGCCGGAGCCCGCTCCTGCATTGCACGAGGGGGATAGAGGCTTCCGCCAGACCCTCGGGTGAGGTGGCCGATTGGGCTCCTCACCGTCGACCACCCCTCACCGGTTGGTCCCCGTAGGCGCGGTCCGGGCTCGGAGCCAGGACGGACCACGATGGACGTGCCCCCGATGATGGACCACCGGATGCGAGAAAACCCAAGCTCGTTCGTCTCAGGGCCGGCATGCCGGCCCCGAGACCCTGGTCGGCTCCATCGGGGTCTTCTAGCCGATCGAGCCGTGCGGACGGAACCCATTCCGGTCCCTCGGCCGGGGTTCGCACCCGGAACGCACGGCGCCGCTGTCGCGCCGCACAGCCTGCGGCGTCGTTGACATCGCCGGCCGCCGGACTCACTGTCGCGCCGGCAGGCGCGCGGAATCCAATGACAGCCGGCAGGCGCACGGAGTTGCCGCGCCGGCAGGCGTACGGAATCGCTGGACGGCCGGCTGCCGCGAGCGACAAGGAGTCTGGAGCGTTTCCGCCTATGACGGACACGCTCCTAAGGGGCGGCAGCGGCAGGGAAATCGATCGGTGAAGGCAGGCGACACGGCGCCGCTCAACGCGCGCACCTCCCGCCCCCTCGGGCTCACGCGGCTCGGCTTCGGCGGCGCGCCGCTCGGCAATCTCTATCGCAGCGTGTCGGAGGAGGACGCCCAGGCCACGCTCCGCGCGGCCCATGCAAGCGGCATCAGGTTCTTCGATACCGCGCCCTTCTACGGCCTCGGTCTCTCGGAGGAGCGCTTCGGCACCGCGCTCGACGTCATGGGGCGCGAGGCGGTCGTGCTCTCCAGCAAGATCGGGCGGCTCATCGTCGACTGCCCGGCCGACGAGGCGACAGAGACGCCGCAATTCGTCGACGTGCCGCAGAAGAAGGTGGTGTTCGACTACACCTATGACGGCGTGATGCGCAGCCTGGAGTCGAGCCTGCGGCGGCTGCGGATCGAGGCTCTCGACATCCTGCTCGTTCACGACGTGGACGTCTGGACCCACGGCAGCCGGGCGCTGGCGGACGAAAAGGTGCGCGAGCTCTTCGAGGGCGGCGGCTACCGCGCCCTGGAGGAGCTCAAGGCCTCGGGCCGTATCGCCGCCATCGGCGCGGGCGTGAACGAATGGCAGGCCTGCACGGCGCTGCTCGAGCGCGGCGACTTCGACTGCTTCCTGCTCGCCGGCCGCTATACCCTGCTGGAGCAGGAGCCGCTGGAGAGCTTCCTGCCCGCCTGCCTCGCGCGCGACGTCGGCATCATCCTCGGCGGACCCTTCAACTCCGGCATTCTCGCGACCGGCGCGGTCGATGGCGCGAAGTTCAACTACGCGCCCGCGCCGCCTGCCATCATGGAGCGCGTACGCAGGCTCGAGGCCGTGTGCTCCGGCCACGGCGTGACGCTGCCTGCGGCGGCGCTGCAGTTCGTGCTGGCGCATCCCGCGGTCAGGAGCGTCATTCCCGGCGCCATGTCGCCGCGCGAGGTGCGGCAGAACGTGGCCCTGCTGGAGGAGACGATTCCGGCGGCGTTCTGGGCGGAGCTGAAGGCCCGGCGCCTGCTGCACGAGGACGCGCCGGTGCCGGCCTCCTGACGCGGGCGCGTCGCGCGCCGCCCCGTTTGCCGATTTGTCACGCCGCGCCTGCGAAGTGTGGCACCATGGCGGCAAAACGGGAGGTGTACCATGACCTATGATCCAAGAACCGACACTGGTATCCCCACGGAGCCCGTGGGCTCCCTGCCGCGCCCGTCCGCGCTCCAGGCCGCCTATGCCGCCTATGACGCGGGCGAAATCGCGAAGGCGGACCTCGAGGCCGAGCAGGAGGCGGCGGTGCGCGATTCGATCTCGCGCATGGAGGCGACCGGCTCGCCCATCGTCTCCGACGGCGAGCAGCGCTGGTCGAGCTTCGCGACCTATCCGATCACCGACACGCTCGCGGGCACCGGGCTTGCCGACCACCTGGCGGGCGGCGGTCAGTATTTCGCCATCTTCGCCGACGGCCACCATCGCCAGTTGCCGCGGCTCACCGGCGGCCCCTTCCGCTACAAGAGCTTCGCCGCCGATTCGCTCAAGCTCTCGATCGAGTCCGCGACCAAGCCGATGAAGCAGGCGGTGATCGCGCCCTCGATGCTGGCGCTTCTCTACCCGCTCGACGAGGAGATCGAGGGCTATTCGCGCGAGGCGTTCGAGGCCGACTTGATCGACGAATGCGAGAGGGACGTGCGCGAGGCCTTCGCTGCCGGCGCCGTGCGCGTCTCGATCGACTTCACCGAGGGCCGGCTCTCCTGCCGCAACGATTCGCGCAACCCCTGGACCGGCCGGCAGATGCTTCCCCACTTCATCGAGCTCATCAACGGGGTGCTCGACCGCTTCACGGCAGAGGAGCGGGTGAATATCGGCATCCACACCTGCCCCGGCGGCGACTGCGATTCCGTGCATAGCGCCGACGTTCCCTACAACGACCTGCTGCCGAGCATGTTCCAGTTGAACGCGGGCTACTTCATGATCCAGTTCAAGAGCGAGCGGAACCAGGAGCAGGTCTACAAGGACATCGCGGCGAGCATCCGGACCGACGCGAACGGCGTCACGCAGATGGCCTACATCGGCGTCATCAACCCGCAGAACCCGCGGGTCGAATCGGCCGAGGAGGTGTGCGAGCAGCTGGTCGCCGCCGCCAATCACCTGCCGAAAGAGCAGATCGCGTCCACCGACGATTGCGGCTTCTCGCCCTTCAGCATCGACGTGAAGCCGAACCACGGCTCGCCCGACTACGCCCGCGACGTGGCCTTCCAGAAGATCGCCTCGCGTATCCAGGGCACGCGGATGGCGGCCGAGAAGCTCGGCATCCACTGATCGAGGCGACGGCGTGCGGCCGGCCCAAGGCGGGCCGGCCGCGCGTCGTCATTCTTCGGCGACGGCAAGCATGACCCGCTACCAGTGCCGCTGGTGCGGCTACGTCTACGATCCCGCCAGGGGCGAGGCGCAGCGCGACACGCCGCCGGGCACCCGCTTCGAGGATCTGCCGGATGACTGGTGCTGCCCCGACTGCCGGGCGCCCACCAGCGATTTCGATCCCGTGGCGGACGGGGAGGGAAGATGAGCGGCGCGCGTCAGACGTCGGCCGACACCCGCCCGTCCTGCAGCAGGATGCGGAAGGCGTCGAGCGTCTCGGCCGTGCCGTCCTCGACGGAGATCGAGCCGTAGTCGCCTATGTGCGCGCGCAAGAGCGAATCCTCATCCCTGAAGGGGAACGGCACGGCATCGCCGCCGGCACGCACCTGCGCGCCGGGCGCGAGGCGCACCAGCGTCTCCAGCGCCTCCTCGACCGAGGCGCAGGTCCCGTTGCAATCGAACGCGGGCGCGCCGTCCCGCTCGTGCGACACGGCCCGGACGAAGGCCGAGGCGATCTCGCCCGCGTAGAGGTAGGAGGTGAGTCCGCGGAAGGGCACCTCGTAGGCGCGCCCTGCGGCGGCCGCGAGGATGGCCGCCGTGGTCTTCGAGGTCATGCCCTGGTCGCGGCCGACGCCGTAGACCACGCCGGGACGGATGCCGACGCTCGGCACCCCCCAGTCCTGCCAGTAGACCCGGGCCATGGCCTCGTCGCACGCCTTGTAGGCGCCGTAGAGGGTGGCGAGGTAGGCGCTCTCGGCCGGCGCGCCGTGGGCGGCGACGGAGCTTGCATAGGCGAGGCGGCGCAGGCCGTGGCGGCGGGCCGCCTCGAAGACCGCCGCGGTGCCCACCACGTTGACGCGGGCGCCGGCGACCGGGTCCGCCTTGCAGAAGGGCACCTGCAGCGCGGCCAGATGGAGGATCGCGCCGATCCCGTGCGCCGACACCGCGCGGTCCACGGCCTCGGGGTCGGCGATGTCGCCCTCGACCCAGGTCACCCGCGCCAGCTCGTCCGCCGCCATGAGCAGGCCCGGCCGGTGGCTTGACGCATCGAGGTCGAAGGCGACCGCGGGCACGCCCGCGCGCACCAGGATCGCGAGCGCCCAGCTGCCGATGCAGCCGCCGGCGCCGGTCACCAGCACCGGCCGGTCGAAATCCTCCGCGCGGGCGGTGAACTGGCGGTTCAGGGACTCCATGGCGAAGGGCCTGCGGCTGTGGGAGGAAGAGTGGATCGCGGCGCACGGAGTCTCGCACGCCGCACGGGCACGGGGCTAGGCGCCGAGGAAGAGGCGGCCGACCTCCGGGTCCTCGAGCAGCGCGCTGCCGGGCCCGGCCATGGCGAGCCGGCCCGAGACGAGCACGTAGCCGATATCGGCGAACTCCAGCCCCTTCTTGGCGTTCTGCTCCACCATCACGATCGTCTTGCCGTCTTCGCGCTGCAGGTCTCCCAGGATCTCGAACACCATGTCGATGAAGCGCGGCTCCAGCCCGATGGAGGGCTCGTCCACCAGCAGCACGTCGGGCTCCATGATGAGCGCGCGGGAGATCTCGAGCAGGCGGCGCTCGCCGCCGGAGAGCACGCCCGCCCGGCGGTGCCGGCGCCGGGCCAGGCTCCCGTAGCGGTCGAACACGCGCTCGGTGGCCTGCCGCGCCGCGCCCCGACGGGCGAGCAGATGGCCGCCCATGAGCAGGTTCTCCTCCACCGTCATGTCGGGAAAGACCGAGTTGTCCTGCAGCACGTAGGCGACGCCCGCCTCGGCCAGGCGGCGGCTGGGGGCAAGCCGCGTCACCTCGCGCGCGCCGACGGAGATGCGGCCCGCCATGACGTCGGCGAAGCCGAAGGCGGCGTGCAGCACGGTCGACTTGCCGGCGCCGTTCGGCCCGATGAGGCAGAGCGACTGGCCGCGCCCGGCGACGAGGTCGACGCCGTGGAGGATCTCCATGCGGCCGTAGCCTGCCCGCAGGCCGGCGATGTCGATGGCGGGCTCGCCCCGGCAGAGCGCCTCGAGCGCTGCGCGCGCAGGCCCCTCGCCGGCGAGCGCGCGCGCTGCCTCCTCCACCGCATCCACCGAGAGCGCGGTCTCGAAGTCGAGCGCGCCGATGTCGGGTGTCTCAGGCGGCCCGGTCGCCATCACCGCGCCCCGAGATAGGCGTCGATCACGCGCCGGTCGCGGCGCACCTCGTCCGGCGAGCCGCTCGCGAGCAGCCGGCCGTGGGCGAGGCAGTGGATGCGCTCTGCCAGGTTCATGATGACGCGCATGTTGTGCTCGATGACGAAGAGCGTGACGCCGAACTCGCGGTTGGCGCGCTGCAGCCGCTCGATAACGCCGTTGATCAGCGTGGGGTTGATGCCGGCGGTGGGCTCGTCGAGCAGCAGCATGCGCGGGCGCGCCATCAGCGCCATGGCGAGCTCCAAGAGCTTGCGCTGGCCGAAGGAGAGCTCGCCCGCCACCATGTGGCGCTTGCCGTAGAGGCCGCAGAAGGCGAGCAGCGCCTCCGCCCGTTCGCTCGTTTCGGCCGAGACCGTCCGCATCAGCCGGAAGAGGCCGTGGCCGGCCTCGGCATCGCCGATCGCCATGTTCTGCATGCAGGTCATCCGCACGAAGACATGGGTCTGCTGGAAGGTCCGGATCAGCCCGAGGCGCGCGATCTCGGCCGTGCGGAGCCGCGTGATCTCGCGCGCCTCGAAGCGGATCGAGCCGCCGTCGACCGGGTGGTAGCCGACGATGGAGTTGAAGAGCGTCGACTTGCCCGAGCCGTTCGGCCCGATCAGCCCCACCACCCTGCCCTCGGGCACCTCGAGCGAGATGGCGTCGTTGGCCGTGACGCCGCCGAAGCGCTTGGTCGCGCCATGGATCGCGAGCTGCGCGCTCATGCCCGCCCGCTCCCCTGCTCGCGATGGTCGTGGCGCTCGGGCCAGCGCGCCCGCGCCCAGCCCAGGATGCCTTGCGGGAAGAACACCACGATCGCCACGATGATCACGCCGAGCGCCACCCGCTGCCAGCCGAGCAGGTGGGTCCACAGCAGCTCCTGGGTGATGTGGAAGATGGTGGCGCCCAGCACCGGCCCCCACAGCGTTCCCTTGCCGCCGAGGATCGCCATGAGCACCATCCAGACGCCGAAGGTAGCACCGGCGAAGGCGGTATCGCGCGGGTCCACGAAGCCCAGCATGTTGCCCATGGCGCCGCCGACCAGCCCCAGCATGAACGCCGCCACAGTCCAGGCCGTGACCTTGCAGAGGTCGGTGCGGAGCCCCATCGCCTCCGCCTTGTCCTCGTTGTCGCGGATGGCGTTGAGCGCGAGCCCGAAGCGGGTGCGGTAGAGCGCGGCGAGCAGGGCGAAGGTGAGCGCCGCGAGCGCGAAGAAGAGGTAGCAGAAGAAGAGGTTGGCGGTCGCGGGCGGTGCCGGGAAGAGCGGCGGCGAGAGGCCGGAGCCCGCGCCCACATAGTCCCACCCGCCCGCGATCTCGCCCGCGGCGATGCCCAAGCCCAGCGTCGCGATGGCGAAGTAGTGGCCGCGCATTCGCAGGATCATCGAGCCCAGCAGCACGGCGAGCGTGGCCGCGATCGCAGCCCCCGTCGCCATGCCGAGGACGAGGCCGGGGAAGTAGTCGAGGCCCGCGTCGCGCTGCACCACGACCGAGGCGTACATGCCGACGCCGAAGAAGAGGATGTTGCCGAAGCTGTTGTAGCCCGTCTGCCCGCCGGTGATGTCCCAGGTCTGGGCCATGATGACGAGCGCCCACAGCATCGCGATCTGCGCCCGGTAGTCGGGGATCGCGAAGGGCAGCGCGATGCCGGCCGCGGCGACGCCGAGCATGAGCAGTTGCTGGCGGCGCCCGCTCACTTGAGGAACTGCCTCTGCCGCTGCAGCAGCGTGCTGCGGATGACGAGGATCACCACCAGGAGGCAGAAGACGAAGGCGACCTGGTACTGCACGCCCAGGATGAAGCCCGCGAAGTTCTCGGCCGCGCCGAGGCCCAGCCCCGCCGCGATCACGCCCGGCAGATTGCCGAGCCCCGCCACGATCACGATCATGAAGGAGCGCACGGTGTAGGGCAGCCCGATATAGGGATGCACCGAATAGGCCATCACCACCAGCGCGCCGGCGGCGCCGCAGAGGGCCGCGTTGATGCCGTAGGTGACGGCGAAGACGCGGTTGGTGTCGATGCCGAGGATACGGGCCGCGCGCGGGTTCTGGGCGGTCGCGCGGATAGCCCGGCCGATCCTGCTCCTCTTCAGGAAGAGCACCAGCAGGGCGCCGATTGCGATGGCGCCGCCGCAGGCCGCCGCCTTCATCTGCGAGACGGTCACCGTGTAGTCGAGGAGGAACCACGTGCCGAGCCCCGACGAGGCCGTCCGCACGTCGCCGCCCCAGATCTGGTTCATGAGCTGCTGCAGCAGGATGGAGAGGCCGAAGGTCGCGAGCAGCGAGATGAACATGTCGCGATCCGCCACCCGCCGGATCACGGCGTGGTGGAGGGAATAGCCGACCACGAAGAGCACCGCGGCCGCCACCGGCACGCCCCAGAGCGGGCTCAGGCCCCAGAGGGTGAGCTGGTAGGTGAGGAACCCGCCCAGCATGACGAGCTCGCCCTGGACCACGTTGATGACGTTCATCACGCCCCAGACAAGCGCCATGCCGTAGGCCGCAACAGCGAAGATCGCGCCGATCATCAGCCCGTCGAGGAGCAGCTGGAGGATGAGGAACGGCGCGTCGGCGAGCAGCGCGACGTTGGCAGCCATGGCGGCCCGGCCCGCTCAGTCGCCGGGGCGGCGGTGGGGGACGGCTACGCCTCCGGGCGCCGGAAGCGCAAGCCGGCGCCGGCGGCGCTCACCGCTCGGACCATGCGGGCGTCGGGTGGCGGACCTCGGAGGCGGCCCACTTGGTCGGCGCGACCACGACGTAGGCGCCGTCCTGGATCTGGTAGAGCACCATGGGCTTGGCGACGTTCTTGCCGGTCTCGTCGAACCTGATGTTGCCATAGAAGGTCTGCATCTCCGTGGCGGCCAGCGCATCGCGCACGGCGTCCTTGTCGAAGCCGCCTGCGCGCTCGAACGCATCGGCGAAGACCAGCACCGCCGCAGCCGACTCCGCGGCCTGGTAGGGCGGCGCGTAGCCGTAGGCTTCCTCGAAGGTCGCGGCGAAATCGGCCGCCGAGCCGAAGGCGTCGTCGCGGTAGGAGAGCGTCGGCGCCCACTGGCTCGCGCAAAGCGTGTATTCCGCCGCCGCGCCGAACTTGCCGATCACGTCGGCGCTGTCGCAATGGGTGATCGCCAGCATCGGCACGTCGACCCGCATCTCCTCGACCTGCCTGACGGCCAGCGCCGCCCCCTTGGAGTGGCCCGAGACGACGAGGATGTCGGGCTTCAGCGCCTTCGTCTTGGCGAGCGTCGCCGCCATGTCGTTGAGCTCGGGCGGAAGCTGGTCGTCGATCACCACCTGGATGCCGAAGCGCGCCGCATCGGCGAGCACGCCGGCGCGGATATCCTGGCTGAAGGGGTCGTTCTCGAAGGCGCCCGCGAGCCTCAGCGTCGCCGGGTCGCGGCCCTCGCGCTCGGCGAGTTCGGCCGCGAGCGCAACGGCGCTCGCGAGATACTGCTCGGTGGTGGAGAGCACCGCGAAAAGGTAGCGGTAGCCCTTGTTGAAGAGCTGGAGCGAGGCGCCGTTGGCCTCCACCATCGGCACGCCGTACTGCTCGGTCACCGGCGCGATCGCCTTGGTGAGGCCCGAGCTGTAGGGGCCCAGCATGAAATCGACGCCGTCCTGGTTGATGAGCCGCTCGGCGAGCTGGGCGCCGCGCGCGGGCGTCGATTCGTCGTCGTAGTAGATGACCTCGAGCCGGTAGGCCTTGCCGCCCACCGTGATGCCGCCCGCGTCGTTGATGGTCTCGACGGCGAGGTCGTAGCCGCGCTGGGTGTGCTCGCCGGCCGTGGTGTACTTGCCCGTCAGCGACACGGCGGCGCCCAGGTAGACGGTGTCCCCCTCCACCTTCGCCGCCGCCTGAGCGGCGACCAGAACGCTCAGGCCCAGCGCCGCGATGCCGGCGGCTCCGGCCCATCCCCTCACCATGACCGTCTCCTCACCCAGTCCGGCCGATACCGCCGTCATGGTGGCGAAGGCCGGCTGCGCTGTCCACCGTCGGGGACGGCGCGAGATGTCTCGCCTGAGGCCGAGGTGCCATAATGGGGCTCGTATTCGTGGCAGAGGGAGCGCGAGACCATGGCCCGGCGCAAACCGCTGAAGACGCTGCGTATCGGGATGATCGGCGCGGGCTTCATCGCCCGCTTCCATCTCGAGTCCTTCACCGGCGTGCGCAACTGCGCCATCACCGGGGTCTACAGCCCGTCCAGGGAGAGCCGCGCGGCGCTGGCCGCGCGCGCCAACGAGCTCGGCCTTGGCCCCTGCACCGCCCACGGCTCGCTCGCCAGGCTGATCGCGGCGAACGACGTGGACGCGCTCTGGATCCTCTCGCCCAACGACACCCGCGTCGCCACCATGCAGGCGATCCACAAGGCGGTGAAGGGCGGCAAGAGGCTCCGCGGCATCGCCTGCGAGAAGCCGCTCGCTCGCAACCTCGCCGAGGCCCGGGCCATGGTCCGGCTCGCGGACGACGCCCGGCTCGCCACCGGCTATCTCGAGAACCAGGTCTTCTCGACGGCGGTCGAGCGCGGCAAGGAAATCATCTGGCGCCGCGCCGTGCCGCTCACCGGCCGACCCTACCTCGCGCGCGCGGCCGAGGAGCACTCCGGCCCGCACATGCCCTGGTTCTGGCAGGGGGAGAGGCAGGGCGGCGGCGTGCTGTCCGACATGATGTGCCACTCGGTCGAGGTCGCCCGCCACCTGCTGACCGCGCCGGGCGAGCCACGCGATGCGCTGAAGGTGATCAGCGCCAACGCCACCATCGCCAACCTCAAGTGGACCCGGCCGGCCTACGTGCGCCGGCTCAAGCGGGAGATGGGGCGCGAGGTCGACTACGGCCGCCGGCCCGCCGAGGATTTCGCCCGCGGCACCCTGGTGCTGGAGGACCCCGACGGCAACGAGGCGATGATCGAGACCACCACCTCCTGGGCCTATGTGGGCGCAGGCTTGCGCATCCAGCTCGAGCTGCTGGGGCCGGAATACTCGATGGAGTTCTCCTCGCTCGGCACCGGGCTCAAGGTCTTCATCTCGCGCGCCGTGAAGGGTGCCGCCGGCGAGGATCTGGTGGAGAAGCAGAACGCCGAGCAGGGGCTGATGCCGGCGCTCGAGGACGAGGCGGGCGTCTACGGCTACACCAGCGAGAACCGCCACATGGTGGAGTGCTTCCGCACCGGCGCGACGCCTTCCGAGACCTTCCGCGACGGGCTTGCCGTGACCGAGATCCTGATGGCGCTCTACCGCTCCGCCGAGCTGGGCCGCACCGTGCGCTTCGGCGAGGAGGACCTGGAGGACTACATCCCGCCGGTGGCCCGGGCCTCCGCCTGACTCGGCCGAGGCGGGCCGGCGCCGCCGAGGCTGCGCGTGCGCCCCGTCATGCGCCCGCCGTCAACGTGAGGGAATCGCCCCAGGCCGGCCCAGGCGCTACTCCGCCGGCACGGAGAGGGGCTCTTCCTCCAGCGCCATGGCCTCGCCCAGCCCCTCGCCCAGCGCGTCGCCCGTATCCGCGATGGCCTCCGCTTCGGCCTCGGCCTCGGCTTCGGCCTCCGCCTCCTCCTCCTGCCTGAGCAGCTCGCGCTCGACCGCCTGCTTCTGGATGCGGTTGACGACGCTGCCGGTGCCGGCCGGGATCAGGCGGCCGACGATGACGTTCTCCTTGAGGCCGAGCAGGGCGTCGGACTTGCCCGAGACCGCGGCCTCGGTCAGCACCCGCGTGGTCTCCTGGAACGACGCGGCGGAGATGAACGAGCGGGTCTGCAGCGACGCCTTGGTGATGCCCTGGAGCACCGGGATGCTGGAGGCGGCATCGCCGTCGACGCGCCCGTTGACCTCGTCGTACTCCACGCGGTCGACCTGCTCGCCGACCAGGAAGGTCGTGTCGCCGGGCTCCACGATCTCCACCTTTTGCATCATCTGGCGGCAGATCACCTCGATGTGCTTGTCGTTGATCTTCACGCCCTGCAGCCGGTAGACCTCCTGGATCTCGTCGATCAGGTAGGTGGCCAGCGCCTCGACGCCGAGCACGCGCAGGATGTCGTGCGGGGCGCGGTTGCCGTCCATCAGCGGATCGCCCTGGCGCACGATGTCGCCTTCCTGGACGCTGATGTGCTTGCCCTTGGGGATGAAGTACTCGGCCGGCTTGCCGTCGTCGTCGGGCACGATGACGATGCGCCGCTTGGCCTTGTAGTCCTTGCCGAACTCCACCCGGCCGGTGATGTCGGTGATGATCGCGTGGTCCTTCGGCTTGCGCGCCTCGAAGAGCTCCGCCACCCGCGGCAGGCCGCCGGTGATGTCGCGGGTCTTGGTCGATTCCTTCGGGATGCGGGCGAGCACGTCGCCGGCATGGACGTTCTCGCCGTCCTCGACGTTGAGGATGGCGTCGACCGAGAGCAGGTACTGCGCCTCGCGGCCGTTGGGGAGCGTGATGATCTCGCCGCTCTCGTCGACGAGGCCGACGCGCGGCTTGAGGTCGCTGCCGCGCGGCTGCTGGCGCCAGTCGACCACCACCTTGTTGGAGACGCCGGTCCGCTCGTCCACCACCTCGCGGAAGGAGAGCCCTTCCACCATGTCGGAGAAGCGCACGACGCCCGCGCGCTCCGAGATCAGCGGCAGCGTGAACGGATCCCACGAGGCGATGGTCTGTCCGCGCTCGATCGTCTGGCCCTGTTCGACGAAGAGCTTGGCGCCGTAGGGGATGCGGTGGCGGGCGCGCTCCCGCCCCTGCTGGTCGCGGAGCGCGACCTCGAGGTTGCGCCCCATCACCACCGGGGTGCCGGTGCTGTCGCTCACGACGTTCTCGTTCTCGATCTCGACTGCCGCATCGAGCGGCGCCTCCACGCTCGACTGCTCGGCGCCGCGCTGGGCCGCGCCACCGATGTGGAAGGTGCGCATGGTGAGCTGCGTGCCCGGCTCGCCGATCGACTGCGCGGCGATGACGCCCACCGCCTCGCCGATATTGGCCAGGGTGCCGCGCGCGAGATCGCGCCCGTAGCAGAGGCTGCAGACGCCGTCCTCGCTCTCGCAGGTGAGCACGGAGCGGATCTTGACCGACTCGATGTTGGCCTTCTCGATCAGGTCGACGCCGCGCTCGTCGATCATCACGCCGGCGTCCACGATGGTCTCGCCCGAGACGGGATCGAGGATCGGCTCTGCCGCGACCCGCCCGAGCGCCCGCTCGCCGAGGTCCGCGATGGTCTCGCCGCCCTCGATCACCGCCTTGATGGTGAGCCCGCGGCTGGTGCCGCAATCGTCCTCGACGATGATGCAGTCCTGGGCGACATCGACGAGGCGGCGGGTGAGATAGCCGGAGTTCGCGGTCTTGAGCGCGGTGTCCGCAAGGCCCTTGCGGGCGCCATGGGTGGAGTTGAAGTACTCGAGCACCGTCAGCCCTTCCTTGAAGTTGGACTTGATCGGCGTCTCGATGATCTCGCCCGAGGGCTTCGCCATCAGCCCGCGCATGCCGGCGAGCTGCTTCATCTGCGCCTCGGAGCCGCGCGCGCCGGAATCGGCCATGATGTAGATCGAGTTGAGCGCCGGCCCGCCGCGCTGGTCATCGCCGACCGTGAGGTCGGACATGCCCTTCATCATCGCCGTCGCCACCTTGTCGGTGCACTGCGACCAGGCGTCGATGACCTTGTTGTACTTCTCGCCCTGGGTGATGAGCCCGTCGGTGTACTGGCGCTCGTAGCGGCTCACGTCGCGGTCCGCCAGCTCCACCAGCTTGGCCTTCTCGCGCGGCACCACCATGTCGTCCTTGCCGAAGGAGATGCCGGCGCGCGTGGCGTAGCGGAAGCCGAGGTTCATCACCTGGTCGGCGAAGATCACCGTCTCCTTCTGCCCGCAATGGCGGTAGACGGAATCGAACACGGCGCTGAGCTCGCGCTTGGTCAGAAGCTGGTTGATCGACTCGAACGAAACGTTGGCGTTGTCGGGCAGGACCTCCGAGAGGATCAGGCGGCCCGGCGTGGTCTCGACCCGGACCGGGCCTGCGCCCTCCGCATCCTCGCGGCGGCAGATGATGCGCGCATGGAGCGATATCGCGCCCGCATCCAGCGCCTTCTGCACCTCGCCGATGTCGGCGAACGCCATGCCCTCGCCGCGCTCGCCCTCGCGGCTGTAGGTCAGGTAGTAGATGCCGAGCACGATGTCCTGGCTCGGCACGATGATCGGCTTGCCGTTGGCCGGGCTCAGGATGTTGTTGGTGGACATCATCAGGACTCGCGCCTCGAGCTGCGCCTCCGGCGAGAGCGGCACGTGCACCGCCATCTGGTCGCCGTCGAAATCGGCGTTGAAGGCGGCGCAGACCAGCGGATGAAGCTGGATCGCCTTGCCCTCGATCAGCACCGGCTCGAAGGCCTGGATGCCGAGGCGGTGCAGCGTCGGCGCCCGGTTGAGCAGGACCGGGTGCTCGCGGATCACCGCCTCCAGGATGTCCCACACCTCGGAGCGCTCCTTCTCCACCATGCGCTTGGCGGCCTTGAGCGTGGTCGCCATGCCGTAGAGCTCGAGCTTGGAGTAGATGAAGGGCTTGAAGAGCTCGAGCGCCATCTTCTTCGGCAGGCCGCACTCGTGCAGCTTCAGCTCGGGCCCGACGACGATCACCGAGCGGCCCGAGTAGTCGACGCGCTTGCCCAGCAGGTTCTGGCGGAAGCGCCCCTGCTTGCCCTTGAGCATGTCGCTCAGCGACTTCAGCGGGCGCTTGTTGGCGCCGGTCATCACCCGGCCCCGGCGGCCGTTGTCGAACAGCGCGTCCACCGCCTCCTGGAGCATGCGCTTCTCGTTGCGGACGATGATGTCCGGCGCGCGCAGCTCGATCAGCCGCTTGAGCCGGTTGTTGCGGTTGATGACGCGGCGGTAGAGATCGTTCAGGTCAGAGGTGGCGAAACGGCCGCCGTCGAGCGGCACCAGCGGGCGCAGCTCCGGCGGGATCACCGGCACCACCTCGAGGATCATCCATTCCGGCCGGTTGCCGGAGAGGATGAAGGATTCGACCAGCTTCAGCCGCTTGACCAGCTTCTTGCGCTTAGCCTCGGAGTTGGTCGCGGCCAGCTCGCCCCTGAGCGTGTCGCGCTCCTCCTCCAGATCGAGGCCGGACAGCATGGTGCGGATCACCTCCGCCCCGATGCCGGCCTGGAAGGCGTCGGCGCCGTATTCGTCCTGCGCCTGGCGGAACTGGTCCTCGGTGAGCAGCTGGTACTGGGTGAGCGGCGTCATGCCCGGCTCGGTGACGACGTAGCTCTCGAAATAGAGGACCCGCTCCATCTCCTTCAGGGTCATGTCGAAGAGGAGCCCGATGCGGGACGGCACCGACTTGAGGAACCAGATGTGGGCGACCGGCGAGGCCAGCTCGATATGCCCCATGCGCTCGCGCCGGACCTTCGACTGGATGACCTCGACGCCGCACTTCTCGCAGACGATGCCGCGGTACTTCATGCGCTTGTACTTGCCGCACAGGCACTCGTAGTCCTTGATGGGCCCGAAGATGCGCGCGCAGAACAGCCCGTCGCGCTCGGGCTTGAAGGTGCGGTAGTTGATCGTCTCCGGCTTCTTGATCTCGCCGTAGGACCACGAGCGGATCTTCTCCGGGCTCGCGATCGAGATCTTGATCTGGTTGAACTGCTGGGCGGTGCTCGCCGGACCGAAGAGATTGATCAGCTCGTTCATCAAGCGTCCTCCGAATCTGTCGCGTTACCGGTGGCCGTGCCGGTGCGGCGTCAGCTCGTTGTCCTGAGATCGATATCGAGGCCGAGGGACTGCATCTCCTTGACCAGGACGTTGAAGGATTCGGGGATTCCCACCTCGAAATTCTCGTCGCCGCGCACGATCGATTCGTAGACCTTGGTGCGGCCCGAAACGTCGTCCGACTTGACGGTCAGCATCTCCTGGAGGGTGTAAGAGGCGCCGTAGGCCTGGAGCGCCCACACCTCCATCTCGCCGAAACGCTGGCCGCCGAACTGCGCCTTGCCGCCCAGCGGCTGCTGGGTGACGAGGCTGTAGGGCCCGATCGAGCGGGCGTGGATCTTGTCGTCGACCAGGTGGTGGAGCTTCAGCATGTAGATGTAGCCCACCGTGACCGGGCGGTCGAAGGGCTCGCCGGTCTGCCCGTCGATCAGGGTCACCTGGCCGCTCGATTCGAGGCCGGCGAGCTCGAGCATCTTGACGATGTCCGCCTCGTGAGCGCCGTCGAACACCGGGCTCGCCATGGGCACGCCGGCCCGGCTGCTCTCGCCGAGCGCGGCGACATCCGCATCCGACATCGCCGCGACGCGGCTCTCGTCCTCGCCGTCTGCGCCGTAGACGTCGGCCAGCAGGCCGCGCAGCGCGCCGTTCGCGGCGCCGCTCTGGGCCTTGTCGAGGATTTCGCCGATCTTGAGGCCGAGCCCGTGGGAGGCCCAGCCCAGATGGGTCTCGAGGATCTGGCCGACGTTCATGCGCGACGGCACGCCGAGGGGGTTGAGGACGATGTCGACGCTGGTGCCGTCCTCCAGGTAGGGCATGTCCTCGACCGGCACGATGTTGGAGACCACGCCCTTGTTGCCGTGGCGGCCCGCCATCTTGTCGCCGGGCTGCATCTTGCGCTTCACCGCGACGAACACCTTGACCATCTTGAGCACGCCGGGCGGCAGCTCGTCGCCGCGCTGCAGCTTCTCGACCTTGCTCTCGAAGCGGCCCTGGATGCGCGCGATGTTGTCGTCGAACTCCTGCTTGAGTGCTTCGAGCCGGGTCAGGATCGGCTCGCTGGCGGGCACGATCTGCCACCACTGCCCGCGCGAGAGGGAGTCCAGCACCTTGGCCGTGACCTTGGTGTTGGCGGCGACGCCCTTGGGGCCGCGGGCGGCGATCCGGTTGAGCAGCAGCGCGCGGACGCGGTCGTACATGTTGCGCTCGATGATCGCGCGCTCGTCGTCGCGGTCCTTGG
>WTGU01000065.1 GCA_011523425.1 Alphaproteobacteria bacterium
AGCGTCTCGTGCGCCTCCTTGGAGAGCGCGCCGTGCGACATGCTGCCGCTGCTGAAGCGCTTGCGGATCTGGGTGATCGACTCGACCTCGTCGAGCCCGATCTCCGGCCGGTCGGACTTGAAGCCGAGGAGATTGCGAATCTGGATTGGCGGCAGCGCGTAGACGCCCTCGGCATACTTCTTGTAGGTGGCATAGGAATCGGTCGCGAGCGCCGACTGGAGCATGTGGATGAGCGGCCCGTCGAAGGCGTGCACCTCGCCCGAGCGGCGGTACTTGAGGAGGCCGCCCACCGGCAGCACCACCGGGCTCTCCTCGTAGGCCTTGCGGTGCTGGTACAGCACGCGGCGCTTGATGCCGCTGAGCCCGATGCCCGAGAGGCGCGCCGTCATGCCGGGGAAGAAATCGGCGACCAGCGCCCGGCTGAGGCCGACGGCCTCGAAGTTGTAGCCGCTCCGGTAGGAGCTCAGCACCGAGATGCCCATCTTCGAGAGGATCTTGAGAAGCCCCGCATCGACGGCGCTGCGGAAGCGTGCCTCGCAGTCAGCGAGGCTGCGCGTGCCGAAGAGGCCGCGCTCCTGCCGGTCGGCCACGCTTTCGAGCGCGACGTAGGGGTTGATCGTGGTTGCGCCGACGCCGATCAGGACCGCGAAGTAGTGCACGTCCAGGCATTCGGCGGCGCGCACGTTGATCGAGGTGAAGGTCCGCAGCCGCTGGCGCACCAGGTGGCTGTGGACGCCGCCGGCCGCGAGGATCATGGGGATCGGCGCGCGCCCCTCGGAGACGTGCTCGTCGGTCAGGATCAGGTGGATCGCGCCGCCGCGCACCGCCTCCTCCGCCTGCCCGCGGATGCGCTCGATCGCCGCGGTCAGCCGGCCGGGGCCGGGCTCCGCGTCGAAGGTGCAGTCGATCCACACCGCCTTGTCGCCGAGCTGCTCGATCAGGCCCGCGAACTCGCCGTTGGTCAGCACCGGCGAGTCGAGCTGCGGCAGCGTGGTCTGCTCGGGCTCGTCGGCGAAGATGTTGCCCATGTTGCCGAGCCGGGTGATCAGGCTCATGACGCTGTATTCGCGCAGGGAATCGATCGGCGGATTGGTCACCTGCGCGAACATCTGCCGGAAGTAGTAGTGCAGGCCCCGATACTGGCCGGAGAGCACGGCGAGCGGCGTGTCGTCGCCCATCGAGCCGGTCGGCTCCTTGCCGTCGTCCACCATGGGATGGAGCACCAGCTCGAGCTCCTCCATGGAATAGCCCACCATCCGCTGGCGGCGGCGGAGCTCGTCGCGCGCGAACATCCGGGGCGCCGCCCGGCCGGCGACCAGGGCGCTGGCGTCGGTCACCTCGGCGGCCCACTTGCCGTAGGGCTTGGCGTCCGCGAGCATGTCCTTGATCTCGCGGTCGTGGTAGAGGCGGCCTTCGGCGAGATCGACGCAGACGAGCTGGCCCGGCCCGAGGCGGCCGTTCTCGACGATCTCCTCCGGCGCGAGCGGGACCATGCCGGTCTCGGAGCCGACCACCAGCATGTCGTCGGCGGTGACGCTGTAGCGCATCGGGCGCAGACCGTTCCGGTCCATCCCGGCGAGGATCCATGTGCCGTCGGTCGCGGCGACCGCGGCCGGGCCGTCCCACGGCTCCATCAGCCAGTTGCAGACGCTGTAGAAGGCGCGGTGGTTGGCGGGCATGTCCTGCTTCTTCGACCAGGCGTCGGGAATCAGCAGGCTGTATGCCGCCGGAACGGAGCGGCCGGCCCGGACCAGGCCCTCCAGCACCCCGTCGAGCGCCATCGAATCCGAGGAGTCCGGCTCGATCAGCGGAAAGAGCTCGTTGTTGTAGGCGCCGAAGACGTCGCTGGCGGCGCGCGTCTCGTGGCTCGCCATCCAGTTCTTGTTGCCGCGGATCGTGTTGATCTCGCCGTTGTGGGCGAGCATGCGGAAGGGCTGCGCCAGCCGCCAGGTGGGGAAGGTGTTGGTCGAATAGCGCTGGTGGAAGATGGCGAAGCGGGAGACGAAGCGCTCGTCCAGCAGGTCCGGGTAGAAGGCCGAGAGCTGCTCGGCCAGGAACATGCCCTTGTAGATGAGGGAGCGGCTGGAGAACGAGCAGATGTAGAAGCCGTTGACGTGGCGGGCGAGGACCTGCTTCTCGATGCGCCGGCGGATGATATAGAGGTCGATCTCGAACTGATCGTCGTCGACGCCGCGCTCGTTGGCGATCATGATCTGCTCGATTTCCGGCCGGCTGGCGTTCGCCTTCTCGCCGATCACCGACGAATCGATGGGCACCTGGCGCCAGCCGAGGATGGCGTGGCCGAAGTGCAGGACCTCGGTCTCGACGATGCTGCGGCAGATGTCCTGCGCGCCGAGGTCGGTCTTGGGCAGGAACACCATGCCGACGGCGAGCCGCCCGCCCCTGGGCCTCTGGCCGGTCGCCTCCACATGCTCCCGGAAGAAGTCCTGCGGAATCTCGACATGGATTCCGGCGCCGTCGCCGGTCTTGCCGTCGGCATCGACCGCACCCCGGTGCCACACCGCCTTGAGCGCGTCGATGCCGGCCTCCACCACGTCGCGCCTGGGCGTGCCGTCGAGTGCGGCGATCAGCCCGACACCGCAGGCATCGTGCTCGAAGGCGGGATCGTAGAGGCCGACGCCGGGGCCCGTCCCGCCGGTTCCGGCCGATTGCCCGGTCCTCATGCCGCCGCCTCCCTCAGGGCGTCGCTCTCCGCCGCGTTCGCCCCGATGTAGCGGTGGATCGAGGCCGCGGCGTCGCGCCCGTCCTTGATGGCCCAGACGACCAGGGAGGCGCCGCGCACGATGTCTCCGATGGCGAACACGCCGTCGAGGCTCGTCATCATGGTGCCCCAGTCGATCAGCAGCGTGCCCCAGCGCGTCGTCTTGAGGGCCGGCTCGTCGAAGAGCGCCGGCAGGTCCTCCGGATCGAAGCCGAGCGCCTTGATCAGCAGGTCGGCATCGATGGAATAGCTGGAGCCCGGAATCGGCTGCGGGGTCTGGCGGCCGCTCGCATCGGCGACGCCGAGATGGATGCGCACCGCGCGCACGCCCTCCACGTCGCTGTCGCCGAGCACCGCCTCGGGCTGCGACAGCCAGACGAACTCGACGCCTTCCTCCTCGGCGTGGCGCACCTCCTGCATCGAGCCCGGCATGTTGATGCGGTCGCGCCGGTAGAGGCAGCGCACCGACCGCGCTCCCTGGCGCACCGCCGTGCGCACGCAGTCCATCGCCGTGTCGCCGCCGCCGACGACCACGACGTCCTTGCGGCGGGCGTCGAGGGTGCCGTCGTCGAAGGCCGGCACCGCATCGCCCAGCCCCTTGCGGTTGCTCGCCGTGAGGTAGTCCATCGCCTGGAAGATGTTGCCGAGGCCGATCCCCGGCACGCTCATGTCGCGGGCCTTGTAGGCGCCGGTCGCGATCACCACGGCATCGTGCCGCTCGCGCAGTTCGGCGAGCGACACGTCGCGCCCGACCTCGACGTTGAGGTGGAAGCTGACGCCGCCGTCGATCAGCAGGTCGGCGCGGCGCTGGACGATGGATTTTTCCAGCTTGAAGTTGGGAATGCCGTAGATCAGCAGGCCGCCGACGCGGTCGTAGCGGTCGTAGATGTGCACCTGATAGCCGAGGCGGCGCAGCTCTTCGGCGACCGTCATTCCGCCGGGGCCGGCGCCGACGACGCCTACCGACTGCGGCCGCTCGGCCCGAGGGCGCGGCGGCTGGACCCAGCCGTTGTTGAACGCGGTGTCGGTGATGTAGCGCTCCACGGCGCCGATGGTGACCGAGCTGAATCCCTTCTCGATCACGCAGTTGCCTTCGCAGAGGCGATCCTGCGGGCAGATGCGGCCGCAGATCTCCGGCATGTTGTTGGTCGCCGACGAGATCTCGTAGGCCTCTTCCAGCCGCCCTTCCGCCGTCAGCATCAGCCAGTCGGGGATGTTGTTCGAAACCGGACAGTGAATCTGACAGAAGGGGACTCCGCACTGGGAGCAGCGCGCCGCCTGGTCGGCCGCCGCCTCGTGGCGGAAGTCGTCGTAGACCTCGCCCCAGTCGCGCCGGCGCAGCGCCGGCGCGCGCTTCTCCGGATGCTTCTGCGCGAGCGTCACGAACTTGAGCATGTCTGCGCCCACGCGCCATCTCCCTCGGGTCTTCGGGTCGCCGGCCAGCGCCGCTCGAAATGCCTTGGCGCCGCCCTTTGCGTCCACTATAGCCGCAAAGGCGCACTCACACCATGGTTTTTCGCCTCAATAAGGCAGCTTCACTGTCTCAATGGCGACGGCCCGCATTGGTCCGTCCAATTGAGGCGCGTGCGGCACTCCCGTTCCTGCCGATTTTCGGACCGGAACGGGACTTTATGCAGGGCGTGGCGTCCTGTCCCTGAACGGGCCGGCGATGGTATAAGCGCGGCGGCGGCGAGTCGGCCGCTACCGACGGAGAAGCGCGGCCGTGCCGTTCCTTCATATCGTCGTCCTCACGATCATCCAGGGCATCACCGAATTCCTGCCGGTGAGCTCCTCCGGCCACCTCGTGCTGGTGCCCCTCGTCACCGGCTGGCAGGACCAGGGGCTGGTGATGGACGTAGCGGTCCATGTCGGCACGCTGGCGGCGGTCCTGGTCTACTTCTGGCGGGACCTCGGGCAGATCCTCCTCGGCTGGCTCGGCGGGAAGTGGGGGCGGCGCGACCGGCGCCTCGGACGCGCGCTGGGCTTCTACGTGGTGATCTCGGCGGTTCCCGTCATCGTCGCCGGCGGCGTGATCTACGCGCTGGGGCACGCGGTGCTCCGCGACCCCGAGATCGTGGCCTGGGCGACCGTCGGCTTCGGCATCCTGCTCTACCTGGCCGATCGCATGGGCATGACGATCCGCACCGTCGAGCACCTGACCTTCGCCCACGTGCTCTTCATCGGCTTCGCCCAGGTTCTCGCCCTCGTGCCCGGCGCCAGCCGTTCGGGCGTCACCATGACCGCCGCCCGCTGGCTCGGCTACGAGCGCCCGGCGGCGGCGCGCTTCGCGATGCTGATGTCGATTCCGGTGATCGCGGCAAGCGGCGCGGTGGCCGGGTTCGAGGTCTGGCAGCAGGGCGACCCCATCGTCTACGGCAGCGCGGGGCTCGCCGCGGCACTCTCCTTCCTGGTGGCGCTGATCGCGATTGCCGGGCTGCTCGCCCTGATCCGGCGCGTGAGCTTCACCCCGTTCGTCATCTACCGCCTGGCTCTGGGCGGCGCGGTGCTCGTCTGGCTCTATTACCTGGCGTAAGGGAAGGGGAGGCGGCCGGTCGGCGGCCCGAGGGGGAGTCAGACCTCGCCCGCCGGCGCCGATTCGCTGTTGCCGCGGCGGTGGTCGCGCAGGTAGGTGGGCAGGATCAGCTCCGCCGCCGTCGCCTCGACGCCGAGCGCGGCGAGCCCTGGCGCATCCGGCGCGACGACATTGTCGATCCTGAGCAGCTTCACCTGATCCGGCGTGAGCGGCGGCGCCGGCGCGAACTGCGCGATCCGGGAAAGAATGTCGGCAGCGAAGAAGGGGACCGGGGCGAACAGGGCGTTTCGCCCCGTCTCGCGCGCGACCATCGCCATGAGCTCGGCATAGCTGTAGACCGAGGGGCCGCCCAGCTCGTAGGTCCTGCCCTGCGCCGCCGAGTCGTCCAGCGCCCGGTGCGTCGCCTCGGCAATGTCGCCGACGAAGACCGGCTGGAAGCGCGTGGTGCCCGCGTCGAACTCGGGCGTGAGGAAGAGCCCGTCCAGCTTCAGCCGGGGCAGCCCGTCGAAGAACAGCGGCAGCACCGGCACCAGGCGGACGATGGAGGCGAAGCGGTTGAAGAAGTCGTCTTCCGGCCCGAACACCAGCCCCGGCCTGAAGATGGTGGCGGCGGGGAAGGCCTCCCTCATCGCGTCCTCGCCGGCCGCCTTGGAGCGGGCGTACTCCGACGGCGAGGCTGCATCCGCGCCGAGCGCGGACACGTGGAGCAGGCGGGAGACGCCGGCGTCTGCTGCCGCGCGGGCGATACGCTCGGCGGACGCGACATGGACGGCGTAGAAGGTCTGGCGGCCCCGCTCGTTGAGGATGCCGGTGAGGTTGATGACCGCATCCGCGCCTTCGACCGCGCGGCGCACCGACGCCTCGTCGCGCACGTTGGCCTGCACCGGCGCGATCTGCCCCACGTCCCCGCAGGGGCGGAGGAATCCGGCAAGCTCCGGCCGCCGGGTCGCGACGCGGATGCTGCAGCCCTCCTTCGCGAGCCGCTGGACGATGTGGCGCCCGAGAAACCCGGTGCCGCCGAAGATGGTGACGAGTTGCAAGGCGTCTCCGCTCGCGCGCCGTTGTCGGTGACGAGGCCTGACTATTAGGACAACGCGCCGCCCACGGCCAGAGAAAACCGCGCCCGCCGCGTTGACATCGCCCGGCCTCGGGACTAGGCAGCACGCCATGGCCTGCCACCTCCATCGCGGCGACCTGCCGCCGGGGCTCACCTTCGGCGATTCGGTGGCGATCGACACCGAGACCATGGGCCTCGACCCGCATCGCGACCGGCTCTGCCTGGTGCAGCTCTCGCGCGGCGACGGCGACTGCCATCTGGTCCAGTTTCCGCCCGGCGAGGCGATTGCCGCGCCGCATCTGGCGGCGCTTCTCGGCGACGAGGCGGTGTTGAAGATCTTCCACTTCGCCCGTTTCGACGTCGCGGTGCTGGAGCATGCGCTGGGGGTCGCGTGCGGGCCGGTCTACTGCACCAAGATCGCGTCCCGCCTCTGCCGCACCTTCACCGACCGCCACGGCCTCAAGGACCTCTGCCGCGACCTGCTCGGCGTCGAGATTTCCAAGCAGCAGCAGTCGTCCGACTGGGGCGCGGACCGGCTCTCCCAGAGCCAGCTCGACTACGCCGCGAACGACGTCCTTCACCTGCATGCGCTGAAGGAGAGGCTCGACGCGCTGCTCGCGCGCGAGGGGCGCACCGCGCTGGCCGAGGCCTGCTTCGCCTTCCTGCCCCACCGCGCCCGGCTGGACCTCGAAGGCTGGCCGGAGGTGGACATCTTCGCCCACGACTAGAGCACTTTTCGTTCAGACACGATCGCAGCGAGTTGCCGCGGGTGCCCACTCCTCGTGCAGTGCCGCCCGAGCTTCCCCCACCTCACCCGGGCCCTCTCTGCCCCCAGGGGCGGAGAGGGAGAGAAGGCGACGCCGTCGCGTTCCCCCTCCGCCTTTGGGGGAGGGGGACAGGGGGAGGTGGGTGCTGCCGCTGTGACCCCGTAACGTCGGATAATGCTCTACGGCGGCGCCGCGCCTTCGCCAGAAAAACCTTCACCGGCGCGGCCCACGAGACCGGCCTGCTCGATCCACACGCGCTTCTCGGGATCGTCGACCACCGTCCCGATGCGCTGGCACGCCTTGCCGTGCGCGCCGAGGATGTCGATGGCGCGGGCCTCGTGCTCGGGCGGCACGATCGCGCAGAAGCCGACTCCCATGTTGAAGACCCGGTACATCTCGGCATCCGCGACCGCCCCCAGCCGCCGGAGCACGGAGAAGACGGCAGGCGGCGCGGGCAGCGCGTCGAGCCTCATGCCGACCGCCGCCTCGATGCGGGTCAGGTTGAGGAAGCCGTCGCCGGTGATGTGCGCCAGCGCACGCACCGGCACGTCGCTCTCCAGCAGGTCCAGCGCCTCTCGGACGTAGATGTGGGTGGGGCGCAGCAGCGCCTCGCCGATGGTCTCGCCGAGGCCGTCCACGCTGTCGCCCGCGCCGAGGCCCGCATGCTCGAAGAAGACCCGCCGGGCGAGTGTCAGCCCGTTGCTGTGGATGCCGCTGCTGGCGATGCCGAGGATGCTGTCGCCGGGCCGGACATCCGCGCCGAGGTTGACGGCGTCGAGATCGACGCGGCCGACGGCGGTGGCCGCGAGGTCGAATCCCGCGCCGGGCGCAGCGCCCCGGATCACGTCCCGCATCTCGGCGATCTCGCCGCCGGCGATGGAGACGCCGGCCAGCCGCGCGCCCTCGGCGAGGCCCGCGCCGAGGGCCTCGAGCATCGCCGGCTCGGCCCGCTCCACGGCGATGTAATCCACCAGCGTGATCGGCCGCGCGCCGACGCAGACGAGGTCGTTGACGTTCATCGCCACGCAGTCGATGCCGACCGTGTCGTAGCGGCCGGTCATCTGCGCGATCAGCGCCTTGGTGCCGATCCCGTCGGTGCAGACGGCGACGCCGATGCCGCCGAAATCCACGACGCTCGCGAAGTAGCCGAGCCCCGCCCTGAGCGAGCCGGGGCCGGCGTCGCCGGCGGGCCAGGTGGTGCGGACATGGCGGACCAGGCCGGCGAGGCCCGCGTCGACCGCATCGGCGTGGACGCCGGCGCCGTCATAATCCAGCGATGGCCGCTCCGGCGAGGGTGCCATGCGCGCTCTCTTCTCCATCTGCCCGCGGCGGGCACGAGCGTCGCCTATCGGCTGGCAGCCGGCAAGGCGCTTGCGCGCCCCCCGGCCATGACGGCCCGAGAGCATGGCGGCCCGAAAGTACACTCCTTGATGGAAGTGGGATTCGCTAGAGGGGGGGGCATGCGGGATTTCGTGGGATTGCGAGGGATTCCGGCGGGACAGACGGCCTCCATATCCCACTTGAATCCCACTTCACCACCGCCCCCTGCCGTGCTCCGCTCCTTCCCGCTCGTCTGCGCTCTCGCCCATCATGCCGCCACCCTCGCACGTCTACCCCGCGCCCTGCACCGCACCATGGTGCGGGGAATCACCTTAACGTCATGGCCGGGCGTGACGACGAGTTGGGGGCGTCAGGATTCGAGAAGGGGCGCGCCGGTACCGACACGCGCACGCGTCGGGACCCTGGTCACACCGGCGATGCGCTCAGCCTTGCGGCGCTTGCTCGAAGAAGAAGGACTCGTCGCCGAAGGCGGGCTCGAGCTGGTCGAGCCAGGTGGCCTGCGGATCGAAGCGCGCGAAGAAGGGCCGGCCGACCCAGTCGGGGTTCCGGCCCTGCAGGAAGCGCAGCACGATGACCTTCTCGCCGCCGACCTCCTGCACGCCCAGCACTTCCACCTTGCCCGGCGTCGCGCTCATGCTCGGGCCGCGGACGGTGCGGCTCAGCCCCGATACCTGCTGGACGGCGTTCCTGAAGACCTCCCAGCAGCGCACCAGCGGCACCTCGAAATACTGCCTCGGCCCGGTGTCGCGCTCCACGAACATGTAGTAGGGCACGATCCCGAGACGCACCTGCTCGCGCCACATCCGCGCCCAGATGGCGGGATCGTCGTTGATGTTGGCGAGCAGCGGCGCCTGGCTGCGGATGACCGCGCCGGTATCGCGGATGCGGCGGATCGCCTCGCGCACCACGTCGGTCCGCAGCTCCTGCCAGTGGTTGAAGTGGGCCATGATCGCGACGTGGCGGCCGGCGCGCACCACATCCTCCATGAGGCGGAGCAGATCGTCCGCGTCGTCGTCGTTGACGAAGCGGTGCGGCCAGAAGGTGAGCGCCTTGGTGCCGATCCGGATGTTCTGCACGTGGGCCAGCGCCGGGTCGTCGACGAAGGGTCGCAGGTAGCCTTCCATGACCCGGGTCTTCATGATCATCGGGTCGCCGCCCGTCATCAGGAGGTCGGAGACGTCGGGGCGGTCGGCGAGGTAGCGATGCAGGCCGACGGCGTCCTTCGACGCGATCTTCAGCTCCTTGTCGCCGATGAACTGGGCCCAGCGAAAGCAGAAGGTGCAGTAGGCGTGGCAGGTCTGCCCCTGGCTGGGGAAGAACAGGACGGTTTCGCGATACTTGTGCTGGATTCCGTCGAGGATTTCGCCCTCTTCGGCGGGAATGTTCAGCTCCCGCTGCCCCGCCGGATGGGGATTGAGACTGGCGCGGATATCGTTCGCCGCCCGCTCGATTTCCTGCCTCGTGGCGCCCCGGGTCATGAGATCGGCGATCCGCCGGAAGTCGCCGTCCGACAGCATGCCCCTCTGTGGGAACACCAGCCGGTAGACCGGGTCATCCGGAATCCGATCCCAGTCGATAAGATTCTCGATAATGTAGCTGTTGGTACGGAAAGGCAGAACTGAGCTGACGACGCGCATGGCAAATAAATCGTCGTCGGTTACCTTTCCATACTTGGAAATCGATTCCAGGCTTTTCTGTGTTAAGGCCTGATATCGCTCCTTTGGACGTTCACCCCCGCGCGGGCCGGAGGTGCGATCCGACCTCTGCGATTGGCGAGCGCGGTCAATTCCCTGGATGACATGAATATTCATTATTGATCTCCCTTGTAGTCACTATAGCGTGTACCGGCCAAAATGTGAATGGCGGTCTCGCCCGCGCGCTCAGGCGGCGGCAGCGGCGGTGGCGGGCGTGGCCAGAGGCCCCTGCATCCGTCCAGCGCAGGAGGCGGACGGCGGCCGCCCAATTCGAGGGCGCCGACCGCGCTCGCTCGTGCGAACGGTCAGGCCGGAAGCGACGTTCGGCAGAGCGTTGTCGAGGCTCCACCATGCCTGCGGAATGTGTCCGAATTCGGGCGATACGGCTGGCGAACGAAGCGGGTCGAGGGCATGAACTTGTGCGGCCGGCGCTCTCGAAAAAGTTGTCGTCCCGGCGCGGTTCGCGGGCGTTCGGACGCCTCAGGCGCGCGCGCCCGTTGCGGCGAGCTGGCGGGTCACGAGCTGGGCGTAGAGCCCGGCCTGCGCGACTAGGCCGTCGTGGGTGCCGGTCTCCGCGATGCGGCCGTCTGCGAGCACGACGATGGTGTCGGCATCGCGCACGGTGGAGAGGCGATGGGCGATGACGACGGTGGTGCGATCGGCCATGAGCTCCCGCAGCGCGTGGCGCACCAGCGCCTCGTTCACCGCGTCGAGATGCGAGGTCGCCTCGTCCAGGATCAGGACCGGCGCGTTCTTGAGGAAGGCGCGGGCGACCGCGACCCGCTGGCGCTGTCCGCCCGAGAGCTGCGTGCCGCGCTCGCCCACCCGGGTCTCCAGCCCCTCCGGCAGAGCGGCGACGAAATCGTCGAGCGCCGCGCGGCGGACCGCCTCGCCAAGCGCGGCCTCCGAGGCGTCCGGCCGGGCGATGAGGATGTTGGCGCGAAGCGTGTCGTTGAAGAGGTAGGTGTCCTGCGCCACCAGCGCGATGCGGGCGCGGAGCTCGTCGAGGGTCCACCGGCGCACGTCCTCTCCGTCGAGCCGGACGACGCCCGCCGCCGGGTCCCAGAAGCGCATGAAGAGGTGGGCGATGGTGGTCTTGCCGGCGCCGGAGGGGCCCACCAGCGCCAGCGTCTCGCCGGGGCGGACCGAGAGCGACACGTCGGCGAGCGCCGCCCGCCTGGTGCCCACGTAGGTGAAGCCCACCCCGTCCATGGCGAGCGCCGGCGCGCCGGGCCGGGGATCGGCGCCGGGGCCGTCGCTGACCGTGACCGGCGCGCTCTCCACCGCATGCAGCCGCCGCGTCGCCCCGAGGGTGTCCGCCAGTTGCCGGCCGATATGGGCGATCTCGGAGACGGGCAGGAAGGTCGCCATCGCGAGGATCGCGAGCAGCGGCAGCAGTGCCGCCTCGAGCCCGCCGGCGCCGATCCAGAGCACGCCGCCCATCACCACGGCCAGCCCCCCCAGCCCGGTCGCCGTCTCGATCAGCGCGGCCTGGACCGTGAGGTCCCGGTAATAGGGGAGGCGCAGGCGGTGATGCGCGCGCACGAAATCGAGGAAGACCGCGCGCCGCGCCGCCTCCTGGCGGAACGCGAGCAGCTCCGTGAGCCCCTGGATCGTGTCGACGGCGTGCGCGTTGAGCAGGCCCAGCGCCTCGCGGGCGCGCCCGCCCAGCCTGTCCAGCCGCTTGCGCAGGAGGAACGGGCTCAGCCCCACCAGCAGGATGAAGGGCGCGAGCGCCGCCGCCATGGGCCAGCCGTAAATCAGCAGCGTCGCCATCACCGCCGCCGGCACCAGCACGGCGACCAGCGCCGGCGCCACCGTGTGAGCGTAGAAGTACTCGACCAGCTCCACGTCCTGCGTCGCCAAGCCGACGATGTCGCCGGTGCGGCGGCGCAGCAGGAAGGCCGGCGCCAGCTTGTCCAGCTTGTCGTAGAGCGCGATGCGCATCTCGGTGAGCAGCCGGAAGGCCATGTCGTGGGCGACCCAGGATTCGAGCCAGTGCAGCAGGCCCGCGAGCGGGGCGATCGCGTAGAGCGCGATCAGCAGGTCGCCCACAGGCGTGCCCTGCTTGATGCCCGCGACCACGAGCGCGCTCAGCACGCCGACGCCGATGAAGGCCACCACCCGCGCCACGCCGAAGCCGAAGGCCAGCGCCACGCGCCCGCGGAAGGGCCGAATCATGCGGAGCAGCCGGGCCCACGCGCTCCACCAGCCCAGGCCTGACGCGCGCAGCACCTCGTCGTCGGCCGGCCCCGGCGCGGCGGCGTCGAGGTGGCGGTCCTCGGTGGTCGGCTCGGGCGCGGCCTCGGCACCGGCCGCCGCAGGCGGCGGGGCGTCGAGCCCCTCCCGCACCTGGTCGACCATGAGCCGGTGATAGACGCCGCGCGCGGCCATCAGCTCCTCGTGGCGGCCGCTCTCGACCACGCGGCCGCCCTCCAGCACGAGGATGCGGTCGGCGTCGATCACGCTGGAGAGCCGGTGCGCCATGATGAGCACGGTGCGTCCGCCCATGAGGCGCGCGAGCGCGTCCTGGATCACCGCCTCGTTCTCCGCGTCCACCGACGACAGCGCCTCGTCGAGCAGCAGGATCGGCGCGTCCCTGAGCAACGCGCGGGCGATGGCGATACGCTGGCGCTGGCCGCCCGAGAGGCGGATGCCGCGCTCGCCGATCACGGTGTCGTAGCCCTGCGGCAGGCGGGCGATGAAGCCGTGGGCGTTGGCCGCCCGCGCCGCCGCCTCGATCTCCGCGTCGCTCGCGTCGGGCTTGCCGAAACGGATGTTCTCCGCCGCGCTGCCGTGGAAGAGGTAGGTGTCCTGGTTGACGACGCCGAAGCGGGCGCGAAGCGCGGCACGGTCCAGCGCGCGCAGGTCGCGGCCGCCGAGCAGGATGCGGCCTTCCTGCGGATCGTCGAAGCGCAGCAGCAGGCGCAGGATCGTCGACTTGCCGGCGCCGCTGGTGCCGACGATGCCGACCCTCTCGCCCGCCCGGACCGCGAAGGAGAGCCCGTCATGGGCCGCCCGCCGCCCGCCCGGATAGGCGAAGCGGACGTCCTCGAAGGCGATAGTGGGCTGGAGCCCGTCGGCATCGGCCGCGTCGTCCGCGTCCGTGACCGCAGGCGCGCGGTCGAGCAGGCGGAACAGGCTCTCCGCCGCCGAGCGCCCGTGCATCCCTGTGTGCAGCAGCGCGCGCAGGTCGCGCATGGGCCTGAAGACCTCGACCCCCATCATCAGCACGATGAGCAGCACCTCGATCCCGACGGTGCCGTCGGCGACGCGAGCCGCGCCCACGCCGAGCGCCGCCGCCGCGCCGATGGCGATGCCGGCGTCGGTAATGCCGCGCGAGGCCGAGTTGCTCGCCAGCACCCACATGGTGCTGCGGAAGAGGTCGTGGGCCTTCGCCGCGAGGAATCGCCCGCGCGCGGCGCTCTGGCCGAAGGCCTTGAGCGTCGCCAGCCCCTGCACCGAGTCCAGGAACTCGGCGCCGTAGGTCGCGTAGGCCGCCTGCCGTGCCTTGGCCGACGTCTGGTCCCAGTGGTGGAACGCCACCGGCGCCACCAGGGTGAGCAGGGCGAAGCCGAGGAGCGCGCCGGCCAGCGGCAGGTCGAGGAAGGCGACGAAGACGAAGATGCCGAAGGGCGTGACCGCGGCGACGACGAGCTGCGGCAGGTAGAGGCCGAAGTAGGTCTCGAGCTGCTCGACCCCGTCGATCAGGGCGAGCAGCACGTCGCCCGAGCGCTCCGCGCCAAACTGCCCGGGGCCGAGCGCGGCGATCTGGTCGTGGAGCCGCGCCCTGATCTGAAGCTGCACCAGCGCGGCGGTGTGGTGCGCCGCCATGGTGCGCCAGTATTCGAGCACGCCGCGCGCCAGCATCGCTCCGGTCACGGCGACGATGGGGAGGATCAGCTCGTCGAAGCCGTCGCCCTGGAAGACTCGCCCCAGCAGCCAGCCGAGCAGCGCGAGCCGGGCGATGCCGACCGCCGCCGAGAGCAGGCCGAGCAGCACCGCGCCCGCGATCCTGAGCCGCAGGCCCTCGGTGAACTGCCACAACCTGCGGTCGAAATACATCCGTGCCGCCCGCCCGTCCCGGCCATCGAGCCCGCCCCCATCGACCACAAAGACGCGCCCTTGTCCAATCGGACGGCCATACCCGATAAGGCATAAAGTGGATGCAGGTTTCCCCGCCGATGGCATAGGATGCATACGCTCCTGCACCCTGGAGGATGACCATGACCATTCGGCTGGTCGACAGGACGGTGGGCATCGGGGACGGCATCGACCTGCACTACGTGGAGGCGGGTTCGGGCAGGCCGCTCGTCATCATTCCCTCCTGGTCGCTCACCGGGGCGGCCTATCGCCACCAGCTCCAGGAGCTCTCGCAGTCGCGGCGGGTGATGGCCTTCGACATGCGCGGCCACGGCGCGTCCAGCACGCCGGCCGGCGGCTACAGGGTGAGTCGGCTCGCGGCCGACCTGCGCGCCGTGATCGAGCGGCTGGGCCTCGACGAGGTCGATCTCATGGGCCACTCGATCGGCTCGTCGATCATCTGGAGCTACATCGACCTCTTCGGCGAGGACCGTCTGGGGCGCCTCGTCTTCGTCGACCAGGCGCCGTCGGTCACCGCGAAGGCCGACTGGTCGGCGGAAGAGCGCGTCACCTATGGCTGCCTGCTGCCCGATCTCGACGCGCTTGCCGAGTTCTACCTGCAGGTTCTGGCGGCGGAGACGCCCGAGGCCACCGTGCCGGTGATCGCCCGCCTCTTCTCGCCGTCGCTGCCGGCGGCGGAGCTGCTCTGGTTCGCGCGCGAGATCTGCAAGCTGCCGCGCCGGCATGCGGCCGACCTGCTGCACGATCACTGCGGGCTGGACTGGCGCGACGTGATCAAGCGGGTGCGGCGACCGACTCTGGTGGTGGGCGCGGAGGCGAGCATCTTCTCGGCCCAATCCCAGGAATGGATCGCGGCGCAGATTCCCGGCGCCGAGGTCGAGATCTTCAAGGCCGACGAGGGCGGCTCGCACTTCATGTGCTACGAGAACCCGACCAAGTTCAACGCGCTGGTGGAGGCCTTCCTCTCCTGAAACCCTGCCCGGAGCGGTTTGACAGCTTTCGGCCTTTTTCCTAGCGTCGCGCACCGGCACGCGGCCCGCCGGCGCCGGGGAGCAAGCCCGCACAATGGCCAAGGGGATGGCCCAGGGAATGGCCCAGGGGAAGGCGACGTGAGGATCGGGGCGGTGCTTCCGGTCAAGGACTTCGGCCAGGCCAAGCAGCGGCTGGCGTGCCTCCTCGGTGCGGCGGAACGCCGGCGGCTGGCCCACGCGATGGCGGACGACGTGCTGGCCACCCTCTCGCGGGTACGGGGGCTCTCGGAAATCGTCGTGGTCACCCGCGACCGGGAGGCATGCGCGCTCGCCGCCCGCCACGGGGCGCGGGTGCTCGCCGAGCCCTCGAACGACGGCCAGAGCGAGGCCGTGACGAGGGCCGTTGCGGCGCTGGAAGGGTCCTGCGCGGGCGGCCTGCTCCAGGTGCCGGGCGACGTGCCGGGCGCGAGCGCGGACGAGATCGAGACGGTGCTGGCGAGCCACGGCGGCGGGCGCGGCGACGGGCGCGACGGGGGGCCGGCGGTGACCCTGGTGCCGGCGCACGACCGGCGCGGCACCAACTGCGTGCTCTGCTCGCCGCCGGGCGCGCTCCCCTTCGCCTTCGGGCTCGAGAGCTTCGGCCCTCACTGCGAGGCGGCGCGGGCGCAGGGCATCGCGCCGCGGATCATCCCGCTGCCGGGCCTGGGCCTCGACATCGACACGGCCTGCGACCTGCGCGCCTTCATCGCGAGGCCGGTTGCCGGCCGCACCCTGGACTATCTCCGCGAAAGCGGTATCGCCCAGCGTCTTCTGGTCACCGACGCGGCCTGAGGCGGATGCTGGAGACGACCCGCGATCTGCTCGCGGCGGTGGGGGAGGGCCACCGCCCGGAGGCGGGCGAGGCCCTCACCCTCGCTGCCGAGAGCGACCTCGCCGCCCTGCTCGACTGCGCGGCCGCGCTGCGCGACCGGGGACATCCGGACCTCGTGACCTATTCCCGCAAGGTCTTCATCCCGCTCACCCATCTCTGCCGCGACGTCTGCCACTACTGCACCTTCGCCCGGCCGCCGCGCCGCGGCGAGGCCGTCTTCATGACGCCGGGCGAGGTGCTGCAGGTGGCCAAGGCCGGCGCGGCCGCCGGCTGCAAGGAGGCGCTGTTCACCCTCGGCGACAAGCCGGAGCTGCGCTATCGGGCGGCGCGGGAGGGCCTGGAGGCGCTCGGCCACGGGAGCACGCTCTCCTACCTCGCCGCCATGGCGCAGCTCGTGCTGGACGAGACCGCGCTGCTGCCGCACCTCAATCCGGGCGTGCTGGGCCGGGGCGACCTCAAGGCGCTGCGGGCGGTCTCGGCCTCGCAGGGCATGATGCTGGAGAGTGCGTCGGAGCGGCTCTCCGCCAGGGGCGGGCCGCACTTCGGCTCGCCCGACAAGCGCCCGCGCGTGCGGCTGGAGACGCTGCGCCTCGCCGGCGAGGAGGCGGTGCCGTTCACCTCCGGCATCCTCATCGGCATCGGCGAGACCCGCGCCGAGCGCATCGAGGCCCTGCTGGCGCTCCGCGAGGCGCACGAGGCCCACGGCCATATCCAGGAGATCATCGTCCAGAATTTCCGGGCCAAGCCGGGCACCCGCATGGCGGACGCGCCGGAGCCGAGCCTCGACGAGCTGCTCTGGACCATCGCCGCGGCCCGCATCCTCTTCGGCGCGCACGCGAACATCCAGGCGCCGCCCAACCTGAGCCCCGGCGCGCTGCCGCGGCTGGTGGCCGCCGGGATCAACGACTGGGGCGGCGTCTCGCCGGTGACGCAGGACTACGTCAACCCGGAGGCGCCGTGGCCGCACCTCGACGCGCTCGCGCGGGAGACCGCGGCGGCCGGCAAGACGCTGGCCGAGCGGCTCACCGTCTATCCGGCTTACGCGCTGGAAGGCGCGCGCTGGCTGGCACCCCCGCTGCAGCCGCGGGTGCTGGCGATGATCGACGGGAGCGGCCATCCCCGCACCGACGCCTGGGTCACCGGCGCGGGCGAGCCGCCGGCGGAGGCCTGCGCGGCGGCGCCGGCCGTCATCGCGCCCGACATCGAGCGCCTGCTGGCGCGGGCCGAGGCCGGCGACGGGCTCGGCGAGGACGCGCTGGTGCGGCTCTTCGAGGCCCGGGGCGGCGCCTTCGACGCGGTGTGCGCGGCCGCCGACGGGCTGAGGGCCGCGCGCAGCGGCCCCGAGGTCAGCTACGTGGTCAACCGCAACATCAACTACACCAACGTCTGCTACTTCCGCTGCCAGTTCTGCGCCTTCTCCAAGGGCAAGCTGAGCGAGAACCTGCGCGGCCGCCCCTACGACCTGGCGCTGGACGAGATCGTGCGCCGGGTGCGCGAGGCCTGGGCGCGGGGCGCGACCGAGGTCTGCCTCCAGGGCGGCATCCACCCGGACTACACGGGCGAGACCTATCTCGCGATCTGCCGCGCCATCAAGGAAGCGGAGCCCGCGATCCACGTCCACGCCTTCTCGCCGCTGGAGATCTGGCAGGGGGCGGCGACGCTGGGCCGCACGGTGCCCGACTTCCTCGCGGCGCTGCAGGATGCCGGGCTCGGCTCGCTCCCCGGCACCGCCGCCGAGATCCTCGACGACGAGGTGCGCGCCGTCATCTGCCCGGACAAGATCGCCACCGACCAGTGGCTCTCCGTGATGGAGGCAGCGCACGGGCTGGGCCTGCGCAGCACGGCCACGATCATGTTCGGCCATGTCGATGCGCCGCGTCACTGGGCGCGGCACCTGCTGCGCGTGCGCGCCCTGCAGGAGCGCACCGGCGGGTTCACCGAGTTCGTGCCGCTGCCCTTCGTCGCGGCGGAGGCGCCGCTCTACATCAAGGGCCGCGCCCGGCGAGGCCCGAGCTGGCGCGAGGCGGTGCTCATGCACGCCGTCGCCCGGCTCGCGCTCCACCCGGTCATCGGCAACATCCAGACTTCGTGGGTGAAGATGGGGCGGGCAGGGGCCGCGGCCTGCCTCGACGCCGGCGCCAACGACCTCGGCGGCACGCTGATGAACGAATCGATCACCCGCGCCGCCGGCGCCAGCCACGGCCAGGAGTTTCCGCCGGAGGACATTGAGGCGCTGGTCGAGGGGATCGGGCGCCGCCCGGTGCAGCGGACGACGCTCTACGACCGCGCACCCGCCGCCCGCCGCGCCGCCGCCCGCGACGCGGCCCCGCTTGCCCCGGTGGTGAACGCGCCGGCCCGGCGCTACGAGCGGCGCGGGGCCGCAGGCGACCTCGTGCGCCCCGGCCTCGAGGCAAGCGCCGCCGCCGGCGAGTAGCGGCGGCCGGAGGGGAGGAGCAGCGACCATGACGGGTTTCACGATCACGGCCACCAACCACACGAGCTTCACCGTCTCCAGCCTCGACCGCGCGATCGGGCTCTTCCAGGGTGCGCTCGGCTTCGAGCTGCTGAACCGGTCGCCGCGCGATCCCAAGTTCATCGAGCAGGTGGTGGGGGTGGCCGGCGCCGACATCGAGGTCGCCTACCTGCAGGCGCCGGGCCACCGGCTCGAGCTGATCGAGTATCGCGGCCCGGCCGACCGCGGCCGGGTCGAGTCGCGCCCCTGCGACGCGGGCTTCGCCCATATCGCCTTCGACGTGGACGACATCCACGAGGCGATCGCGGCCGTGCGGGCCGCCGGCTCCGAGCCGCTGGGGGCGCCGATCACCGTCAACGCGGGCCCCAACAAGGGCGGCCTCGTAGTCTACACGCGCGATGCCGACGGCATCACCGTCGAGTTCATCCAGAGGCCGCGCGGCTGACCGGCCATGTTCTACGAGACCGCGCGGAACGATCACGGCCTGCCGCACGACCCCTTCAAGTCGTGCGTGGTGCCCCGCCCCATCGGCTGGATCACCACGGTGGACCGGGCCGGCGTGCTCAACCTCGCGCCCTTCAGCTACTTCAACGCCTGCGGCGACCATCCGCCGCAGGTGATGTACGCGCCGAGCGGGCGGCACGCGGAGGGCGGCGTCAAGGACAGCCTGCAGAACGTGCAGGAGACCGGCGAGTTCGTCGCCAGCCTCGCGACCTGGGAGCAGCGCGAGGCCATGCGCATCTCGTCCAGCCACGTGCTGCGGAGCGTCGACGAGTTCGCGCTGGCAGGCCTCGAGACCGAGCCGGCACGGCTGGTGCGTCCGCCCCGCGTCAAGGGCGCGCCGATCCACCTCGAATGCCGGCTCAGCAGGGTGGTCGAGCTGCTGGCGGACGATCCCTCCCGCTTCCGCAACTGGATCGTGCTCGGCCGCGTCGTCGGCGTCCATATCGACGATTCGGTCATCACCGGGGGGCGCGTCGACCAGTCGAAGTTCCGGCCCATCGCCCGCCTCGGTTACGCCGACTACACCACCGTCGACAGCCACTTCGAGATGCCCTTTCCCGACTAGTCCCACCCACTACATCTTGCATTACGGCGTCATTGCGCCTACAAGGGGCGCCGATGCAGCCCGCGCTTCTGCCCTCGGTGTTCAGCGACCGGCATCTGCTGGGGATCGAGGGGCTGTCGGCGGACGCGATCGGCCACCTGCTCGACCTCTCCGAGAGCTACGTCGCGCTCAACCGCGAGGTGCAAAAGCGCAAGAGCCTGCTCGGCGGGCGCACCGTGCTGCTGCTCTTCTTCGAGACCT
>WTGU01000106.1 GCA_011523425.1 Alphaproteobacteria bacterium
TATCGACCACAAGCGCGTGTCGGTCTCGGCTGTAACGAGTCCGGGCATGACGATGGAAAGCGGACCTCGCTCGCGGGTGCATCCGGGACAGGACTCTACGACTTGACGGTCTCGCTCATCGTCGAGCAGCTGCTGAACGGCGTGCAGTTCGGCGTCATGCTGTTCCTGATGGCCGCCGGGCTGACGCTGATCTTCGGCGTCATGGGCCTCATCAACCTCGCCCACGGCTCGTTCTACATGATCGGCGCCTTCGCCTGCGCGGCGGTCGCGGCCGCGACCGGCTCCTACTGGATCGGGCTGGTCGCAAGCCTCGCCGCCGCTGCGGCGGCCGGCGCCATCGTCGAGGTCGCCGTCATCAGGCGGCTCTACCGCCGCGACCACCTCGACCAGGTGCTCGCGACCTTCGCGTTGATCCTGGTCTTCTCGGAAGGCACCCGCTGGGTGTTCGGCTCCTTCCCCCTCTATCTCAGCGTTCCCGCCTGGCTCTCGGGGCCGGTCGCGCTCCCCGGCGGCATCGACTACCCCCTCTTCCGCTTCGCCATCATCCTGATAGGGCTGCTGATCGCGGGCAGCCTCTTCCTCCTGATCGCGCGGACCCGCCTCGGCATCCGCATCCGCGCCGGCGAATCCGACCGCGAGATGATCGCCGCCCTCGGCGTCGACATCCGCAGGCTCTACACCACCGTGTTCGCCCTCGGCGCGGCGCTGGCGGGCTTCGCCGGCGCGCTGGTGGGCACGATCCAGTCGGTGCAGGTGGGCATGGGCGAGCCCGTGCTGATCCTCGCCTTCGTGGTCATCATCATCGGCGGGCTCGGCTCCATCGGCGGCGCCCTGGTCGGCTCGCTCCTGGTGGGCCTCACGGACACGCTCGGGCGTGTCCTGCTGCCGGCGCTCTTCGACACCTTCATGGAATCGTCGAGCGCCACCACCGTGGGCTCCGCGCTCGCGTCGATGCTCATCTACATCCTGATGGCGCTGGTCCTCTTCCTGCGCCCGACCGGGCTGTTCGGCAGCAGGAGCCACTGAGATGGGTCGCGAGGCCGTCATCGGCTTCCTCATCGCGGCGGGGCTGCTCGCCGCCCCGCTGCTGGGGCAGACCTTCGACGAGCCCTTCGTCATCACGCTCGCGACCAAGGTGGCGATCCTGGCGCTCGCCGGCACCGGCCTCAACATCGCGCTGGGATACGGCGGCATGGTGTCCCTCGGCCACGCGGCGTTCTTCGGGCTCGGCGGCTACGCGGCCGGCATCCTCGCCAGCCACGCGCTCAACTACGAACCGCTCTTCACCTGGCCGCTCACCGTCGAGGGCACCACCCTCATGCCGATCATCTGGTGCGTGGCGATCCTCGTCAGCGGGGTTGCCGCGCTGGTGATCGGGGCGCTCTCGCTGCGCACCAGCGGTGTCTTCTTCATCATGATCACGCTCGCCTTCGCCCAGATGGTCTACTACTTCGCCATCTCCTGGCCGGCCTACGGCGGCGAGGACGGGCTCTCGATCTACATCAGGAACGAGTTTCCCGGGCTCAACACGCTCGACCCGCTGAGCTTCTTCGCGGTCTGCTACGTGCTGCTGGGATTCGCGATCGCCTTCTCCTTCCTGCTCTCGCGCTCGCGCTTCGGGCTGGCGCTGAACGGGGCGCGGCAGAACGCCCAGCGGCTCGCGACCGTCGGCATCAGCCCGTTCCGCGTGAAGCTCACCGCCTTCGTGATCTCCGGCATGATGGCGGGGCTGGCGGGTGCGCTCTACGCCGACCTCAACCGCTTCGTCAGCCCGTCGATGCTGTCGTGGCACACCTCCGGCGAGATCATGGTGTTCGTGATTCTCGGCGGCGTGAGACGGCTCTTCGGCCCCTGTGCCGGTGCCGCCCTCTACATCGTACTCGAGCACACGCTTGGCGACGTCAGCGAGCACTGGCTGCTGCTGCTCGGCGCCGTCCTCGTCGCGCTCGTGCTGTTCGCGCGCGGCGGCGTGATCGGCATTCTCGCAGGCCAGCCCCGCCATGCCTGAGCCGATCCTCACCCTCCAATCGGTCTCCAAGCGCTTTGGCGCCGTGGTCGCCAACGACGACGTCACGCTCGACCTCAGGCCCGGCGAGATTCACGCGCTGATCGGCCCCAACGGCGCCGGCAAGTCCACGGTGATCAAGCAGATCGCGGGCGAGATCAGGCAGGACAGCGGCTCCATCCGCTTCGCCGGCCGCACCATCGACCGGCTCGACGTGGTCGCACGCGCGAGGCTCGGGCTGGCGCGGACGTTTCAGGTCTCGTCCGTCGCGCCCGAGTTCACGGCGCTCCAGAACGTCATGCTGGCGGTTCAGTCGGTGAACGGGACGACCTTCCGCTTTCTCCGGCCGGCGCTGGGCGACCGCGCCCTGATCGAGCCTGCCATGGCCCATCTCGAGCGCCTCCTGCTTGACGACAGGGCCGAGGTTCGCGCGGCCAACCTCTCGCACGGCGAGCGGCGGGCGCTGGAGATCGCGATCGCGCTCGCGCTCCGGCCCAAGGCGTTCCTGCTGGACGAGCCCATGGCCGGCATGGGGCCGGAGAACACGCAGAAGCTGGTCGAGATTCTCGACGATCTGCGGGCGGAGGCGCCGATCCTGCTGGTCGAGCACGACATGGACGCGGTCTTCGCGCTGGCGGACCGCATCTCGGTCATCGTCTACGGCCGCATCATCGCGAGCGGCACGCCGGAGGAGATTCGTGCCAACGAGGAGGTGCAGGGAGCCTATCTCGGGGATGAGGAGCATGGCCGGCACTCTGCTTGAGGTCGCAGGCGTCACGGCGTTCTACGACGCCTCGCAGGCCCTCTTCGGCGTCGATCTCAGCGTCGGCGAGGGCGAGGTCGTGGCGCTCATGGGCCGAAACGGCATGGGCAAGACCACGACCATCCGCACGATCTGCCGCATGATGCCGCATCGCGAGGGCCGCATCTCCTTCGCCGGCCGCGACCTCGCGCGCCTGCCCTCGCACCAGGCGGCCTGGCTCGGCCTCGGCCTGGTGCCGGAAGGGCGGCGCTGCTTCCCGACGCTCACCGTCCACGAGAACCTGATCGCCGCCGCCCGCAGCGGCCACTGGAACGCAGACCGCGTGGTGGCACTCTTCCCCCAGCTCGCGGATCGCCGGCACCAGAAGGCCAACACCCTCTCGGGCGGCGAGCAGCAGATGCTGGCCATCGGCCGGGCTCTGATGACCAATCCCCGCCTGCTCATCCTGGACGAGGCGACGGAGGGGCTCGGCCCTCTCGTCCGCCGCGAGATCTGGTCGGTGATCGCCCGGCTCAAGGAGGAGGGCCTCTCGATCCTCGTCGTCGACAAGTCCATTGCGGCGCTCGCGGCCATCGCCGAGCGCTGCGTCATCCTCGAGAAGGGGACGACCTGCTGGTCGGGCCCCAGCGCCGACCTCACGCCCGCGCTCACGCAGAGATACCTGGGAGTTTGAAGGAGTAGCAGACATGTCCATGAGGCCACAGGGTTCCACTGTAGCAAAATAGCAACACCGCAGAAGTTTTCGCTCCAGAGGAGCGAATGTGCTGAGATCGCTGGCCCTATTCCGCTATACTTTCCCTTGAATACAGAGGCGCTAGAATCGCCCCATATAGCGATAACCCCAAGATGGAGAGGGTGAGAGCAACCCTCCGGGAGAAAGGAACAAAAATTATGAGCTTGTTTGACGGAATCTTTGCATTCGACCGTTCGTACGAACTACGCAAGCTCGCCATTTGGAATAAAGGGAGGATTGTTCCAAATCTTCCCGCTTCGGTTTGGCGAAGGGATCACGAAGGCAATCTCATTCGCTACGCGGACTATGGTAACAGAGACTCCGCGTATGGATGGGAGTTCGATCATATCCTTCCAGCGTCCCTTGGCGGATCCGACGATCTCCCAAACCTGCGTCCTCTACATTGGCGAGCCAACGCGCAACGTGGTGGCTTGCTTAGCGGTTGGCGGACTTAGCGCACACGGTCGTTCGTCAACGTTGATCTCGCTCAGTTTCCAGTCCCTGACGTTGCTCCTCTGCTTCGTCAGAAACTGACCTCTTTGAACGCCTTGGTCTGCGCCGTCATGGCACGCTCGGTGGGCAGGCGCTCCATGCTGCTCGCGCCGTAGAAGCCGTGCACGTGCTGCGCGCTCTGCAGCACGTAGGTGGCGTCCTCCGGCATGGCGATGGGCCCGCCGTGGCAGAGCACGATGACGTCGTCGCGCACGGCCTGCGCCGCCGCCGCCCACGCATCGATCAGCGCCACGCACTCCTCCAGCGACTTCGCGGTCTGCGCGCCGATGCTGCCGCTGGTGGTCAGCCCCATGTGGCAGACGACGATATCGGCGCCGGCCTCCGTCATCGCCACCGCGTCGGCTTCGGAAAAGACATAGGGCGTGGTGAGCAGGTCGGCCTCGCAGGCGGCGCGGATCATGTCCACCTCCAGGCCGTAGCCCATGCCGGTCTCCTCCAGGTTCGCGCGGAAGACGCCGTCGATCAGGCCGACGGTCGGAAAATTCTGCACGCCGGCGAAGCCGAGCGCCTTCAACTCGTCGAGGAAGCGGTCGAGCACGAGGAAGGGGTCGGTCCCGTTGACGCCGGCGAGCACCGGCGTGTGGCGGACCACCGGGATCACCTCGCTCGCCATCTCCTTCACGATCTCGTTGGCGTTGCCGTAGGCGAGCAGGCCCGCGAGCGAGCCGCGCCCCGCCATGCGGTAGCGGCCCGAGTTGTAGATCACGATGAG
>WTGU01000088.1 GCA_011523425.1 Alphaproteobacteria bacterium
TGGAGCCGGGCGAGGCCTTCCGGCGCGATGTTTCACGTGAAACACGCGAGCGGCTCGAGATCTACGAAGCCCTTCTCCGGCGCCGGCAGCAGCGCACGAACCTGGTCTCGTCCGCCTCCCTGGCGCAGCTCTGGACCCGCCACTTCCTCGATTCGGCGCAGCTCGCCCCGTTGCTCGAGCCCGACGCGGCGGGGCGCACGGTCGATGTCGGCAGCGGCGCGGGCTTTCCGGGCATGGTGCTCGCGATCCTCGATGCGAACCGCCGCGTTTCGCTCGTCGAGGCGAATGCCAGGCGCTGCGCCTTCCTGCGCGAGGTGGCGGACGCCACCAGCACCCGGGTCGCGGTGATCGAGGGCAGGGTCGAGGACGCGGCCGTCCAGGCCGCCCTCGCGCCGGCCGGCTCGATCGTCGCCCGCGCCTGCGCGCCTCTGGGCGAATTGCTAGGTCTGGTTTTCCCCGTGCTTGAAACCCATACATATTGTATATTCCCGAAGGGACGCCGGTACCGGAGCGAGCTGGACGACGCGCGCACCAGGTGGGACTTCCGGGCCGACATCGTCCCCAGCCGCACGGCGGCGGAGGCGCGTATCTTGAGGATCAGCGATGTCGAACGCCGCCGCTGCCCTTGATACGGGCGCCCCGGCCGCCCCCGCCAGGCCCCGGATCATCGCGGTCGCCAACGAGAAGGGCGGCGTCGGCAAGAGCACCACCGCCATCAATCTCGGCACCGCGCTCGCAGCCGCCGGCCATGCCGTGCTGGTGCTCGACCTCGACCCGCAGGGCAACGCCAGTACCGGCCTCGGCATCCCGCCGGCGGCGCGCGCGCCCGGCAGCTACGGGCTGCTTCAGGGCATGCCGCTCGCCGCCCTGCTGCGGAAGACGCCTGTGCCGGGGCTTTCCATCGTGCCGGCCACCCGCGACCTCGCGGCCGCGGAGGTCGAGCTGCCCGGCAGCGACAGCCCCCAGTTCTGCCTGAAGGAGGCGCTGGCGCCGGCGCTCGCGCGGGACGGCACCCTCGGCGGCGCGCGCGGCTACGTGCTGATCGACTGCCCGCCGTCGCTCGGCATGCTGACGGTCAACGCGCTGGTCGCCGCCGATTCCGTGCTGGTGCCGGTGCAGTGCGAGTTCCTGGCGCTCGAAGGGCTGAGCCAGTTCCTCGGCACCGTCGAGCGTGTGCGCAACGCGTTCAATCCTGGGCTTCGCGTCCAGGGCGTGGTGCTCACCATGTTCGACAGGCGCAACAACCTCGACGCCCAGGTGCGCGACGACGTGAAGGCCCATCTGGGCGATGCGGTGTACGACACCATCATCCCGCGCAACGTGCGGGTCTCCGAGGCCCCCTCCCACGGGGTGCCCGTCCTGCTCCACGATTTCCGCTGCCCGGGCGCCCAGGCCTACGCCCACCTTGCCGGCGAGCTGCTCCGGCGCGAGCGAACCCAGAAGGAGAGCGCAGCATGACACCCGATCCCAGCAGCCCGCCGCGCGCGCGCGGCCTCGGCAAGGGGCTCGCCGCCCTCCTCGGGGAAACCATGGACGCGGCGGGCGAGGGCGCGCGGGAGGGCGCGCTGCTCTCCATCCCCATCGAGCATCTGGCGCCCGATCCCGGGCAGCCGCGCCAGCACTTCGACGAGGCCGAGATCGAGAGCCTGGCCGCCTCGATCCTCGCGCGGGGCATCGTGCAGCCGCTGGTGGTGCGCCCCGGCGGCGAGGACGGCGCGCCCTACCGCATCGTCGCCGGCGAACGGCGCTGGCGGGCGGCGCAGCGGGCCAGGCTGCACGAGCTGCCGGCGGTGGTGAGGCATCTCAGCGATTCCGAGAGCATCGAGATCGCCCTGGTGGAGAACCTGCAACGCCGCGACCTGAACCCGCTGGAGGAGGCCGCCGCCTATCGCCGCCTGATCCGGGAGTTCGATCACCGGCAGGAGGACGTCGCCACCGCGCTCGGCAAGTCCCGCAGCCACGTGGCCAACACCGTGCGTCTCCTCGACCTGCCCGACGCGGTCAAGGGCCTGATCGCCGACGGCAGCCTCAGCGCGGGCCACGGGCGGGCGCTGCTGCCGGCTGGCGATGCGGCCGCGCTCGCGCAGACGGTGGTGCGCCTCGGCCTCACCGTGCGCCAGACCGAGGCGCTCGTGCGCCGCGCGGGGCAGACAAGGGCGCCCAAGACCCCGCCTGCTGCAGACCCCAACCTCAAGGCGCTCGAGGCGGATCTCAGCCGTGCGCTCGGCCTCACGGTGAGCATCGAGCCCGCCCGGCGCGGCAGCGGCGGGAGGCTCACCATCGCCTACAAGGCGCCGGAGCAGCTCGACGGGCTCATCGCGCGTCTGCGGACGACCCCGCCCCAATAGCAGTCGTCGCCAACACCTGAGACTGCTCCAGTCAGGGAATGACAATGAAAAGAGAGGAGGCGCTCAGGATCGTGTCTTCCCTGGCGGACGGCCACAACCCGGAGACCGGCGAGGTTCTGGAGGAGGGCCATATCCTCCAGCAACCCGACGTCATACGTGCCCTTTGCCTCGCCGCCGAGGCGTTGCAGAACTACACTTCCAGAACAAAGCGCGAGAAACGGCTACCCGCCCATGCCGGCCTCTCGTGGACGGAGACTGAGGACGAGCAATTGGCGTCGGCGTTCGATGCGGGGACCGCGGTCAGCGATCTTGCAACCGAGCATCAGCGAACAGAAGGTGCGATCAAGGCTCGGTTGATTCGACTCGGGAAGCTGGATGCCAGCACCAACCGTTAGCCCCAGCCGATGACTCAACGGATGCATCCGTACTGAGAATGATCAAGTAAGCAACGGATTTCCACAAGTCAATTCAACAACATACTCGGCTAGCGACAATTATAGATGCCGTGCTAATGAATTTGCAGACCGCCGCATACGCGCCCGCGACGCCCCATCTGTTAGCATGGCATCTTATTAGTGTGGGGCTGCTCGCGGTCCGGACGAGCCCGCTCATGTGTTCATGGAGGCGAAGAATTCCTCGTTGGTCTTCGTCGCCTTGAGCTTGTCCACCAGGAACTCCATCGCGTCCACCGTGCCCATGGGGGACAGGATGCGGCGCAGCACCCACATCTTGGCGAGCGTGGCGCGGTCGACCAGCAGCTCCTCCTTGCGGGTGCCGGAGCGGGCGATGTCCATGCTGGGCCAGGTGCGCTTGTCGGCGAGCTTGCGGTCCAGGATGATCTCGGAGTTGCCGGTGCCCTTGAACTCCTCGAAGATCACCTCGTCCATGCGCGAGCCGGTGTCGATCAGCGCCGTCGCGATGATGGTGAGCGAGCCGCCGTGCTCGATGTTCCGGGCTGCGCCGAAGAAGCGCTTGGGCCGCTGCAGCGCGTTGGCGTCCACGCCGCCGGTCAGCACCTTGCCGGACGACGGCACCACGGTGTTGTAGGCCCGCGCGAGCCGGGTGATGGAATCCAGCAGGATCACCACGTCCCGCTTGTGCTCCACCAGCCGCTTCGCCTTCTCGATCACCATCTCGGCGACCTGGACGTGGCGGGACGCCGGCTCGTCGAAGGTGGAGCTCACCACCTCGCCCTTCACCGAGCGGTCCATGTCGGTGACCTCCTCCGGCCGCTCGTCCACCAGCAGCACGATGAGATAGGCCTCGGGATGGTTCTCCTCGATCGAGTGCGCGATGTTCTGCAGCATCATGGTCTTGCCGGTGCGCGGCGGCGCCACGATCAGCGCCCGCTGCCCCTTGCCGAGCGGCGCCACGATATCGAGGATGCGGCTGGTGGTGTCCTTCCGCGTCGGATCGGCGATCTCCATGCTGAAGCGCTGCTCCGGGTAGAGCGGCGTCAGATTGTCGAAATTGACCTTGTGCCGCAGGTTCTCCGGCGGATCGAAGTTGATGTTGTTGAGCTTGAGAAGCGCGAAGTAGCGCTCGCCGTCGCGCGGCGCGCGGATCTGCCCCTCCAGGGTATCGCCGGTCCTGAGCCCGAAGCGGCGGATCTGGCTCGGGCTCACGTAGATGTCGTCGGGGCCCGGCAGGTAGTTCGCCTCCGGCGAGCGCAGGAAGCCGAAGCCGTCCTGCAGGGTCTCGAGCACGCCCGAGCCGAAGATCGCCTGGTCGTTCTCGGCGAGCTGGCGGAGGATCGCGAACATCAGGTCCTGGCGGCGCATCGAGTTCGCGTTCTCGATCTCGAGCTCCTCGGCGAAGTCGATGAGCTGAGTCGGGGTCTGGGTCTTGAGCTCTTGCAGATGCATGGCGCGGACAGCCGTTGTGGAGAGGGGGCGGCGCCGCCGGACGGCGGCACGCGAGAGGCGCAAACCCGGTAAGGATCGCTGACTACATTTCCGGGAGGACGGTCGCTGAAGGCGGGCGAGGTCCCGCCCGCCCGCTCCAGCGGGCACATCTTCAGCCTATCGGGTGCCGCGCGGCGGTGTCAAACGAAGATTCCGGGACGTTGGAGCACGATCCGGCCACACGCGCTCACCACGGCTCGCCCGGCACGGCCACGCCACTGCGCCCTCTCCCGCGTCATGCCCGGACCTGTCCGGACCGGGGTCGGGGGCCGGCCATGACGCGACGGGGGCCTGGCATCGCGCCCCGCCATGGCGGCCGAAAGTGGGATTCGCCGGAGGGGGGGGCATGCGGGATTTCGCGGGATAGCGAGGGATTCCGGCGGGACAGGCGGTCTCCATATCCCACCTGAGCACC
>WTGU01000097.1 GCA_011523425.1 Alphaproteobacteria bacterium
GGCCAAAACGGGGACTCGTTCCGGGCATCTCGCTCAGCCAGACCCGTCGAACACTAAACCCGTGGATGGCCGGAATGAATCCGGCCATGACGTGATGGGATTTCACGCAATTCCTGTGAACGTCGCGATCGGGACACTGGTTTGGGGTCTTCCGCCGCGCCGGCGCGTCAGGCCCTGGTGCAGCGGAGCGGCAGGGTTTCGAGGCCGCGCAGCACGATGCTGTTGCGGAATCGCGGGCTCCCGTCGCCGAGGCCGATCTGCGGGAAGCGCTCCAGCAGCATCTCCAGGACGATGCGTCCTTCGAGTCGTGCGAGGGGGGCGCCGATGCAGTGGTGGATGCCGCGTCCGAACGAGAGGTGGGAGCGATCGCCGCGGCCGACGTCGAGCCGGTCGGGATCGTCGAACACGTCCGGGTCGCGGTTGGCCGCGCCGAGCATCAGGACGACGTTCTCGCGTTGCTTGAGCGGGAAGCCGTTCACCTCGCAGTCCTCCAGCACGCGGCGGAAGTCCGTCTGCACCGGCGAATCGAAGCGGAGCAGCTCGTCGACCGCCGCGGGGATCAGGTCCGGCTCCTCCCTGAGCCGCCGGAGCTCGTCCGGGTGGCGCAGCAGGGCGAGAACGCCGTTGCCGATCAGGTTGGTGGTGGTTTCGTTGCCGGCGATGAGCAGCAGGCGCAGCATGTTCAGCATCTCGCGCTCGGTGAGGCGGTCGCCTTCCTCCTCCGCCTGCGCGAGCGCGCTCACGATGTCCTCCTGCGGCGCCGCCCGCCGCTCCTCGATGATCGGCCGGAAGTAGACGTCCAGCGCCTTCGCGGCGGCGTTGGAGGCCGCGCGCTCGCGCGCATCGATCACCGGCTCCAGCGAACGCGCGCGCTGGTCCGACCAGATCTTGAACTGGGCGCGGTCTTCCGGCGGCACGCCCAGCATCTCGGCGATGACGATCACGGGCAGCGGACGGGCCACCGCATCCATGAGGTCGAAGCCGGCGGGATCGTCGATCGCGTCCAGCAGGGCGCCGAGCAGGCTGCGGATGCGCGGCTCGAGCGCGTTCACCGCCCGGGGCGTGAAGGCCTTGTTGACGAGCGCCCGCAAGCGCTTGTGATCCGGCGGATCGAGGAACAGCATCGTGAACTCGTCCTCCGGCGGCAGGTTGCCCCGCTGCCGGCGGTTGAGCTTGCCCTTGCGCGGGTCGTTGCTGAAGCGGCGATGGTCGCGCAGGATGACGTCGATGTCGGCGTGCCGCGAGAACAGCCAGGCGTTCATCAGCCTGCTGCGGTGCACCGGGTCCCGCTCGCGGAGCGCCGCGTAGACGGGATAGGGGTCCTGGGCCGTGCGGGTCGACAGCGGGTTGAACGCGACCCCGCTCTGCCAGCGCTCCCGCGCAAGCATCGAGCCCACGACGACGGATCTTATTGCCTGACGCGGCGAGAGCATCGGCGCCTCCCTGCCGCCGCGAGAATGGCGGCTCCTTCGGGCACGGCCAAGCATAGCGCGGCTCGCGGAGCGAGCGCCATCAATGCTGCGACCGAAGCAGTCTCCCCGACCCTTCGGCCCCGGCGACGGCCCTGTCCGCAAGGTCGATCCGTCGCATGCGAATACGAACGGCGAGGGCGTATCCGGCGCGTTCTGTCGCGACGGATACCGGCACTCATCGCCGGTGAATTGTCGCGAGATCGTTCGATAGTTGACGGCGCGATCAGGTGCCGGTGCTTCGCTCTCTGAGGCGTTTCGAGCCTCTCACGCGACGGCTATTGTCTGCTTTGCGGAGACAACGTCCAGTCCCTTCCCGCGTTCGCCAATCCGTTGATCCATTGCGAGGATTTCGTCGTCGCTGCGGTCGGAATTCCTGATGTTCCAAGGGAAGTCGCCGCCGACGATTCTCCCGTCCCAGTGTGCGCCACGCGCAAGGTGGTCGAACCCCCATCGCGGCGATGCGCTCGCCGTTGGCTGCATGTTCCTTGCCGAGTGCCTGACGAAGCGTCCGGCGCAGGGGCGCCGCGCCCGAGCGGCCGTTTTCATGAACGTTCTTCGGTTCCGGGCGAGAACATCGGGGAGACCGGAGACGGAACGATCGCGGATCGTGCTGGAACGATCTCCCGCGGGCACAGCGGATGCGCACCCGGCGGCGGTATTTTCCGGCTGAATGGGGTGGCGATTCCGTCTTTCGATTCAGCGCATTATTCGGTCACGAGGGCTCACGGCGGTCGCCCGCCCGGTGCGCCGGGACGGTACGGAATCCGCCCGGCCGAGTCCGGCCGCGGGATCGCCAGAGGGAGAACGTGCGGCGCCGATTCTCGGGCCGGGTGGTCCGGCCTTGCCGCAAACGCCGGCGTCCAAACGCCGGGAACGGCCCCGAACAAGCGAGGACCGTCCCGAACGTCCGCGAGTCGTTGCTAGCGGGCCGGCTCGACGATGATGCGGCCGCGGCCGCGTCTAAGAAGATAGCCGCCGCGCGGAATCGCGAGCGTACCGTCCTGCACGAGGGGCCAGAGCGTATCGACGATCAACGCCGCGTTCTCGTCCGCTTTTGCCACCGGTCGCGACGCAAGCCATTCGGCGAACGCGCGTTCACCGACTTCGTTGCCGACGGACTTTCTCAGGGCATTGAGCTTGCGGCGCTGTCCCTTGGTCAGGGCGCCTTCGTCGATACGAGAGGAAGAGCTCGGAGCCATTGATTTGCCTATTACGGTTGATTCTGTCTTTTCGCCTGCGCACCATATCAGACTTCGCGGCAAAAGTCCCCTCCCGATCGCGAAGTTAAATCGTCGAATTATTGGTTTTGCGAAAGATCGTGACGCGGCGTCGGCAACGTGCTCGGCGCGCCCGTTTTTCGTGGCGGGAGGAACGGTGCGGGCCCCGGCAGGGGCGAATTTGCGCCACCGGCGACGCGTGTGGAAGACTGAATAGCGCGAATTGTGGCGCCTCGTGCGATTGCCCGCTTGACACGAAACGCGAACTAAACTAGAACATATCAGCCATATGGACATGGTTCGATTGATGGAGCCCCGCCGATGCTGACCAGGAAGCAGATGGAACTCTTGCTGTTCATCGATTCCTATCTCGACCGGCGTGGAATCGCACCTTCGTTCGAGGAAATGAAGGAAGCGGTCAATCTCAAGTCGAAATCGGGCATTCATCGCCTCGTGAAGGCGCTCGAAGAGCGGGGATTCCTGCGGCGGTTGCCGCACCGGGCGCGGGCGCTCGAGGTTCTGAGGCGGCCACCTTCGCGCGCCGCGTGCGGGCCGGAGCGTCAACCGGGGCGGCGCTTCCGGCCGAGCGTGATCAAGGGAGACTTCCGCTCCGGACGCGGGACCGAGCGCCCCTCCGACGATCGGGCGAGCGTGGCGCTGCCGCTCTACGGTCGCATCGCGGCCGGCACGCCGATCGAAGCGCTGCGCGACGAGACGAACCACATCGACGTGCCCGGCGGCATGCTGGGGGCGGGCGAGCATTACGCGCTCGAAGTCGACGGCGATTCGATGATTGACGCCGGGATTCTCGACGGCGATACGGCCGTGATCGAGCGTTGCGAAACGGCGGAAAACGGCACCGTCGTGGTGGCCCTGGTGGACGACAGCGAGGTGACGCTGAAGCGGCTGCGTATCAAGGGCCAGTCGACTGCGCTGGAGCCGGCGAACACGCGCTACGAGACGCGCATCTTCGGCCCCGGCCGGGTCAAGGTGCAGGGGCGGCTCAGGGCCATCCTGCGCCGCTACTGAGCGCTCACCGCGTTCCCGGCGCCTACCGCGCTCAATCTCCCGACGCGCGCCGGGAAGCGACCCAGGGCCGCTTCCCGCGTCTCTCCGCCACGCTTTCGATCCGCGCGCCGTCCGGCTCCAGCCAGATCGCGTGGCCTCCGTTGCGCCAGAGGTCGAAGCGGTCGACGACGGTGCCGGGGCCCGCGCACAGGTCCCAGGCGGGGACGGTGCTGACCACGAGGTCGGCGCGGGCGCAGTCCTCCTCGAGCGCGCGCGGATCGCGCACGAACGCGACGGTGCTGCCATCGCGCCGCTGGATGCACCCCAGCGTATCGCAGCGGAGGCCCGCGGCGGCGTCGCCCGCGCCGGCGCGCGGCCAGGTGGGCGTCTCCGCCTGTCCGTCCCGTCTCAGCCACATGTCGCTGACGAAGCGGCCGCGTGCGCGGGTGGAGAGCCAGAGCCGCCCGTCCTCGCCGCGCACGGCGACGATCCGCGCATCGCCGTCGACCAGAACGTCCGGCCGGCGCTCGAGGCCCGCCAGCAGCAGGCCGCAGCCGATGACCAGCACGCCGAGGAAGCGCCAGCGGCTGCGCCAGAGACAGAGCCAGAGCCCGCCCACCGCGATCACGATGAGCGCCTCGGGCGGCATCGCCGGAACCAGCGACACCGCCCCCGGCTGCGCCGCCACCTGGCTCGCGATCCAGACCACCGCGTCGATCCCCCAGCCCATGGGCGCAAGCGCGAGCCCTTCCAGCCCGAACGGCATGAGGACGAGCGCGACAAGCCCCCAGGGCATGATCCAGAAGCCCGTGATCGGCACGGCGCCGAGATTCGCGAGCAGGCCGTAGTCGGCGAAACGGTTGAAGTGGTAGACGGCGAACGGGCCGGTGGCGATGCCGGCGACCAGCGAGGTCAGCGCGACGCCGGCGCCGTAGACGAGAGGGCGCAGCGCCAGCCCGCCGCGTGCGGCGAGGCGGGCGAGGGGGCGACGTGCCGCCTCGTAGGTCGCGATCAGCGCCGTCGCCGCGGCGAAGGACATCTGGAAGCTCGGCCCCAGCATGCTCTCCGGCGCCAGCGCCAGCACCAGCAGCGCCGCCCAGGCGATCAACCGCATCGAGAGGCTGGCGCGATCCAGCATGATCGCGACCAGCACGACGCCCACCATGACGAACGCCCGCTGTGTCGGCACGCTCATGCCCGACAGCAGCAGATAGGCCGCAGCTCCCAGCAGCGCCGCTGCCGCCGCCCACTTCTTGATCGGCCTCCTGAGGGCGAGCGGCTCGGCCAGCGCCAGCAGGCCGCGCGCGGCGAAGAAGATAAACCCGGCGACGAGGCCGACATGCAGGCCCGAGATCGCCAGCAGATGGGCAAGGCCGGAATCCCGCATCGCGGCGAGGGCGGAGCGGTCGATGGCGCTGCGGTCCCCGGTGAGCAGTGCCGCCGCGAACGGCCCCGCCGAGGGAGACGCGTGGGCGAGGATGCGGGCGGCAACCCAGTGGCGGACCCGGGAGAGCAGGGAGAGCAGGCCGCCGCCTTCTCCTGCAAGCGTCGGCGCCGCCTCGGGCGCGCCGTAGGAGAAGCCGACGGCGCCGATCCGCTGGAACCAGGCCTGGCGCGCGAAGTCCCAGGCGCCCGGCTCAGCCGGCGCGGGCGGCGGCCTGAGCGAGGCGCGCGCCGCGAGCCACTCGCCCGGCGCCGCCACGACGCCGGGGGTGCCGCTGCGGACGCTGATTCGCACCCGCTCGGGCGTTCGCTCGGGCGCGACGCCTTCGATGCGCACGTGATCGAGCAGGTAGCGCTGCGGGCCGTCGCCCGCGCCGACCCAGAGCACGCGCCCGGAAACGTCGGTGGGGCCGACCGGGGCGGCGAGCACCGGCGCCCGCACCCGCTCGGTCCGCCAGTCGGCGGCGGCGACGCCGGCGGCGAGCAGCGCCAGCGCCGCAAGCGCCAGTGCCGGCACCGCGTGTCGGCGCAGCAGCAGCGCGAGGGTCGCGAAGAGCCCGGCGGCGGCCGGCGCAGCCCAGCCCACCGGCTCCACCGGCAGCGTCAGATAGAGGCCGCTTCCCGCACCGAAGAGGACCGGGACCCAGAGGAACAGCCGCTGGCGCTCGGCGGCCCAGACGGCGCCGAGGCGAGCGCCGAGCCCCGCCGCAACAGCGATCATCGCGCACCCTTCCGTCGCCGCCGGCGCACGCCGGCAGCCCGCCCGGCGGCGGGCTGCCCCGGTCGCCTGCCGCCGGGCGATATGCTAAACGCACGATGGTTCCGGCCCGCGGCCAACACCAGCGCAGTCTACCGGGAGCGAGACCGACTCATGGGCGAAATGGGCGTCGTCACCCGCTTCGCGCCGTCGCCGACCGGCATGCTCCACCTGGGCGGCGCGCGGACCGCCCTCTTCAACTGGCTCTACGCACGCCACCACGGCGGCAGCTTCCGGCTGCGTCTGGAGGATACCGACCGCAAGCGCTCGACGCCCGAGGCGATCGCCGCGATCACCGACGGGCTCTCCTGGCTCGGCCTTGAATGGGACGGTGAGATCGTGCGCCAGTCCGAGCGCCGCGAGCGTCATGTCGCGGTCGCGCGCGGCCTGCTCGCCGCCGGCAGGGCCTATCGCTGCTACTGCACGCCGGAAGAGCTGGAGGCCATGCGCGCAGACGCCCGCGCCGCCGGCCGCACGGCGCTCTACGACGGGCGCTGGCGCGAGCGCGATCCGGCCGAGGCGCCGTCCGGCATCGATCCCGTCATCCGCTTCCGCGCGCCGCAGGAAGGCGAGACGGCGATCGACGACCTGGTGCAGGGTCCGGTCAGGATCGGCAACGGTGCGCTCGACGACATGGTGCTGCTGCGCGCCGACGGCACGCCGACCTACATGCTCTCGGTCGTCGTCGACGACCACGACATGGGCATTACCCACGCGATCCGGGGGGATGACCACCTCACCAACGCCTTTCGCCAGACCCAGCTCTTCCTCGCGCTGAGCTGGCAGCCGCCGTTCTATGCCCACATTCCGCTGATCCACGGTGCCGACGGCGCCAAGCTCTCCAAGCGGCACGGCGCCGTCGCCATCGGCGCCTACGACGAGCTCGGCATTCTGCCCGAGGCGATGCGCAACGCGCTCCTCAGGCTCGGCTGGAGTCACGGCGACGACGAGATCATCGACACCGACCAGGCCATCGCCTGGTTCGACCTCGACGCGGTGGGCCGGGGTGCGGCCCGCTTCGACATGGAAAAGCTCAAGAGCCTCAACGGCCACTACATCAGGGCGAGCGCAGACTCCGCGCTGCTGGCCGCGATCGAGCCCCGGCTCGCCGTGGCGTACCCGCTGGCCGCCACGGACGAGGGGCGCCGGCGTATCGTGACCCTGCTGCCCGAGGCCAAGACGCGGGCGAAGACGCTGGTCGAGCTTGCGGACAGGCTCGCGTTCCTCGTCTACGAGCGGCCGCTCGCCATGGCACCCAAGGCGGCGCGACTGCTCGGCGAGGAGGGGGGCGAGGCGCGGGCCCGGCTAGCCCGCCTCGCCGGCGCACTCCGGCCCCTCGCCGCGTGGGACGAGGAGGCGCTGGAAAGCGCCGTCCGCGCCTTCGCCGAGAGGGAAGGGGTCGGGCTGGGGAAGATCGCGCAGCCGCTCAGGGCGGCGTTGACGGGGGCGGAGGCCTCGCCCGGGATCTTCGCCGTCATGGCCGCGCTCGGCCGGGAGGAAACGGTGGCCCGCGTCAACGCCGTCGCCATCATCGCCGCAGAGCGGAAGGCGGAGGCGGAGGGGTAGGAGCACGCGGCGTCGCCGGCGGGCGCCGACGGTCGAGGGAGGAAGAGGCAATGACGGACGACCGGGTCGATCTCGCGATCACTGGCGCCCACCTCTGGCGCGAGGAAGAGCGCCGCGACCTCTATGTCAGGGACGGGCGCTTCGTCGCAGCACCCGCCGGGGGCACCGCCGCGGCCGCGAGCGTCATCGATGCCGGCGGGCGGCTCTGCGTGGCAGGCTTCCTGGAGCCCCACATCCATCTCGACAAGGCGCAGATCAACGACGACGTCCGGCCCAATCGCTCCGGCACCCTCGACGAGGCGATCGAGATCATCTGGGCGCGCAAGCGTGCCTACACGGTCGACGAGATCGCCACGCGCGCCGTGCGGACCATCCGCTCGGCCGTCTCCCACGGCGTCACCCGCTTCCGCTCCCACGTCGACGTGGACAGCATCGGCGGCCTGCGCCCGCTGGAGGGCGTGCTGGAGGCGCGCGAGCGGACCCGCGACATCGCGGACGTGCAGATCGTCGCCTTCCCGCAGGAGGGCATCCTCAAGGACAGGGGCACCGACCAGCTGATGTGGAAGGCGATGGAGGCCGGCGCCGATCTGGTGGGCGGCATGCCCTTCAACGAGAACTCGGCCGAGGACAGCGCGCGGCATGTCGCGCTCGCCTTCGAGATCGCGGCGCATCACGACGCCGATATCGACATGCACGTGGACGAGACCGACGATCCCGACGCGAAGACCCTCGAGATCCTGGCCGAGCAGACCATGGAGCGCGGCTGGCAGGGGCGCGTCACCGCCGGCCACACCTGCGCGCTCGCGGGCTATGAGGAGGACTATGCCAACCGGGTGATCGGGCTCGTGCGCGACGCCGGCATCCACATGATCGTCAACCCCGCGACCAACCTGATGCTGCAGGGGCGCGGCGACGCGCAGCCCAAGCGGCGCGGCATCACCCGCGTCAAGGAGCTGCTGGCGGCCGGCGTCAACGTCGCCTGCGGCCAGGACTGCATCCGCGACCCCTTCTACCCCTTCGGCCGGGGCGATCCGCTGGAGGTGACCTTCCTCGCCAGCCACGTGGCGCACCTGAGTCGGCCGCACGAGATCGAGACCGTCTTCGACATGCAGACCGGCGCGGCCGCGCGCACCATGGGGCTTGCCGACTACGGCGCCGAGCTCGGCTGCGTCGCCGACCTGGTGATCATCGACGCGAGCGATCCGCTGGAGGCGCTGACGCGGCGGGCGGACCGCGCGTGCGTCATCAAGCGCGGCAGGGTCGTCGCCGAGACCGAGACGCGCCGGCGCACCGCCTGGTCCTGACGGCGCCGCGCCGCGCGCCCGCAGCCCGAGGGGAGAGGAACATGGCCATCGATGTCGCGAAGGTTGAGATCAAGTCGGTCTCCGACGCCTCGGGCCTGGACGAGCTGATCGTCTCCGGCCGCATGGCGGCGGATTCGGTGGTTGCCGTGATCGGCAAGACGGAGGGCAACGGCGGGGTCAACGACTTCACCCGCATCCTCTCGGACACCGCCTTCCGCGGCGTCCTGCTCGCGCACGGCACGCGGAGCGAGGCCGAGGTCGGCGAGATCCCGATGGTCTGGTCGGGGGGGTGCGACGGCGTGCTCACGCCGCACGCCACCGTCTTCGCCCGCGACGACAGCACGGGGCCCGCGGACGCGCCCAGGCTCGCCATGGGGACCGCGATGAGCGCGCCGATCCTGCCCGAGGACATCGGCCGCCCGGCGATGGTCGCGACCATCGCCGACGGCGTGCGCGCGGCGATGGCCGATGCCGGCATCGCCGACCCGGCGGACGTCCACTACGTCCAGACCAAGACGCCGCTGCTCACCATCGACACCGTGCAGGAGGCCCACGGCCGGGGCCAGAGCGTGGCCTGCGAGGTTCACGAATCCATGGGGGTCTCCAACGGCACCACCGGGCTCGGCATCGCCGTGGCGCTCGGCGAGGTCGACATGCCGGCGGCGGACGAGATCTGCCGCAACCTCGATCTCTACTCCTCGGTCGCCTCCTGCTCGTCCGGCGTCGAGCTCGACCGCGGGCAGATCGTCCTCTTCGGCAATGCGCCCGGCGTCGGCGGCCGCTTCCGCATCGGCCACGGCGTGATGCAGGACGCGCTCGACATCGACGGCATCTACGACGCCATCCGCAGCGCCGGCCTCGACCTGCCGGAGCGCCCCCGCGCCGCAGACCTCGGCGGCCGCCTCGTCAACTGCTTCATCAAGTGCGAGGCGGACCGCACCGCGCGCCTGCGCGGCCGCCGCCAGATCATGCTGGACGATTCGGACGTCCACCATCACCGCCACTCCAAGGGCGCCGTGGGCGGCGTCGCCGCGGCGGCGATCGGCGATCCCGCCGTGTTCGTCTCCGTCGATGCGATGCACCAGGGGCCGCAGGGCGGCGGCCCCGTGGTGGCGATCGTGGACGCGGGCGCCGTCTGAGCCTGAGTCTACGCCTCGTCGCCGGGTTCGACCGGCGGCGCCCAGTGGCGGAGGGCGGCGGATTCGATGGTGCCGTCGGGCATCACGGTGCCGTCGATGGTGGCTTGGCCGAAGAAGGCGTCCGCCACCTCGGCCCCGCGGAAGTCAGCGCGGATCAGGTCGGCCTCGCGAAAGTTCGCCTCGCGCAGGGTGGCGCCGGCGAGATCGGCGGTGGCCAGCCTCGCGCGCTTGAAGCTCGCGCCCGAGAAATTGGCGTCGCGCAGATTGGCGCCGATCAGCACCGCCTCCTCGAGCTTGGCGAGGCGCCCGTCGGCGCGGCCGAGATTGGCGTTCTCCAGATCGGCGAGGCGCAGGTCGGCGCAGTAGAGCTCGGCACCGCTGAAGTCCGCGCCCCGGCACCTGGCGCCGGCGAGCTCGGCCTGCGCGAGGTTGCATTCGGCAAGCACGGCCCCGCCCAGCTCGGCGACCTTGAGGTCGGCGCTCCAGAGATCGGCGCCGGCGAGCCTCGCACCCTGCATCTTCGCGCCCTTGAACGTCGCCAGCCGCAGGTTCGCCCCGGTGAGGTCGGCGCCGCTGAGGTCGGCGCCCCAGAGGTCGACCTCGCGCAGGATGCTGCCGGCGAAGCTCGCCGCGCGCAGGTCGGCCCGGCGGAAGCTGAACCCGCGCAGGTCGAAGCGCGAGAGGTCGGCGTCCGCGAGCGCGCCGGCACGGATCTGGTCGCCGTTGGGCCGCCAGCGCGTCATCCGGCGCGCCCTCCCGCCTCGATGCGGACCGGCGTCCCCACCCGGAGCCCCAGCGCGCGGTCCGCCCGCCCGCGATTGACCGCGACCTCGGCGAGCCCGTTGGCGTTCTCGTACCAGAAGGCCGCGCCCGGTGCGGCGTCGGAGAAGGTGCGCAGGCGCCCGAGCCGCTGGCCGCCGGCGGCAAGCATCGCTCCCTCGGGAAGCTGGCTCGCCCGCAAGCCCGTCATCGCGTTGCCGTAGGGGTCGACATAGACGATCGCCGCGCGGTCCGCCGGCCAGTCGGCGCCGACCGCAGCAGCGCCATCGAGCGGCGTGCCCGGCACCGCCTCGCCGCGCGCGAGCCGGGCCGCCACCGGCGCGAAGAGGTCGCGGCCGTGGAAGGAGGCAGACAGCGCTGGCGGGCGCCAGGTGATGAGGTGCCACGCGGCATCGTCGGCCCGGCGGGCGGCGATCGCGAGCAGGCCGTTGTCGGGGCCGACATACCAGCGCCCGCCGGCGCTGAGCGCGAGCGGCGCCCGGTCGCCGCCGACCCCCGGATCGACCACGCAGACGAAGACCGCGCCGGGCGGGAAGGCCGGCGCGCACGCCGCGAGCAGATAGGCGGCGGGCTCGGGCTCGCAGGCGGGCAGGTCGTCCGCGAGCTCGACCACCGGCACTCCCGGCGCCGCCCGCGCGAGCACGGCCTTCATCTGGCCCGTGTAGGGCCCGCCCGGCCCGAAATCGGTGAAGAGGACGATCACGCGCGGCCCGCGTCCGGCGGCGGGTCGTCGAGATTGTCCATGCCCATGTAGGTGTCGAAGGCACCGTCGACGCCGAGAAGCTGGCCCGAAATGTGGCGCCCCGACGGGGAGCAGAGGTAGAGCGCAAGGTCCGCGATCTCCTGCTCGGTGATGCCGGTGCGCATGGCGATGTTGCGCAGGATGGTCGCCTCCATCTCGTCCACCGTGCGGCCGGCCGCCTCGGCCTTGGCGCGAATCACGCGCTCGCCCCGAGCGTTGAGGATGTAGCCCGGCAGGATGGCGTTGACGCTGATCTTGGCGGGGCCGAGCTCCAGCGCGAGCGTCTTGGTCAGGCCGGTGATGGCGAACTTCGAGGTGGCGTAGGGGAGCCTGAGCGGGAAGCCCATCCGGCCGGCGGTGGACGAGATGTTGACGATGGCGCCGCCGCCGGCCCGCCGCATCAGCGGGACCGCACGGCGGGCGCAGTAGAACTGGCCGGAGATGTTGACCGCGATCGTGCGGTCCCAGTCGGCCGGCTCGATCGCCTCCACCCGCGCGGTGGGGCCGGCGATGCCCGCGTTGTTGACGAGGACGTCGACGCCGCCCATGGCCGCGGCCGCGGCCTCGAACAGCCTCTCGACGGCCGCGGGATCGCCGACATCGGCGAGGCAGGCGCTGATCCCCCTCTCGCGCACCTCGTCGATCAGGCCCGGCTCGACGTCGCAGGTGAAGACCTGCGCGCCGTTGGCCGCCAGCGTCTCCGCGATGACGCGCCCGATGCCCGAGCCGCCGGCGGTGACCACCGCGCGTCGCCCCTCGCAGGAAATCCGCATGCTCCGCCCCCGCGTTGTCGCGTGCGCCAGAGTAGCGGGCCGGGCGCCGCTTGCCGAGGGGCGCCGGCCCTGCCGGCAGCGCTTGAGCCACGCCGCGCAGGGCATAGTATGCGGCCGATGGAGCGCTGTGACGTGATCGTCGTCGGGGCCGGCATGGCGGGCGCCTCCGCGGCCTACTGGCTTGCCGAGCGGGGGCGCGTTGCCGTCCTCGAGCAGGAGGAGGTTGCCGGCTACCACGCGACCGGGCGCTCGGCCGCCATGTACATGGAGACCTACGGCGGCCCGCTGACGCGGGGACTCGCCACCGCGGGCCACGCCTTCCTCGCGGAGCCTCCAGCCGGCTTCGCGGCCTCGCCGCTGCTCAGCCCGCGCCCGGTGCTCTATGTCGGCCGCGCCGATCAGGTGGAGGCGCTGGACCGGCTCTACGGCGAGAACCGCCCGCGCGTGCCGACGCTCGCCCGCCTCGGCCCTGCCGAGACCCTCGAGCACGCCGTGCCGCTGCGCGAGGATTACGTCGTCGGCGCGGTGCTGGAGCCGGCGGCCCACGAGATCGACGTCGACGCCCTGCATCAGGGCTATCTGCGCGGGTTGCGCGCACGCGGCGGCAGGCTGGTGACCGAGGCGGCGGTCACCGCGCTCGTGCGCGAGGGCGGCCTCTGGCATGCGGAGACGGCGGCCGGCACCTACGCCGCGCCGGTGGTGGTCAACGCCGCCGGTGCCTGGTGCGATGTCGTCGCCGCGCTGGCGGGAATCGCGCCGTTGGGCCTCCAGCCTAAGCGCCGGACGGCGTTCATCTTCGACGCGCCGGCGGGCGACGGCGCCGACGACTGGCCGATGCTGCACGACGTCGGCGATGCCTTCTACGTCAAGCCCGATGCCGGCCGGCTTCTGGGCTCGCCCGCCGACGAGACGCCGTCGGAACCCTGCGACGCCTACCCCGAGGAACTCGACATTGCCATCGGCGCCGACCGTATTATGCAGGCGGCCGCCCTCGACATCCGCCACATACGCAACAAGTGGGCGGGCCTCAGGAGCTTCGTCCGGGACCGGCAGCCGGTCGCCGGCTTCGACGAGGCGGCCGAGGGGTTCTTCTGGCTGGCGGGCCAGGGAGGTGCCGGGATCATGACCGCGCCGGCGCTCGGCGCGCTCACGGCCGCGATCGTCACCGGCGCGCCCTTGCCGGACGAGGCCTCAGCGCGCGGCATCACGGTGGCGCAGCTCGGTCCCGGCCGCGTGCGCTGACCCGCTAGGAGACGGGCTCGGCGATCACCCGAATCCCGCCCTCCTGCACGGCATTGAAGAAGCAGGCCGGGCGGTTGGTGTGGCAGGCGGGGCCCGTCTGGTCCACCAGGAGAAGCAGGGCGTCGCTGTCGCAGTCGAAGCGCATCTCGACCAGCCGCTGCGTGTGGCCCGAGCTTTCGCCCTTGCGCCAGAGCTTCCGGCGCGAGCGGGACCAGTAGCAGACGCGGCCGGTCGCCAGCGTCTCGCGCACGGCATCCGCGTTCATCCAGGCGAGCATCAGCACCTCGCGCGTCGCGTGCGACTGCGCGATCGCGGGAATGAGGCCCGCGTCGTCGAAGCGCAACCGCTCGATCACCTGGCCGGCCAGGTCGTCGCCCGCTGTCATCGCTGCCCACTCATTGTGTGAAGGCTAGGGCTCGGCCCGTGCCGAATCAACAACCCGCCCGAGACACGCCGAGGCCAGCGCGGCGCCGCCCAGACCGAGCGTGAAGAGAGCCAGCGCCGCGACCACGATCGAGGGGCCGGACGGCGTGTCCCAGGCGAGCGAGGCATGCAGCCCACCCGCCACCGCCGCCGCCCCGATCAGGCTCGCGAGCAGCGCCATCTGCTCGGGCGAGCGCGCGAGTCTGCGGGCCGTCGCCGCCGGGATGATCAGGAGCGCCACGATCAGGATCAGGCCGATGATCTTCATGGCGATCGCGACCGCGAGCGCGATCAGAAGCGTGAAGACAAGGCGCACGAGGCCGACCCGCACGCCCTCGGCGCGCGCCAGCTCCTCGTGGACCGTGGTGGCAAGCAGCGGCCGCCAGATCAGCGCCGTCGCCACCAGCACGGCGCCGCCGCCGCCCCAGATCCACAGCAGGTCGCGGCCTGTGACGGCGAGGATGTCGCCGAACAGATAGCTCATCAGGTCGACCCGCACGCCCTCGAGGAAGCTGATGCCGACGAGTCCGAGGGCCAGCGCTCCGTGCGCCAGGATTCCGAGCAGGGTATCCGTGGCCAGGCGCCGCTGCTGCTGCAGCAGGTGGAGCAGCAGGGCGAGGGCGATGCACATGATGATGATGCCGGCGTTGGGCTCGATGCCGAGGACGATGCCGAGCACCACGCCGAGCAGCGCGCTGTGGGCGACGGAGTCTCCGAAGTAGGCCATGCGCCGCCAGACCATGAAGCAGCCGAGCGGGCCGGTGGCGAGCGCGATGCCGATGCCGCCCGCGAGCGCGCGTGCGAAGAAGTCGTCGAACACGGCGCGGCCCTCAGCCGGAGTCGCCGGGCGCGGTGCCGCTCTCGGGCGCGGCCGGGACGACCGGCGAGAGCGCGACGGGGAGGTCGTGGCTGTGGTCGTGCTCGTGGGTGTAGACCGCGAACGCGGCTGCCGCATGAGGGCCGAAGAGCGAGACATACTCCGGATGCCGGCTCACCGTCTCCGGCTCGCCCGCGCAGCAGACGTGCCCGTTGAGGCATACCACCCGGTCGGTCGCGCCCAGCACCAGGTGGAGATCGTGGGAGATCACCAGGACGCCGCAGCCGCGCCGCTCGCGCAGCCGGCCGATCAGCCTGTGCATGGCGAGCTGGCCGGGGAAGTCCACCTGCTGGACCGGCTCGTCCAGCACCAGGAGGTCGGGATCGCGCAGCAGGGCGCGGGCGAGCAGAACGCGCCTGTACTCGCCGCCGGACAGGGCGCTGAGCTGGCGGTCGATCACCGCCGCCATACCCACCTCGTCGAGGGTCGCGGCGGCGTCCGCCGCGGTGCTGCGACCCGCCATCGCCAGGAAGCGCCGCACGGAGATCGGCAGGAGCGTATCCGGCGCGATGCGCTGGGGGACGTAGCCCACCACCAGGCCCGGCTCGTGGCGGACGGTGCCCGCATCGGGCCTGATGAGGCCCAGCAGCGCGCGCACGGCGGTGGTCTTGCCGGCGCCGTTCGGCCCGATCAGGCTCACCACCTCGCGCCGGCGGACCTCGAGCGAGACATGGTCCAGCACCGTGCGCCCGCCGTAGCGCACGACGAGACCCTCGCCCGAGGCGAGCGGCGCGCCGTCGGCGCCGGCGCGGCGGGTCACGCGCTCGGCGGTGGTGCTGTGCAACGCGGACATTTGCCGTGCAGCTCGATGACCTGGCGCGAGACCGCGAAGCCCGAATCGGCGGCTTGCCTAGCCACGGCCCGGTCGATGCTGGGGGCGTTCAGCTCCGAGACCTCGCCGCAGCTTCCGCAAATGAGAAACTGGGCGCTGTGGTGCCGGCCGGGCACGGGACAGCCGACGAAGGCGTTGAGGCTGTCGATGCGATGGACCAGGCCCTGGCCCATCAGGAACTCTAGCGCGCGGTAGACCGTCGGCGGCTTCGCCGCGCCGACCCCCTCGCCGAGCGCCGCGAGCAGGTCGTAGGCCTTGACCGCGCGATGACTGCCCCAGACCAGCTCCAGCACCCGTCGCCGCAGCGGCGTGAGGCGAACGCCGCGCCCGCGGCAGAGCGCATCGGCGCGGGCGAGCGCGTCCTCGATGCAGCTTTCGTGCTCGTGCCCGTCGTTACGGAAGCCGGGCTTCGTGCCCTGCTGGGGGTCCATCCGTTCCTCGACCGTGCCGCCCGCGCCGGCGTGCGCCGCCCGGCGACACACAAGGTGACACTATAGCATAACCTGCACCGCAGCCGCGGCGATGCGTGTGGCGGTGCGCCGCGTCGCCCGGCAGCCGTCCCGCCGCACGCGCCCTCAGCGCGCCCAGATCGACACCGTGCTCAGATAGGTGCGGTTGCTGCGGTCGAGCGGATAGAAGATCTCGCTTTCACGGCCGAACCAGCGCTCGTAGATCTCGTCGTAGCGGCTGTTGGAATCCTCGACGCCCGCGAAGACGTCGATGATGACGCGATTGACCACGTCCCGCCACGCGCTGTCGTCCTGCGGAAGGACGCAGGCGAGCGTTTCCATGGCGAGCGCGTAGGTGCGCGGAAGCAGGACGACGCTGCGGCGGGGCTCCTCCCGCGCCGCGAGCCCGAGCAGGGTGATGCCGATGTTGGCGACACCGTGGACCTCCGACTTCGCGAGCGCCGCCATGGCGTCGGTCATGGTCGGAAACTGGTGCAGAGTGGCCGTCGGCAGCTCGTCGCCGATGATCGTGACGGTGGTCGTCCCTTCGACCACGCCGATGTCGAGCCTGCCGAGATCCACGCCGCCGGTGGCCCGTTCCCGATAGATCAGGATGCGGGTGCCGTCGCGGAAGAACGGCACCGAGAAATCCACGAGGGTCTCCCTGTCCCAGGTCGGCGTGGTGATCCCGCAGACGATGTCGAGCTCGCCTGCGGCGACGCGCTGCAGCCGGTCGGACGGGGTTACTTCCGCAAACTCGAGCGCAACGGAGCGGCCGAGCCTCTCCTCCACCGAGACGCGAATCTCCTCCAGCAGGTCGACCGAGAAGCCCTCGAACCCGCCGGATTCCAGCTTCCGAGCGAAAGGCGGCGCGCTCGCCCTCGTGCCGGCGCGGATCACGCCGTCCGCCTCGACCCTGGCAAGCACGCCGCCATCGGCGGCGGCCGCCGGTGGTGCCGGATGTGGCAGGCCGGACGCAGAGAGGGCGAGCAGGGCGAGCAGGGCGAGCGCACGGCGGAGCGGCGCCCGACGGCGCAGCGCGAACGAAGGCAAGCGATCACCACGGCCCGTCATTCTTCCCCCGGAGCCTCGCCGCCGATCTTCCAAGGCCGCGGCGAGCGCGCATCTGCATTTCGAGGTGTCGGCGCCCGCGCGGCGACGGCTCGGACTGGTTTCTCTCGCGCGGCACGATACTCTATTTCTCCGTAACGTTATATCTGATAAGACAGAAGCACGCGGCCGACGCGTTTCGCGGTCGCGGACATCGGCGCTCTATCCGGACCTGTCCCTCCTACCGGTTACGTCAGGCCGAACCGCTACGATGACCCGCTCGACGCTCACCGACGACCGAAACGCCATGGCCGCACGCCCGTGCCGAGCCCCCGCGCTCGATATCTCCGTCGTGCGAACGGAGTGATGCGGAAATCCCGTCCCGGCCTTTCTTCCCCACGGATGGCTGCCGGCGACGGCACCCCCGCCATCTGTGTTGCATGTGCGGGGCCTGTGGCCCCGGACCGCGGGTGACGGCATGAGCCGCCGCCGCCTGCCGTTGCGCCTGCTGTTCGCCGCACTCCTCGTCGGCTGGGCAGGCGTGGCCTCTCCCGCCCTCGCCGACCGGCTGCAGGAAATCCGGGATCGCGGCCACGTGATCGTCGGCGTCAAGGAAGACTACTCTCCCTTCGGGTTTCGCGACGAGGAGGGCGAGCTGGTCGGCTACGACGTGGACGTGGCGCGGGGATTCGCGGAGGCGATCGGCGTTGAGGTCGAGCTGGTTCCGGTGACCAGCGCCAACCGCCTGCAGAAGGTGCAGAGGGGCGAGATCGACATTGTCGCCGCCACCATGGGCGATACCCGCAGCCGCCGCGAGCTCGTCACCATGATCGAGCCGCAGTATTACGGCGACGGCGCCAACGTGCTGCTGCGGGACGACGCCAAGATCGGCAGCTGGGCGGACCTGCGCGGTCAGACGGTCTGCGGGCTCCAGGGCTCGCTCTGGAACCGGCTCGCCAAGCAGCGGCTGCTGCTCGACGTGACAGCGTTCAACAGCACCCGCGAGGCCGGCCAGGCGCTGCGCAACGGGCATTGCCTCGGCTGGATCTACGACGAAGTCCTTCTCCTGCACGAGCTCGAGAGCGGGGAGTGGGACGGCTTCAGCGTCACCCTGCCGACGCGTTTCGTCCTGCCCTGGGCCGTCGCCATCGCCAAGGAGGAAGGCGGCGCCCCACTGGATCTGGTGCTCGGCGATACGCTTGCCGGCTGGCATCGCGATGGCTTCCTGCAGTCGCTGGAGAAGAAGTGGGGCCTGCCGCCCTCTCCCTTCCTGCGCGATGCCCGCACGACGTGGCAGGAGACGGACGAAGCCGGCGAGCTGACGTGCCGGCGCGACGAGCAGGGCATGTGGCCGCTCGAGTGCCGCGAGGTCGCTCTCGTCACCGGCAGCGGCATCGGCGGTCTCTCGGGCTTCTCGCTCACGATCATGGAGGTGACGGGTCTCGACATCAGCATCCTCTACGACCCGCTCGACAGAGACGTCTTCCTCTACGGCCTGGGCCTGACGGCGCTGCTTTCGGTGATCACCGTCGTCGGCAGCATCGTGCTGGGCATTCTCTTCGGCTGGCTGATGCACCGGCGGGTGCCGGGGATCAGCCACTTCCTGCGGGGCTTCAGCGAGTTCATGCGCATGACGCCCCCGCTGCTCCAGCTCTACATCGTGTTCTTCGGCCTGGGCGGCGTGCTGCTGGCTCTGGGCTTCACGCTCGATGCCTTCCTGGTCTCCGCCGTGGTGCTCTCGCTCTACGCGGCGTCGAGCAACGCCATCGCGTTCTCGCTCGCCGCGGACGTCGCCGCCGGAGGCAGCCACCGGCTCCGCTTCACGCCGCGCGACATTCAACGGGCGCTGATGCTCTGCTACGCCGCGGTGATGGGCAACTCGGCCAATATCGTGAAGGCCACCGGCATGGCCAGCACCCTCGCCCTGCCCGAACTGGTGCACGCCAGCACCTCGATCGTGGCCGAAAAGGGCAATGCGGACGTGATGATGAATCTGCTTCTGATCTGCTACTTCGTCCTCGTCATCATCACGGTGCAGCTCTTCCGGCGGTTCGAGAGGGGCAGGGCCACGACGGCATGACAGCGCAGGAGACCATCGACGTCCTGTGGGCCTGGTCGCCCTATCTGGCGGAGGGGTTCGGCTGGAACATCATCGTCTCCCTCCTCGCCATGGCCATCGGCACCATCGTCGGGATGATCCTGGCCCTGCTGCGGAGCGGCACGAATTGGGGAGCGCGGCACGGTGGCGGGGCGTTGACGACGCTGGCGCGCAATGCGCCGACCTTCGTCATGCTGTTCTATCTCGCCTACATCATCCCCACCGAGTTC
>WTGU01000005.1 GCA_011523425.1 Alphaproteobacteria bacterium
ATGTACGGCGTGCTGGTCATCGGCGCCGGCATCTTCATGCTGACCATCGGCGCGCGAAACGTCCCCGCCGCCGAGCTGCTCGTCCTGTCGTTGACGGAAGTGGTGTTCGCGTCGCTCTGGGTGGCGCTCGCCTTCGGAGAGGTGCCGAGCGTTCTTACCCTCGTCGGCGGCCTGATCATCCTCGGCAGCATTGGCGGCCAGGCCGCGGTCGGGATGCGGCGGTAGCTGCGCCGTGAGCGCGCGGCATCCAACCGCCGGGGGAGCCATAAGGAGGCGCTATCCGTCCGCAAAGAAAACGGTATTGGTGCGGCTCGCCCGGCGTCGGGCACCATGGTCCCTATCCTGCGCAGGTTGAGCGGGGGTGGGAGCGGAAGCCTCCCTGACCGTAGTCCCGCCTCGTCGCCGCCGGCGTCGGTTGTTGCCGGCGCCGGCGGCAAGGGGGCTCACTCCACCTTCGACGGTCCCTGGCGTACGAGTCGGGTGCCGAAGCCCCGGCCCTTGACGATGGCGTCCTCGCCGAACCTCTCCCGTACCGCATCGAGCGCCCTGTCGATCCTGTCCTCGGCCGGCGCGGCGGTGCCGAAGAGATCGGGCTGCACCGTCTCTCCGGCCGGGGAGAGATCGTGGGCGCCGATGCCGATGAGGCGAAAGGCGCGGCCGTCGGCCTCGCGCTCAAGCAGCGGGGCTGCGGCGCGGAACATCTCGTCGGCAGACTGAGTGGCGGCGCCGAGCCGGCGGGCGCGGGTGATGATGCGGAAGTCGGCCGTCTTGAGCTTGAGCGTGACCCCGCCGCCGGCGAGCTCGGCCTTCTTCATGCGCCGCGCCACCGTCTCCGCGAGCCGCCACAGGATCGGCCGCAGGGCTGCGGCGTCGGTGAGGTCCTCGTCGAGCGTGATCTCCGAGGAGACGCTCTTGGTCTCGCGCGCGGGATCGACCGGGCGGTCGTCCTCGCCGCGGGCGCACTGGTGGAGCCGCGTGCCGATCTTGCCGTAGCGGGCGACGAGCGTGGCCTCGTCGAGGCGGGCAAGCTCGCCGATGAGCGTGATGCCGTCGTCGGACAGGCGCTTCTGCATGGCCCGGCCCACGCCCCAGAGAAGGCCCACCGGCTTGTCGGCGAGAAAGGCGCGGGCCTCCTTCCTGCCGATCACGGCGAAGCCCCGGGGCTTCTCCAGGTCGGAGGCGATCTTGGCCAGGAACTTGTTGTAGCTGAGGCCGACGGAGACGGTGATGGCGAGCGCCTCCTCCACCCGCCGGGCCAGCAGTGCCAGGGTCGCGGCTGCGCTGGCGCGGTGCAGGGCCTCGGTGCCGGAGAGGTCCATGAACGCCTCGTCGATGGAGAGCGGCTCCACCAGCGGCGTGCACGCCAGCATCATCGCCCGCACCTCGCGGCCGACGGCGGCGTATTTCTTCATGTCCGGCCTGATGACGACCGCATCGGGGCAGGCCTCGAGGGCCTTGAACATGGGCATGGCGGAGCGCACCCCGTAGCCACGGGCGATGTAGCAGCAGGCGGCGACCACGCCCCGGTGCCGGCCGCCCACGATCACCGGGCGGTCGCGGATCTCCGGCCGGTCCCGCTTCTCGATCGCGGCGTAGAAGGCGTCGCAGTCGAGATGGGCGATGGCGAGATCGTGGAGCTCGGCGTGTCCGAGCACGCGTGCGGAGCCGCAGGCCGGGCAGGCGCCGGCATGGGCGAGCGGCCGATGGCCGCAGTCGCGGCACAGGGTTTGCACGGGCCGATCATAGGACTCGATCCGGGCCGCGCGAAGCGACACCTTCCGATGCGCCGCTGCCGGCCGCTACTCGAAGCCGCAGGCCGCCGCGCTCGTGCCGATCGATGCCCAGCGGCCGCCCTTCGTGCCGAAGCAGCCGTCGCGCCACTCGCCCTTGAAGGTGGTGCCGTCGCCCTGGACGTAGGTTCCTTGCCCGTGCGGCTTGCCGTCGCGCCAGTTGCCCTCGTAGCGCTCGCCGCTGGCTTCGGTGAAGGTGCCGTAGCCGTGCTGCTTGCCGTCGCGCAGCTCGCCCTCGTAGCGGAAGCCGTTGGCCCAGGTCAGGACCCCCCGCCCGTGCATCTTGCCGGCCTCCATGCCGCCTTCGTAGACCCCTTCGCCGCCGCGATACACCAGCTTCCCTTCGCCCGAGGCCTTGCCCTCGACACAGGCGCCCGTCCAGGTGAAGGGCTCGTAGTCTCTGTTGCCGTAGTTCCAGACTTCGCAGGGCTGGTTCTCGGTGATGGACCAGTCCGCGCCCACGCGCGGGGGCGTGTCCGCCGGCCGCGGCGCAGCGTCATCCTCCTGCACCGCCTCCGGTACCGCCTCCTGACGCGTCGCCCTCAGGAGCGGCGCGTAGATGAAGGCGGTGCCGCCCTGGAAGGCGACCCGCAGCCAGTCCCGCCCCCTGACTTCGCCGGTCACGCGCAGCTCGTCGCCGGCCCCTACCGTGCCGATGATGTCGTAGTCAGGGCTCGGGCCCGTCCTCAGATTGGCGGCCTCCGACGCCCTCATCAGACGGTTTGCCTGTTCGATCCTGTAGCGATCCGCCGGCGGGCCTTCCTGCGCCGGCTGCTCTCCCTGCTCGCTGGCGACCGGATCGTCCGGGCCGGGGCCGTCGGTGCCGCACTTGCCCCGCTCGTAGGAGAAATGGACGACGCACGCTCTCGCCTGCTCCTCGAACAACGGCAGGCAATCGGGGAACGCGCGATTGTCCGTCTCCGACAGGAACTCGGTGTTCTCCCTGCAGAGCGCGATCTTTCGGTCGATGGTGCCGAGGCATTGCTGGCGCTGTGCGGGAAGCTGTGTGTAGATCACGCCCGCGATATCGCCGTGTCTGGGCTTCACGATCCGCCCGTCGGAGGCCTCGCAGCCGAAGACGAAGTCGTCGATATGCGTCTCCGTCGCCTCGGCGCCCGACCAGACCATCGACGCGGCAAGCGCTGCCGTCGCGGCCGCGAACAGCGTGGCGCTGCCGCCGCGCGGCACGGTGCGCAGGAGCCGTGCCGGTCGCGCTATATCAAAAATGCGGGTCATCGTGCGCCCACTATAGTACAGACAGACGCCGGGCTGTGTCGCCATCGTGACAAGCCGGCTGGCGGCGTGCGAAAGGAAGGCCGCCGATGGACGCCGACGAGATCATCGCCCGCTACGCGCTCGCGCCGCACCCGGAGGGCGGCCACTACCGCGAGACCTATCGCGCCGTCGCCGAAGACGGCGGCCGCGGGGCGGTGACCGCCATCTACTACCTGCTGAGAGAGGGCGAGGTCTCCCACTGGCACCGGGTCGACGCGGTGGAGATCTGGCACTACCACGCGGGCGCTGCGCTGATGCTGGAGCTCTCTCCCGACGGTGTCGGGATCACCCGCCACCGGCTGGGTGCCGGCGCCGGCGCGGAGCCCCAGGTGACGGTTCCCGCCCGCGCCTGGCAGAGCGCCCGGTCGGAGGGTGCCTGGACGCTGGTCGGCTGCACGGTCGCGCCGGCCTTCGAGTTCTCCGGCTTCGAGCTCGCGCCGGCCGGCTGGCGCCCCGGACGCCGGTAGGGGTGCCGCGCAGCGCCGGGCCGGCCCGCGTCTCTCGCCATCGTGACGAGCGGCGTCGCATTTTCCGTGGATGAGGGGCGGGAACACGCCATATAGTCCGCCGAGCACACTCTGGAGCGGGGAGCGGCGGTCGCTGCCCGACGAACGGCGGGGACGATGATCGACTTCCGGACCCACCCGGACGACTATCGCCATTGGCGCCTCGCCACGTGTGGCGCCATAGCCACGCTGGCGCTCGACGTGGACGAGAACGGCGCCATTGCCGGCGACTACGCGCTCAAGCTCAACTCGTACGATCTCGGGGTCGACATCGAGCTCAGCGACGCGATCCAGCGGCTGCGCTTCGAGCATCCGGAGGTGCGCGCGGTGGTGCTCGTCTCGGCGAAGGACCGCGTGTTCTCGGCCGGCGCCAACATCCCGATGCTCGCCGGGGCTTCACATATCGACAAGGTCAACTTCTGCAAGTTTACCAACGAGACGCGCAACGCCATCGAGGATGCCTCGGCCAATGCGGGCCAGCGCTGGATGACGGTGATCGCCGGCACCGCCGCGGGCGGCGGCTACGAGCTGGCTCTGGCGACCGATCACATCATCCTGGTCGATGACGGCGCGACCGCCGTGTCGCTCCCCGAGGTGCCGCTGCTCGCGGTCCTGCCGGGCACCGGCGGCCTCACCCGGGTCGTCGACAAGCGCCGCGTCCGCCGCGACCGTGCCGACTTCTTCTGCACCACGGGGGAGGGCGTGCGCGGGCGCCGCGCGCTGGAGTGGAAGCTGGTCGACGAGCTGGTGCCGCGCTCGGGCCTGGACGATGCCGTGGCCGAGCGCGCTGCCGCTCTTGCCGCAGGCTCGGACCGGCCGGCCGACGGGCGCGGGATCGCGCTCCCGCGCCTCGAGCGCACCCTGGGCGATGACGTCATCGCCTACGGCCACCTCCGCGTCGCCCTCGACCGGGCGCGGGGCACGGCGACGCTCACGGCCTCCGCCCCGGCCGCGCCGCCGCCGGCCGACCCTGCCGCGATCCACGCCGCCGGCGCCGATTTCTGGCCTCTGGCGCTCGCGCGCGAGCTTGACGACGCGATCCTGCACCTGCGCTTCAACGAGCCGGAACTCGGCACCTGGATCCTCGAGACCCAGGGCGCGGCCGACCATGTCGCGTCGGCCGACGCCGCCCTCGCAGCTTTCGCCGACGACTGGCTGGTGCGCGAGATCACCCTCTACCTGAAGCGGACCCTCAAGCGCCTCGACGTGAGCGCGCGCAGCCTCGTCGCGCTGATCGAGCCGGGCTCGTGCTTCACCGGCACGCTGCTGGAGCTCGCGCTCGCGGCCGATCGCAGCTTCATGCTCGACGGCACCTTCGAGGACTCGAATCTCCCGCCGGCCACGGTGCGGCTGACGGCGATGAACGCCGGCCCGCTGACGATGGCGAACGGCCTCTCGCGGCTCGCCAGCCGCTTCTTCGGCGACGACGCGGCGCTGGCGGCTGCGCACGATGCGCTGGGCGTCGACCTCGACGCCGCGGCGGCCGACGCGCTCGGCCTCGTCACCTTCGCGCCCGACGATATCGACTGGGAGGACGAGGTGCGCATCGCCATCGAGGCGCGCACGGCGTTCTCGCCCGACGCGCTGAGCGGCATGGAGGCGTCGCTCCGCTTCGCCGGGCCGGAAACGCTCGAGACCAAGATCTTCGGTCGCCTCTCCGCCTGGCAGAACTGGATCTTCCAGCGCCCCAATACCACGGGCCCAGACGGTGCGCTCAAGCTCTACGGGTCGGGCGTGCAGCCGACCTTCGACCGCAACCGCGTCTAGCGCCGGGGGACGAGTCCGATGCAGGTCGACTACAACGAACGCATTCCCAACAATGTCGGCCTGGCCGACGACCGCCGCCTGTTGCGTGCGCTTGAGCGCTGGCAGCCTGCCTATCTCGACTGGTGGCGCGAGCTCGGCCCCGTCGGCGCGCACGAGCACGCGGTCTTTCTGCGGACCGCCATCGGCGTCGACACCGACGGCTGGGCGCACTTCGACTTCGTCAGGATGCCCGACTACCGCTGGGGGATCTTCCTGGCGGAGCCCGCGCCCGACCGGCGCATCAACTTCGGCATCCACAAGGGCGAGCCGGCCTGGCAGGAGCTGCCCGGCGAGTACCGCGCGGAACTGCGTCGCCTCATCGTCACCCAGGGCGATACCGAGCCGGCGTCGGTGGAGCAGCAGCGCGGTCTGGGCCTCACCGCGCCCTCGCTCTACGACCTGCGCAACCTCTACCAGGTCAACGTCGAAGAAGGCCGGCACCTGTGGGCGATGGTCTATCTGCTGCACGCCTATTTCGGCCGCGACGGGCGCGAGGAGGCGGAGGAGATGCTGGCCCGCCACGCCGGCGACGCGGACAAGCCGCGCACGCTCGAAGCCTTCAACGAGCCGACCGACGACTGGCTCTCGTTCTTCATGTACACCTTCTTCCAGGATCGCGACGGCAAGTTCCAGCTCCACGCGCTCTCGGAGTCGGGCTTCGATCCGCTCTCCCGCACCTGCCGCTTCATGCTGACCGAAGAGGCCCACCACATGTTCGTGGGCGAATCCGGGGTCATGCGCATCGTCCAGCGGACCTGCGAGAAGATGCGCGAGCACGACACCGACGATGTCGGGCGCTTCGGCGCGATCCCGCTGACGCTGCTCCAGAAGTGGATCAACTTCCACTATTCGATCTGCCTCGACCTGTTCGGCTCCGAGGACTCCACCAATGCCGCCAACTACTACGCCATGGGCCTCAAGGGCCGTTATCGCGAGACCAGGATCGACGACGACCATGTGCTCGCCGGGAGCACCGTCACGGTGCCTGCGGTAGAGGGCGGCAGGCTGGCGTCGAAGGAGGTGACGGCGCTGAAAGCGATGAACGAGACGCTGCGCAACGCCTATGTGGACGACAGCCAGCGCGGTCTCGACCGTTTCAACAAGGTGATCCGCTCATTCGGCATCGACGCGGAGCTGCGCCTGCCGCACCGTGCCTTCCACCGCAATATCGGCGCTTTCGCCGGCGTCTGCGCGGCGCCGGACGGCACCCTCATGGGCGAGGCGAGCTGGAAGCGGAAGCGGGACGAGTGGCTGCCGAACGCCGACGACCACGCCTTCGTCCAGTCCCTGATGATCCCGGTGAGCGAGCCCGGCGCCATGGCGGGCTGGATCGCGGCGCCGAAGCGCGGCATCCACGGCCAGGCGCTCGACTACCGCTACGTCGAGTTCCACTAGCTCCCTTCGCGCAGCCTGTAGCGCTGGATCTTGCCGGTCGCGGTCTTCGGCAGGGCGTCCACGTAGCGGAGCCAGCGGGGATACTTGTACCGCGCCAGCGCCTCCTTGCAGTGAGCGACGAGCGCCTCGCTCAGGCGTTCGCTCGCCGCCTGCCCCTCGGCGAGGACGATCCAGGCCTCGGGCTTGATCAACCCGTCATCGTCGGCGCGGCCGACCACCGCCGCCTCCAGCACCGCCGGGTGAGAGACCAGGCGCGCCTCGATCTCGACGGGCGAGACCCAGATGCCGCCGACCTTGAGCATGTCGTCGGAGCGCCCGCAGCAGACGTAGGCGCCGGCCGCATCGACCGCATAGGTGTCGCCGGTCCGCAGCCATTCGCCGTCGAACGCCGCCCGGGTGCGCCCGGGCTCGTCCCAGTACTCGGCGATCAGGGAGCGCCCCCGGATCAGCAGGTTGCCGGTGTCGCCGGAGGGCACGTCGCGGCCGGCGTCGTCGACCAGGCGCACGTCGTAGCCCGGCACCGGCGTGCCGCTGGTGCCCGGCACGACCGCTCCGGGACGGTTCGAGATGAAGATGTGCAGGCTTTCGGTGGTGCCGATGCCGTCGACGATGTCGAGACCGGTGGCACCCTGCCAGCGCTCCAGCAGAGCCGCCGGTAGCGGCTCGCCGGCGGAGACGCAGAGCCGCAGGCTGGAGAGATCGGGCGAGGCGCGCGCGAGCGCCTGAAGCTGCGCGGCGTAGAGCGTCGGCACGCCGTAGTAGATCGTCGGCCGGTACCTCTCGATGGTGGCGAAGGTCGCCTCCGGCGTGGGCCTCTGCGCATTGAGCACTGCCGTGCCGCCCGTCCACAGCGGGAAGGTCATCGCGTTGCCGAGCCCGTAGGCGAAGAAGAGCTTGGCGGCGGAGAAGTGGATGTCGTCCGGCCTCACGCCGAGCGTATCGACGGCGAAATACTGGCTCGTCACCACCATGTCGCGCTGGCGGTGGACGGCGCCCTTGGGCGTGCCGGTCGAGCCGGAGGTGTAGAGCCAGAATGCCGGATCGTCGGCGGACGCCGGCGCCGGCTCGAGCGTGTCCGACGCCGCGGCGAGGCGGGCCGCAATGCTCTCGCCGCGGCCTTCGGCCGGCAGTGCGTGCCGCGGCCGTTCCGCCGCTCCGGCGAGCGCCGCTTCGCACTCGCCGGCGAATTCCGGCGACCAGACGATGCAGGCCGGGCGCGCGTTCTCGATGACGACGCGATAGTCGGTTGCGCGCAGCAGGGTATTGAGCGGGACCGGCACGAACCCCGCCTTGATCGCGCCCCAGAAGACGTAGAAGAACAAGGGGCAGTCCTTGACCACCATCAGCACGCGGTCGCCGCGGGCGAGTCCGAGGGCGGAGAGCGCGTTTCCGGCCCGGTTCACGGCGGCGGCGAGCGCCCCATAGGTGACGTCCCCCCCGGCGTCGCTTATCGCCACTCTGGCGCCGCGCCCCTCCTCCAGGTGGCGGTCGATGAACGGCACCGCCACGTTGAAATTGTCGGCGAACGTCAGCGCGGTCGGCGTCTGCGTGGCGTCAACGGCGACAGTGTGGTCGTGCACGACGATCCTCCGCCATCCCGTGCGCGGTGCGCCCGGCGTTCATCGGTCGAGCACCCTGATGCGGGCGACCAGCCCGGCCGTCGATTGGTGGAGCCCGGCGGCGGTCCCGTCCTCGCCGCGCATGACCGGGGCGAGACGCTGTGCGAGTTCCTTGCCGAACTCCACGCCGAACTGGTCGAAGGAATTGATGTTCCAGATGGCCCCCATCGTGACCGTCTTGTGCTCGTAGAGCGCGATCAGCCGGCCGAGCGCGAAGGGGTCGAGCTCGCGGTGCAGGATGGTCGTAGACGGCCGGTCGCCGGGGAAGGCCAGGTGCGGCGCGGACCGGTCGGCCTCGGTCTGCGGGCGGCCGAAGGCCAGCGCCGCGCCCTGCGCCAGACAATTGGCGAGCAGGAGCCGATGGTGCTCCGCGTCGGCACCGCGCGGCCGGGCGGCGGCGATGAAGTCGACGGGGATCACGTCCGTACCCTGGTGCAGGAGCTGGAAGAACGAGTGCTGCGCGTTGGTGCCCGGCTCGCCCCAGACGACCGGCGCGGTGGCGCAGGCGGCGGGCGCGCCGTCCTGCGTGACGCTCTTGCCGTTCGATTCCATTTCGAGCTGCTGGACGTAGGCCGGGAAGCGCTCGAGCCGCTGGTCGTAGGGAATCAGCGCCACCGTCGGCCAGCCCATCGCGTTGCGCCGCGAGATGCCGGCCAGCGCCAACAGCACCGGCAGGTTCTCTTCGAGGGCCGCGTCGCGGAAGTGCCGGTCCATCGCCGCGGCCCCGGCGAGAAAGGCCCGGAACCGGCTCGCGCCGATGGCGATGGCGAGAGAGAGCCCGATCGCGCCCCAGAGCGAGTAGCGCCCGCCGACCCAGTCCCAGAAGCCGAAGACCCGCTCCGCAGGCACGCCGAAGGCGGCGCAGGCCGCGAGATCGGTCGAGACCGCCGCCAAGTTGTCTGCCGCGTGATCGCCGAGCCAGGCCCGAGCGGAGCGGGCGTTGGTCATCGTTTCGAGCGTGGTGAAGGTCTTTGACGCGATGATGACCAGCGTCGTTGCCGGGTCGAGCCTCCGGAGCGTGTCGGCCAGATGCGCCCCGTCCACATTCGAGACGAAGTGCCCGCGAGGTCCGTCATGGTCGGGCGACAGCGCGCGCGTGGCCATGGCCGGGCCGAGATCGGAACCGCCGATGCCGATGTTGACGACGTCGGTGACGCTGCTGGCGCGCACGCCCTCGGCGAAGGCGAGGACATCGGCGAGCGCTCCCTCGACATCGTCGCCCGGCGGTGCCGCCGCGCCGCCGCGAAGCGCCATGTGGAGCGCCGCCCGGCCCTCGGTCCGGTTGACCGGCGCGCCCGCAAACATCGCCTCGCGCCGGCCCTCGACATTGGCCGCCCGGGCAAGTGCGAGGAGCGCATCCAGCGCCGCGGCGTCGAGCTTCTCCTTCGAGAGGTCGATGCTGAGGTCCTCGAAGGCGAAGGAGAGGCGCTCGAACCGTGCCGGATCGTCGGCGAACAGCGTGCGCAGATGGACGGGGCGCAGGCGTGCGGCCTCGCGGTGAACCCTCTCCCAGGCGGCTTCGAGCGGGGTCATGATCTCCTGGACGACGAGCGCGGCACCGGTTACCGCCGGGTCGACAGTGCGGCGGAAGACGGCAGGGAGCGCGCCCGATGCCGCAGGCACTGGCCGAGGGATCGGCCCGCCCGCCGCCGGCTCAGGCATGGCATGGATGGCCGCCGGGCGCAGGATCCTGTCGCCCAGACTCGCGTGCGCACCTTCGCGCTGTCAATCGGCATTCGATACTGACCCCTGAGTGGAGTGGAGCGGGCCACTTCCACTCAGGGTGGGTCTCATCCCCCCAGGTGAGCTGTTCGCGACTGTAGGGCAGCGGCTGCTGCTCCGGCATTTACGAAAAAACGATCATTTTCATTCAAATCAATACGCACAATTTATCCAAACTTCCCGAAAATGGAAATTGAGAGACGGAGCGAGCAAGAGCTGGTTCGAAGCCCTAGCCGGATCGAGCCCATGAATGGTGAGCACCCGAACGAGTCCATGCATCATCGCGGAACGTATCGGATTCCGCCCATGAGCACTCTGATCGCCTTCGAGAGTGCCGGGCGCCACGGCAGTTTCACGCGGGCGGCGATCGAACTCGACACGGCGCAGACGGCAATCAGTCGCCGCTTGGCACGTCTGGAAAAGCAGCTCGGCGCGCGGCTGTTTGAGCGCTCCAGAACCGGTGTTCGCCTGACAGAAGCCGGACGGCGATTTCGCGAAGCCGTACTCGTGGGTCTTGGAGCCCTTCGTTCGGGGGCGTCGGACATCGCAACCCTCTCGGACGACGGGCACACGGAGGTGACCGTCGCCTGTCCCGACGAGGTATCGCACCTGTTCCTGATGCCGCGCTATCAGGCGCTCAGGGAGGCGCTGGGCGAGCATGTTCGCATCCGAATCGTCGCTCATTCCGCCGCCAGTCGGGACTTTCCTCCCCTTCCGCCTGCCGACGTGGTCCTGGCCTGGGACGAGGGCCACTCCACGTCCGAGCACCGCGTCGTCGTCGCGAAAGAGGCGTTGCGGCCCTTCTGCTCAGCCGCCTATGCCGCCCAGCACGCGGAAACCCTGAACGGGCCGGTCGCGGGCTGGGGCGGCCTGAACTTTCTCTCCTTCGCGCGTCCTGGAGAGGGCAAGGCGTCGTGGAAGCGATGGTTCGCGGTGGCCGGCCGCCCCGGCGCCGGGCTGCGCTACGAGGACTTCGACCTGTATCTCTACGCGCTGGAGGCGGCCGTTGCCGGCCGCGGCCTCGTGCTGGGCTGGCGTCACCTGATCGAGCGGTACGTCGAGACCGGCGCTCTGGTGGCGCTGGGCGACGGCTTCGTCGAAACCCGCAGGTGCTTCACGGCGGCTCTTACGCCCACGGGACGGCAAGAGCCGTTGGCACGTGCGTGCCTCGCCTTCTTCGACGGGAAGGGTTAGCGCCGCGTCAACACCGTCGTCGGTTGCGGTTGACCGGGGAAATCCAATGCTCCGGATTCCCCCTGGTCAATCACTTGCAGTACCGATCGGCGTCCAATCCACGAGCCGGACGACGGATCCGATCCGGAAACGTGCCGCTCCGCGGTCACGAGAACGCCGGCAGGGTCTCCGAGGCACAGAACGACCGCGTCAGCGCTCCAGTGCCGCCAGCGCGTCGGCCCTGGTCGGATGGATCGTGATGATCTTGTCGAAGCCGCTCCTCTTGAACGCGGTGCGGACAACGTCGGGAAGGGAGCACAGCGCGAACGCGACGTCGCGGCTCCGGAGGTCCTTCGCGGTCATGAGCACGGCCCGAAGTCCGGAGCTGCTGATGTAGACCAGCCGCTCGAAGTCCATGATCACCGCGCGGTCGCCGTCTTCGGTGGCGGATCGGACAGTCTCCATGAACCGCCGGACGTTGGTACCGTCTATTCGCCCCTGCACGCACACGGACAGGATGCCGTCCTGCCGATCGGCGCTCACCTCCATTGCCGTGACCTCCGCCGCTGCAGCCGGCCGCGGGCGAGAGGACCGCTACAGCCGCCGGGCCGCAGGCGGAAAGGGCCTTCATGCTGGCCTCCTCCAAGAGAAAAGGGACCGCCCGCCCAAGCAGCACTACAGGACGTCACGAGGATAGGTCGGACGGGCGGCCCAAGGTTCGAAAGAAGCGATGAGGAACCGGGACTTGAGAAGGTGTCGCCCGCCCGCGCGGACGTTCCCGTCGCGAATTCAGGAACGTGGCGGACGACCCCGAAGGGCGGAGGCCGGGACCAGGATCGAGCCGAAGCTCCAAGGGCTCCTGCCCTTTCTCCGATGCTGTCGCTTCGTTTTTCTGAAGGGCCCGGCTTCCCGGGAGCAGGCCTTCCATGCGGGCAAGGCGTTGGCCGAACGAGCCCGGGTCCCTGTCGAAACCGTGCATGGTCCGGTACCCGCCCCGCTGTGGCCGCACGAACCGAACGGGACTCGACCGGAAACCGGCGAGCCAGACCCGCACCTGCGCCGGTGCACGAACGGCGTATCGGGACCGGCGACGTGGACCCACGTCGCTCTTCCTGCCTCTCGAAGCCGCTGGTCTGGCGTTCCCCGAGCCGGTCTCCGACCGTCGAACCAAAGTCAGCGAACACCGATGCATGGAGAGCTTCCTGCCATTCCTGCTGCGCGCGACGCCTGCGCAGCACGCACTGGCGGAAATTCTTATCGAACTATTGATAAATAGTGCGTACCAAGCTCGGCCGGATTGGTGTTTTTTCCGTAAATACTGGAGTATGTCGGCCACGGCGCATCCGCGCCGCCGGCACGGCCGAAGCCTCGCCGAGCGTGCGTCCGGTGCGCCGCAGCGGTCGACCGGAGGCTGCGGGGGTTGGGGCGCGGACCGGGTCAGCGAAGGAGGAGGCCGTGAACGAGGCCGGCGAACCGGGGCACGAGGTCGAGGCGCTGCGCGAGCGGATCTCCGCGCTCAGCGCTGCGATCCTGCGTATCAGCGCGAGCCTCGACGTCACCACCGTCCTGCAGGAGGCCGTCGACGGCGCCCGCGTGCTGACCGCCGCGCGCTACGGCATCATCACCACCATCGACGAGGCGGGCGAGGTGCGCGAGTTCGTCACCTCGGGCTTTACCCCCGAGGAGAAGCATCAGTTCGTCGACTGGCCGGACGGGCCGAAGCTGTTCGCGCATTTCCGCGACCTGCCCGGCCCTGTCCGACTCACCGACCTCCCCGCCCTGGTCCACTCCCTCGGCTTCTCCCCGGACCTGATGCGCTCCAGGACCTTCCAGGGCACGCCGATGCGCCACCGGGATGTCCATGTCGGCAACTTCTTCCTCGCCGAGAAGGAGGGAGCGCCGGCGTTCACGGACGAAGACGAGGAGATCCTGCTCCTGTTCGCAAGCCAGGCGGCGACCGCCATCGTCAACGCCCGAACCCACCGCGACGAGCAGCGGGCGCGGGCCGACCTGGAGGCGCTCATCGAGACCTCGCCGTTCGGCGTCGTGGTGTTCGATGCCCGGAGCGGCCGGCCGGTTTCCGTCAACCGCGAGGCGCGGCGCATCACAGAAGGCCTGCGCACGGCCGGTCGCCCGACGGAGGCGCTGCTGGAGGTGGTCTCCGTCCGCCGCGCCGACGGCCGCGAGGTGTCGCTCGGCGAGTTCCCCATCGCGGAGCGGCTCAACATCGGCGAGACGGTGCGCGCCGAGGAGATCGTGCTCTCGGTGCCGGACGGGCGCAGCGTCCGCACGCTGATCAACGCGACTCCGATCCATTCCGCCGATGACGGCATCGCCTCGGTCGTGGTCACCATGCAGGACCTGGCGCCGCTCGAGGAGCTGGAGCGGCTGCGCGCGGAGTTCCTCGGCCTGGTAAGCCACGAGCTGCGCGCCCCGCTGGCGTCCATCATGGGCTCGGCCGCCACGCTTCTGGAAGAGGCGGCGGACCTCGATCCGGCGGAGATGCACGAGTTCCACCGCATCATCCGTGAGCAGGCCGGGCACATGCGCGGCCTCATCGGCGCCCTGCTCGACGCCGGGCGCATCGAAGCGGGCACGCTCTCGGTCTTGCCGGAGCCCTCGGAGGTTGCCGCGCTGGTGGACCGTGCGCGGAACACCTTCCTTTCCGGCGGCGGCCGGCACACCCTGCACATCGACCTGCCGCAGGACCTTCCCCGGGTGATGGCCGACCGCCGGCGCATCGTGCAGGTTCTGAACAACCTTCTGTCCAACGCCGCGAGGCACTCGCCGGAGTCCTCCCCGATCCGGGTCTCGGCCGAGCGCGACGGCGTTCACGTCGCCGTGTCGGTTTCCGACGAGGGCCGGGGCGTCGCGCCCGAGCAGCTGCTGCACCTCTTCCGCAAGTATGCCGGCTCTGCCGGGGGCGGCGAGCGCGCGACCGCAGGAACCGGCCTCGGGCTCGTCATCTGCAGGGGTCTGGTGGAGGCTCACGGAGGCCGCATCCGCGCCGAGAGCGGTGGCACCGGCCAGGGCAGCCGCTTCACCTTCACCCTGCCGGCGGTCGAAGACACCCGTGAAGGCGAAGCCCCCCGTTCCGGCCGCCGCTCCGCCGCTCCGGCGTTCGATCGGCGCGAGCCCACCCGCATTCTGGTGGTGGACGACGACCCGAAGACACTTCGCTACGTGCGCGACATCCTCAGCGAAGCGGGCTACCCCCCCCTCGTGACGGGCGACCACGCGGAGCTCTCCCACATCATCCGGACCGAGAAGCCATCCCTCGTCCTGCTCGACCTCATGCTGCCCGGCACCGACGGGATTGCGCTGATGGAGAGCGTGCCGGAGCTTGCCGACCTGCCGGTCGTCTTCATCTCCGGCTACGGACGTGACGAGACCGTCGCGAGGGCGTTGAAGGCGGGCGCCGCCGACTACATCGTCAAGCCGTTCTCACCCACCGAGCTCATCGCCAGGGTGGAGGCGGCGCTCCGACGCGTCGCACGCCCCGAACCCTTCGCGCTCGGCGAGCTCGCCATCCACTACGAGTCGCACCGGGTCACGGTCGCCGGGCGCGAGGTTATGCTCACCGCGACGGAGTACGAGCTGCTGCGCGTCCTCTCGCTCAACGCGGGACGGGTCGTTACCTACGAGGCGCTGCTGCGCCAGGTCTGGGGCGGGCGCGAGGCCGGCGACATGGATCTCATCCGCAACTTCATCAAGAAACTCCGGGCGAAGATCGGCGAGGACGCGGCGAACCCCACCTGGATATTCAATGTTCGCGGGGTCGGCTACCGCATGGCCAAACCGGGCGAGGGGTGAGGGTATCCCCCGATGCGAATGACGCGAGCGGTATTCGGCCGAATCCCGTCAGGAACCGTGCGCCCTCTCATTTCCCGGTAGGGCAATACGGAAACGACGGACACCGGCCCGGCGCCGGCCACCTCTAGAACGTGTCCGCTTTACACGGAAACGTTCCAGCCTCTTTGTCGCTCACGGCAGCCGGCCTGCGGCCGGCGCCTGCGCGGGCGCGCCGCATAAGCGGCGGGCCGCAGTCGCGGCCTGTCGCGTATCCGTCAAAGACGGATACGCTCTAGAACCGCCGGCTGTAGCGCGCGAGGATCGAGACCTCCCGTTCGCCCGCCGCGTGTCCCGCGTCGTGCGAGGCGACCGCGGCCATGTGCGCCCGGCCGCCCGCCCAGGGACGCGAGTAGGCGACCTCGAGGTCGAGTTGGCGGCCGGAGGGCTCCAGGCCCACATCCGCCCGCTCGATCTCGACCCCTCCGCCGGGGCTCCGCCCGGACACCCATCGCAGTTCCGCATGCCCCGCCTCGACGCGCAGCGGCTGCGACAGCCGGAACGCCAGCCGGTCGCCGCTTCGCTCGACATCCCGGCCGACGGCGCCGAGCGCGAAGGCGCCGCTCCAGAGTCCCGATACCTCCCGCACGATGCCCTGGCGCACATTCTCCGTCCGGTGCGTGCCGGCATGCGCGCTCCCCAGCAATGCCCAGTTCCCGCCCAGACGACGGGACGCCGAGAGTCCCGCGAGGATCGTCCCCGTCCCGAGCTCGCCGAAGGCGCCCTCGGGCCGGCTCCCCACCGCCCCGTTCGCTTCCGACATCCATCCCGCCTGCAGCGCGAGGCCCAAATCGGCGAGCCCGCCGAAGCGGTACTCGGTGAGGGCGCCCGCGATCCCGTCGCTGCGCGCATCGGGCTGGCCGCCGTCCGGCCCCGTGGCCGCGAACGCCGCGATCCGAAGCGAGCCGGTGCCCAGGGGCGACGCCAGGCCGAGGCTGGTCCCGTCGCGGGCGAAGCCGAGATACGGATTGGCGAATGCGCCGGCGTCGGCGAACGTGCCCGGCGCGAGCTCTCCCGCTTCCGGGCCGAACCGCGAGGCCAGCCGGCTGCGGTATCCGAACTCAAGTTGGCGGCTGCCGAAGTCGTGCATGACCGACAGCGACGCGAGCGCGGCCAGGCCGTCACCGACATCGGCACCGTGCGCGGCCGGGACGACATCGAGGCGCACCTGCAACCCGGGCCCGTCAATCTCCCACGGCGTCCCCCGGGGATCGCGCCCCAGCGCTCTCAGGCGGTCTGCGAGCGAGGAGCCGGCGAACCCCGCCGGCCGAAGGTAATCGCCGAGGCGGCGGAAGAACGGCGCATCGAGCTCGTCGAAGCTCGCCACGTGCGCCGAGGCGAGGCCGCGTGCGAGCGAGTCCCCGAAGGCCGGGCCCAGGTAGAGCGCGCTCTGCGCCTCCGGCGACGATGCGCCGGAGAGCGAGACGCCGGTCAGCATCCGCTGTCCCCCGACCGGCCGGGTGGCCGTATCGAGGTCCAGGAATCCCTGGCCGTACACGTCGGCGTCCGCGTACACGCCCGTCCTGTCGGCGGTGGCGAGAATGCGCTCCACGATCTCGTCATTGCCGAGCTGATTGCGAAAATGCTGGGCGAGAAGTCCGATCCCGCCCGTCACGAACGGCGCCGCAGACGAGGTGCCGGCCTCTTCGAGCGTGATGAAGCATTGCGATGCGCCGGCCTCGCAGTGGAACGCCGGCGCGGGGCCCGTGATGTCCACGCCGGGTGCCGCCAGACAGAACGCCTTGGCGATCCCGCAGCGGTTGGAGAAGTCGGCGATCGTGCCATCCGGGTTCGTCGCCACGACCGCCAGCGAATGGCCCCGCAGCTCCGGGAGCCGCACCGAAAGCCCGGGCAGGGGCTCGACCGAACTCGCCGACACCGGCGACCCGTCCGGTCCGATCTCGCCGTGGGCGTTGCCGGCCGCCCAGACGTAGATCGTGCGCTCGGCGGCCGCGGTGTCCGACTGCGCCATCGCGTCGATGGCGTTGGGAAAGCGTTCCCGCAGCTCCTGCGCGTCGAAGTCCTCGATGTTGCCGGGAACGCCGAAGCTGCAGTTGACCGCCGTCACCCGGCCGTTCAGCTGGGAGAAGGCGATCCCGGTGTCCCGTTCGAGCTCCCTCTCGAGCTGCGCTTCGACATCGAGGACCCGCGCCTGGAGCTCCTCGATCTGCTCGGGCGTGGGGTTCTCCGGGTACTCCGCAACGATCTCGTCGATGACCTCCTCCAGGTCGCGAGATCCCACGCCCACCGATATGACCCTGGCGTCGAACGCCACCCCGTGAATGGGCGGCCCGCTTGCCGCGCCCGCCTCTGGAGTCGGTTGTCGTGCGGCGGCCATGATGCCCGCGACTAGCGTTCCATGTCCCAGCCCGCTGAAGCACGTGCCGTCGGGGCCGACCTCGTCGCAGGTGCCGAAGTCGGGGTCGTAGTCCCCGACGTAGCTCGCTTCGAGCTTGCCTTCGAACTTGGGGTGATCGGGATCGACTCCGCTGTCGACGATCCCGAGCGTCACGCCCTCGCCGGTCGCACCGCGGGCGTAGGCGTAGTGCGCCTTGATCCGGGCGAGCCCATCCTGGTTGCGGAACTCCTCGTGGCTGGCGTATTCCCCGCGCCGTTGCTCTTCCGTCTCGGGATCGGGGGTTCCGTCGACCTGGCGCACCGTCGTGCTGGTGTCGCAACCCGCGAGCGCCAGGGCGAGAATCAGGACGACGGCGGGGGCTCCCGCCGCCCGGCGGGCTCGTCGTCTGGAAGCCGTGCGCTGGGTTGCGGACCACATGCCTGTCATCGGTTCCTTGCCCCTCGCCGTTTCGGAGTCAGTCCCGAACAATCCGTCGATGACCCACCCGCGCACCGGTGCGCAGGAGCGTAGCCGCATACGGGGACAATAGGCGGAATAGTGTGAAAATTGTGTGCTATGTCGACTAAAGTAAGTATCTTTTCCGTATATTTCATCGGCTCCGGGTAAGCGGTAAGAGCGCACCACCCTTGACGTCAAGTCGGACTTGAGGTGGGCGTAGGGTGTTGTTAAGCGTGGAAAATTGACCCCCTACTGCAGTGGGCCCCAGGGGCCCACTCCAGTCTCGACGGTTGCGACGATCGCATCCTGTCGCTCTATGCGCGCGGCATGACGGTGCGCGAGATCCAGGGTCACCGGCGGGAGCTCTACGGCGTCGCGGTCTCGCCTGACCTGATCAGCCGGGTGCCGGACGCGATTGTTACCTGCAACTCGCACGCACCGACGTGGGCGAACGGACACGGCAGGCCTCGCCGGGTCGGCCCGCCAGGCACGCCGCTACCCTGCTCCCAGCGTTCAGAGAGGAAGACTCGACCTTTGGCGCGCAGACTCTGTGCCCGGACTAGGGAATGGTCGTCGCGAAAGTGGATATCGCAAACGCCGGCGACAGCACATGGCATCTCGCCGACGGCTACAAGAGGCGCGGCAGCACCTCGCACTCGGTCCGTGACATATAGGCGATCGACCCCGCCGCCCGCCTCGACACGCTTCTTCCCGGAAACCGACATCGGTCAAGTGTCCACTTACCGCTAAGTGGACGCCTGACGAGCACCCACTTCCCAAATACCCAGCCTGCCCAAGCAATCCCCGTAGCAACAGGCGGCCCTCCTGCGCCGGCGGCGCGGCATCGCCACCAAGCACCTCGACAGCGATCTCAGGCGGTTCCATCTCATCGCTCTCGGCGATGACCAAAACATGCCTAAATTTCGCAAACTGAGCCTAATTTTTTGGCCAATTTCCCCAAAGTTGGGGACGCGAGAAAATCTGAAGTCTTCTAATACTTGTAATGACAGGGGCCCAGGCACTGCGCGGAACGATGTCTTGTCGTTTCCGCTGGGAGCCGTTGACAGCGAGTGTGCAAAGGGAGCCCATGAGGTGCGGCGTCGTCCCGGCCTTACGCGCCTACGTCGGAACCCGGCCCATGCGAAGAGCCGTCGAGGCGCCCGCACGCGCCGGCGTCAGCGAACGGTCCCTGCAGGCCTTGCCGGGCCGGCTCTTCACCCATGCCGTCACCCCGGTCCCGGCTTCCGAAAAGGACGCGTGAAATGAAGACGCGACAATCGATTCTCGGCCTGTTGGCATTCGCAGCGATCACGGTCGTCGCGGGCGCAGCCCACGCTGACTGCTGGGGCGACAATAGAGTGACTTTTCATCATTCCGAGTGTCTGCATGGCTGGTGGGACAATAATGACTGGCCCAAGA
>WTGU01000015.1:0-8584 GCA_011523425.1 Alphaproteobacteria bacterium
CGCCGCCAGGAACACGTAGAGCTTGCCGAAGAAGCCGGCGAGCGGCGGGATGCCCGCCATCGAGAACATGAAGATCGCCAGCGCCAGAGCCAGCGCGGGGTTGGTCTTGGAGAGGCCGGCGAGGTCGCTGATCTCCTCGACCATCTGGCCGCGCTGGCGCATGGCGAGGATGCAGGCGAAGCCGCCGAGTGTCATCACCATGTAGATCGCCATGTAGACGAGCACGCCCCGGATCCCCTCGGGCGTGCCGGCCGAGAGTCCGACCAGCGCATAGCCGACGTGGCCGATGGAGCTGTAGGCCATCAGTCGCTTGATGTTCTTCTGGCCGATCGCGGCGAAGGCGCCGAGGCCCATGGAGGCTATCGAGACGAAGATGATGATCTGGTCCCACTGGCCGGCGAGCTCGTGGAAGGGACCGAGGAAGACCCGCAGCAGAAGCGCCATGGCCGCGACCTTGGGCGCGGCCGCGAAGAAGGCGGTGACGGGAGTGGGCGCCCCTTCGTAGACGTCCGGCGTCCACATGTGGAAGGGCACCGCCGAGACCTTGAAGGCGAGAGCCGCGGCGATGAACACGAGGCCGATCAGGACGCCCGTCTCCGCCGCCACGTTGCCCGGCACGGTGTCGGTCAGCGCCGCGGCGATCCCCTCGAACTGGGTCGTGCCGGTGAAGCCGTAGACCATGGAGCAGCCGTAGAGCAGCAGGCCCGACGAGATCGCGCCCAGCACGAAATACTTGAGGCCGGCCTCGGTCGAGCGCAGCGAATCCCGGCGGAAGGCGGCGACGATGTAGAGCGAGAGGCTCTGCAGCTCGAGCCCGACATAGAGCGCGATCAGGTCGTTCGCCGAGATCATCAGCAGCATGCCGAGGGTGGCGAAGACGATCAGCACGGGGAACTCGAAGCGGTTCATCCCCTCGCGCCGCACGTAGCCGAGGCCGACGATCAGCGTGACCGCCGAGCCCACCAGCACCAGGCACTTCATGAAGGCGGCGAAGCCGTCGACCACGAAGAAGCCGAAGAAGGTGGTCGTCCGCTCGTCCGGCAGCACCAGCACCATGACGAAGGCGATCGCCATGGCGAGGCAGGAGAGCCAGGTCATCAGCCGGGTCGAGCGGTCGCCGATGAAGACGCCGGCCATCAGCAGCACGACCGAGGCGCCCGCGAGGAAGAGCTCCGGCAGGGCGGGCAGATAGTCCGGCTCGACGAAGGGTTGCATCGCCCGGCCCCTAGTTCGGCGCCACCAGCGCTGCCAGCGGTCCGCGCACCGGCGCCTCGGCGATCGGAAGATCGGGCGCGCCGTTCGTCTGCGCGATCAGGTTCTCGACCGAGACGTGCAGCACGTCGAGGAAGGGCTCCGGATAGAGGCCCAGCACCAGCGCCAGCGAGACCAGCGGCGCGAAGATGCCGACCTCGCGCCAGTTGAGGTCGGTGATCGACTTGAGGTTCTCCTTGGTGAGCTCGCCGAAGATCACGCGCCGGTAGAGCCAGAGCATGTAGGCGGCGCCCAGGATCACGCCGGTGAGCGCCAGCATGGCGACCCAGGTGTTGGATTGGAAGGCGCCCACCAGCACCATGAACTCGCCGACGAAGCCGCTGGTCCCCGGCAGGCCGATGGCCGCCAGCGTGAACACCATCAGCACGAAGGCGTAGATCGGCATGCGGTGCACGAGCCCGCCGTAGTCGGCGATCTCGCGGGTGTGGGTGCGGTCGTAGACCACGCCGACGCAGAGGAAGAGCGCCGCCGAGACGATGCCGTGGCTCAGCATCTGGATGATGCCGCCCTCGATGCCCTGGCCGGTGAAGGTGAAGATGCCGATGGTGACGATCCCCATGTGGGCGACCGAGGAATAGGCGATCAGCTTCTTCATGTCCTGCTGCATGAGCGCGACCAGCGAGGTGTAGATGATCGCGACCACGCTCAGCGAGTAGACGAAGGGCACGAAGAAGGCGCTCGCATCCGGCAGCATCGGCAGCGAGAAGCGGAGAAAGCCGTAGCCCCCCATCTTCAGCAGGATGCCGGCGAGGATCACCGAGCCCGCCGTCGGCGCCTCCACATGGGCGTCCGGCAGCCAGGTGTGGAACGGCCACATCGGCAGCTTCACGGCGAACGAGGCGAAGAGCGCGAGCCAGAGCCAGGTCTGCACCGCCGGCGCGAAGTCGTGAAGCAGCAGCGTCGGGATGTCCGTGGTGCCGGCGTCGAGATACATGAAGAGGATCGCCAGCAGGAACAGCACCGAGCCCACCAGCGTGTAGAGGAAGAACTTGAAGGCCGAGTAGACCCGCCGTGCGCCGCCCCAGATGCCGATGATCAGGAACATCGGGATGAGCTGCCCCTCGAAGAAGATGTAGAACATCACGAAATCGAGGGAGCAGAAGACGCCGACGATCAGCGTCTCCATCACCAGGAAGGCGATCATGAACTCGCGCACGCGCGTCGCGATCGCCTCCCACGAGGCGAGGATGCAGATCGGGATCAGGAAGGTGGTGAGCACCAGGAAGAAGATCGAGATCCCGTCGACGCCCAGGTGGTAGCCGATGTTGTGCTCGGGCAGCCAGGGTACGTGCTCGACGAACTGGAACTCCGCCGTCGTGGTGTCGAAGTCGGCGACGAGCACGACCGAGAGCGCGAAGGTGACCACCGAGGTCCAGAGCGCGAGGTGGCGGGAATTGGCCGCGACCTGCCGCTCGTCGCCCCGGATCATCAGGATGAAGAGGACTCCGACCAGCGGCAGGAAGGTGACGGTGGACAGGATCGGCCAATCGGTCATGCCGCTACCTGCCCGCGATCAGATACCAGGTCACGATGGCCGCCAGGCCCAGCAGCATCGCGAAGGCGTAGTGATAGACGTAGCCTGACTGCAGCCTGACGGCGCGCCGCGCGATCGAGAGCGTCGCGGCGGCCAGCCCGTCCGGCCCGATACCGTCGATCACGGCGCCGTCGCCCTGCTTCCAGAGGCTGCGGCCGAGATACTTGGCCGACCGCACGAAGAGGACGTCGTAGAGCTCGTCGAAGTACCACTTGTTGAGGAGGAAGAGGTAGACCGGACGCGCCCGCGTGGCCAGCAGGCCCGGCAGCTCGGGCTTCAGCACGTAGAAGAGGAAGGCGCCGGCGATGCCCAGCACGCCCACCGCCATCGGCAGCGCCTTCACCCAGAAGTCGACGTGGTGCGCCTCTGCAAGCGCGTTGTGGATCGGCAGCACGAGGATCGACGCGCCCCAGAAGTCGATGTCGGTCGCCACCATCGGCAGCATCAGGTAGCCGATCACGATCGCGCCGATGGCGAGCCCCACCAGCGGCACCCACATGACCGGCGGCGCCTCGTGCACGTGGGCCATCACCTTCTCGTCGGCGCGCGGCTTGCCGTGGAAGGTCAGGAAGAGCAGCCGCCACGAGTAGAAGGCAGTCAGGAACGCCGCCAGGATGCCGAGCCCGAAGGCGTACATGCCGAGCCCGGTGTGCGAGGCGAAGGCCGATTCCAGGATGATGTCTTTCGAGAAGAAGCCCGAGAACGGGAAGATCCCCGCGAGCGCCAGGTTGCCGATCCACATCAGCACGTAGGTCACCGGGATCATGCGCCAGATGCCGCCCATCTTGCGCATGTCCTGCTCGTCGGACATGGCGTGGATCACCGCGCCGGCGCCGAGGAAGAGCAGCGCCTTGAAGAACGCATGCGTGGTCAGGTGGAAGATGCCGGCGCCATAGGCCGAGACGCCGCAGGCGAAGAACATGTAGCCGAGCTGGCTGCAGGTCGAATAGGCGATCACCCGCTTGATGTCGTTCTGGGTGATGGCGATGGTCGCCGCGAAGATCGCCGTCGTCGCGCCGAAGAAGGTCACCACCGAGAGCGCGATCGGCGCATACTCGAAGATCGGCGAGAGCCGCGCCACCATGAAGACGCCGGCGGTCACCATGGTCGCCGCGTGGATCAGCGCGGAGACCGGCGTCGGCCCTTCCATCGCGTCCGGCAGCCAGGTGTGCAGCAGGAACTGCGCCGACTTCCCCATGGCGCCGACGAAGAGCAGGATGCAGGCGACCTCCAGGAAGTCGAAAGAGTGGCCGAGGAAGGTGAGCTCGGCATCCACCATCCCGGGCGCGCCATCGAAGACGGCGTCGAACGAGACGGTGTCGAACATGAGGAAGATCGCGAGGATGCCGAGCGCGAAGCCGAAGTCGCCCACCCGGTTGACGATGAAGGCCTTGATCGCGGCCGCGTTGGCCGAGGGCCGCTTGTACCAGAAGCCGATCAGCAGGTAGGAGACGAGGCCGACCCCCTCCCAGCCGAAGAACATCTGCAGGAAGTTGTCGGCGCTCACCAGCGCCAGCATGAAGAAGGTGAAGAGCGAGAGGTAGGCGAAGAAGCGCGGCACATGGGGGTCGTGCGCCATGTAGCCAATCGAGTAGACGTGGATCAGGAACGAGACTACGCAGACGACGAAGACCATCACCGCCGTCAGCTCGTCGAACCTGAGCAGCCAGTCGACGTCGAGATCGCCCGAGGCGAACCAGTCGAAGAGGACGATCGTGGCCGTCTCGCCCTGGAGCACGACCTCGTTGAAGACGATGATCGACAGCACCGCGGCGACGCCCATCGCGCCGCAGGTGACGAGCTGCGCACCGCGCGCGCCGATCGCCCGGCCGAGCAGGCCGGCGATCACCGCCCCGAACAGCGGGAGGAAAATGGGCGCAGCGTAGAAGAGCACCGCGCTCTAGCCCTTCATCACGTTGACGTCCTCGACGGCGATGCTGCCGCGATTGCGGAAGTAGACCACCAGAATGGCGAGCCCGATCGCCGCCTCGGCGGCGGCGACGGTGAGCACGAGCATGGCAAAGACCTGGCCCACCATGTCGTTGAGGAAAGTCGAGAAGGCGACCAGGTTGATGTTGACCGCAAGCAGCATCAGCTCGATCGCCATCAGGATGATGATGACGTTCTTGCGGTTCAGGAAGATCCCGACAACGCCGAGGGTGAAGAGGACCGCGGCCACGGTGAGGTAATGGGTCAGTCCGATTTCCATGTTCCCTCCGCGCCCGGCTTGATGTCGGTGAGGCGAACGGCGGCCTTGGGATCGCGCGCCACCTGATCGGCGATGCGCTGACGCCGGACGTCGGCACGACGGCGGTGGGTGAGCACGATGGCGCCCACCATCGCGATCAGCAGGATGAAGCCCGCGCCCTGGAAGAGGTAGGCGTAGCGGGTATAGAGCACGTTGCCGAGCGCCGCGGTGTTGGTGACGTCTTCCGGTGGCGGCGTCGGAGACGCCACCTCCGTCGGCACCTCGATGTCTATGGCGCCGGACGCGAAAACCAGGACAAGCTCGGCGAGCAATATGATTCCGATGACGCCGCCGATGGGTAGATATTGCAGGAAGCCCGCCCTCAGCTCGGCGTAATTGATGTTGAGCATCATCACGACAAAGAGGAAGAGAACGGCGACCGCGCCGACGTAGACGATGATCAGGATCATCGCCAGGAACTCGGCGCCCATCATCACGAAGAGCCCGGCCGAGTTGAAGAACGCGAGGATCAGGAAGAGCACCGAGTGCACGGGGTTGCGCGAGGCGATCACCATGACGCCCGCCCCCACCGTCACCACGGCGAGGACGTAGAACATGATCGTCTGAATGATCATCGTGCCGCGATCCCGCTTGGCTTACCGTTTCGCCCTTGCCGATCCCGGCTCAGCGGTAGGGTGCCTCCGCGCTCAGATTGGCGGCGATCTCCCGCTCCCAGCGGTCGCCGTTATCGAGCAGCTTCTCCTTGTTGTAGAGCAGCTCCTCGCGGGTCTCGGCGGCGAACTCGAAATTCGGCCCCTCGACGATGGCGTCGACCGGGCAGGCCTCCTGGCAGAAGCCGCAGTAGATGCACTTCACCATGTCGATGTCGTAGCGGGTAGTGCGCCGGCTGCCGTCCTCCCGCGGCTCGGCCTCGATGGTGATCGCCTGCGCCGGGCAGATCGCCTCGCACAGCTTGCAGGCGATGCAGCGCTCCTCGCCGTTGGGATAGCGCCTGAGCGCGTGCTCGCCGCGGAAGCGCGGGCTCAGCATGCCCTTCTCGTAGGGGTAGTTGAGTGTCGCCTTGCGCTTGAAGATCTGCTTGAAGGTCACGCCCAGCCCCACGGCCAGCTCGGTCAGGAGCAAGGATCTGACTGTCTGCTCAATCGCGGGCATGGCGACCTCCTCGTCGGCGCCGGGCGCGGCCATAGCACAGGCCACCTGCCGTCGCCAGGGTGACTTACCTCGGCAACCAGTCGAACACGTGCAGCGCGCCGGCGACGATCACGACCATGGCGAGCGAGGCCGGCAGGAACACCTTCCAGCCGAGCCGCATGAGCTGGTCGTAGCGGTAGCGCGGCAGCGTCGCGCGGGTCCAGGTGAAGAAGAAGACCACGACGGCGGTCTTCAGCAGGAACCAGACCACGCCGGGAACCGCCATCAGCGGCTCGACGTGAAAGGGCGGCAGCCAGCCGCCGAGAAACAGGATCACGCTGAGCCCGCTCAGCAGCACGATGTTGGCGTACTCCCCCATCATGAAGAGCAGCCAGGTCATCGACGAGTACTCCACCTGGTAGCCGGCGACCAGCTCGCCCTCGGCCTCCGGCAGGTCGAACGGCGTGCGGTTGGTCTCCGCCAGCGCCGAGACCACGTAGATCACGAACATCGGGAAGAGCGGGATGAAGAACCAGAGCCCCTTCTGCGCCTCGACGATGTCGTTGAGGTTGAGCGAGCCGACGCAGAGCAGCACCGTCACCAGCACGAAGCCGATCGAGACCTCGTAGGAGACCATCTGCGCCGCGGAGCGGAGCGCGCCCAGGAAGGCGTACTTCGAGTTGCTGGCCCAGCCCGCGATGATGATGCCGTAGACGCCGAGGGAGGAGACGGCGAAGAGGTAGAGCAGCCCGACGTTGAGGTCGGCCAGCACCAGGTGCTGGTCGAAGGGAATCACCGCCCAGCCGATCAGGCCGAGGCTGAAGGTCACCATCGGCGCCAGCACGAAGAGCGCGCGGTTGGCGCCGGCCGGCACGATGGTCTCCTTGAACAGGCACTTGATCCCGTCCGCCACCGGCTGCAGCAGGCCGAAGGGGCCGACCACGTTGGGTCCCTTGCGGAGCTGGATCGCCGCCCAGACCTTGCGCTCGAAATAGGTGATGAAGGCGAGCACCAGCAGGAGCGGCACCACGATCGCGAGGATGTACCCGATGGTGAGGAACAGCGGGTAGAAGTAGGTGCTCCAGACGCCCGGCTCAGCCATCGGCGGGGGCCTCCGCCGCCGCGACGAACGCTGCGCTGCACGCGGCCATGGTATCGGAGGCGCGGGTGATCGGATCGGTCCGGTAGAAATCGCCCACGGGGCACGCGAACGGGGTATCGTCCACGGCGCCTGCGCTGCCGAACTCCTCCCACGGCGCCGGCGTGATGTCGCCGATGGTGGCCAGCACCGGTGCCCGCTCGACCATCCTGGCCCGCAGCTCCTCCAGCGTGTCGTAGGCGAGGGGCTTGCCGAGGCGGGCGGACAACGCCCGTATGATCCGCCAATCCTCCCGCGCCTCGCCGAGCGGCGCCGTCGCCGCATAGGCCCGCTGCGGCCGGCCCTCGAGATTGACGTAGGTGCCGTCCTTCTCGGTATAGGCGGCGCCGGGCAGGATCACGTCGGCGATCCGCGCGCCGTCGTCGCCGTGGTGGCCCTGATAGACGACGAAGCAGTTCTCGGGCCTCTCCAACCCGCTCTCATCCGCGCCCAGCAGGTAGAGCAGGCGGATCGCACCGTCCGCCGCGCCCTCGCGGATTCCCGCCGTGCCGCGCCCGCCTTCGCCCGGCACGAAGCCGAGGTCCAGGCCGCCGACGCGGGCGGCTGCCGTCTGCAGCACGTTGAAGCCGTTCCAGCCGTCCGCGACCATGCCGGTCGCCTCCGCCAGTGCCCAGGCCTGGGCCAGCACCTGAGCGCCGTCGGGCCGCGCGAGCGCGCCGGTTCCGACGATCAGCATCGGCCGCTCGGCGAGCTTCAGGACATCGGCGAAAGCGTCCCCGCCGCTCGCCAGCGTGGCAAGGGTCTCCGGCCCGTCGCCGAGATGGTGGTAGGGATAGGTGAGGTCGACCCTCGGTCCGACGACGCCCACCCTGAGGCCGCCCCGGCGCCAGCGCTTGCGGATGCGGGCGTTGACCAGCGCCGCCTCCCAGCGCGGGTTGGTGCCGACCAGGAGGATGGCGTCGGCCTCCTCGATGCCGGCGATCGTCGTGTTGAAGAGATAGGAGACGCGGCTCGTCGGATCGAGCGCGGCGCCGTCCTGGCGGCAGTCGAGATGGGGCGAGCCCAGCGCCGCCATCAGGTCGGCCAGCGCCGTCATTGCCTCGCAATCCGCCGTGTCGCCGGCGAGCGCCGCGATGCTGTTACCGTCGAGGCCGTCGGCCGCCGCGGCGATGGCGTCGAAGGCCTCGTCCCAGCTCGCGGCCTCGAGCCCGCCGCCCCGGCGCACGTAGCAGCGATCGAGGCGGCGCCGGCGCAGCCCGTCATAGGCGAAGCGGCTCTTGTCCGAGATCCACTCCTCGTTCACCGCGTCGTGCAGGCGCGGCACCACCCGCAGCACCTC
>WTGU01000015.1:8684-70820 GCA_011523425.1 Alphaproteobacteria bacterium
AGATCCACTCCTCGTTCACCGCGTCGTGCAGGCGCGGCACCACCCGCAGCACCTCCGTGCCCCGCGAATCGACCCGGATGTTGGAGCCCACGGCGTCGAGCACGTCGATGGTCTCGGTGGTGCGCAGCTCCCACGAGCGGGCGACGAAGGCGTAGGGCTTGGAGGTGAGCGCGCCGACCGGGCAGAGGTCGATCATGTTGCCGCTGAGCTCGGAGGTCACCGCCTTCTCGACGTAGGTGCCGACCTCCATGTGCTCGCCTCGGAAGACGGCGCCGAACTCCTCCACACCCGCGATCTCGTCGGCGAAGCGGATGCAGCGCGTGCAGTGGATGCAGCGCGTCATGATGGTCTCGATCAGCGGCCCGACATCCTTGTCGCGCACGGCGCGCTTGCCCTCGTCGAAGCGGCTGAAGTGCCGGCCGTAGGCCATGGCCTGATCCTGCAGGTCGCACTCACCGCCCTGGTCGCAGATCGGGCAGTCGAGCGGGTGATTGATGAGCAGGAACTCCATCACCCCTTCCCGCGCCTTCTTGACCTGAGGCGTGTCGGTGCGGATCACCATGCCGTCCGCCGCCGGCATCGCGCAGGAGGCGATCGGCTTGGGCGAACGCTCCATCTCCACCAGGCACATGCGGCAGTTGCCGGCGATCGAGAGCCGGTCGTGGTAGCAGAAGTGCGGGATCTCCTTGCCGGCCTGCACGCAGGCCTGCATCACGGTCGAGCCGGGCTCGACCGTGATCTCGGCGCCGTCGATGGTGAGCGTCGTCATCGCTCGCTCCCCCTCAGGCCGCGGCCGCCGCGGCGCTGCCGCCGCCGCCCACCTTGGCCGCGAGGATGCGCCGCTCCAGCTCGGGCCGGAAGTGGCGGATCAGCCCCTGCACCGGCCAGGCGGCGGCGTCGCCCAAGGCGCAGATGGTGTGCCCCTCGATCTGGCCCACCACGTCCCACAGCGTGTCGATCTCGTCCACCGACGCCTCGCCCCTGATGAGGCGCAGCATGACGCGATAGACCCAGCCGGTGCCCTCGCGGCACGGCGTGCACTGGCCGCAGCTCTCGTGCATGTAGAAGTGGGAGAGCCGGGCGATGGCCTCGACCACATCGGTCGACTTGTCCATGACGATCACCGCCGCGGTGCCGAGCCCGGACTTCTCCGCCATCAGCGAATCGAAGTCCATCAGCACCTCGTCGCAGATCGACTTCGGCAGGAGCGGCACCGAGGCGCCGCCTGGGATCACCGCCTGCAGGTTGTCCCAGCCGCCGCGCACCCCGCCCGCGTGCTTCTCGATCAGCTCGCGCATGGGGATGCCCATCTCCTCCTCGACGTTGCAGGGCTGGTTCACGTGGCCGGAGATGCAGAAGACCTTGGTGCCGGTGTTCTTGGGCCGGCCGATGCCGCCGAACCACTCGGCGCCGCGCCGGAGGATGGTGGGCACGACGGCGATGGTCTCCACATTGTTGACCGTCGACGGGCAGCCGTAGAGCCCGACCGCTGCCGGGAAGGGCGGCTTGAGCCGGGGCCGGCCGGGCTTGCCCTCGAGGCTCTCCAGCAGCCCGGTCTCCTCGCCGCAGATGTAGGCGCCGGCGCCGCGGTGGAGGTAGACGTCGAAGGCCCAGCCGCTGCCGCACGCATCCTTGCCGATGAGGCCCGCGTCGTAGGCCTCGTCGATCGCCGCCTGGAGCGCGACCGCCTCGTCGTAGAACTCGCCCCGGATGTAGATGTAGGCGGCGTGCGCGTGCATGGCGAAGCCCGAGAGCAGGCACCCCTCGATCAGCTTGTGGGGGTCGTGGCGCATCATGTCCCGGTCCTTGCAGGTGCCGGGCTCGCTCTCGTCGGCGTTGACCACGAGGTAATGGGGGCGGCCGGGGGCCTCCTCCTTCGGCATGAAGGACCACTTCAGACCGGTGGGGAAGCCGGCACCGCCGCGCCCGCGCAGCCCCGATTCCTTGACCTGATCGATGATCCAGTCGTGCCCCTTCGCCATCAGCGCGGCAGTGCCGTCCCAGTCGCCGCGCGCACGCGCACCGGCCAGCCGCCAGTCATCTGAGCCGTAGAGGTTGGTGAAGATGCGGTCGGAATCGCTGAGCATGGTCAGAGCTCGGTCAGTGTGGTCGGGCCCGAGGCGGGCGCCGAGGTCTGGCGGCCGGTCTGCGAGCCGGGCGCGGGCGGGCTGTCGGCCCTGAAGGCGCGCAGGATCTCCCGCATGCGCGCGGGGTCCAGGTCCTCGTAGAAGTGATCGTTGATCTGGACCATGGGCGCGTTGACGCAGGCGCCGAGGCACTCGACCTCGGTGAGCGTGAAGAGCCCGTCCTCGGTGGTGCCGCCGAGGCCGATCCCGAGCTCGTCGCGGCAGGCGTCGCGCAGCGCATCCGCGCCGCGCAGCCAGCAGGGCGTGGTGCGGCAGAGCTGCACGTGGTAGCGGCCCACCGGCTCCAGGTTCAGCATGGTGTAGAAGGTCGCGACCTCGTAGACCCGGATCGGCGCCATGTCGAGCAGCGCGCCGACATGCTCCATCGCCGACCGCGAGATCCAGCCGCCGTTCTGCCGCTGCGCGAGGTCGAGCAGCGGCAGCACCGCGCTCGCCTGGCAGCCCGCCGGGTACTTGGCGATGTGGGCATCCGCCTTCGCCCGGTTCTCGGGCGTGAAGGTGAAGGCCTCGGCGCCCTGGCTCGCTGCCGCCGTCACCGGTCGATCTCCCCGAATACGATGTCCATGCTGGCGAGGTTGGCCACCGTGTCCGCCAGCATGTGGCCCCGGCTCATGTGGTCGAGCACCTGGAGGTGGGCGAAGCCCGGCGCCCTGATCTTGCAGCGGTAGGGCCGGTTGGTGCCGTCGGCGACGAGATAGACGCCGAACTCTCCCTTCGGCGCCTCCACCGCGCGGTAGGCCTCGCCGGCCGGCACGTGATAGCCCTCGGTGTAGAGCTTGAAGTGATGGATCAGCGCTTCCATCGATTCCTTCATCACCGCCCGGCTCGGCGGGGTGATCTTGTTGTCCTCGACCTTGACCGGACCTTTCGGCATCTTTTCAAGGCATTGCGTGATGATCTTCACGCATTGCCGCATTTCTTCCATGCGGACGAGGTAGCGCTCGTAGCAATCGCCGTTGGTGCCGATGGGGATGCCGAAGTCGAGGTCGTTGTAGACCTCGTAGGGCTGGTTGCGCCGCAGGTCCCACGAGACTCCCGAGGCCCGCAGGACCGGCCCGGTGAGCCCCCAGTCGAAGGCCTCCTGCGGGCTCAGGATGCCGATGTCGACCGTCCGCTGCTTGAAGATGCGGTTCTCGGTGAGCACGTTCTCGATGTCGTCGACGACCTTGGGGAAAGCCTCGTTCCACGCGCCGATATCGGCGAGCAGGTCGGACGGCAAATCGTAGGCGACACCGCCGGGGCGGAAGTAGGCGGCATGGAGGCGTGAGCCCGAGGCCCGCTCGTAGAACTCCATGGTGCGCTCGCGCTCCTCGAAGCCCCAGAAGAAGGGCGTCATCGCGCCGACGTCGAGCGCCATGGTGCAGATGTTCATGAGGTGGTTGGCGACGCGCGAGATCTCGCTGTAGAGCACCCGGATGTATTGCGCGCGCACGGGGATCTCGAGCCCGAGCAGGGCCTCGACGGCGAGCGCGTAGGCGTGCTCCTGGTTCATCGGCGCGACGTAGTCGAGCCGGTCGAAATAGGGGACCGCCTGCAGGTAGGTCTTGTACTCGATCAGCTTCTCGGTGCCGCGGTGCAGCAGTCCGATATGCGGGTCCGCGCGCTCCACCACCTCGCCGTCCATCTCCAGCACGAGGCGCAGCACGCCGTGCGCCGCCGGATGCTGCGGCCCGAAGTTCACGGTCATGTTGCGGATCTGACGCTCGCTCACGGTCAGCGCTCCGCCTCGCCGGCTTCGTCGTCCACCTTCTCGTCGCCAGGGAGCGGATAGGACGCGCCTTCCCAGGGACTGAGAAAGTCGAAGCGCCGGAACTCCTGGGTCAGCTTGACCGGCTCGTACACCACGCGCTTCTGCTCAGAGTCGTAGCGGAGCTCGACATAGCCGGTGAGCGGAAAGTCCTTGCGCAGCGGATGGCCGTCGAAGCCGTAGTCCGTCAGCAGCCGCCGCAGGTCGGGATTGCCGGCGAAGTGGATGCCGTAAAGGTCCCAGGTCTCGCGCTCCCACCAGCCTGCGGCGGGATAGACATCCACCGCCGAAGGCACCGGCTGGTCGTCGTTGACGCCGATCCTGAGCCGCAGCCGCCGATTGTGGCTGATGCTGAGCAGGTGATAGACGACATCGAAGCGCGGGTCGCGCTCCGGATAATCGACGCCGCAGAGGTCGATGAGCTGCTCGAAGCGGCAGCGCGGGTCGTCCTTCAGGAACTTGAGGACCCGCACCACCTGATCGGCGCGCGCATCGACCGCAAGCTCGTCGCGCCGAACCTCGGCCGCGAACACGTAGTCGCTGAGACTCGTCGCCACGTGCTCGCCGAGATCGCGCAGGCCGGCCGTATCCATCCCCTCGCCCGCTCCGCTCAACCCGCGCGTCAGCGCGCGATGGTCCCCGTGCGCCTGATCTTCCGCTGCAATTGCATGATGCCGTAGAGCAGCGCCTCGGCCGTGGGCGGACAGCCGGGAACGTAGACATCGACAGGGACGACACGGTCGCAACCGCGCACGACCGAATAGGAATAGTGATAGTAGCCGCCGCCGTTGGCGCAGCTTCCCATCGAGATGACGTAACGGGGCTCGGGCATCTGGTCGTAGACCCGGCGGAACGCGGGCGCCATCTTGTTGCAGAGCGTGCCGGCCACGATCATCACGTCCGACTGGCGCGGGCTCGCGCGCGGCACCATGCCGATCCGGTCGATGTCGTAGCGCGAGGCGATGGTCTGCATGAACTCGACCGCGCAGCAGGCAAGGCCGAAGGTCATCGGCCAGAGCGAGCCGGTGCGCGCCCAATTGATGATGCTGTCGAGCTGGGCGACGACGAAGCCCTTGTCGTTCAGCTCGTCGGTGACGAGCGAGAGCGCCTGGTCCTGGGCGGCGCCTGCTGGCAGCGGCTTGCCCGGCAGGCCGACGGTCGTGGTCCCTACTCCCATTCCAGCGCGCCCTTCTTCCACTCGTAGACGAAGCCGATGGTGAGCAGCCCGAGGAAGACGACCATCGACCAGAAGCCGTAGAGCCCGATCTCGCTGAACGAGACGGCCCACGGAAACAGGAAGGCGACCTCCAGATCGAAGATGATGAAGAGGATCGCCACCAGATAGAAGCGCACGTCGAAGCGGCCGCGCGCATCCTCGAAGGCGTCGAAGCCGCACTCGTAGGCGGTGATCTTGTCCCGATCGGGCCGCTGCGGCGCGAGGATGTAGGAGCCCGCGATGGCGGCTATGGCCATCACGCCGGCGATGCCGAGGAAGATGACGATGGGCAGATACTCGAGGAGGAGCGACGTCGACGCGGTCATCGGCCTCAGCCCATCCGCCCGGCGGGCGCGACCGGCACGCTGCGCGCGTCGTCCCTGCGGTGCCCTCGCCAGAGCCCCCACCGGCCGCACCCGAAGCCCGAACCCTGCATCAAATCGGCACTCCGTTGCAGCCCCTGTGGTCCCGGCTCCGAAATCAGCGCACCAGGGAAATGGCGGGAGTGACGGGACTCGAACCCGCGACCTCCGGCGTGACAGGCCGGCGCTCTAAACCAGGCTGAGCTACACCCCCGACGGATCCGGCGGCGTGCCATCGCCGCGCCGGCCGTCCCCATGTAGAGCAGGGGTCCGGCGGGGTCAAGCCGCTTGGCCGCGCCCCGCAAGGGAGAGGGAACGCAGGCAGCACGACGGCCGGCGCACGGTCATGGCGCCGGCGTCTCGCGCGGGGTACGGATGGCGCCCGGCGGGCGCCTGGTGGGCGGTGACGGGCTCGAACCGCCGACCTCTTGGGTGTAAACCAAGCGCTCTCCCGACTGAGCTAACCGCCCGCGCCTATACCGTTCCTGCCCGACGCCGCCTGCGCATGCGGGCAGGGGCGTCCCCGGCCGGGTGTGCGGCGCCGGTGGAGGGCGCGACGCAGGGCGCCGCGCCGGCCGGTGGCAGCGGCGGTCAGGAGTTGACCGCGTCCTTGAGGGACTTGCCGGCCTTGAACTTGGGCTGCCTCGAGGCGGGAATCGAGATGGCTTCGCCGGTGCGCGGGTTGCGTCCGCTCGTGGCTTTGCGGTGCGCGACGCTGAACGAACCGAATCCCGCCAGCCGGACATCGGAGCCGCTGCGAAGCGTATCCGTGATGGTGTCGAACACGCCGTCCACCGCGCGCGAGGCATCGGCGTTGGAGATGCCGGCGCTGCTTGCAACAGCCTTGATGAGCTCAGCCTTGTTCATTGCTCGCCCCCCCTTTCGCTCCTAGTGCAAGGAATATCAACGCGTGCGAGTAGCGACTCGACGGGGGAAGTGTGGGCATGCCGATGCATGTCGTCAACGGTCACGACACTGTCATCGTGGCGTCACGACGCGGTCATCGTGGCGCCGCGGCACGTTCGGAACGGCGGGGTGTGGCCTGCGTCCTCACGCTCTCACCGGATCGGTGCGGGAGCATTCGCCGCACACCGCAACGACGCGGAACGGTGGATGCCCGTTGCGCATTGCGACGGCTCGGGGCATGAGGGGCCGCGCAATGAGGATGACCACCTGAGGGGAGACAGCGCATGAAGGCGGTGGTGCTGACCGGCGAGGGGCTCGCGCTGCGCGAGGTGCCCGTGCCCGAACCCAAGCCCAACGAGGTTCTGGTCAAGGTCGCGGCCAGCGGGCTGAACCGCGCGGACCTGATCATGGCGGCGGGCCGGCCCCATGGAGCGCTCGGCGGCGCCGGCGCGGTCGCCGGGCTCGAATGGGCCGGCGAGGTCGTCGAGGTCGGCGCCGAAGTGCCGGAGTTCCGGCCGGGCGATCGGGTGATGTGCTCGGGCGCCGGCGGCTACGCCGAGTACGCCGTCACCGACTGGGGCCGGGTGTGCCCCCTGCCCCGCGCTGCTCCTGGCCCGGTGGACGCGGCGACGTTGCCGATCGCGCTCCAGACCATGCACGACGCGCTGGTCACCAACGGCCGGCTCGCGGCGGGCGAATCGGTGCTGATCCAGGGCGCGAGCTCCGGCGTCGGGCTCATGGCGATCCAGATCGCCCGCCTCAAGGGCGCCGGCACGATTCTCGCTACCTCGCGCGACGCGGACCGGCGCACCCGGCTCACGGAGTTCGGCGCGGACCTGGCGCTGGACCCCGGCGATCCGGCCTGGGTGGAGCAGGCGCGCGACGCCACCGGCGGCAGGGGCGTGGACCTCACCATCGACCAGGTCTCCGGCAGCCTCGCCAACCAGACCATGCAGACGGCTGCGGTGCTGGGGCGGATCGTCAACGTCGGCCGCCTCGGCGGCTTCAGCGCCGAGTTCGACTTCGACCTGCACGCGCTGAAGCGGATCGCCTATGTCGGTGTGACCTTCCGCACCCGCAGCATCGAGGAGGTGCGCGCCATCAACGCCGCCATGCGCGCCGACATCTGGGAGGCGGTGGAGAGCGGCGCGCTGAGCCTGCCCATCGACCGCACCTTCCCGCTCGAGCAGGCGGCAGAAGCCCAGGCTCACATGCGCGCCAACGCGCACTTCGGCAAGATCGTCCTCACCGTCTGAGCGAGGGGCGCGCGGGCGCCCGCCGGCGCGCCGGCGCTCTCCTCAGGCGGGCGGCGGCTCCGCGCCGGTGCGACTGCTGATGAGGCCGTAGTGCTCGATCCGCCGGTGGGCGGCGAAGTCGAAGATGGTGTCGCGGATATAGGTGCCGCGCTCGAGATCGACCGGCGCGGCGATCACCTCGTCGCCCTCGCCCTGGGCCAGGGCCACGATTTCGCCTGTGGGCGCGATGATGCAGCTCCCGCCCATGTGGTGGATCCCCTCCTCCATGCCGGCCTTGGCCGCCGCCACCACCCACGTGCCGTTCTGGTAGGCGCCGGCCTGCATGGAGAGGTGGTTGTGGAACATGCCGAGGTGGGGCGCCTCCACGCCCTTGGCGAAGGGATTGGTGCTCGGCGTGTTGTAGCCGAGCATGACGAGCTCTACGCCCTGCAGGCCCATGACCCGGTAGGTCTCGGGCCAGCGACGGTCGTTGCAGATGCACATCCCCATCACGCCGTCCATGGCGCGGAACACGGGAAAGCCGAGGTCGCCGGGCTCGAAGTAGCGCTTCTCAAGATGCTGATGGGGCTGGCCGGGCTGCGGCTCGGCATGGCCGGGGATATGGACCTTGCGATACTTGCCCGCGATCCTGCCCTCGCGATCGACCAGGATGGCCGTGTTGAAGTAGCGCTTGAAGCCATCGTCCTGGGTGGCCATTTCCGCGTAGCCGAGATGAAAGCCGACCCCGAGCTCCGCAGCCGCCGCGAACAGCGGCTGGGTCTCGTTGTTCGGCATCTCGGTCTCGAAGTAGCTGTCGAGCTCTTCAGCGTCGTCGATGACCCAGCGCGGGAAGAAGGTCGTCAGCGCGAGCTCCGGGAACACCACCAGCGTGGCGCCTGCAGCGTGCGCCTGGTTGAGCATCGCGATCAGCCGGTCGACCACCTGGGTGCGCGCATCAGTGCGCTGGACCGGCCCCATCTGTGCTGCGGCGACGGTGATCTGCCTCGACATCGGCTCCTCCCTGCGTGAGGCGACCCGCCTGCACCGGCCTGCGACGGCGGCGCTACGGCCGCCGCGCTGAGGCGCGCCGCCATCCGGCATGATAGGGCGCGCGCCATGTCGCGCCAAGGCGCAGCACCCTCCCGCCCCGCGCCACGGCGAGGCGGGAGGAGCCTGACGCTTGACGCGCGCGCCGAGCCGTGGTCTCTGGTCGATCGACGTGGCGATTTGAGCGACCGGCTTGCGGCCACGCTAAACATGCGCGCTAAAAGGTCGATGGGAGGGACCCCGGCCAGCGCGGCCGGGGTTTTTGCGTATGGGGAGGAAGGAACGCGAGCGAGCGTGGGCACCCGCCACCCAACTGGTGCGTGGCGGGAGCGAGCGCTCGCAGCACGGAGAGACGAGCGAGGCCCTCTATCTGACCTCGGGCTTCGTCTACGACAGCGCGGCCCAGGGCGATGCGCGGACGGCGGACGAGGAGGAGGGCTATGTCTACGGCCGCTTCGGCAACCCGACCGTCACCATGTTCGAGGAGCGGCTCGCGCTGATCGAGGGCGCCGACGCCTGCCGGGCGACCGCGACCGGCATGGCGGCGCTCTTCGCGGCCCTCATGAGCCAGCTGCGCGCCGGCGATCATGTGGTCGCCTCCCGCGTCATGTTCGGCGCCTGCCACGTGATGATCGACCAGTTGCTGCCGCGCTATGGGATCGAGACCGACCTCGTGGACGGCACGGACCTCGACGCCTGGGAGCGGGCGCTCAGGCCCGAGACCCGTTGCGTCTTCATCGAGAGTCCCGGCAACCCGACCATGGCCATCGTCGACATCGCCGCGGTCTCGGCACTGGCGCACGCGGTGGGCGCCCGCGTCATCGTCGACAACGTGCTCGGCATGCCGCTGGTGCAGCGCCCCCTCGCCCACGGCGCCGACATCGTGATCTACTCGACCACCAAGCATGTCGACGGCCAGGGCCGCTGCCTCGGTGGCGCCATCCTGGGCAGCGACGATTTCATCACGGACGAGCTGGTGCCCTTCATGCGCACCACGGGTCCCGTCATGAGCCCCTTCAACGCCTGGGTGATGCTCAAGGGGCTGGAGACGCTGGAGCTCAGGACGGCCCGCATGTGCGAGACGGCGGCGCGACTCGCCGCCGTGCTCGAACGCCACCCGGCGCTTGCCGCCGTCCACTATCCGGGGCTGCCCAGCCATCCTCAGCACGCGCTCGCCGCACGACAGATGAGCCGGGGCGGCAGCGTGCTGGCGCTCGACCTCCGGGGCGGCCGGGAGGCGGCTTTCCGCTTTCTCGATTCGCTCGCGCTGATCGACATCTCGAACAATCTGGGCGACGCCAAGAGCCTCGCCACCCATCCGGCCAGCACCACCCATCAGAAGATCGGCGCCGAGGCCCGCGCCGCGCTGGGAATCGGCGACGGCCTCGTGCGTCTCTCGGTCGGGCTCGAGGCGGAGTCCAACCTCTGGGCCGATCTGGAGCAGGCGCTTCATGCCGCAGCGGCCTGAGTCCGTGCCGCCCTCGATCCACTCTGGCGCCGGCCGCTGCGCGCGACTAGGATTCGCCGGGCGGCACCGCCGCGGGTCCCAGGGATGGCAGCGCCGATGAGCCTGCTCGAAGTTCGCGAATTGTCTCGCCATTTCGGCGGCCTCGCCGCCGTGAACGGCCTCTCCTTCACCGTCGAGGAGGGCAGGATTCACGGACTGATCGGCCCCAACGGCGCCGGCAAGACGACGACCTTCAACGTCATCAGCGGGTTCTACAAGCCGACCGCGGGCGAGATTGTCTTCGGCGGCCGCCGGATCTCCGGCCTGCGCCCGAGCCGGATCGCGGCGCGCGGCGTCGTCCGCACGTTTCAGGCGACGACCCTCTTCCAGGAGCTCTCCGTCTTCGAGAACGTGCTCGTCGGCTGCCACCTGCGATCCGGCGTGGGGCCGATCAGCGCGCTGCTCGGCACCAGCCGGCGGGCCGAACAGCAGACGGCGGAAAGGGCCGGGGAAATCCTCGAGTTCATGGGCCTGGACGACCGGCGCGACGACGAGACCGTCAACCTGCCCCACGGCCATCAGCGTGCCCTCGGCATCGCCGTGGCTCTCGCCGCCGAGCCGAAGCTGATACTGCTGGACGAGCCGTTCACCGGCATGAATCCCGAAGAGACGCGGCGGATGATGGAGCTGGTCGAGCGGGTGCGCGGCCAGGGAGTCACCATCCTCCTGGTGGAGCACGACATGCAGGCGGTGATGGGGCTCTGCGACCAGATCACGGTGCTGAGCTTCGGCGAGCTGCTGGCGGAGGGAACGCCCGCCGAGATTCGCGCCGACCCGGCCGTGATCGAAGCCTATCTGGGAACCGCCTGAATGCTGTTCGAGATCAAGTCTCTCACCGTCCACTACAACAAGGTGACGGCGCTGCGCGGGGTCTCGATGGAGGTCGGCGAGGGCGACATCGTGACCCTGATCGGGGCCAACGGCGCCGGCAAGAGCACGACGCTGCGCACGGTCTCGGGCCTGGTCCGCGCGAGCGCGGGCGAGATCTGGTTCGACGGCACGCGCATCGACACGCTGCAGCCGGACGAGGTGGTCAAGCTCGGCATCGCCCACGTGCCCGAAGGCCGCCATGTCTTCCCCGAGCTCACCGTCTACGAGAACCTGAACACGGGCGCCTTCCTCAGGCGCGACAAGAGCGCGATCAGGCAAGACCTCGAGAAGGTCTACGAGCGCTTTCCGCGCCTCAGGGAGCGGCGCACCCAGTACGGCAAGACCCTCTCCGGCGGCGAGCAGCAGATGCTGGCGATCGGCCGCGCTCTCATGGCGCGCCCGAAGCTGCTGCTGCTCGACGAGCCCTCCCTCGGCCTTTCGCCGGTGATGGTGCAGGAGATCGCGAAGATCATCGTCGATATCAACTCCCGCGGCGTGCCCGTCGTGCTGGTCGAGCAGAATGCCGAACTGGCGCTCAAGCTCGCGCGCTACGCCTACGTGCTCGAGACCGGCCGCGTCGCCCTCGAGGGCGAGGCGCAGCGGATTCACGAAGACGAGCATGTCCGCAAGGTGTATCTCGGCGGCTAGGAGCCGAACCGGCCCGGTGATCGCGTGGAAACCCGCGAGCTCTTCTGGGAGATCACCTCCCTAGGCCACACCCTCTTCTTCGTGGTGGCGGGTGCCGCAATGGCGGTGGCAGCGGCAGGCGTCGGCTGGCATGTCTGGCGCTACGCCCGCGCGCGCCGGAGCCCGGTTCCGGTCCATCCCTGGCGCGGCTTCTGGCGCATGATCTTCGACGTCGGCTCGCAGCGGACGGTGCACCGACGTGACCGTGCCGCCGGCCACGCGCACACGCCGATCATGTACGGCTTCCTCCTGCTGCTGGCCGCGACCAGCATCATCACGGTCGAGTACGACATCTCGGAGCCGTTCTTCGGCTTCACCTTCTGGCACGGCACCTTCTACCTCGTCTTCAGCCTGATCGCCGACCTCGCCGGCCTCGGGCTGATCGCCGGCTGCGTCTACATGATGTGGCGGCGCTGGAAGCTCCGTCCCGCCAAGCTCGCCTACCGCCGGGACTATCGCGGCGAGACGGAAGAACGGCCCCGCGCCCGCGCCTGGCTCAGGGACGACGCACTCTTCCTCTGGGCGCTGCTGCTGATCGCGCTGACGGGCTTCCTCCAGGAAGGGGTGCGGCTCGCCATGGACCAGCCCGCCTGGGGGGCGTGGTCGCCGGTGGGCTGGGTGCTCGCCCAGATATTCCTGGGGCTCGGCATGGACGAGGCCGCCGCGGCCGCCGTGCGCCGCGCCAACTGGTGGATTCACGGCATCGCTGCTTTGGCCTTCATCGCCGCGATCCCCTGGACCAAGGCGAAGCACCTGATCGCCGTGCTCGGCTCGCTCTCGACCCGCGACGCGAGCGCGCTCCGCCGCCTCCCGATGCCCCGCCCGGAGTCCGCAGGCGCCGCCGCCGCGGTGGATGGGAACGACGCCGAGCCCGAGGTCGGCTTCGGCAGCATCGCGCAGTTCTCGTGGAAGGACCTGCTCAACCTCGACGCCTGCACCAAGTGCGGCCGCTGCCACGAGGCCTGCCCCGCCACCGCCAGCGGCGCGCCGCTCAGCCCGCGCGACCTGATCCTCGATCTGCGCACCCATGCGGCACGCAGCGCCTTCCGGCCGGGAGAGGACGCGGGACTTTCGCTCATCGGCGACGTGATCGAGGCGGAGACGCTCTGGTCCTGCCGCTCCTGCGGTGCCTGCATGGAGATCTGCCCGGTCGGCATCGAGCACCCGCCGATGATCGTGCAGATGCGGCGCCGGCTGGTCGAGGACGGCACCATGGAGCAGCAGTTGCGCGATACCCTCGACATGATCGCCAACCGCGGCAACAGCTTCGGCGAGAGCCCGCGCACCCGTGCCGGCTGGACCGCGGCGCTCGAGTTCCCGGTGAAGGACATCCGCGAGGAGACTGCCGATCACCTCTGGTTCGTCGGCGACTATGCCTCCTACGATCCGCGCAACCAGGAGGTCTCGCGCACCGTGGCGCGCCTCTTCCGCGTCGCCGGCCTCGACTTCGGCCTGCTCCACGAGGCCGAGCGGACAGCCGGCAACGACGTGCGCCGGGTCGGCGAAGAGGGCCTCTTCGAATCCCTCGCGGAGCACAATCTGGGTGCGATGGCGGAGGCAAAGCAGTTCGACGCCATCGTGACCACCGACCCGCACAGCTACAACACCATCCGCAACGAGTATCCGGACTTCGGCGATGTCGCGCCCATCCGCCACTACACGAGCGTTCTCGCCGAGCTGCTGGAGAGCGGGCGGCTCACCGTGACCAAGCCGCTCGGCAGGCGGGTGACGCTGCACGATCCCTGCCATCTGGGCCGGCTCAACGGCCACTACGACGAGCCGCGCCGGGTGCTGGAGCTGATCGGCTGCGAGCTCGTCGACATGCCGCGTTGCCGCGACAATTCGTTCTGCTGCGGAGCCGGCGGGGGACGCATCTGGATGCCCGATCCGGTGGGCAAGGAGAAGCCCGCGGAGAACCGGATGCACGAGGCGGCGTCTCTCGGTAATCTCGACGCCTTCGTTGTCTGTTGCCCCAAGGACATGACCATGTTCGAGGACGCCCGCAAGACCAGCGGCCACGAGAGCGACTTCGTCGTTCAGGACCTGGCGGAGCTGGTGGCCGAGGCGATCGATCTGAAGAGCATCGATCTCAAGGAAGTGCCGGCGCTGGTCGATCGCATCGCCGATGCCGCCGCAGCCCGCATCGCCGACGCCGTGGCGGAGCGGCTGGCCGATCGCCTCGCCGACGCCGTGGCCGACAGGGTAGCGCAGGACCTTTCCGAGCGCGCGCCTGCGCTCGCCGCCGCCGCTCCACAGCCCGCGCCGCAGCCTGCCGAGGGAGAGGGACCCGCGCCGGAAGCCGGGTCGGAAGTGCCGGCGGCGGACGCTGGCCCCTGGCGCCCGGCGCCGGTCAGCGCGGCAACGCTGCCTCCTTACGAGGTGCCGGCGAAGGACGGCCCCCGCGTGCTCGTCGCCGTCAAGCGGGTGGGAGAGCTCAACGCGGACTTCGTCATCGACGAGGAAGCGCGCACCATCGCCGACGAACACTTCGAGCACGAGCTCAACGAGTGGGACGAAGCGGCCCTCGAGGAGGCGCTGCTGCTGACCGAGAAGCTCGGCGCGGGCGAGGTGGTGGCGGTCACCATCGGCCCCGAGGATGCCGAGGACACCTTGCGCCGGGCTCTCGCCAAGGGCGCCCACCGGGGCGTCCGGGTCTGGGACGAGACGCTGCGCGACGCCGACCCGGTGACCGTCGCCCGCGTGCTGGCGGGCGTCGCCGAGCAGGAGGCGCCGGACATCATCATGACCGGCGCGCAGTCGGCCGACCTCGGCCACGGCGCCACCGGCTCGGCGCTGGCCCGCGTCCTCGGCGTGCCCCATGCGGCCGTGGTCCTCGGTATCGACTGGGACGGCGGCGAGACGATGACCGTGACCCGCGAGCTCGAGGGCGGCATGCGCCAGCAGCTTGCGCTCCCGGCGCCGGCGCTGCTCACGATTCAGACCGGCGGCAACACGCCGCGCTACGCCACCATGCGCATGATCAAGCAGGCGAAGAAGAAGCCCGTCGCCGTGGTGGACGGCGCTGGCGTCGGCCTCGACCAGGCGGGCGCGGTGGTGCGCCGGCTCTACGAGCCGCCCAAGAGCGGCCGCGCGGCGATGATCGAGGGCGACGCGGCGGCGGTCGCCGCAGCCATCGCCGGGATCATTCGCGAGAAGCGGGGAGAAGCGTGATGGCCGGCATCCTGGTCGTCGCCGAGCATTTCGACGGCGCGCTGCGCGACATCACGCAGGAAATGATTGGCGCCGCGGCGGCGCTGAAGGAGGACCTCGGCGGCCCCCTCGCCGTCCTCGTCATCGGGGACGACACGGGGGCGCTGGCCGATACGGCCAACCGGGCCGGCGTCGACGAGGTCGTCACGGTCGCGGCATCCGATCCGCACTTCGACCCTGCGCTCTACGAGGAGGCCGCGTGCGCCGTGGCCGAAGCGCGCCAGGCCCGCCTCGTGCTGGTCGGCCACACCGCCGCCGGCATGGCCTTCGGCCCAGCCGTGGCCGCCCGGCTCGGCTCGGGCTTCGCCTCCGACGTCTTCGGGCTCGCGCTGCAAGGCGGCGAGCTCGTCGCCAGCCGGGGTGGCTACGGCGGCAAGGTGGCGATGGACCTCGCCTTCCCCGGCAAGCCCGTGGTCGTGCTGACGCTCCGGGGCGCGACCTTCAAGGCGGCGGAAGAGCCCGGCGGCGCGGCTGTCGTCCCCTTCGCGATCGAGGCGGAATCCCTCGCCGGCACCGGCCGCCACATCGACTACCTGCCGGCGCCGCCGGCCGACGTGGACATCGGCAAGGCCGAGTTCATCCTCTCGGTCGGGCGCGCCCTCGGGGAGGACACGAACCTGCCCCAGTTCGCGGCGCTTGCGGAGCGGCTGGGGGCCACGCTCGGCTGCTCCCGCCCGGTCGCGGATTCCGGCTGGCTGCCGAAGGCGCACCAAGTGGGGCAATCCGGCACGATCGCGGCCAACTGCTCGCTCTACCTCGCGCTCGGCATCTCCGGCGCGGTCCAGCACCTGGCCGGGATGAAGCACGTGGACACCATCATCGCGGTCAACACGGACCCGGAGGCGCCCATCTTCAACGTCGCCCACCACGGCGCCTGCGTGGACATCTTCGAGCTCGCCGAGGCGCTTGAGCGCGAGTTCAACTGAGCCGTCGCGCGTCCCGCCGTCAAGAGCGTTTCCGTTTCACTCGGAAACGCTCTTGCTCTTTGTCGCTCACGGCAGCCGGCCTGCGGTCGGCGCCGTCGCGCGTCCACGCGCGCGGAGCGCACGATGCGCGCGCGCCGCATGAGCGGCGGGCCGCGGTCGCGGCCTGTCGCGTATCCGTCACAGACGGATACGCTCTACTGCACGGTGGTGCGCGACAGGACGCGGATGCGGCTCAGGAGCTGGTCACGGTCCACGTAGCAGCCCTGCAGGTGGCGACGCCCGGTCGAGGGATCGAACGCCGTCCGCCCGTGCAGCACGCGCCGGTTGTCGAACACCAGGAGCGCGCCCGCGCGCAGGGGGTAGCGGCATTCCAGCGCCGGGTCGCGGATCACCGACGCGAAGGCGCGCAGCGCACGGCAGAGCGGGCCTATCCGATGCGCAGGCGCGCTGACCGCGCCCATCACGGCGAAGTTGAAGCGCACCTCCTCGACCGCGCCGGCCTCGTCCAGGCCGATGGTGAGCGCCCGGAAGCGAATGTCCGAGACGCGGTCCCGGAAGCGGAAGTCGATCGGGTGCCGGCTGAGAAGCCGGAAGGCGGCCGGATCGCGCCGGCGTAGCGTCTCGGCCGCCGCGAAGCCATCCACGACGAGCGAATCGCCGCCCTCGGCGTCGTTCTCCAGGCAATGCAGAAGCTGGTAGTCGGGCGGCCGCTCCCAGTTGGGCAGATCGGTGTGGCAGAGCAGCCCGAGCGCCGTGTAGGCGTTGCTGTTGGGATCGGGCATCGAGACCACGTCGAAGTGCTCGCCGAAGTTGGTCGCCCGCACCGGGCCGATGAGCTGCGCCAGCGCAAGCACGGAGAGCGGCTCGCGCGGGGTGCCGCGCAGGACGGCAATGCCGCGGTCCCGCAACGTGAGCAGCCACTCCAGGAGGGCGGCGTCGCTGCCGCTGACCGCGTCGTAGTCCGCGCCCGGCATGGCGTCCGACAGCTCCGCGCCCCAGGTGGCGGGGGCGGGACGGCAGGTGGGACCGTCCGCTCCCGCCTCCTGATGCCGTCTGAGCCAGCCGGCGGCATAGACGCTGACATGACCCTCGGGCCGCCACTCGACACGGAGCCCGCCGTCGTCGGTGAGCGCGAACGACGCCGCATCGAGATCCGTCGGCACCGCGAGAGGATCGAGGATCCGCTCCAGCGTCTGCGGGTGCCGGCACAGCGGACAGCCGCAATTGTCCCTCAGCCAGACATGGTGGAAGGTCCCTGCGACGCCGTCGTCCCAGGTAACGCGGATGGAGCGCGTCAGTCGCCTGGCGCTGCGGAGCCGACGGCCTCCCGCACCATCTCGTGGAAGTAGAACAGGCCGTTCTCGTGACGCGGACTCAGCGGTCCCCGATCGTAAATGCCGGCCTCTAGGTTCTCCTGGATCAGCGGAACGATCCATTGATCCTCCTCCCCGATGAGTCTGCCGTAAGCCACCGTCGCCTCGAAGTCCTCCGCACTCACCGAGTCCGGCTGCCAGAAATTATAGACGAGACGCGTCTCCGCGTGGCCGACCGGCTCCATCCGCATGAAGGAAAGTCCGTCCGGATATGAGTTGAAGGTGAAATTGGGGAATCGCCACCCGTAGCTGCCGGGATGATTCGAGTTCCCCTTCGCCGGCGCCTCGTGGAGGCTCCCGCCATGGAAATTGATGACCCGGTAGCGCTTCCAGTCGAGGTCGCGGTGCAATCCCGGGTGCAGCGGCGGAATGTGGTAGCCCTCCTGATAATTGTCGACATAGGTCTTCCAGTTGCAGCGGACGAGGAACTGCACCTCCCGCCCGAAGCTGGCCCGCTCCGGCGCGGTCCGCTCGACCGAGTCCTCTACGGGGCCGAGCCACTCGACGAGCGGCGGCGCATCCTCGTCCATGCACACGAAGACGAGGCCGCGCCAAACATCGACGGAGACGGGGTAGAGGGACAGCTCGTCCTTCGGAAAATCCGGTGCCTCGCCGAACAGCGGCACGTGGTCCAGCGCACCGTCCGAGCGGTAGCGCCAGCCGTGATAGGGGCACTCGATGGTGTTGCAGCGGCCGCTCGGCTCCGTCAGCAGCTTGGACGCCCGGTGCCGGCAGACATTGTGAAAGCCGCGCAGCGTACCGTTCTCGGAGCGGCGCACGAAGATCGGGAAGCCCGCAGGCGCGGCCGTCAGGTACTGGCCGGGCTCGACCACCTCGCCCTCGCGGCCAATCCAGAGCCACTGGCGGGCGAAGATGTGCTGCCGTTCCGCCTGGTAGATCGCGGGATCGGCGTACCATCGGGCCGGCAGGGCCCACACCGTAGCCTCGTGCATCCGCTCGGAGATCGCAGCGTCGACGCCTTCGGCCGGCCGCACGTGGGTATCCATGGCGCTCCCCCCGCTGTCGCTGACGATCTTCGCTCTTACACCTCTATGCGATCGAGTGCACGCCCCTCCGAATCGAAGCAGGCGGCGGCAAGCGAGCCGCCGTAGCCCGCGCCGCCATCGACCGTCGCGACATAGTCGTCGAGGCTCACGCCGCCCTGCGACGGATCGTGGCCGCGGATGATCTTCTTGAAGCCGGCAAAGGGCGGGGTGAGCGCCTCAAGCTGCTCGCTCCCCCACCAGAAGGCGTCTCTCTGCGCGTCGATGGGACGCGTCGGATCGACTCCCGCGTTCACGAAGAGCAGCGCGCCGTCATCGGTGAACGCCGCCTGTCGCACGCTGCCGAGCAACTCCTGATGGCCAGGGTGCAGACTCATCCTGGCGCGGATTTCGTTGGTCCAGCGGGCGATCTCCTGCGCGCCGTTGCTGACGCGCCCCTCGGCATCGCCGGCATCCCAGCCATAGGCCGCGAGCGTCTCCCGCACGCCGCGCTCCAGCATCCAGCGCAGCACGCTGGCAGGCTCGACGGAGAGGTGAAGCTGGAACAGCTTCTGCCACATCTCCTCCTGGCTGCCGCGCAGGTAGGCCACGTCGCAGACGTTCATGTGCGGCACCGCGAGGAGCGCGCTGCGAAAGGCGACCAGTTCGTCGAGGGTGGCGGCGACCGCCGTGCCGAGGCCGAGATAGTTGCCGAGATAGACGATGCGGTCGCCGGACCGGAAGCGCTCCTCGATGGCGGCGTGCAGCTCCGCCAACCTCTCCGCCTCACCGTGAATGGCGCCGACGGCCCAGATACGTCCGCCGCTGCGGAGCGTCACGAACCGTTCGTTGGTGGCGCAGCCCACGTGGTCGCGGCGAGGCGGGATCCTACGCCGCGCGTAGGACGTCCTCGAGCTTGTTCGCGGCCTGCTCGGTATCGGTGTTCTCGACCGCCGCGAACTCCCGCGCCAGCCGATCGAGCGCCGCCTCGTACATCTGGCGTTCGCTGTAGCTCTGATCGGGCTGGCCGACGTTGCGGTGCAGGTCCCGGACGACCTCGGCGATGGAAACTGGATCGCCCGAGTTGAGCTTCGCCTCGTACTCCTGGGCGCGCCTGCTCCACATGACGCGGCGCGTGCGCGCGCGGCCCCGCAGCGCGGAGATCGCCGCGTCCATGGTCTCCCGCGAGCTCAGCCGGCGCATGCCGGCGGAATCGACCTTCCCGGTCGGCACCAGGAGGGTCATCTTGTCCTTCTCGAAGGCCACGACGAACATCTGCAGGGTCTGGTCACCGACCGCACGCTCGTCGATCCCGGTGATGCGGCCGACGCCGTGGGCCGGATAGACCACGTGATCGCCGACCGCGAAACCGTTGACCTTCGTCGGCGCCTTCTTCCTGCGCCGGGTCTCGCCGCCGGCGCCGCCCTTGCCCCCAGCAGCGGCCTTGCCGGCACGCCGGGGCTTCGTCGCACCCCCGGCCCTGGCGGCCTTGGCGCCCTTGCTGGCGCTGCTGGTCTTGGTGGCTTTGGCGGTGCCGGATGATCTGGAGGCCTTGGAGGCCGCGGCGCCCTTCGTGCGCCCGGCCCCCGCCTCCGGCTTCACGGCATCGTCCTCCGGAGCCTCCGGCTGCTTCGTCGCCCGCCGCGGCTCGGAGCGCCGCGCGGTGCCTGCAGCCGTCTTCTTTGCCGTCGTCCGCGCGCGCGCCGACGCCTGCGACCGAGAGCCGGCCCCCGCTGCGGCGGCGGAGCCTTTTCGAGCCTTGGTCGTGGTCTGCTTCTTGACGGGGGACTTGGACTTGGACGGCGCCTTGCTGCTCACTTTACCTGCTGTTCCTTGCTCGAACGGGAGCCGCGCGCTGCTGCAATTTCGGCAACGCCACGGGGCGGGAAACCGTTCATTCCATACCCGCCACGAGTCGGTTTCACCTTATCACAGTCGAGCCACAAATTCCAGGTTTTGGCCCGGATTGCGGGCCAATTTCGCTCGCCGGGGACCCGATCAAGCAAAAACTGCGGATCAGGCCCCTTCTCCCGGCTTGTCGGAGAAATATTTTTCGAACTTGCCGTCCTCGTCCTTGAAATCGTCGGCGTCATCGGGCGGATCGCCCTTGCGCGTGATATTGGGCCAGATCTCGGCGAACTTGCGGTTGATCTCCAGCCACTTCCCCTCGTCGTCGTCGCCGGCGGTATCGGGAATGATGGCCTCGACCGGACACTCGGGCTCGCACACGCCGCAGTCGATGCACTCGTCCGGGTGGATCACGAGCATGTTCTCGCCTTCGTAGAAGCAGTCCACCGGGCACACCTCGACGCAGTCCTGGTACTTGCACCGGATGCAGGACTCGATCACCAGATACGTCATTCGCTTCTCGCTCCGTGCTCCGCTCGCGCGCGCCGCGGCCGGTCGCTCAGGAAGCGGCCGGCTGCTCCCCGCCGTCTCCGGCGCGGGCCAGGACCCGCTTGCGCGCCTCGCCCCGCTCCCGGTCCGTGATGTGCAGCAACCCGCCGACGCGGCGGATCAGATTGGCCTCGTAGGCGTGCAGGCGGCCGTCCGCGTAGACCACCTGCCACAGCATCTCCATCACGGCGAGCCGGTCCGCATGATCGTAGCGGTCGTTGATGGTGCGCGTGAATCGATGCAGGTCGGTCGCTTCGTGGTGGACCGCCTCGGCCTCGCCGATCAGGGTGCCGGCTTCCGCCTCACTGAGCCCGAAGTGCGCGCCCAGCGCGGCGCAGACGGCATCGCGCTCATCGCCGTCGAACTCCCCGTCCATGCACGCGGCCTCGACCAGCAGCGCGGCCGCCGCGAGTCGCGGGGTGTCCGGCTCCACCTGCGCGCCGCCGTTCGCGACGCCGGCGCTCAACAGTGTCTTGATGCGATCGATCACGGGCGCTGCGTATCATACCGGCGGCGGCGGACTCAAGAGCGGCGGGGGGCCGCCACCCGCGCTCCCCGGGTCTCACTCGCTCCCGATATCCTCGTAAAGACGCTGCGCCTCGGGTGCCGGCCCGCGCCGCGCCGCCACCGCCGAGACGCGCACGATCCTGACCAGCCGCCCCTGGACGAAGGTCAGCACGTCGCCCGGACCGATGCTCCGGTGCGCCTTGGTGATGCGGCGGCCGTTAACGCGGATACGCCCGGCTTCGCAGGCCTTCTGCGCCAATCCCCGCGTCTTGAAGAAGCGCGCGTGCCAGAGCCACTTGTCCAGCCTGCTCACCGCAGGCGCGCGTTCGTCGCGCGTCACGACGGACGCGCGGTGCCGGGGGCGAGCACGCGCAGCTTGGCGAAGGGCGAATCGGGGTCCACCCTCCTCCGCTGGCCGCGCTTTCGCTGCTGCGTCGGCTGGCGCGGGGGCGCGGCGTTCCGCGCGTAGCGCGGGCGCCCGTCGGTGCCCACGCCCGCCTGCGCGTAGCCGAGAGCTGCAAGGATCTCGTCGAATTTCGCGCGTTTGCAGGCGGCAAGCTTCAGCAGGCCGGGATCGATCGCGAAGGGCTCGCGCCGGGCCGCCTTGCGAAGGCGGGCAGCGATGCGTTCGGCGATGTCGGCGCGGACCACCTGAGAGCCGAGCGGGACGAGGCCCAGGGCCGCGTAGCACGCATCGGGAACGGCGGGATCCCGCTCCATCGAGACGGCGGAGCCCGGCACGGGCGGCAGCCGCCCGGCATCGTTCCAGGCCCACCACAGAAGCCCCGCGCAGCGCATGCGTGCCGGCTTCAGCATGGTCGGCATGAAGACGCTGAGCGCACCGAGCTGCACACCGGCGGCAGCGAGGCCGCGCCGTCCGGCGGCGTCGAGCGCGGCGATCTGGGGCGCGAGCGCGCGGCGCGGCAGGCAGCCGAGGGCCTCGCCCAGCGCGAAAGCGATGCCGCGTGCCGGCCCGCTCAGCGGCGCCTCGCCAAGCGTCAGCAGCGGCCCTGCGTCACGCGCGAGGGTGCGATCGAGCCACGACTGCAGGCGCCGGCGCACCCGCTCGCGCTGCGCCGCGCTCATCTGGTCATCGCCGACGAGCGCCACCTGCGGCCTGAGCGGGACATCGCCCCGGGCGAGGCGGGCAACGGTGGCACCGCGCCAGGCGATCTCTCCCCAGGGCGGCGCGTCTTCCCGTCCGGGCTCGAGGCCGAGCGCGAACGCATCGTCGCCATCCGCCACCGCCGCCGCGACCCGGCGGGCCACCTCGCGCTCCACCGTGCGATGCGCGGCCGCCAGCAGCGCGCGGCTGCGCTCGGCCTCCGTATCGGGACGGAAGCGGAAGCCATGGAAGACGCCGACCCGCTCGCCGTCGACCGTCACCGCCCCGCCGTCGCCGACGACGGCGAAGAGCGCCCCGTCGATGCGCCCGCCCTGCCGGTGCCGGCGCGCCTTGCGGTCGACGAAGAGGTGAGTGAGCCGCGCATGGAGCGCGTCGGAGAGCGCGTCCTCCAGCGCCCGCGTGCGCTCCTGCCAGCCCTGCGCATCGTCGACCCAGCCGGGGCGATGGGAGACGTAGGTCCAGGTCCGCACGTGGCTGATCCGGGCGGTCAGCGTGTCGATGTCCCCCTCACCCGGCGCCAGCCGCTCGATCGAGCGCGCGACCCAGTCCTGCGGCAGGCGCCCGCTCTCGACCAGGTAGAGGTAGATCCGGCGGACGAGAGCCACGTGGTCCTCCGCCATGGTCTTGCGGAAGTCGGGGATCTGACACGCCTCCCAGAGGAGCGCGACCCGGTCGGCGCCGGTCAGGGTCTCCGCCACCGCAGGATCGCGCGCGAGCGTGAGCAGCGTCCTGTGGTCGTCGGTATCGTGGGCGCGCCTGAGACCCGACAGCGGCGGCGGCGCCGCCAGCGACTCCAGCAGCGCCGGGAGCGAGTCGAACGCGATAGCTGCGTTGCGCCAGTAGGCCCGCTGCACCGGCGGGAAACGATGATCCTCGATCGCCTGCACGAGAGCGGGCTCGAAGGGCGGGGCATCGCCGGTGGTGCCGAAGCTGCCGTCGGTGAGGTTGCGGCCAGCGCGGCCGGCGATCTGCGCAATCTCGGCGGCCGACAGCATCCGCGTGGAACGGCCGTCGAACTTCCGATAGGCGGAGAACGCCACATGCTCCAGGTCCAGGTTGAGCCCCATGCCGATGGCGTCGGTGGCGACCAGGCTGTCCACCTCGCCCGCCTGGTAAAGCGCCACCTGGGCGTTCCGCGTGCGCGGGCTGAGCGCCCCCAGCACCACCGCGCAGCCGCCCCGGAGCCCGCGGATGCGCTCGGCCAGCGCGTAGACCGATTCGGTCGAGAACGCGATGACCGCGTTGCGGGGCTTGAGGCGCGCGGGCTTGCAGTGCCCCTCGTGCGAGAGAGTGGACAGCCTGGGCCGGGCGGTGAATCGCGCCTCGGGCACGAGCGTGCGGAGCAGCGGGCGCATCGTGTCCGCGCCGAGGAACATGGTCTCCGCCGTGCCGCGCGCGCGGAGCAGGCGGTCGGTGAAGACGTGGCCGCGCTCGCGGTCGCCGGCGAGCTGGATCTCGTCCACGGCGACGAACTCGACCGCCCGCTCCAGCGGCATCGATTCCACGGTGCAGACGAAATAGCGCGGCTCCGCCGGGACCCGCTTCTCCTCCCCCGTCACCAGGGCGACGGATTGCTCCCCCTTCGCCTCCGCGACCCGGTCGTAGACCTCGCGGGCAAGCAGGCGGAGCGGAAAGCCCATCATGCCGGTGCGGTGAGCCAGCATCCGCTCGACCGCCAGGTGGGTCTTGCCCGTATTGGTCGGGCCGAGCAGCGCGGTGACGGAGGCGTTTTCGGCAACGGGCCGAGCCATGGCGGGAGGATTGGCGGTCCCGCCCGGTTTGGCAAGCCCGTTCAGCGATCCCGTCCCCCTGCGTCCTTGACAACCCAATTCAGGAGGCGACTATTTTGTTTTCCAATAATTCAACATCATCACAAATCTTATCTCGGCCGCCGAATGGGGAGGCAATCTAATGATCCGTATCAATAGAATCGCCGCCATCGGTTTGCCAATCGCCGCACTCGGTCTCGTCGTCGCTGCGTGCCAACCGCAAGTGCTGCCTCATCCCTCCGACGCGCTGACCCCGGCCGAGGTCGAGGAGCTATTCGTCGGCAAGACCGCTATAGGCACCGTCCAGGGCCGGCGCGCGGCCACCTATTTCGCGCCTGACGGTACGGCAAGACTCAAGGTGATCGGGCACAACGGCACAATCGTAGAGTTTGATGGAACGCATTACTTCAATGAGCAGGGTGCGAGTTGTGTGAATTTTCCTACCCTGCCGATTTACGGGAAGGATCGGTGCAACCACATCGTTCCGCTGGATGACGGTCGGTATCAGCAATCGTACGACGAGGGCATCACGGAGCGGATTCTCGAGGGCAATCGGCTGGACGAGCTGAAGTAGCCTTTCCGCGGTCTTCTCGCGGGAGCGAGCCCTGGCGTCGTGCCCGAGTCGGCGCGCCCATATGCCGGCTCCAGGGCGATCCGCCCTCGGCAATCGCAGCTATGTCAATTCACGCAGTCAGCTAGAATGGTCCTGCACAACTCATCCGTTCCTCTCGCCGGGAGATAATCGAATGGCTCGTCTCGCGAAGATTGCAGCCGCCGGCTTGGCGGCCACGGCCCTGGGTCTCACCGTCGCGGCCTGTCAGCCGCCGCAGATGGCCTCGATAGCGCCGGAACCTGCCGCGCCGGAAGCCGCCACGCCCGCCGGCCAGATGACCGTTGCCGAAGTCCGGGACCTCGTCGTGGGGAATACCGTCATCAGCGTCGATACCAAGAGAAACATAAACGCAGCGGAGTATTTCTCCGCCGATGGAACGGCCAAATTGAAGGCGAAGACGTTGTTTGGCACGTTCAACTACGATGGAACGTATCACTTCGACGACGCCGGCCAATTCTGCACCAATTACCCGGGCATTCCGATGGGCCCCAAGGAATTCTGCAAGTACGTCACGCCGCTGGGCGACGGCCGCTACGAACAGTCCGACGGCATCGTCCTGGAACGGCTTCTCGACGGCGAACAGCTCGGCGCGCTGGAGTAGGCACTCGCCTGCCCGCCCTCGTCGCCCGGGGCGAGCGAGCGCGGGCTTGAACCGCTCGCGGCTTCGTCTCATATAGCGCCCCGACACGCCGGCCAACGGGCTCATCGGAGGGGCTGATGGCGAACACGAACGGGGAGCGCCACGCGTTCCAGGCCGAGGTCAGCAAGCTGCTTGGCCTCATGGCCAACTCGCTCTACCGCGACAAGGAGATCTTCCTGCGCGAGCTGATCTCCAACGCATCCGACGCGTGCGACAAGCTGCGCTACGCGGCGATCACGCAGCCCGACCTGCTCGGCGACGATGCCGCGCTCCAGGTGACGATCACGCCCGACGCCAAGGCCGGCGTGCTGGCGGTCGCCGACAACGGCATCGGCATGAGCCACGACGAGCTGATCGACAATCTCGGCACCATAGCGCGCTCGGGCACCGAGGCGTTCGTCAAGCAGATGGCCGAGGCGCAGGGCGGCGACGGGGCGGACGAGGAGGACGGGCAGGACGGACCGGCCGGGCTCGCCGCCGGGCTCATCGGCCAGTTCGGCGTGGGCTTCTACTCCTCCTTCATGGTCGCGAAGCGCGTCGAGGTCGTGACCCGCAGGGCGGACGAGGCCGAGGGCTGGCGCTGGCGCTCGGACGGGACCGGCTCCTTCACCATCGCGCCCGAGGCTGACGCCGCACGCGGCACCCGCATCGAGCTCCACCTGCGCAAGGAGGCGCGGGAGTTCCTGGAGCCGCTCCGCATCCGCACCGTCGTCAAGGCCTACTCCGACCATGTCGGCCTGCCGATCTGGCTCGAGAACGAGGGCGGCCAGAAGGAGATGGTCAACGAGGGCTCGGCCCTCTGGAGCCGGCCGAGGAGCGAGATCGGCGAGGACCAGTACCGCGAGTTCTACCACCACGTCGCCCACGTGCCGGGCGACCCCTGGCACACCATCCACCTGCACGCCGAAGGGCGGATCGAATACACCGCCCTCCTCTTCGTGCCCGACACCAGGCCCTTCGACCTGTTCGACCCGATGCGCCGGCACGGTGTGCGGCTCTACGTCAGGCGGGTCTTCATCACCGACGAGTGCGAGGGGCTGCTGCCGTCCTATCTCCGCTTCGTGCGGGGCGTGGTGGATTCGGCCGATCTCGCGCTCAACGTCAGTCGCGAGACCCTGCAGAACGACCCGATCCTGGCGAAGATCCGCGCCGGGCTGGTCAAGCGGGTCCTCTCCGACCTCGCCAAGCGGGCCAAGAAGGCGCCCGAGGAGTACGCGTCGTTCTGGCAGAACTTCGGCGCGGTGCTGAAGGAAGGGCTCTACGAGGACGCCGAGCAGAAGGACAAGCTGCTGCCGCTCGTGCGTTTCCAGTCCGTGCAGGGCGGGGAGCGCTGGCTCTCCCTCGACGAGTATGTCGAGGCCATGCCGGAGCAGCAGGAGGCGATCTACTACATCAGCGGCGAGGACCCGCAGGCGCTCCGGCGCAGCCCGCAGATCGAGGGATTCGGCGCGCGTGGCATCGACGTGCTGCTCATGGCCGACCCTGTCGACCAGTTCTGGCTGCCGATGATCGGCGCCTACAAAGAGAAGCCGTTCCGCTCGGTCACCCAGGGTGCATCGGACCTCGACCGCTTTGCCGTCGAGGACGAAGAGAAGAAGACGGCGGCGGCCGACGCACCGGCGGCGGTCGAGATCGACAAGCTGATCGCTCTGGTGAAGCTCACGCTGGCGGACGCGGTCAAGGACGTGCGGACCTCGGAGCGCCTGACCGAGAGCCCGGTCTGCCTCGTCGCCGACGAGGGCGACATCGACATGCACCTGGAGCGGCTGCTGCGCCAGCACAAGCACGAGGTGCCGGCGCAGAAGCGCGTGCTCGAGATCAACCCCGGCCACGACCTGACCCGGGCGCTGGCCAGGATGGTCGGGCAGAAGGGAGCGACCGATGCGCTCGAGGACGCCGCCCACCTGCTGATGGATCAGGCGCTCATCCTCGAAGGCGAGCCGGTGCCCGATCCTTCGGCCTTTACCCGGCGTCTCTCAGGGCTGGTGTCACGCGCGCTCTCGGAGTGACGGGCGCCTAACGGCCGGCGCGCCGGCAGAGCGAGGGTCAGACCCCGTCGAGCCAGAGCAGATCCGCGCCCAGGATGCGGCCGTGACCCTCCCAGCCCTGCTGCACGAGGACCGCGCAGCCGTCGCCGAGACCCTTGGTTGACTCCGGCCCCAGCTCGAGCGACGTGGCGCCGCCGGTCCATCTCCCGATGGACTGGAACTCGCGCACCACGTTGTAGTTGGTGAGCGTGCGCCCCCGGTTCTCGCCAGCATCGACGGGCGTCGTGTGCGCCCGGTCGATCGCCACCAGCATGATCCTGGCGGACCCGTAGTAGCTGTCGTCGGCGCCGATCTCGATGGCAATCCCGCCGGAGGCCGTGGTCGCCAGCGTGACAGGCACCCGCCTCGCCTTCACCGTCTTCGATGCGGCGATCGCGTTCCTCACGTCGTCCCGCCTGGACCCGACCACATGGTGGGCGCCGTCGACCACGAGCTGGGGCGTGTAGACGTAGGCGATGCCGAGCGACTTCGCATACGCCCTCTGCCGCGCCGTCGTCTCCGCCGACGCGAACGGGTCCTCCCAGCCGATATAGTCCCAGTAATCGACGTGGAACGAGAGGGCGACCACGTCGTCCCGCGTGTCCGACAGCTCGCCCAGCAGCGCATCGGCCGACGGGCACGACGAGCAGCCCTGGGAGGTGAAGAGTTCCAGCACCACCTTGGGATCGGCTGCGGGGTGGGCCGCGGGATCGTCCGCCTGCGCCGCCATCGGCACCAGGGCGAGTGCCGCGACGAGCGCTCCGGCGCGGAGCAGGGTTCCGAGTCTCGGTCTTTCGATCATGGCGCGATGCTAGCATGCGGGCGCCACACGGAATCCCAACTCCATTCACATTTGGGTGAGACCTGCGGTGCGGCCTTCAGCCGGCGCGCTCCTCCTGCTCGGGCGGGTAGAGCCACGCCTTCGGCCGCCCTTCCGACCCGCCGGCCGCCGCGGCCTCCAGCCCCGGCGCGCGCTGCTTGGTCAGCTTCATCGTGATGTGCTCGCCCGAGGTGGTGCGCCCGTAACGCGCCGGATTGTCGGCGCTGACGCAGCTCGGCAGGCACTCGATCACGGCGTCGTAGTTGGGCTGGTGGAAGAAGATGAGCGACAGGCGATCGAGGTGCGCCTTGTCGCGGGGCGGGTTGGCGATGCGGTGCATGGTCGAGCGCCAGCGATGGTTGGTCCACTCCGCCATGAGGTCGCCGAGATTGACGGAGAAGCTGTCGGGCAGCCAGGGCACGTCCTCCCAGGCGCCGTCCTCGGTCTGGACCTGCAGCCCGCCCACGGCGGTATCGCAGTGCACCAGCGTGAGGGAGCCGTAGTCGGTATGGGCACCGCCGCGAAGCTGCTCGGCCTGCGGCGCCTCCTCCTGCGCCGGGTAGTAGATGGCGCTGAAATTGGTGATGTGCTCGTCGATCTTCGGCTGGAAGAATTCCTCCGGCATGTCGAGGGCGAGCGCGAATATCCGCATCAGGTCGGCGGACAGCCGGGTCATCTCGCGATAGTAGGCCTCCCAGACCCGGGGCATGGCCTCGGGCCGGTCGGGCCAGATGTTGGGCGCGAAATAGCGCGCACCGGCGGCGCCGTAGTGATACTCGTCGCAAGCCCCATCCACCGGCCCCATGCTGAACGCCTCCTTGAGGTCGGGCGGGCGCTCCTCGTCCAGGCTGTAGGCAAGGCTCTCCGTCCCCGGCGGCGTGTAACCGCGGTAACGGTCCGCCGGCATCTTGTGCTTCATCTTCTCCCAGTAGGGCAGCGCGAAGTAGGCGCGGCTGACGGCGTGCATCTCCTCGATGAGCGCGTCCGCCACGCCGTGGCCCGTGATCACCAGCCAGCCCATCTCGCGGCAGGCATCGTCGAGCGCGCGCGCCGTGCGCGCCTTGTCGGCCGCCGAGCCGTGGAGGAAGGGCGCGATGTCGATCAGCGGGATCATGGCTCGTCTGCCCCCGTCGCGGTCGCTGCGCCGTTTCTACACCGATGCCGGGTGCCGCGCATCCGCGCCGGGGCCGGAGCGCGCGCCGGCCGGCTCAGTTGCGCGTACCGAGAATCTCGCGCGCCTCGGCCGCCGTCGCCGGCTCCGCCCCCAGCATGCGGATCAGGCTGACCGCCTGCTCCACCAGCGCAGCATTGGAAGGCGCGAGCGCGCCCCGCCCGAGATAGAGATTGTCCTCGAGTCCGGTGCGGACATGGCCGCCGTGCAACACCGAGAGCCCGATCACCGGGAGCTGGTCGCGGGAGATGCCGAACGCGGCCCAGTGCGCGCCGGCGGGCAGCAGGCTCTTCATGTAGGAGAGCGCTTCCGGCGTGGCCGGGGCGCCCCACTCGATGCCGAGGCACAGCTGGAAGAACCCGGGAGCCTCGACGTGCCCCTTCTCGATCAGGTTCGCCGCGAGCCGCACGTGGCCCACGTCGAAGACCTCGAGCTCGGGCACCACGCCCCACCCGCGCATGGCGTCGGCCATGTAGCGGAGCTGGGGCGGCGAGTTGATCATGACGCTGTGGTCGCGGATGCCGCCGGAGTTCATGGTCGCCACGTCGAGGCTGCAGATCTCGGGCCTGAGCTCGCCCACGTGGGCGATCCGCCGCGCCGGCGCGGTGAGGGTGGTGCCGGGCCCGTAGTCGAAGGGGTCCTCCACGCCGGGGCTGAGGCGGGCGCCGTAGCCGGTGGTGAGGTTCAGCACGACATCGGTGTCGCTCTGGCGAATCCGGCCGGCGGTCTCGCGGTAGTGGTCGAGCTCCATGCTGGCCTTGCCGGTCTCGGGATCGCGCACGTGCACGTGCACGATGGCCGCGCCCGCCTTGGCCGCGTCGATCGCGGAGCGCGCGATCTCGTCGGGCGTCACCGGCACCGCCGGGTTCTTCTCCACCGTGTCGGCCGAGCCTGTCACCGCGCAGGTGATGATGACCTTGCGCCCCATGTTTCACGTCTCCCGAATGGCGTCACCGGGGCGAGGCGCCCCTCGCGCCGATGATGGCACGAATGTCCGCGAGCCGCGATGACGCACGGCGGCCGGACGCGGTGTCAGGCGCGGGCGCCGGGCTCCCCCGCCCCGACGTAGGCCACCAGATGTGCCGTCAGGTCGCGGGCATCGTCCTCGATGCCGTGGATGAAGCTCGACTTGCGGCGGCGCAGGACATTTAGGCCGATCCGGTAGAGGCCGGGCGCGCCGGTCACCACGCCGCCATCGTGGCGGAGCCTGCCCTTGTGGTCGAAGACGGGCAGGTCGATCCAGGAGTGGTCGGCCTCGTAGCCGGTCGCCCAGATCACGGTCCTGATCCCGTTCCGCGCGAGATCGAGCGTGAGCGGCGGCGTCTCCTCCACCCGCGTCGCCTCGAAGCGCTGCGGCGGCTCCACCTCGTCGTCGACCCCGTTCTCGGCGGCCCACTCGTCGATCGTGTCGAGCAGCCGACCCTGCTTGAGATCGGCGAGCGTGCACTTGTTGCGGAGCGAGCCTCCGAACTGCGCCGTGCCGTCCGAGAACCCGGCGAGCGGACCGACGAGCCTGACGCCCGCGTCGGTGAGCGCGTTGAGATTGAGCGTGATGCGCTCCGGCGTGCCCACGAGCTGGGGCGAGGGCAGCCGGCGCGCGCGGACGATGTCGTCGATCTCGTCGTAGCGCTCGTCGTGCAGGCCGGTGCGATCCATCCACCACAGGATGTCCCTGCCCCGGTAGATGCGCGGCATGCGGACATGCTCGCCCACCGCGAGCGTCACGGGCCGGCCGGAGCGGTGGACCTCGTCCGCGATCTGCACGCCAGACGCCGACGCGCCCACCACCAGCACGCCGCCTTCCGGCAGCGCCTCGGGCCGCGCGTAGTCCATGGGCGTCACCGATTCGACGCCGCCGGGAAGTGCGGCCGCGGCCGCCGGCACCTTCGGCAGGTTGCAGGCGCCGGAGGCGACGACCGCACTGGCGCAGCGCCAGACGCCGCGATCGGTGACCACCTCGTAGCCCTCGCCGCCGGCCGTCAGCGATTCGACCGTGGTGCCGGTCTCCAGCGGCGGCGCGACGAGCCGGGCGTAGCGTTCGATGAACGCCACCACCTCGGCCATGGTCATGAAGCCGTCGGGATCGTCACCGTCGTAGGCGAGGCCGGGCACCCGGGTCAGCCAGTTGGGCGTGAGCAGACGGAGCGACTCCCAGCGCTCCGTCCGCCACGTGTGGGCCACCTCGCCGCGCTCGATCACCACATGGTCGATCCCGCGCGCGGCGAGGCAATGGCTCACGGCAAGGCCGGCATGCCCGGCCCCGACGACGACGGTGGTCGTATGCACGGCCGGGCTCAGCTCACCTCGACCGAGACGTTCACCGGGTTGGTCAGGATGTCGAACACGGCCGAGCGCTTCTGCGACTGGGCGACGAGCGCCTGGATGTCCTCGGGCGAGGCGTCGGCATCGATGTCGTAGGTGACCCGGACGTTGCTGAAGCCGTTACGGATATCGGGGTCGGCGCCGAGGATGCCGGCGATGTCCATATCGCCCTCGACCGTGGCCGTGACCGAGCGAAGCTGGATCTCCCGCACCTGCGCGACCGCCGCGACGCCTGCGGTGAGGCAGCTCGCCAGGCCGACGAGGACGATCTCCACCGGCGTCGCGGCATTATCCTCGGCCGCGAACACGAGCGGATGGTCGGACTCGAACTTGTAGGTCGCCTTGTGGTCGTGCTCGCCGCCGAGGCCGAAATAACCCTCGACGGAAGACGCGCTGTGGGTGCCGTGCAGCCACTGGTTGGTGACGCGCCACTTGAAGAGGCCGGCTTCGGGAGTCTCGCCGAGCGCGTTGCGGGCGCCGAGCAGGTGCTCGACGTTGACGCCGTTCAGGCCGGGCGTTGCACTGGTGTCGGACATGGAATTGCTCCTTTCGAGTGGGGTTTTGGGGCGGCGACGCCGCACCACGCGGTGGCGGCGCCGGACGCTCGGAGGACCAGAGTCTTCCAAGCGTCGTGCCCGTCGGGATCGGCTACGCGCGGCAGCCTAGGTACAGGTGAAACGGGACGCGGCCCCGGGTGGGGCTGATGGCGGCACGTACGGATTCGTCATCCGGCGGTACTCCTCCTCACTCCTACGCGCTCTGCGAGCGCCGAGAGCGGAGCACCGCCTTCGGCTGACTCATCGATCAGGCATTGGCACCGCTCTGGGCGGTTGCCGCGGCTTCGAAGGGCCTGTCCCTCCACCGCTCTGGATGAGCGCGTCCAGTGGCCTAGACGAACCATACTCGGACCGGGAGGTCAAGAACCTTGTGCCTCGTCTGTGCCCTGCCCGGTTGCCGGGGGCGGAGGCGCCACATACTCTAGTGCGTCAGAGCGGCGGCCGCCGACGGCGGGCGGGCGCGAGAGGCGGCGGGCGGCGATGACCGAGGCGCAGCGGGCGGCTACCGGGACGGACGATCGCGAGGCGGCGCTCGCCGCGCTCTACGACGACGTCCACCGCGGCCACATGTTCCCCTTCTGGGCGACCACCACCGAGGTCGACCACGACGAGATCAAGCAGCTCATGGCGGGCCGCGGCGCGGTCCCCCATCTGTGGCGCTACGAGAGCGAGATCGAGCCCCTGCTGCGCCGCTCGGCGGCGCTGGTCTCGATGGCGGATTCCGAGCGCCGCTCGCTGATCCTGGTGAATCCCGGCCTTGCGCCGACGCGGGCGACGGTCTCCACCATGTACACCGCCTACCGGCTCAACGACCCCAACGAGGTGATGCCGCCCCACCGCCACTCGCCCAACGCCATCCGCCTCGGTCTCACGGGCACGATGAACTTCACCGGCGTCGAGGGCGAGGACATCGTGTTCGGCCCCGGCGACATGGTGCTGACGCCACAGGACACGTGGCACAACCACGGCAACAAGGGCGACGAGGCGGCGGTCAACCTCTCGGTGCTCGACCTGCCGCTGGTCGAGGTGCTCAACGCGATCTACTTCGAGCACGACTACAAGGAGGAACGCGACGGCCGCGCGATCGCGGCCCGCGAGCAGTCCGCCCGCTTCAGCCCCGACTACTCGGCAGAGATATACGGCAGCGGCGGCCTGATGCCCTGCTTCGTGCCGCACGCGCGCGGCAGCGGCACGTCGTCCCCGATGTACGTCTATCGCTGGGAGCCCATGCGTACGCTGCTGGAGGAGCACCGGGAGCGCGACGGCGATCCTTACGAGGCCCTGATGGTGGAATACGTGGACCCCACCCGCGGCGGCCCGGTGTTCAAGACGATGACCTTCTTCGCCCAGATGCTGCGCCCCGGCGAGAGCACGCAGCCTCTCAGGCAGACCGCGAGCCTGCTGGTCGCCCCGCTCGAAGGACGCGGCCACAGCGTCGTTGGCGACGTGCGCTTCGACTGGGCCCCGTTCGATACGCTCGCGGTGCCGGGCGGCGCCTGGTGCCGGCACGTCAACGATTCCGACAGCGAGACCGCCGTCCTCTTCGTGGCGAGCGACCGGCCGGCGCTGGAGGCGCTCGGTCACTTCAAGAAATGGGGCCGCGACGGCGCGGGCGACACCGTCCGCCTCGTCTAGGCGGGAACCCGAACAGGCAGTCAGGACAGGGAGAACGACGGACATGACCACGGCAGCGGTGATCGGCCTGGGCACCATGGGGCCCGGCATGGTGGCGACGCTCGCGCGCGGCGGGCTCACGGTACGCGCCTTCGACACGGAGGCGGCGCAATTGGAGAAGGCGCCGGGCGCTGCGGCCATCGCCTTCGGCGTGCTCGAGAAGCTGGGCATGCCGGATCGCGGCGGGGCGGAGCTGATCAGCTATCACGACACGCTGGCGGACGCCGTCGCCGGCTGCGATCTGGTCCTGGAGAGCGTGCCGGAGAAGGCCGACATCAAGCGCGCCGTGTTCGCCGACCTGGACACGCTGGTGTCGAAGGACTGCATCCTCGCCTCCAACACCTCGGGCATCCCGGTGACGACGCTGCAGGAGGGCAACTCGGCACCGGGCCGGGTGGTCGGCATGCACTGGTCCAACCCGCCCTTCATCATCCCGGTCATCGAGGTCATCGCCGGCGCCGAGACCTCGCAGGCCACCGTCGACCGCATGGTGCAGGCGATCAAGGACCTCAACCTGCTGCCGGTGGTGGTCAAGAAGGACGTGCCCGGCTTCGTCGAGAACCGCATCCTCTACGCCATCATGCGCGAGGCCTGCGACCTGGTGGAGAACGGCGTCATCGAGCCGGAGGGCCTGGATACCTGCGTCTCCTGGGGCATCGGCTACAAGCTCGCGGTGGTGGGGCCGATGTCGCTGCTCGACATGGCCGGCCTCGACATCTACCAGGCGGTCGGCAGCTACCTGAACGCCGACCTCTGCAACCGCGACAACGTGAGCGGATACATCACGGAGAGGACCGCCAAGGGCGATCTCGGCATGAAGACCGGGACCGGAATCTTCTCCTACACGCCGGACGACATCAAGGCGTTGCAGGGGAAGCGGGCCGGTCAGCTCGTCGCCGTCCGCCGCGCGCTCGAAGGCCGCTCGTAGCGGGCGCCGCACGACGATGGCCGACGCGCACCGCACCCGCCGCATTGCCCATATCGACTGCCCCGGCGGCGGGCAGGTCTGGGTCGACGGCACCACCCTCTTCATCGGCCACATGCGCTGGCCGTCCGGGACCACCATCGTCGACGTGGCGGACCCGGCGAAGCCGCGCACGCTCGCCCGCATCGAGCTGCCGGAAGGCTGGCACTCGCACAAGGTCCGCGCGGCCGACGGCGTGATGCTGGTCAATCACGAGCGGCTCGGCGGCGGCGGGAGCGACGCCAACGGCTTCGGCGGCGGTCTCGGCATCTACGACGTCTCGAACCCCGCCGAGCCGGCGCTCATCACGAAGTGGCGCACCGCCGGCAAGGGCGTGCACCGCTTCACCTTCGACGGGCGCTACGCCTACATCTCGCCGACGGCGGAGGGCTACGTCGGCAATATCGTGATGATCCTCGACCTCGCCGACCCGGCGCAGCCCGAAGAGGTCGGCCGCTGGTGGATACCCGGCCAGTGGGAGGCCGGCGGCGAGGACTATCCCTGGGGCGAGTGGGTGGCGCCGCGCTGTCATCATCCGCTCCGCCTCGGCGACCGGCTCTACGTCAGCTACTGGCACCACGGCCTCTTCATTCTCGATATCGAGGACATGGCGCGGCCGACGCTGGTCTCCGGCGTCAACACCAGCCCCGCCTTCCCCCATCCCACCCATACCTGCCTGCCCTTCCCGCACCCGCTCAAGGGCCGGCGCATCATGGTAGTGGCGGACGAGGACGTGGCGAAGCTGTGGCCGGCGCCGCCGGCTTTCGCCTGGGTCTACGACATCACCGACGAGCGCTGCCCGATCCCGATCAGCACGATTCACGTGGACGGCGTGGATCGGGACGGCAGCCCGCAGCCGGACATGACCGGCTGCCACCAGCCCTCGGACAGGTTCGTGGGCGACGTGGTGCCCTTCGCCTGGTTCGCCCAGGGCCTGCGGCTCGTGGACGTGACCGACCCCTTCGCGCCGCGCGAGGTCGCGCGCTACGTTCCCGACCCGCCGGAGGGATGCGAGCGGGCCTCGTCGAACGACGTGACCGTGGACGATCGCGGACTGATCTACCTGATCGACCGCCAGCGGGGCGTGGACATCATCGAGACCGACGCCCTCTGATCGGCCGCGTCGGGAGGCCGGGCGGAAATGGCCCGCGAGGGTGGCGTCTTCCGCGGAGAGCGCCACCCCTGTAGAACACCGGTCCGGCCCGTCATCGGACGGGCGGGCGAGTGGTGAGCCGATGAGCGCATTCCAGCGAATTCTTGTGGCCAACCGGGGCGAGATCGCCATCCGCGTCCTGCGCGCCGCCAACGAGATGGGCAAGGCCACGGTCGCGGTCTACGCCGACGAGGACCGCCTCGCGCTGCATCGCTTCAAGGCGGACGAGTCCTACTGCATCGGCGAGGGGCGCGGCCCGGTCACCGCCTACCTCGCGGTGGATGACATCGTCCGCGTCGCGGTCGAGACCCGAAGCGACGCCATTCATCCCGGCTACGGCTTCCTCTCCGAGTCGCCGGAGCTCGCCGAGGCCTGCGAGGCGGCGGGGCTCACCTTCATCGGGCCGCGCCCGGAGACGCTGCGCCGACTCGGCGACAAGGTCTCCGCGCGCGCCATCGCGGCCGCCGCCGGCGTGCCCACGGTGCCCGCGACCGAGGCGCTGCCAGCGGACCCTCAGGCCGCGCTGGCGCTCGTGCGCGAGGTGGGCTTTCCGGGCATCCTCAAGGCGAGCTGGGGCGGCGGCGGTCGCGGCATGCGAACGGTCGACGAGCCGGACGAGTTCGAGGCCGCCCTGCTCGCGGCGCGGCGCGAGGCGGACGCCGCCTTCGGCAAGGACGACATCTACTTCGAGCGCTTCATCCGGCGTGCCCGCCACCTGGAGGTGCAGATCGCGGCCGATGCCTCCGGCACCGTCGTCCACCTCTTCGAGCGGGACTGCTCGGTGCAGCGCCGCAACCAGAAGATCGTGGAGTGCGCGCCTGCTCCCGACCTGCCTGCGGAGGGCCGCGACGCCCTCACCGGGCACGCGCTCGCCCTGGCGAAGGCGGCCGACTATCTCAACGTCGGCACTGTGGAGTTCCTGCACGATCTCGATACCGGCCTCTTTCACTTCATCGAGGTGAACCCGCGCATCCAGGTGGAGCACACCGTCACCGAGCAGGTGACCGGCGTGGACCTGGTGCGGGCCCAGATCCGCATCGCCGAGGGCGGTGTCATCGGCACCGACCCGGACGCCGCCTGTCCGCCCCAGGACGAGATCGCCCTGCGCGGCCACGCCGTGCAATGCCGAATCACCACCGAGGACCCGCTCGACCGCTTCATCCCCGACTACGGGCGGATCACCGCTTATCGGGTGCCCACCGGGTTCGGCATTCGCCTCGACGGCGGCACCGCGTACACGGGCGCGGTCATCACCCGCCACTACGATTCGCTGCTGGAGAAGGTCACCGCATGGGCGCCCTCGCGGGAGGCCGCGATCGACCGCATGGGGCGCGCGCTGCGGGAGTTCCGCATTCGCGGGGTCGCGACCAACATCGCCTTCCTCGAGCGCCTCATCGACGACGAGTCGTTCCGGCGCGGGCAAGTGACGACCCGCTTCATCGACGACAACCCGGAGCTTCTCACCTTCTCCCGCCCGCGCGATCGGGCGAGCCGCCTGCTCCGCTACATCGCCGAGACCACCGTCAACGGCCACGCCGAGGTGAAGGGCCGCCCCGCGCCGCCGGCGCACGCGCGCAATCCCGTCCCGCCCCCGCTCCATGCCGAGGCGCCCGCGCCCGGCGCGAAGGCGCTGCTCGACGCGCAGGGGCCGGAGGCGGTCGCGGCATGGATGCTGGCGGAGACCCGCCTGCTCCTCACCGACACCACCATGCGGGACGCCCACCAGTCGCTGCTCGCGACCCGGATGCGCACCTACGACATCTGCCGGGTGGCGGAGGCCTACGCGCACAACCTGCCGCAGCTCTTCTCGCTCGAATGCTGGGGCGGGGCGACCTTCGACGTGTCGCTGCGCTTCCTCAACGAATGCCCGTGGGAGCGCCTCGCCCGCCTGCGCGCTCACGCTCCCAACATCCTGCTGCAGATGCTGCTGCGCGCGTCGAACGCCGTCGGCTACACCAACTACCCCGACAACGTGGTCCAGGGCTTCGTGGCAAGGGCGGCTGAGTCCGGTATCGATCTCTTCCGCATCTTCGATCCCCTCAACGCGGTCGAGAACATGCGCGTCGCGATCGATTCGGTGCTGGAGACCGGGCGGCTCTGCGAGGCTGCGATCTGCTACACGGGCGACCTGCACGATCCGAGCCGCAGCCGCTACAACCTCGCCTACTATCTCGACCTCGCCCGCGACCTGCGCGATGCGGGCACCCACATCCTCGGCATCAAGGACATGGCCGGGCTGGTCAAGCCCGCCGCCGCCCGCGAGCTGGTGCACGCGCTGAAGGAGGAGACCGGGCTTCCGGTACACTTCCACACCCATGACACCTCGGGGATCGCCGGCGCCAGCGTGCTGGCCGCGGCCGACGCGGGCGTCGACGCGGCGGACCTCGCCATGGACAGCCTCTCGGGCTTCACTTCCCAGCCCTGCCTCGGCTCGGTGGTGGAGGCGCTGAGGGGTGCTGCGCGCGATACCGGGCTCGATCCCGAGCGCGTGCGGGAAATCTCCGACTACTGGGAGGTCGTACGCGCCCAGTACGCCGCGTTCGAGACCGACATGCGGGCGCCGGCATCCGAGGTCTACCTGCACGAGATGCCGGGCGGGCAGTTCACCAACCTCCGCGAGCAAGCGCGCGCGCTGGGCCTCGCCGAGCGCTGGCACGAGGTGGCGCACGCCTACGCCGAGGTGAACCGGATGTTCGGCGACATCGTGAAGGTGACGCCGACCTCCAAGGTGGTGGGCGACATGGCGCTGGTCATGGTCTCCGGCGGCCTCAGCCGCGCCGATGTCGAGGACCCCGAGCGGGAGATCGCGTTCCCCGATTCCGTCGTGGGCCTGTTCCGGGGCGAGCTGGGCCGGATGCCGGGCGGCTTCCCCGAGCCGCTCGCCAGCAAGATCCTCAAGGGCGAGAAGCCGATCGAGGGACGCCCCGGCGCCGTGCTGCCGCCGGCGGACCTCGCGGCCGAGCGCGCCCGTGCGGAGGAGGAGACCGGCTGGTCGCTCTCGGAGGAGGACCTCTGCTCCTGGCTCATGTACCCCAGGGTGTTCGCGGACTATGCCGCCGAGCAGGAGAAGTATGGCCCGGTCTCGGCGCTGCCGACCGATGTGTTCTTCTATGGCCTGCCGCCGCAGCGCGAGGTCTCGGTCGAGATCGAGCGCGGACGGACCCTCGTCATTCGCTGCCTCGCGATCGGCGAGACCGACGAGGACGGCGCGGTGCGCGTCTTCTACGAGCTGAACGGCCAGCCGCGCACCCTCAAGATCGAGCACGGCGAGGCGGCGGCGAGCGTCGCCCGCCGGCCGAAGGCCGATCCCGCTAACCCGTGCCACGTGTCGGCGCCGATGCCGGGCGTCGTGGCCTCGCTGGCGGTCGCGAGCGGGCGCGCGGTCATCGCCGGTGACCTGCTGATGACGATCGAGGCGATGAAGATGGAAACCGCGCTGCACGCGGAGCGGGACGGCACGGTCGCGGCTCTGCACGTCGCGGCCGGGCAATCGGTCGACGCCAAGGACCTGCTTCTGGAATACGCGGAGCCGTGAGGCGTCCGCCGCCGCCACCCGTGACATCGGTGAGATATCCGGGCTAGGGTCGCGCCCGCCCGGCGGCCGAACCGCCGGCCGTAGCGGCTAGACGACACGGCGGGAGTGCCATGCGATTCGCGGTCGATACCGGGGGAACGTTCACCGACCTCGTCGTCGAGTCGGACGACGGCGGCCTGCGCATGTACAAGGCGCCGACGACGCCGTCGGACCCGGTCGCCGGCGTGCTGGAGACGCTCTCCCGCGCCGCCGCGGACCTGGGCGAGAGCCGCGATACCCTGCTCGGCCGGGGCGAGATGCTGATCCACGGCACCACGCACGCGATCAACGCGATCGTGACCGGCAACACCGCGCGCACCGCCTTCCTCACCACCAAGGGGCACCCGGACGTTCTGGTGTTTCGCGAGGGCGGGCGCATCGAGCCGTTCAACTTCACCGTGCCCTACCCCGAGCCCTACGTGCCGCGCTCGCTCACCTGTGAGGTGCCCGAGCGGGTGGCCTACGACGGCACCGTGACCGAGCCGCTCGACGAGGCGGCCGTCGTCGCGATCATCGAAGAACTGAAGGACCGGGAGATCGAGGCGATTGCCGTCTGCCTGCTCTGGTCGATCGTCAACCCGGCGCACGAGCTGCGCGTCGGCGCGCTGCTCGAGCGCCACCTGCCCGGCGTACCCTACACGCTCTCGCACGTGCTCAACCCCTCGCTCCGCGAGTACCGCCGCGCGTCGTCCACCTGCATCGACGCCTCGCTCAAGCCGCTCATGGGCGACTATCTGGGCGGTCTGGAATCGCGTCTGCGCGACGCGGGCTTCGGCGGTCGCGTGCTGGTGGTGACCACCCAGGGCGGCGCCATGGATGCCGCCGACATGGCGCACGCGCCGATCCACTCGATCAACTCCGGCCCGGCCATGGCGCCGATCGCCGGCCGCGCCTACGCCCAGGCCGACAGCGGCGTCGATACCGCCATCATCGCCGATACCGGCGGCACCACGTTCGACGTGAGCCTGGTACGCGGAGGCCGCATTCCGTGGACGCGGGAGACCTGGATCGGCCAACCCTACCGCGGGCACATGACCGGCTTCCCGGCGGTGGACGTGAAGAGCATCGGCGCCGGCGGCGGCAGCATCGCCTGGGTCGACGAAGGCGGTCTGCTTCATGTCGGGCCGAAGAGCGCGGGCGCCGTGCCCGGCCCGGTCTGCTACGGCACCGGCGGCACCGAGCCGACGGTGACCGATGCCTCGGTGGTTCTCGGCTGGATCGACCCGGCCTACTTCCTCGGCGGCACCATGGCGCTGGAGACCGATGCCGCGGCCGCGGCGATCGAGAGCCACGTCGCAGAGAGGCTCGGCCTCTCGCTGCACGAGGCGGCGGCGGCGATCATGAGCGTCGCGACCGAGAACATGGTGCACGCCATCGAGGACATCACCGTCAACCAGGGCATCGACCCGCGCGAGGCCGCGATCGTCGGCGGCGGCGGCGCTGCCGGCCTCAACGCGGTCGCCATCGCGCGCCGGCTCGGCTGCGCGCAGGTGATCCTACCCGAGGTCGCAGCCGCGCTCAGCGCCCATGGTGCGCTGATCTCGGAGCTCCGGGCCGAGTACAGCGGCACCCTCTACACCTCGACCGGCGGCTTCGACTTCAACGGCGTGAACGCGCTGCTCGAAGGGCTGGAGGAGAAATGCCGCGCCTTCATCGAGGGCCCGGGCGCGGGCTCGCTGGAGCAGGAGATCGAGTTTACCGCCGAGGCGCGCTATCCCAGCCAGATCTGGGAGATCGAGGTGCCGCTGCGCGGCGGGCGGATCGAGGACGAGAACGCGCTCGCGGCCTTCGTGGAGGACTTCCACAAGACACACGAATCGCTCTTCACCTTTGCCGACTCCGAATCGACCATCGAGACGGTCGGCTGGCGCGCCAACGTGCGCTGCCGCCTGCGCGACGGCGTCAACCTGAGCGTGGAGAGTGCCGGCGGCGGTCCGGAGATCGAAGCCGGCCGCTCGGTCTACTTCCCCGATACGGGCTTCGTCGAGGCGCGGGTGGTGCACTTCGACGGCATGGGGCCGGGGGAGACCGTCGAAGGGCCGGCCATCATCGAATCGTCCTTCACCACCGTTGTGATCGACCCCGGGGCCAAGGCCGAGCGCCGGCCCTCGGGCAGTCTCCTGATAACGCCCTGAGCGAGGCAGGCGAGCGATGGCAAGGAACACGCTGACCCTCAACGACGACGGCACGCTGGACGGCGTGCAGATGGCGATCATCAACAAGCGGATGGAGGCCATCTGCGCCAAGATGGCCAACACGCTGCTGCGCACCGGGCGCTCGGGCGTGCTCAACAGCGCGCGCGACTTCTCCTGCTGCATCGTGACCGCCGAGAACCGGCTGCTCACGGTCAACGAGAGCCTGCCGATCCACGTCCTGCGCGGCGCCGACATGATGTGCGAGTCGATGCAGGCGTTTCATCCCGACCTCGAGCGGGGCGACGCCTATCTCCACAACTCGCCCTATCACGGCTGCTCGCACCCGGCCGATCACACCACGCTCGTACCGGTGGTGGACGACGAGGGCGTGCACCGCTTCACCATGGTCGCCAAGGCCCATCAGGCGGACTGCGGCAACTCCATCGCCACCACCTATCATGGCAGCGCGCGCGACGTGTACGAGGAGGGCGCCCTGATCTTCCCGGCCGTCCAGATCCAGCGGGACTACGAGGACATCGAGGACATCGTGCGCATGTGCCGGCTGCGCATCCGCGTGCCGGAGCAATGGTGGGGCGACTACCTGGCGGCGCTGGGGGCTGCGCGGATCGGAGAGCGCGAGATCCTGGGCTTCGGCCGGGAGATCGGCTGGGACACCCTCGCTCAGTTCGCCGACCAGTGGTTCGACTACAGCGAGCAGCTCATGATCGCGGCGGTGAGGAAGATGCCGGGCGGCCGCGCCGAGACCACCTCGATGCACGATCCCTTCCCCAACGCCGAGGACGGCATTCCGGTCAAGATCGTGGTGGACGTGGACCCCGACGAAGCGATGATCGACATCGACCTCCGCGACAACCCCGACGCGATGCCCTGCGGCCTCAACCTGTCGCAGGCCTGCTGCGAGAGCACGCTGCTGCTCGGCGTCTTCAACAGCATCCCCGAAGCGGTGCCGACCAACACCGGCTCCTTCAGGCGCGTCCGCATGCACCTCAAGGAGAACAGCGTCTGCGGCATTCCCAAGCACCCGACAAGCTGCTCGGTGGCCACGACCAATCTCGCCGACCGCGTGGGCAACGCCGTGAGCCGCGCCATCGCCGATCTGGGCGACGGCTACGGCATGGCGAGCACCGCCTCGATCATCCCGCCCTCCCTCGGCGTCATCTCCGGCACCAGCGAGAAGACCAAGGGCGCCTACGTCAACCAGATCTTCCTCGGCTGGGGCGGCGGCGCGGCGAGCGCCCAGGCTGACGCGTGGCTCTCCATCGGCCATCTCGGCAACGCCGGCATGTCCTATCAGGATTCCATCGAGCTCGACGAGATGCGCTTCCCGCTCACCGTGCGCGGTCGGCACTTCATCACCGATTCCGGCGGCCACGGCCGCACCCGGGGCGGCGCCGGGGTCTACTGCGAGTTCGGGCCGACCGAGGGCGATCTGGAGGTCGGCTACGTCAGCGACGGCAACGTCACCGCGCCGGAGGGCGCGCGCGGCGGCACCCCCGGCGGACGGGCGAACCAGTTCCGGCGCGATGCCAACGGCGACCTCCACCGGCTCGACCCCTGCGCCCAGGCGATCATCCCCGAGGGCCACACCATCGTCTCCTATTCGTGCGGCGGCGGCGGCTATGGCGCGCCCACCGAGCGGCCGGCGCCGCAGGTGGCGATCGACGTGCGCGAGCGCTGGGTCTCCGCCGAAGCCGCGCGCGAGACCTATCGCGTGGTCGTCGACGACGCCGGGGACCTCGACGAGGACGCGACCGCGCGCCTCCGCAACGGCTGAGGGGCGACCGGGGGGGCGTCAGTAGATGCTCCCGCTCTTGACCTCGGTTTGCTCCCGGCCCGTCAGGCTGCGCCATGAGGCGACCGAGGCGCCTGCGGCGGCGGCGAGCAGCCGCGAATCGGCCGCCACCGCGGTCCACTCGTAGCCCCATTCGATGGTCCGCAGCGCATACTCGGGCGTGCCGCAGTGGATGCCCGCCTTGATGCCGTTCGCCCGGCAGATGTCGGCGATGCGGCGGATGAGGGCGATCATCTCGGGCTCCTCGCGGTCGAGGCCGGGCGGCAGCCGCCCCTCCTGGGTGCCGAGCGTCAGGTCGGCCGGCCCGACATAGACGCCGTCGAGGCCGGGGGTGGCGCAGATCTCCTCCAGGTTGCGGACACCGTCGGCGGTCTCGATCATCGCCATCGCCAGCACCTCGTCGTTCGCCGCGACGCCGTATCCCGGCATGGCGACGGCCGCGCGTGTCGGCCCGAAGCTGCGCTGACCCTTTGGCGGGTAGCGCATATAGGAGACCAGCGCTTCCGCATCCTCGCGCGTGTTGACCATGGGGCAGATGATGCCCATGGCGCCCGCGTCGAGCGTCTTCATGATGATCCCCGGCTCGAGCCAGGGGACCCGCGCCAGGGGCACGGCGCCGGACGCGCGCACCGCCTGTAGCATGGGAAGGAGCGCGGCGTAGTCCAGCGCCCCGTGCTGGGCGTCGACGTTGATCGCGTCGTAGCCCTGGGCCGCCATGATCTCGGCGGTGAAAGGATTGCCGATGGAGCACCAGCCGACGAGCACCGGCTGTCCCGCCGCCCAGATCTCTTTCAGCCTGTTGCGTTGCATGTCGTTTCCCTCGGAAGACGGCCTGATGAGAGCGCGCTCGACGGACTCGCCGACCTCCCCTCCCGCTGCGCTCTCGTTCCTACCACCGCTGGCGGCGGAACGCGATCAGCCGCCCCGCTCCTCCCCTGCGGTCTGCTGCCCGCAGTCGTTGCGGCCGTTGCGGCGGGCCGGCGATTCGCCAACTTCTTGATCTGCCGGGGAAAGGCGGTGCCGCAGGAGAGATTCGAACTCCCGACCCATGCATTACGAATGCATTGCTCTACCGACTGAGCTACTGCGGCCCGATCCCGCGCCGGACTATCGTCAAGCGAGCCGTCGTTGTAAAGGCGCCAGTCTGAACGCGGCCCCGCCGTCCAGGCTCCAGATCAACCGGCGGCGGCCTGCACCGGGCGCGGCTGCTCGTCGTCCTCGTCCGCCGCCGCACCTGGCGGCAGGGCATCCGCCTCGGCCCGCGGCGGGGTGCGCCACTCGATCGAGTCGAACGTGCCGCAGCCCTCGCAGGCGATCGCCCAGGCCGGACTCGCGCTGGCGCAGCGGGTGCAGAGCCATGCCGGGTCGGGCGGGGCCTCGCTCGCCTGCCTGAGCCGCTGCCGCACCGCGTCCCCGTCCCCGTTCTCCGCTTCCTCGAGGCGGGCGAGCAGACGATAGACGGCGGCGGTGGGGCGTTGCTCAGCGACGCGCTCCAGGTGCCGGCGCGCCGTCCCCCACTGCCTGGCGTCGAGGGCCTGCTGCGCCAGCAGCATGTGGCTCTCCGCGTGGTCGCTGTTGCCGGCCACCAGCTTCTCGACCCGCTTCAGCTTCTCGGCGGCGGAGCTGTCGGCATGGAGCGCGAGGAAGAGCCGGCCGAGCGCGGGGTGCGGGCAATGGCGCCAGGCGTCCGTGACGGTCCGCACCGCGGCGCTGTCGCGGCCCGCTTCCTTGGCGAGGCCCGCGCCGAGCAGCGCCGCCGGCAGGAAGGACGCATCGACCGCGCGCGCCTCGTCGGCGACGCGCAGCGCCTCCCTGGCCTCGCCCTGCTCGCGCAGCGCCCGGGCACGCTCGAACAGCAGCCCGGCCTGGCGGCGGCGCCCGGCCTCCTCCGTCACCGCGCCGTGGCGGAGCGCCTCCTTCACCGTGACGAGCGCATCCGACCAGCGGCCCGTGCGGGTCTGCAGCTCCAGCAGCGCGGTCAGCACCCAGGGCGTCTCGGGGCGCAGCGCGAAGGCACGTTCGGCATGCTCGAGCGCCGCCGCCGTGTCGCCGGTGCGCTCGGCCTGGACGAGCAGGCCGCGCAAGCCGAGGAATGCCGTTGCCGGCTGGTCGAGCATCGCCTCGAAGTAGCCGCGCGCGGCGCGGTCGTCGCCCTCGAGCTGCGCCGCCTGGGCCGAGAGCAGCAGGGTGAGCGGCGGCTCGTCCAGCAGCAGGTTGGCGCGGCGGGCGAAGCGGCGGGCGCGCCGCGGATCGCCGGCCGCCGCGGCGACCAATCCCTGCGTGAGGGCACGGTAGCCGAGACGCTCGCGCCGACGCCGGCGCGCCAGGGCAAAGCGCCGGGGGCCGATCCAGACGAAGCGCACCACGGCGCCAATCACGAGCACGATGGTCGCGGCCACGGCGACGAACGCCGCCAGGATTCCCGGCGACGTCTCGACCGCATAGTCGCCCCAGGCGATCTCGACCCGGCCGGGCGGCTCCGAAATCCAGGTCGCGACCGCCGCCACGACGATCACCGCGACGATGAAGGCGACGATGCGGATCATGGCGAGGTACCGCCCGCTGCCCAACGACCGCCGACTCGGTCGCGCACGACAGCGGCGAGCGCGGCATGGGCATCGTCGGCCTCGCGGCGCGCGCGGGCGTCGCGCAGCCACTCCCTGGCGATGGCGGCCTCCGGGGTGCCGGGCACCAGCGCCTCGACGAGAGCGATCGCCTGCGCGAGGTCGCCGGTCGCGAGCGCCTCCTCGGCCAAGACCAGGCGGCCGTCGACGCTCTCGGGGTCGAGGGCGCCGCCGGTGCGGCGAATGGTCACGAGCTGGCTCAGCCGCGTGACGGTCTCGTCGATCCAGCCGTCGTCGTCGCTCGCGGCGCCTGCGCGGACGATGGCGTTGGCGACCTCGGGGAAGCGCGCCCTCAGGCCATCGAGCGTCTCGACGCCGATGCCCGCGAAGGGCGCGAGGCGCGCCAGAGCCCTCTCGATCTCCGCATCCTCGCCGGCGATGCCGTTCAGCGCGTCGAATGCCGGCGCGAAGGCGCGCGACGAGCCGAGGGCGGCGGCGAGGTCGCCGGTCGCCAGCACCAGCACCATCAGGCGCCCGTCGGCGGCGGCCTGCCGGGCGCCCTCCTCCTCCAGCCGCGCGATGCGCGCGCCGGTCTCGGCGAGCGCGGCCTCCAGCACGCCCCGTTGCTTCTCCCATGCGGCAAGCGCCCGGTCCAGCGTCGCGCGCGCGGGATCCTCCTCGAGCACGCGGACCCGCTCCGCCAGAGCGGTCACCACCGCGCCGGAGGCGAGCGCACCGGAGGCCTGAGCCTCCAGCACGCCCAGCCGGGCCTCGAGCGCGTCCGGCGCCTGTGGCGCAGCGGCAGCGGCCTCGGGCAGCGCAGCAGCCGGCGACGGCGCGGCGGGCTCCGGGTCCGCCGGCAGCGAGGGGCGCGCGGACTCGCTCCCTTCGGCCGCAGGTGCGCCCTCGGCCGAGACAACGGTAGCCTCCGAATCCTCCGGTGGCTCGGCCGCGGCGCTCGTCCCGGCAGCCGCTTCGGCACCCGCCATGATTGCCGCCTCGGCATCGACGACCGGGGCCGCATCCCGCGACGGGGCCTCGGCCGGCGTCTCGTCCCCGCCTTCGTCCGCAACGACGAGGGGGACGCCGGCGCCATCGGATGGGGGCGGCGTGGCGGTGGCTCCTCCCGCCTCATCGCCGCCGGCGCCCGCGGCTGTGGCTGGGGCCTGGCTTGCGGCGGGGGCGGGCGCCGAGGCGGCAGCCGGCTCGCCGCTCGTACCAAGCATGTCGCGTCCGACCTCGGACCATGCGGCGTAGAGGCCGACGCAGACGAGGGCAGCGACCAGCCCCCAGAGCACCGGCAGGGGCACGCGTCGGCCGCGGGGACGCTCCGGCTCCCCGGCGTCCCGGGAGTCGCTCGTCTCCTGCGCCGACGGCAGCCGCCAGATCACGGCGCGCCGGCCGCTGTCCTGCGCCTTCCGGCCCTCGTCCTTCCGCGCGGCCATCCGTCTCTCTCACCCGCCCGGCGCAAGCGTGCGCACCACGCTTGCGACGAGCGCATCCTGCCGCGGCGCGGCCGCCACGGTGACTCGATGCCAGGAGAGGGTCGCTGCCGCCATGGCCACCGCCTGGCTCAGGCAGAACGCGGTGAGCGTCCGCGCCGTCGATTCAAGCTCCGACTCGCGCGCGAGCTTAGCAAAGAGGCGCGCGGTGCGGGGAGAGAAAAGCAGAACGCCGGCGAGGGTTTGCGCCTGCAGCGCCCGGCGCGCCGACGGCGAGAGCGTTTCGGCGGCAACCGCTTCGTAGAGGGGCACGCGCTCCGTCTCGAAGCCGGCGGCCCGCAGCCTCTCCGCAAGATCGCCTATGCTGACCCGGCCGGCCACGTGGACGAGGCGGCCCTTCTCCGGGCGGAGCCGCTTCGTGGCGAGCGCGACGAGCGCGTCCACGTCGCCATCGGCCGCGGTCACCGCACCAAAGCCGGCCTCCCGCGCGGCCTGCGCCGTCGCGCAACCGACTGCCAGAACCGGGAGCCGGCGCGCCTCCGGGCAGGCGGAGGCGGCCGCCAGCGCCCTGGCGCCGTTGGCGCTGGTGAGCAGAACCGCCTGCACGCCCGACAAGTCGAGCCCTGCGCGCGTTTCCATGCGGATCGTCATCAGCGGCTCGATCAGCGACTCGATGCCGTGGTCCTTCAGGACCGCCGCGAGCGCCGTCGAATCCTCGCGCGGGCGGGTCAGCAACAGGCGGGGGAGGCTCACCAGTCGAACCAGTCCGGTCCGGCGGCGGCCCTGAGCGCGGCGCCGGCGTCCCGTCCGATCGCCGCTGCGTCGGCCATGGCGCCGGTGCGCTCGATGCGGTGGCAGGCGCTGCCGTCCGGCCGGGCGATGAGGGCGTCGAGGCGGAGCCCCCCGGCCCCGTCGCTCTCGGCAAGGCCGGCGATGGGCGTCCGGCAGGAGCCGTCCAGCACCTCCAGGAGCGCCCGCTCGCAGGCGACGGCGGCGGTCGTCGTCGGATCGGCGACGGGCAGCAGCGCCTCCCGCGTCGCGACATCGCCGATGCGGCATTCGATTCCGAGCGCCCCCTGGCCCACCGCCGGCAGCATCTCGCCTGGCGTCAGCACCGCCATCGTCCCCGTATCCTCCCCGAGCCGCCTCAGGCCCGCCAGCGCCAGCAGGGTGGCGTCCGCCACCCCGTCCGCCACCTTGCCGAGGCGGGTGCCCACATTGCCGCGAAAGGGGACGATGGTGAGATCGGGGCGCTGCGCCAGGAGTTGCGCCTGGCGGCGGAGCGACCCGGTGCCGACGCGGGCCCCTGCGCGCAGACCGGCGAGGCCGGCGGTCGCGTCCGCCGCATCCGACTCGTCTGCCGCGTCGCGCACGATCAGCACGTCGCGCGGGTCCTCGCGCTCAGGCATCGCGGCGATCTCGAGCCCCTCCGGCAGCCGCGTCGGCAGGTCCTTCATCGAGTGCACGGCGAGGTCGATGCGCCCGTCCAGGAGCGCCTCCTCGATCTCCTTCGTGAAGAGGCCCTTGCCGCCGATATCGGCAAGCGGCCGGTCCGTGAAGCGATCGCCCGAGGTGGCGATGACCCGGGTCAGCAGGGCGCCCTCTTCCGCCAGCGCCGGATGAGCGGCGACGAGCCGGGCGCAGACATGGCGGGTCTGGGCGATGGCGAGCGGGCTGCCCCGCGTTCCGACGGTGATTGGCAGGCGCACGTGAGCGGCACCGATTCGGGGCGTCGTGGCCCCTTCTACACAGCGACCGGACGCGATGCGAGCGCTTTTCCGCCGGCTTGCCAGACCACGGCCGTTGCGGTGGCGCCGTCCGCCGGCTATGTGCTCGCACCATGATCGTCCTCGGCATCGAGACGAGCTGCGACGAAACGGCGGCCGCCGTGGTGACCGGCGAGCGCCGGATGCTAGCGAACCTCGTGCTCTCCCAGTGCGCCGATCACGCGCCCTACGGCGGCGTCGTGCCCGAGATCGCCGCGCGCAGCCACGTCGACCATCTCGATCGCCTCGTCGCCCGCGCCATGGAGGAAGCCGGCGTCGACTTCGCCGCCCTCGACGGCGTGGCGGCCACGGCCGGCCCCGGCCTGATCGGCGCGGTCATGATCGGGCTGATGACGGGCAAGGCGATCGCCGCCGTTCACGACCTTCCGCTGCTCGCCGTCAACCACCTGGAGGGGCATGCGCTGAGCCCCCGGCTGATCGACGAGGGCCTCGCCTTCCCTTACCTGCTGCTCCTGGTATCGGGCGGACACTGCCAGTTGCTGCTCGTCGAGGAGGTGAGCCGCTACCGGCGGCTGGGGACCACCATCGACGACGCGGTGGGCGAGGCCTTCGACAAGGCGGCGATGCTGCTCGACCTCGGCTATCCGGGCGGGCCGGCGATCGAGCGGGCGGCACGCGACGGCGATCCCGAACGCATCGCCCTGCCGCGACCGCTGGCGGGCCGGCCGGGATGCGACTTCTCGTTCTCGGGCCTGAAGACGGCGCTGCTCCACGCGGTGCAGGCCCACGACGCATTGTCGGACGGCGCGCGCGCCGACCTCGCCGCCTCGTTCCAGCGGGCGGTGACCGACGTGCTGGCGGACCGGACGGCCAATGCGATCGCCATGCTGCGCGAGGAGGAGACGCAGCCGACGGCGCTGGTCGTCGCCGGCGGCGTCGCGGCGAACGCGGAGATCCGGCAGCGCATCGAGGAGCTGGCGGCGCGCCACCGGCTCGCGCTCGCGATCCCTCCCGCCAGGCTCTGCACCGACAATGCGGCGATGATCGCCTGGGCGGGCATCGAACGTCTCAGCCGCGGCCTGGTCGATGCGCTCGACGCCTCGCCGCGCGCCCGCTGGCCTCTCGACGAGGAGGCGGGCCTCGCCTCCGGTGCCGGCACGCCCGGCAGGCTCGGGCGCCGGGCCTGAGCGGGGCGACCCCCTCGGTTCAGGGATCGCCGGCGCAGCGAAAGCCCACCATGTCGAGGCCAATGTCGGGCGGGTTCTTGTGGCGATAGCTCACCCTGAGGCAGAATGGATTGTTGCCCCAGCCGCCGCCCCTGAGCACGTACTTCCCGCTGTCGCCGTCGGGGCTCGCCGTCCATTCCCAGACATTGCCGGCCATGTCGTGGAGGCCGAAGGGCGAGACGCCGTCCGGGTAGGAGCCGACCGGCGCCGTCTCGTGGTAGCCATCGGTCATGTCCGCGCCGCAGCACTTGGTAGTGCCGTAGTTGGCGCGCCTCGTGCCGCCCTCGTCGGGCGCCTCCGGCCCCCAAGGGAAGATGCGCTCGTCCGTCCCGCGCGCGGCGAACTCCCACTCCTCCTCGCTGGGCAGGCGGAGGCCGTGGTGGCGGCAGAAAGCGCGCGCGTCCTGCCAGCTCACCTGGACCACCGGGTGATCGTCGAGGCCAACCGGGCTCGACGCCGGGCCGCTGCGATGGCGCCAGTCGGCGCCCGGCACCTTGATCCAGCGTCCGGGCCAGACGTAGCCGAAGCCGCGCCGCTCGGGATCGGTGACGTGACCGGTGGCGGCGACGAAGGCGGCGAACTGGGCGTTCGTGACCTCGAAGCGCATGAGCCGGAAGGGCTCGACCGTCACCGGGCGGGGCGCCTCGTCCGCCCGGCCGTCCGGATCGCCCGCCTCGAAGCTGCCGGCCGGAATGTCGACCATCTCGAATGGATCGCCGGCCCGGGCAGCCGGTGCCGCCGCCAGAGCGATCAACAGCGCAGCGAGCGAATGCCGGAACCGCGCTCTCACCCGCACCATGCGCCGCTTCCCCTCTGCGTCACCGCCCTGCCCGCGGGTCCACTATACGCGGCACCGCATGGGCTTGCCCGCATCGCGTGGGCGTCGGCTAGACTGCACGCCATGAAACGCACGATCTCCTCCGCAGGCGCGGCAGGATGAACCGCATTGGCGTGATCGGCGGCGGCGCCTGGGGAACGGCGCTGGCTGCAGTGGCGGCGCGCGCGGGCCGCGAGGTGACGCTCTGGGCGCGCGAGCCCGACGTCGTCGAGGCGATCAACGGGCGGCACGAGAACCGGCGCTTCCTGCCTGGCGTTCCGTTGGAGCCGGCGATCCGGGCGACGGCGGATCTGGGCGAGGCGGCGGCCGGCGACCTCCTGTTGCTCGCGACTCCGGCACAGAATCTCGCCGCCATTGCGGCGGAGGTGGCCGGGGCATCGGACGGCCACGTGCCGGGCGTGGTCTGCGCCAAGGGAATCGAGCGCGGAACCGGCGCCCTGATGAGCGACGCGCTGCGCCGGGTGGCGCCCGACATGCCCCTCGCCGCGCTCTCCGGCCCCACCTTCGCGCGCGAGGTGGCCGAGGGCCTGCCCGCCGCCGTGTCGCTCGCCTGCGAGGACGCCCGCCGGGGCGCCGCGATCGTGGAAGCGCTCGGCAGCCCGGCCTTCCGCCCCTACCTCACGGACGACCTGATTGGCGTCCAGGTGGGCGGCGCCGTCAAGAACGTGATCGCCATTGCCGCCGGAATCGCCGTCGGCCGCAACCTCGGGGACAACGCCCGCGCCGCCATCGTCGCGCGCGGCTTCGCCGAGCTGGTCCGCCTCGCCGTCGCCAGCGGAGGCCGGCCGGAGACCCTCGCCGGCCTCTCGGGCCTGGGCGATCTGGTGCTCACCTGCACCAGCGAGCAGTCGCGCAATTTCACCCTCGGCCGCGCGCTCGGCGCCGGCGAGAGGGCGGACGCGGTGCTGGGCGCCCGCGAGGCGGTGACCGAGGGGGTGGCCAGCGCGCCGGCCGTGATGACGATGGCGGCGGGTCTCGGGGTCGAGATGCCGATCGCCGGTGCGGTGCACGCGGTGCTCCACCGGAGCGCCTCGATCGACGATGCGATCGGCGGCCTGCTCTCCCGCCCCTTCAAGCCGGAGGCCGGCGCGGGGCGCGGCGGGCGCTGAAACCGGACCCGCGTCGATGGCGGCTTGACAAGCCGCGCCATTACCCTGTTTTCTCCGCTCCGCCGGCTCGTCGAGCACGGCATTTTCTCGCGGCTGTGGCGGAACAGGTAGACGCGCAGCGTTGAGGGCGCTGTGGGGGCGACCCCGTGGAGGTTCGAGTCCTCTCAGCCGCACCATCTGACCGGGCGGTCGTGGCGGAATTGGTAGACGCGCTAGCCTCAGGAGCTAGTGGGGGCAACCCCGTGGAGGTTCGAGTCCTCTCGACCGCACCAGATGGGCGCCCGGCGGCGGGCGGTCAGCGCTTCGGCGGCTTCTCGCCCGAGAGGAAGGAGCCGAGCATCCGCCCCACCTCGCGCGCGGGGTCCTTGGCGACTGCGACCTTCGCCACCTTGTCGGCCGCCTTGTCCATCTTCCCGTCGACGGCCCGGAACGCCTGCCCCGCCTTCTTCTGCACGCGCGGATCGGCGGCGGCGCGCCTGGCCAACGACCAGAGAACCGTGCGCAGGATAGCCATGGCGCCATTCTAACGCGTTCGCCCGCCCGCCATTCAAGATTCTCTCCCTCGACTCCGGCGCGCCGCTTGGGCACAAGGAGCGGCTGCAAGGAGGGCCTAAGATGAAGCTGCCGTCCAGGATCGTCGACATCTCCCAGCCCCTCGACAACGAAACGGTCGTGGACCCCGACTTCATGCGGCCCTCGATCCGCTACGTGACGGGGAAGGAGAGCGCGGCGCTCATGTGCGAGCTGTTCCCCGGCCTCAGCGAGGACCAGCTTCCGAACGGCGAGGGCTGGGCGATCGAGTTCATTGAGCTCGCCACCCACAACGGCACCCACATGGATGCGCCCTACCACTACAACTCGCGGGATTCGAAGGGCAACCGGATGCCGACCATCGACGAGATGCCGCTCGACTGGTACTTCCGGCCGGGCGTGAAGCTCGACTTCCGCGATCTCGACGACGGCTACGTCGCGACGCCGGCGGACGTCGAGGCCGAGCTCGGGCGGATCGGCTACGAGCTCCAGCCCATGGACATCGTGCTGGTGAACACGCGGGCGGGCGAGAGATACGGCCACGACGACTACATCCACTCCGGCTGCGGCATGGGCCGCGAGGCGACCCATTACCTGACCGAGCGCGGCGTGCGCGTGACCGGCATCGACGGCTGGAGCTGGGACGCGCCCTTCTCGGCGACGCGCGAGCGCTGGCTGAAGACGCGGGACCCCCGGATCATCTGGGAAGGCCACTATGCCGGGATCGACACGCCCTACTGCCACATGGAGAAGCTCCGGCACCTGGAGGAGCTGCCGTCCTTCGGCTTCACGGTCGCGTGCTTCCCCTGCAAGATCAAGGCGGCGTCCGGCGGCTGGACCAGGGCCGTCGCGCTCTTCGACTGAACCGATTCTTTCCGCGTTTACGCATCAGGCTTGCCCCCAGGAACTCGCATGAGCACTTACCTCTGCGGCATCGACATCGGCGGCACCTTCACCGACTGCGTGGTGGTGGACGAGGAGGGCCGCGTCACCACCGGCAAGGCGCCGTCCACCCCGGCCGACTTCGGCGAGGGGCTGATCGCCGCCCTCGACATCGTCGCCGGCAAGCTCGACACGCCGCTCGATGCGCTCTGCCGCGAGCTCGCGGTGCTGGCCCACGGCACCACCGTCGGCACCAACGCGATCATCCAGAAGAAGGGCGTCAAGGTCGGCCTCATCACCACCAGGGGCCACAACGACGTCATCCACATCATGCGCGGCTCGCGCGGGCTCACCGGCCGCGACATCCGCCTCGTCGTCCACATCCCGGAGAGCAGCAAGCCGGACCCCATCGTGCCGAAATACCTGATCGAGGGGGTATCGGAGAGGGTCGACTGCTTCGGCAAGGTCGTCGTCGAGCTGAACGAGGAGGAGGCGGAGCGGGCGATCCGCCGGCTGGTCGCCGACGGGGTGGAGGCGATCGCGATCTGCTTCCTCTGGTCCTTCCTCGCGCCCGAGCACGAGCGCCGCGTCAAGGCCATGGTGGAGCGCATCGCGCCCGGCCTGTTCGTCACCTGCTCGTCCGAGCTGGTGCCGAAGTGGGGCGAGTACGAGCGCACCGCCGCGGTGGCGCTCAACGCCTATATCGGCCCGCTGGTGACCGGCTACCTCGCCCGCATGGACAGGCGTACGACCGAGCTCGGCTACCGCCACCCCTTGCAGATCACCCAGTGCGCGGGCGGCACGATCCCGGTGGCCAAGGCGATGGCGGCGCCGCTGCTGACGCTTGATTCCGGTCCGGTCTCGGGCGTCACCGGCTCGCGCTACGGCGGCGGCATCATGGGCTACGAGAACGTCATCACCACCGACATGGGCGGCACCTCCTTCGATGTCGGCATCATCCACGGCGGCGAGCCGGCGTTCTCCTACCGCAGCCTGGTCCACCAGTACGAGTACTACCTCTCCAAGGTCGACATCCAGGTGATCGGCGCGGGCGGCGGCAGCATGGCCCGGATCGACGAGACCACCGGCGCGCTCCGCGTCGGCCCGGAGAGCGCAGGCGCGGACCCCGGCCCGGTCTGCTACGGCCGCGGCGGCAGGGTGCCGACGGTCACCGACGCCGACCTGGTGCTCGGCTATCTCGACCCGGACAACTTCGCCGGCGGCGCCATCGCGCTGGACCGGGACGCCGCGGCCCGCGCGCTGGAGCCCGTGGGCGCGAGCCTCGGCCTCGGGCTGGACGAGACCGCGAGCGGCATCGCCCGCATCGTCGAGTTCCAGATGGCCGACCTGATCCGCAAGGTGACGATCCAGAAGGGCCACGATCCGCGCGACTTCGTGCTCTTCGCCTTCGGCGGCGCGGGCCCGGCCCATGCCGGGGTCTTCGCGCAGGAGCTCGGGGTCTCGAAGGTGATCGTGCCGCAGCGCGAGACCGCTTCGGTCTGGTGCGCCTTCGGCGCGGCGGCGGCCGACCTGCTGCACGTCCACGAGCGGGTCAACATCATGCGCTCGCCCTTCGACGTCGGCACGATCAACGCCATGCTGGCCGGGCTGAAGGAGCGCGGCGCCGCCGATCTCGCAGCCGACGACATCGCGCCGGCGGACCGGCACTACCGCTTCACCCTCGACATGCGGCACAAGGGCCAGATCAACGAGGTCGAGGTGGAACTGGCGGGCGAGGCCGTGGCCGCCGACGAGGTCGCCGCGCTGCACGAGGAGTTCCGCCGCCGCTACGAGGCGCTCTACGGGCGCGGCGCCGCACTCCCCAACGCGCAGCTCGAGATCGTCACCTTCCGCTGCCGCGCCTCGGGCGTGACGCCGAAGCCCCGCCTCAGCAGGGCCGACGGACTTCAGGCGGAGCCCGCGCCCGACGCCATCCGCCCGCCGCGCTCGGTCTACTGGGCCGCATGGGAACGCCGGGCGGAGACGCCTATCTTCGACGGCGCGCGCCTCGTCCCCGGCAACCGCATCGAGGGGCCCGCCGTCATCGACACGGAAGTCACGACTGTGGTGGTCCACCCCGGGCAATCGCTCCTGGTCGATTCTTACGGCAATTTCGAGATCACCCTGGCCGCCGGCACGGACGGCGCGTGATGGACGCGCGCAACGAGGCCGGCGCGGAGACAGGCGAAAGGCGCATCATGGACCTGACGGGCTTCGAACGTTCGCTCGAGGAGGCCGCGCCGCCGGAGGGCCTGAGCACGCCGCTCCAGGCGCTCTGGCAGGAGGCGCGCGGTCACTGGGACGAGGCCCATGCGCTCGCCCAGGCCGACAAGGGCCCGGCCGGCGCCTGGGTCCACGCCTATCTCCACCGCGTCGAGGGCGATCTCCGCAACGCCGGCTACTGGTACCGGCGCGCCGGCCGGCCGGAATCCAAGCAGGCGCTGCGCGACGAATGGCGGGCGATCGCGACGACGCTCCTGGCGGAGGGCTAGCGACCCTTTCGGCACGCGCGCGCTACCCCCATCGCGCCCCGCCATGGCGACCGGAAGTGGGATTCGCCAACAAGGGGGGGCATGCGGGATTCGCCGGGATGGCAAGGGATTCCGGGCGGGACAGGCGGCCTCCATATCCCACTTCGCCACCCCCCTGCCGTGCACCGCTCCTTCCCGCCCGTCCCCGCTCTCGCACGTCATGCCGCCACACTCGCACGGCCCGCCCGCGCCGTGCACCGCACCATCGTCCGGGGTCGGCGCGCGCAGGGCGGCGGGCCGTTGACGGGCCCCGGCGCGCTACCTACATTCCGGTGATCGCCGTCCTGGAGGAGCCCCGATGAGCGTCACGCACGTCACCGATGCCGAGTTCGAAGAGAAGGTCCTCAACGCCGAAGGCCCGGTTCTGGTCGACTTCTGGGCCGACTGGTGCGGCCCCTGCAAGGCCATCGCGCCGGCTCTGGAGGAGATCGCCGGCGAGATGGGCGAGTCGCTCTCGGTGGCCAAGCTCGACGTGGACTCGAACCCGTCGACGCCCGCGAAGTACGGCATCCGGGGGATTCCGACCCTGATCCTCTTCAAGGGCGGCGAGGTGGCCGATACCAAGGTGGGCGCGCTGCCCAAGGCCAAGCTCGCCGAGTGGCTGCGCGGCGCGGTCTGAGCCGGCCGCTGCGGGGCGGAACGCCGGCCTGCCCGCTCAGGCAGCCGGGACTTTCGCCGCCGCGAGCACGTCGCCCGCCAGATAGAGCGAGCCGCAGACGAGGATGCGGGCCGGCCCGGCCGAGCCCGCGGTGAGATCCGCGATCGCCGCGGCAACGCTTGTCCCCGTCTCCGCCTCGATCCCGACTTCTCGCGCTGCGGCGCGGATATCGTCCGGTGCCGCGCTGGCGGCCTGATCCGGGATCGGCACAGCGACCAGCCGCCGCGCGACCGGCGCGAGCGACCGCAAGAAATCCGCCGGCGGTCGCGTGTTCAACATGCCCACCACGAGGTCGAGCGGACGGTCGGCCCAGCCCTCTGCGACGCGGGCCAGCGCCGCCGCCGCGGCCGCGTTGTGGCCGCCGTCGAGCCAGAGTTCCCAGCCCTCGGTTAGGCCCGGCCAGGGCAGGCGCTGCAGACGTCCGGGCCAGCGCGCCTCCCTGAGGCCCTTCGAGATGGCGGCATCGTCGAGGGAGAACCCCTGCAGGCTGCGCGCGCAAGCCGCGGCGAGCGCGGCGTTCTCGACCTGGTGAGGGCCGGCGAGTCCCGGCAGGGAATAGCGCCCGGCACCCCGCCCGTCCCGCACGCTCAGATGCCCGCGAACGCACTCGAAGGACCACTCCCGGCCCAGCCGCGCGAGCGGCGCGCCCACCTCCCCGGCGACCCGCTCGATCGCCGCAGCGGCGTCGGCCTCCTGCCGGCCGATGACGCCGGTCACGCCCTCCTTCAGGATGCCGGCCTTCTCGGCGGCGATGAGGGGGAGCGTCTCACCCAGATAGTGCGTGTGGTCGATGGAGACCGGCGTGATCGCCGTGAGCGCGGGGCGGTCGATCACGTTGGTGGCGTCGAGCCGGCCGCCGAGGCCGACTTCCAGCAGCAGCACGTCCGCCGGGTGCTGCCGGAAGGCGTGGAAGGCGGCGGCGGTGGTGATCTCGAAGAAGGTGATCGGCGCGCCGCCGTTGACGGCCTCGCAATGGGCGAGGCTCGCGCGCAAGTCCTCCTCCCCGATCGGTACGCCATCGAGCCGGATCCGCTCGGCGAAGCGCACCAGGTGGGGCGAGACGTAGCTCTGCACGCGATGGCCGGCGGCGCGCAGCATCGCTTCCAGATAGGCGACGACGCTGCCCTTGCCGTTGGTGCCGGCGACGTGGACGACGGGCGGCGCGGCGCGCTCCGGGTTGCCCAGCGCATCGAGCAGCCGGGTCATGCGCCCGAGCGAGAGGTCGATGGCCTTGGGATGGAGCGCGAGCAGGCGCTCGAGGATCGCGTCGGACTCGAACGCCGCCTCGCGGTCGGGCGCGGCGCTCACCTCACCGCCCCGGGGCACGCCGCACGCGCACGGGCGCGGCTTCAGTCGGCGCCGGCCGGCGCAGGCTCGTCCTTGCCCTCGCGCGCGCCCGCCGCGCTCCCATGCAGCGCGATGATCTCCGCAGCGGGCTTCTTGTCTCGCAGCAAGGCCAGCAGCAGCGACAGGGTCTCGCGCAGCTTGCGGCGGTGCACCACCATGTCGACCATGCCGTGGTCGCGCAGGTACTCCGCGCGCTGGAAGCCCTCGGGCAGCCTCTCGCGGATAGTCTCCTCGATCACGCGCGGGCCGGCGAAGCCGATGACCGCGCCGGGCTCGGCGATGGCGATGTCGCCGAGCATCGCGAAGGAGGCGGTCACGCCGCCCGTCGTCGGGTTGGTGAGCAGCACGATATAGGGTACGCCCGCTTCCTTCAGCTCGTCGACCGCGACGGTGGTGCGCGCCATCTGCATCAGCGAGAGCGCCCCCTCCTGCATGCGGGCGCCGCCCGACGACGGGATCACGATCAGCGGCGAGTCCTGAAGCACCGCGAGCCGCGCGGCCGCGAGCAGGCTCTCGCCGACGGCGGTGCCCATGGAGCCGCCGAGGAAGCCGAACTCGAACGAGGCGATGACCGCCGGCGCGCCGCCGATGCGGCCGTGGGCCACCACGATCGCGTCGTCGTGGCCCGTCTTGCCGCGCGCCTCGCGGAGCCGGTCGACGTAGCGCTTGCGGTCGCGGAAGCGGAGCGGGTCCTCCGTCACGGCGGGCAGCTCGATGGTCTGGTAGCCGTCGTCGTCGAAGAGCAACGCCAGGCGCTTCTCCGCGCCGAGCCGCATGTGGTGGTCGCAGCGCGGGCAGACCCGGAGATTGCTCTCCAGCTCGCGGTGAAAGATCATCTGCTCGCACTCGTTGCACTTCTCCCACAGGTCGTGCGGGATGTCGTGCCGGCGGAAGAGGCCGCTCACCTTGGGCCGCGAGAACCGATCGAGCCAGCTCACGATGTCGCCTCCTGCCGCGCCCCGCGCACGCCCTTCCCCAGCGCGCGCACCAGCGCCAGCGCGTTGTCGCGGCAGGCAGGCGTCGCCCCGCCGTCCGCGTCGAGACCCTCCTCGATCTCCGCGATCAGGGCCGAGCCCACGACCGCGGCATCGGCGACCCGGGCGATCTCCGCCGCCTGGGCCGGAGTCTTGATGCCGAAGCCGACGGCGATCGGCAGTTGGGTGTGGCGGCGCAGGCGCTCGACGGCGGCCTGCGTCGCCGCGGCGGCGGCCCCTGCCGCGCCGGTGATCCCGGTGATCGAGATATAGTAGACGAAGCCGCTCGTGTTGGTGAGCACGGCCGGCAGGCGGGCGTCGTCGGTCGTCGGTGCCGCCAGCCGCACGAAGGAGAGGCCGGCGTCGAGCGCGGGCCGGCAGAGCTCGTCGTCCTCCTCGGGCGGCAGGTCGACCACGATCATGCCGTCGAGGCCGACCGCCAGCGCATCCTCCAGGAAGCGCTTCACGCCATAGATGTAGATGGGGTTGTAGTAACCCATGAGGACCAGCGGCGTGGCGTCGTCCCGCTCGCGGAAGCGCCGCACCAGCTCGAGCGTCTTGCCGAGCGTGATGCCGGCCTTGAGCGCACGCTGGCCGGCGCGCTGGATCACCGGCCCGTCCGCCATGGGATCGGTGAAGGGCGAGCCGATCTCGATGATGTCGGCGCCGGCCTCGGCGAGCCCCTCCAGGATAGCGAAGGAGGTCTCGATGTCGGGATCGCCCATCATGGTGAAGGTCACGAGCCCGGCGCGGCCCTCATCGGCAAGGGCGGCGAAGCGCCTCTCGATGCGCCCGCTCACAGCGAGGCTCCCACCGTGTCGGCCACGGTGAAGATGTCCTTGTCGCCGCGCCCGCACATGTTCATCACGAGAACGTGGTCCTGCGCCAGGCCCGGCGCCAGCTCGACCACATGGGCGAGCGCGTGGGCGGGCTCGAGCGCGGGGATGATGCCCTCCAGCCGCGAGCACAGGTGGAAGGCGTCCAGCGCCTGCTCGTCGGTGATCGCCACGTAGGAGACCCGGCCCGAGTCCTTGAGCCAGGCGTGCTCCGGCCCGATGCCGGGATAGTCGAGGCCGGCCGATATCGAGTGGGCCTCGGTGATCTGGCCGTGCTCGTCCTGCAGCAGGTAGGTGCGGTTGCCGTGCAGCACGCCCGGCTTGCCGGCGGTGAGGGAGGCGGCGTGCTTGCCGCTGTCGACGCCGTGGCCCGCCGCCTCGACGCCGACCATGCCGACGCTGTCGTCGTCGAGGAAGGGATGGAACAGACCGATGGCGTTGGAGCCGCCGCCGACGCAGGCGACCAGCGTGTCGGGCAGCCGGCCCTCCGCCGCCATGATCTGCTCGCGGGTCTCGCGCCCGATGACCGACTGGAAATCCCGCACCATGGCGGGATAGGGGTGCGGGCCGGCGACGGTGCCGATCAGGTAGAAGGTCGTCTCGACATTGGTCACCCAGTCGCGGAGCGCCTCGTTCATGGCGTCCTTCAGGGTGCGCGAGCCTGAGTCCACGGGCACGACCTCGGCGCCCAAGAGCTTCATGCGGAAGACGTTGGGCTGCTGGCGGGCGATGTCGGTCTCGCCCATGTAGACGGTGCACGGCAGGCCGAAGAGCGCGCAGACCGTCGCCGTCGCGACGCCGTGCTGGCCGGCGCCGGTCTCGGCGATGATCCGGGTCTTGCCCATGCGCCGCGCCAGCAGGATCTGGCCGATGCAGTTGTTGATCTTGTGCGCGCCGGTGTGGTTCAGCTCGTCCCGCTTGAAGTAGATGCGGGCGCCGCCGAGATGCCGGCTGAGCCTGTCGGCGCGGTAGAGCGGGCTGGGCCGGCCGACATAGTGGGCGAGCCAGTAGTCGAACTCCTCGGCGAAGTCCGGGTCGTCCCTCGCTCCCTCGTAGGCCTTCTCGAGATCGAGGATCAGCGGCATCAGGGTCTCGGCGACGTAGCGGCCGCCGTAGATGCCGAAATGGCCGTCGGCGTCGGGGCCGGGCCGGTTGGCGCCGCGCGCGCTCATGCCGCGGCTCCGTCCGCCGCCTGCCCGGCCGCGGCCGCCGCGGCGAGGAAGGCGCCGATCTTCTCCGGGTCCTTGCGGCCGGGCGCCGCCTCGATCCCGGACGAGACGTCGACGGCCCGCGCGCCGGTGATCCTGATCGCCTCGCCGACGTTGCCCGCATCCAGCCCGCCGGAGAGCAGCCAGCCCGTCGCGGGCGGCGGCGCCGCCTGGAACAACCGCCAGTCGAAGGCCTGCGCGTTGCCGCCGGGGCGGGTGGCGTCGGCGCTCGCCTTGGCGTCGAACAGGATCAGGTCGGCGCTCTCGCGGTAGTCCTCCGCGCGGCCGATGTCGGCGGCGTCGGAGACGCTGATGGCCTTGATGATGCGGCAGCCGGTGCGCGTGCGGATCGCGTCGGCCCGCGCCGGGCTCTCGTTGCCGTGGAGCTGGATGTAGTCGAGTCGCATGTGGGAAAGGATACCCTCTATGAAGTCGTTGTCGGGATCGACGACCACGCCCACGGTCGCGGTGCCGGCGGGCAGGTCGGCGGCGAGCGCCGCGGCGTGCTCCGGCGAGACGTCGCGCGGAGACGGCGGGAAGAACACGAATCCCAGGAATCGCGCGCCGCCGTGCACCGCCGCATCGACGGCGCGGCGGTCGCTCAGTCCGCAGGTCTTGACCGCTACAGGCATGGCCTACCCTACCCGATCGCTGCTGCTACAGCACGATCCGACCGGACAAGACCATGCCCAGTCGCCACACGTTCTCACCTCTTGTGCGGTGCGGGCCGAGACTCCCCCACCTCACCCCGGCCCTCTCCGCCCCCGGGGGCGGAGAGGGAGTAA
>WTGU01000148.1 GCA_011523425.1 Alphaproteobacteria bacterium
GAGGGGGACAGGGGGAGGTGGGAGTCGTTCGGCCTGCCGTGAGCGACAAAGAGTCTACAGCCACTCCACGTAGCGGGCGCGCTCGGTCTCGGGCACCTCGCGGCGGAAGTCGTCGTACTCGTAGCGCTTGACCGTGGCGTAGTTGCGGCAGAACTCCTCGCCGAACCAGTCCTTCACCCAGTCGGACGCCTCGAACCGCGCGAGCGCCTCGCCCCAGTCGTCGGGCAGCCGGGTCATCTCCTGCATGTCGAGGTCGCCCTCGGCTGCGGGGCCCGGATCGGTCTTGTTGACGATCCCGTCGAGGCCGGCCGCGAGATAGGCGGCCAGCGCGAGGTAGACGTTGACGTCGCCGCCGCAGACGCGGAGCTCCGGCCGGGTGGCGGACGGGCTCTCGTTGATGAGGCGGATCGCCGCGGTGCGGTTGTCCACGCCCCAGGCGAGCGAGATCGGCGCGAAGAGGCCGGGCACGAGCCGGCGGTAGGAGTTCGAGTTGGGGAAGAAGACGGCGGTGAGCTCGGTCAGCCTGGCGAGCACGCCCCCCATGAAATGCCGGCAGGTGTCGTTGACGTGGTGCGGCTGATCGGGCGCCGCGAAGGCGTTGTTGCCGTCCTCGTCCACCAACGACATGTGGAAGTGGCAGGAGTTGCCGGTCAGCTTGTCGAACGGCTTGGCCATGAAGGTGACGCGATTGCCCATCTGCATCGCCGCCTCCTTCGCGGTGGCGCGGAAGAGATGGCCGTTGTCGGCCATCTGGCGGACGGGCTGGTGGCGGATGCTCACCTCGTACTGGCCGGGGCCGTACTCGTAGTGGCTGCACTCGAGCTGCCCGTGGGCGGCGACCGCGTCCAGCAACGAATACTCCTCGGCGAGGAACTGTGTGCGCTTCTGCATCGAGTAGCACTGCACCCCGACATCGACCATCTCGTGCTCGCCATCGAGGAGGAAGAACTCGAACTCGGGCGCGCAGGTGGCGCCGTAGCCCATTGCCTCCATGCGCGCCGCCACGCGGTGCAGCACGTTGCGGGGATCGCCCTCCACCAGCCGGCCGTCGGGCCAGGTGAGCGTGCTCATCACCAGCGCCGTGTCGGGCTCGTGGCGCAGGATGCGCAGGCTGGCGAGGTCCGGCTTGGCGATGAAGTCGGCGTAGCCGATGGTCTCGCCGTAGTCGGTGCCCGGCACCACGTTGCCGGCCATGTCGAAGGCCATGACGGTGGCGCAGAAGGCGATGCCGTGATCCAGCGAATGCTCGAAGTGGGCGACGTCCATCGCCTTGCCCCGCGCGACGCCGCCATAGTCGCAATACTCGATGCGCACGCGCTGGACGCCGTGGGCGCGCAGCCAGTCGATGACCTCGTCGCTCGTGCCCGCAAACCGCACAGGGCCCGCTGCCGCCTCGCTCATTCCTCACGCCCCCTCTCGCCGGCTCGCCGGGCCGTACCATAGCGGCAGAGGGGCGCCCGCTCAAAGCGCAGGCGCTTATGATTATCCCTCAATCGCCGGGCGCTCGCTCCTCTCGCATCGCGCGCCCCCGCGCGCGTATCCGCGCGACGCTACGCGCCTAGCGGCGCATCGTGCGCCTGCGCACGTGGACGTGCGACGCGCTGTCGCGCCGTCCGGGCCTGCGGCCCGGCCCACCATATTCCCCACACCGCACGTTTTGAGTTCCAAGCGGGTTGCCACGGCCTCCAAGCCGGGCTAAGACGCGCATGAAAATCGTTCGCGTTCGCAGAATTGCCGGCGGCGAGGAGGCCCCCGCATGCGCGTCGCAGCACACACCGCCCCGGAGGAGGCTCCGCCCCGCTCGGCCACCCGGCCCCGGCGGCGGCGCGCCGGCGCGGTGGCGACGCTCGCGGGCCTGGCCGGCCTCGCCGGCCTCGCCTGGGGAGCTAGCGCCGCGAACGCCGAGGACGCGCTCAACCTCTATTCCCACCGCCAGCCCTTCCTGATCGAGCCGTTCCTGGACGCCTTCACCGCCGAAACCGGGGTCGAGGTCAACGTCGTCTACGCCTCCAAGGGCCTCGCCCAGCGGCTCCAGGCCGAGGCGAGGAACAGCCCGGCGGACGTGGTGCTGACCGTCGATATCGGCCGGCTCGCCATCTATGCCGACAAGGACCTGCTCGCGCCGGTCGAGTCCGCGGTGCTGACGGACGCCGTCCCCGCCCACTTGCGCGACCCGGACGGGCGCTGGTACGCGCTCTCCAAGCGGGCGCGGGTGATCGCGGTCTCTAAGGAGCGCGTGCCCCAGGGCGCCATCGCTCGCTACGAGGATCTGGCGGACCCGCAATGGGCGGGGCGGATCTGCACGCGGCCCGGCAGCCACGTCTACAACCGCGCGCTGATGGCCTCGATGATCGCAGCCCTCGGCGAGGAGGGCGCGGAGGCATGGGCCACCGGCCTCGTCGCCAACCTCGCCCGCCGCCCCCAGGGCAACGACCGGGCCCAGGTCAAGGCGATCCACGAGGGCCTCTGCGATGTCGCCCTCATCAACAGCTACTATTACGGCAAGCTCTCCTCGTCCGAGATCGAGGAGCAGCGGGCATGGGCTGAGTCCATCGCCCTGATCTTCCCCAACCAGGACGGGCGTGGCACGCACATCAACATCTCGGGCGGCGGCGTCGTCAGGCACTCGAAGAACAAGGAGACCGCCGTGGCGTTCCTCGAGTTCCTGACGCAGGCGCAGGCGCAGGCGCTCTACGGCACCGTCAACTACGAGTTCCCGGTGAATCCCGCCGTGGAGCCTGCGCCGGCGGTCGCCGCCTGGAGCGCGTTCGCGGAGGACACGCTGCCGATCGCGCGCATCGCCGAACTCGCGCCCGTCGCGCAGCGCGTCATCGACCGGACCGGGTGGTAAGCCCAACAGCAGCGCTGGCGCGCCGGGCCGCCCTCGCCCGGCCGGACAGGTGGTCGATCACCGCGCTGGTGGTGGCGCTGGTGATGGCGGCGCCCGTCCTCTCGGTGATCGCCGCGGCGACCGGCGACAGCGAGGGGCTGTGGTCGCACCTCTTCCAGACGGTGCTGCCGCGCTACGTCGCCAACACGCTCGCGCTCATGGCAGGCGTGGGCCTGCTCAGCCTCGTGCTCGGGGTGAGCACGGCCTGGGTGGTGACGCGCTACGAGTTCCCGGGCCGGCGCGTGCTCGAATGGATGCTGGTGCTGCCGTTCGCCGTGCCGGCCTACCTCACGGCTTACGTCTACACCGACTTCCTCGACTATGCCGGGCCGGTGCAGGGCGCGCTGCGCGACGCCTTCGGCTGGGAAACGCGCCGGGACTACTGGTTCCCGGAGATCCGCTCCATGGGCGGCGCCATCGTGGTGATGGGCGCGGTGCTCTACCCCTACGTCTACATGATGGCGCGGACGGCCTTCAAGCTGACGCCGCACTCGCTCTTCGAGATCGCGCGGGTGCACGACCGCAGGCTCTTCCTCACCGTCGGCCTGCCGCTGGCGCGGCCCGCGATCGTCGCCGGGCTCGCGCTGGTGCTGATGGAGACGGTCTCGGACTTCGGCACCGTGGACTATTTCTCGCTGGAGACGCTGACGCTCGGCATCTTCAACGTCTGGCTCGGCATGAACAGCCTGCCGGCGGCGGCGCAGATCGCCTCGCTCGCCTTCCTCTTCGTGATCGCGATGCTGGTGCTGGAGCTGATGTCGCGGCGCAGGCGGCGCTACGTGGACACCGGCCGGCGGGTGCGCAGCCTCGCGCGGCTCCGCGCCGGGCCCGCGGGCAGCGCCGCCTGCCTCGCCGTCTGCCTCGTGCCGGTGACGGTGGGCTTCCTGATCCCGGTGGGCGTGCTGCTGAGCTTCGTCGCGCAAGGGCACGCCGGGCCCGACTACGGCGACGTGCTCACCGTCACGCTCAACTCCGTGGTCGTGGCGCTTGCCGTCGCCGCCCTGGTGATGGCCGCGGCGGTACTGCTGGTGGTCACCGTCGCCTACCGGCCGAGCCGTCCGCTCACGGCGCTCGCCGGCATCGCGTCGTCCGGTTACGCCTTCCCCGGCACGATCCTCGCCATCGGCGTCGTGACCTTCGCGGGCGCGGTGGATCGCGGGCTGGACGGGCTGATCGCGGGCGTGATCGGCCTCCCCTTCGAGGGCTTCCTCACCGGCGGCATCGGCCTCGTGCTGTTCGCCTGCATGGTGCGGTTCCAGGCGATCGGCTACGGCGCGCTGACCGCGGGCATGAACCGGCTCGCGCCGGACACGGTGTCTGCCGGCCGGGTGCTCGGCCTCGGGCTCTCGGCCAACCTCGCCCGCGTGATCCTGCCGCTGCTCGGCACCTCGCTGCTGGCCGGCGCGCTGCTGGTCTTCGTCGACGTGATGAAGGAGCTGCCGATGACGCTCCTGCTCCGGCCCTTCGGCTTCGACACGCTGGCGACCCACCTCTACCAGTTCGCCAAGGACGAGCTGCTGGAGGACGCAGCCGTGCCGGCGCTCTTGATCGTGCTGGCCGGCACCGGCCCGGTGATCCTGATGAACGAGGCGCTGCGCCGGCTAGGCGAGGGGCGGCGGGGGATGAGGTAGAGGG
>WTGU01000018.1 GCA_011523425.1 Alphaproteobacteria bacterium
CAGGGGGAGGTGGGAGTCGTTCGGACCGGCGTGAACCCGTCAGGTCGGATAGTGCTCTGGCCGCGAGGCAGGACTACGGGAAGAGGGTGAGCACGCCGGTATAGCCGTAGAGCCGGTTGTGCGAGATCTCGCCGTTGCAGAAGAAGCCCACCAGCGGCACGTCGCCGAGCGCCCGCTCGATCAGCCTGAGCTCGCGGGAGGCCTCGCCGAACATGTTGGGGCCGCGCGCGAGGCAGCTGAAGTAGAGCCCGCCGCGCGCATCGCCGCCGGCGCGACGCTTCACCGCGCCGACCATGCGGTCCAGGTCCTGCGCGGCGGCCGCGGCATCGCGCCGGCAGAACTGCACCAGGGTGCCGCGCTCGACCAGCTCGCCGATGCCGACCAGTCCCCGATCGACGTCGAAGCCGACGATGTTGCGCACCAGGTAGTCGCCGGTGTCGCTGCCGGAGACGGGCAGCGACGCGAAGATGAGACCGCCCACCTTGCGGAGGTCGGCGGCGAGCTCGTCGCCGATCTCCTCCTTGAAGACGTCGAGCGCGGGCCGCCCGTCGAGCTCGATGAGGATGTTGGCCTGGCAGTCGGTGATCTCGTGGCTCGCGCCGATCGGCATGCAGCTCTGGCTGAGCGCGGTGGCGACGGCGACGGTCTCGGACAGCAGCGCGCCGGAGACCCCGCCTTCGGTGACCCCGCCGGCGATCTGCGCGGGCACCGCACGCGACGACGAGAGGCCCCCCACGAGGAAGCCGTCCAGCTCGTCGGCGAGGTCGGCGACGATGTCGGCCGTGCGCTGGTTGCGCGGGTCCGCGTGAACGATCCCGAAGCGGGCGGGCGCGCGGGCGATCCAGGCGCCGTTGTCGCGGCTGAACTCGCCGAGATCGTCGCGGATCGTCTCGAAGACCCGGTAGCTCTGCTGGTCGAGGTCGGCGATCATGACGGCCGCCGCGGGCTCGTCGAAGTACTCGTGCCCGGTGGCGCAGATCCCGATGCCTACCGAGCCGATCCACTCGTCGATGCCGGTCGCGCGCTTGAGCCGGGCGAGCGCGTCCGGCAGCCGGTCGCCGATCGCATCGGTGACGTAGAGCATCCCGAGCCCCTGCCCCGGCGGGGTCGGCTCCAGCTTCGCGATGCAGGCTTCGATGGCGGCGTCGGCGGTTGGCCCGCCGGCGTGAGCGTGCTGAAAGCGCGTCATCCTCTGCGTCCCGGTTCCCCGGCTATGGTGCGCTCACCGGTGGGCCTCCTGCAAGCGCAGGGCGCACCACGCGGCCGCACGGAGCACCGTCGCATCGGCGCCGAAGGCCCCCACCACCTGGAGGCCGAGCGGGAGGCCGCCCAGCTCGAGCACGGGCACGTTGACCGCCGGCACGCCGAGCAGGGTCCAGAACATGGTCTGCGCGCGGCTGCCGGTGAAGTCCAGGCCCTCGGGCGCAGCGCCGGGGGCGGCGGGCGTCAATGCCGCGTCATAGGGCCTGAGGGCGCACGCGAGGGCGCGGCGCATGTCGTCCGCCGCGTCGAGCAGGTCGAGATAGGCGTCCGCGTCGATCTCCCGCCCGGCCAGCACATGGCCGCGCACGGTGTCGGAGAGGGTATCGGCGTCGTCACGCTCCCACCAGGGCGCGAAGGCGTGGGCGATCTCGCGCTGCATGATGCCGCGATGCACCGCCGCGGCGGCCGCGCAATCGGGGCCGAGGACGATCGGCTCGGCACCGAGCACGGCCGCAGCCACCTCGTAAGCCGCGGCCGCGCCCGGCTCGACCTCCTCCCAGGCCGGCTCCCGGATTAGCGCGAGCCGCGGCCGGCCAAGCGGCAGCGCCAGCGCCGCGGCGAGGCGGGTGGGCGCCCGGCCGGTGCTCGCCTGGTCCAGCCCGTCGTCGCCGGAGATCGCGTCGATGCCGAGCGCCACGTCGGCGGCCGAGCCCGCGAAGACGCCGACATGATCGAGCGTGCGCGAGAGCCGCGTGACCCCGGTGCGCGGGATGGCGCCGAAGCTCGGCTTCATGCCCCAAGCGCCGCAGAAGGTGGCGGGGCGGACGACCGAGCCGGCGGTCTGGGTGCCGAGCGCGAGCGGCACGCCGCCGGCGGCCACGGTCGCGGCCGAGCCCGAGGAAGAGCCGCCCGGCGTGCGCGCGGGCGCATGCGGGTTGCGCGTCGGGCCCGCGGCGCCGCAGGCGAGCTCGGTGGTCGCGGTCTTGCCGAGAACCAGCGCGCCCGCCTCCCGCAGGCGGCGTACCACGGTCGCATCCGTCTCGGGCCGGCGGCCCGCATCGAGCGGCGTGCCGTTCTCGGTCGGCATGTCGGCGGTGTCGATGATGTCCTTGACCGCGACGGGCACGCCGGCGAGCGCGCCCTGCGGGCCGGCCGCATCGATCGCCTGCGCCCGCTCTTCGGCCGCGGCGCCGTCGAGATGGCACCACGCCCGGATCACGGACTCGGTCCCGGCGATGCGTTGGAGCGCCGCCCTGCAGGCGGTCACGGCACTCTCCCGGCCGGCGCGGACCCTGGCGGCCGTCTCGCCCGCGCCCGGGCAGCGCGGCAGCGCCGGTGCCTCCGGTCCCCTGTCTCCGGCCGTCGTCATCGTCTCCCCATCCGCCCGGCCCCATCCCTGCGCAGCCTGCCCCGGCCGGTTGCCGCGCCCGCGTCGTGGCGTTGCTTGGCAAGGCATGCGGGCAGGGCTATAAGCCGGAGCATGCTTGTCACTCTGGTCGATGACTCCATCCCGTTCAACGGGATGACTCCGGCCTATCAACCCATCGGAGGCGCCGAGAAGGCGTTCGCCAGCCTGCCGGCGGCACTCGCCCGGCAGGGCCACGTGGTGCGCGCCGTCAACCGCAGCCCCAACAGTCTCGGCTTCGAGAACGTCAGCTGGATCCACTGGGACGGCCGCAAGCCGCCCATCACCGAGGTGCTGATCGCGTTCCGCAAGCCGCTGCTGCTCGAGTTCACCCGGGCGACGCGCGCGCGCATCCTCTGGGTCGCCGGGCCGCCGGACTATCTCCACCGCCCGCCGGTCCACGAGGTGCTGAGCCGCACCGACGCGAAGCTGGTCTTCCTCGGCAACACCCATTCCGAGGCCTACCGGTCGCAGGGGGAGAACGCGATCTACTACCGCTCGATCGTGCCCGGCGTGCGCGAGGAATACCGCGGCGCAGACGAGATGACTCCGGACGACCCCCCCACCGCGGTGGTCACCACCCACCCCAAGCACGATCTCGACTGGCTGCTGGGCCTGTGGATCGAGCGGATCAGGCCGCAGGCGCCGAATGCGGTGCTGCAGGTCTATTCGGCCGCGCTCAAGCGCGCGGAGACTGGCGAGACCCTCGCCGACGATCTCGCACCCGTCTTCGAGAAGGCGCGTGCGGGCGCCGAGCACGGGGTGACGATCATGGCGCCGACCGGGGATCGGGACATGGCGAAGGCCTACGCCAGGGCGCGGGTCCACCTCTATCCCGGCTCGGAGCGCGAGATGTACTGCTCGACGCTGGCCGAGTCGCAGGCCGTCGGCCTGCCCGCCGTCGCCCGGCCCATCGGCTCGGTCAAGGAGCGCTTCACCGACCGGCAGTCGGGCTTCCTGGCGCCGGACGACGACGCCTTCGTCGAGAACACTCTCGTCATGCTGAACGACGACGACGCCTTTCAGACCGCGAGCAAGACCGCCCGCAGGACAGGCCGGGGACGAAGCTGGGATTCCGTCGCGAGCGAGTTCGAAACGCTCTTTAGATGAACATCCTCTTCGTCACCGCAACGCGGATCGGCGATGCCGTAATTTCCACCGGGGTACTCGGCCATCTGATGGAGCGCCACGCCGGCGCCCGGATCACCGTCGCCTGCGGACCGGCCGCCGCCCCGCTCTTCGAGGGCGCGCCGGGGGTAGAGCGGGTCGTGACGCTGGAAAAAGCGCCCGCGTATGGCCACTGGTTCGGCCTCTGGCGCATGGCGGCCGCGCGCTGGTGGCATCTGGTGGTGGATCTGCGCTCGTCCGCGCTGGCCTATCTGGTTCCGGCCCGGCGGCGGCTGGTCTATCGCCAGGTCGACGGGCCGGTTCATCGGGTGGCGGCGCTGGGTGCGCTGGTCGATGCGGCGGAGCCGCCTGCGCCGCGCCTCTGGCTCGCGCCCGCCCACGAGGCGGCGGCAGAGCGGCTCGCTCCCGCAGGCCGCCCGCTGCTCGCGCTCGGCGCCGGCGCCGGATGGCCCGGCAAGCGCTGGCCGGGCGAACGTTTCGCCTCGCTCGCCGCCCGCCTGACCGCGCCGGGCGGGATCGTGCCGGGTGCCGCCGTTGCGGTGCTGGGCGACGAGGCGGATCGCGCGCACACGCGCTCCCTGGTGGCCGGGCTGCCGGGCTGCCTCGACCTGGTCGGCACGGTCGACCTGCTCACGGCGGCCGCGCTGCTGCGACGCTGCAGCCTCTTCGTCGGCAACGACAGCGGGCTCATGCACATCGCCGCCGCGGTCGGCGCGCCGACCCTCGGCCTGTTCGGGCCGAGCCGCGAGGACCACTACGCCCCCTGGGGCCCGCGCGCCGCCGTGGTCCGCACGGCCGCCTCATACGAGGACCTCGTGGGCAAGCGCGGCCACGCGGCCGGCACGCTGATGGACACGCTGACGGTGGAGATGGCGGAGGAGGGCGCCTGCGCCCTCTGGAATGCTGCCCGCGGCGCTACATGACGCCGTATTTCTCGTAGGCCTCGGTGGTCGAGAGCCCGGACTCGATCTCGCGGGCGATGACGGTTTCCATGCGGCGCTTCTCCAGCGCCTTCTCCACGCACTCGGCCGCGACATCGGCGGGCACGCAGAGGACGCCGTCGTCGTCGCCCACGATCAGGTCCCCCGGCCGGATCGCGACCTCGGCGATCCGCACCGGCTCGCGATAGGCGATCACCCGGCCCCGGCCGCGCTGGTCCTGGGCGTAGGAGCCGCGGGCGAAGACCGGCAGCGTCATCGCCCGAACCTCCCGCGAATCGCGCATGTAGCCGTCGAGCACCGCGCCCGCGGCGCCGTTCGCCAGCGCCCGGGTGTTCATCAGCTCGCCCCAGAGCGCGAAGGGCGGCGCGCCGGCGGCCGCAACGTAGACCTCGTCCTGCTGCAGGGAATCGAGGGCCTCGAACATCAGGCCGAAGCTCTGGTCGTCGGGCGAGGCCGCGATTTCGAGCAGCGGCATCGCCCGGCCCACCAGCATGGCGCCCGGCACGGCCGGCTGGATGGCCGGCGGCAGGAACTGGTGGCGGCGGCCGAGCGTGTCGAGAACGTCGCCCAGTTGCGCGGTGGAGAGCTCGCTCCGCACCGTCGCGAGAAGCGTGTCGGCAGGCTGGCTCATGCTGCTCCTTCCTCGGCGGGCGTGCCGAACCGGCGGTCGCGGTCGTGCGGGCGCATGAAGTCGAGCTCCGGCCCCTTCGGCACGATGCGGGTGGGATTCACGGAGACGTGGCTCGCGTAGTAGTGGCCCTTGATGTGCGCCATGTTCACCGTCTCGGCGATCCCCGGCTGCTGGTAGAGATCCCGCAGATAGTTGCCGAGGGCGGGATAGTCCTCGATGCGGCGGCGGTTGCACTTGAAGTGCCCGACATAGACGGCATCGAAGCGCACGAGCGTGGGGAAGAGCCGCCAGTCGGCCTCGGTGATGCGCGCGCCGGCGAGGTAGCGTTGCGAGGCGAGCCGCGCCTCCAGCTCGTCCAGCGTCGCGAACAGCGCGTCGAAGGCGTCCTCGTAGGCCGCCTGCGACCGCGCGAAGCCGGTCTTGTAGACGCCGTTGTTGACGTGCTCGTAGATCGTCTCGTTGATCGCGTCGATCTCGCCCCTCAGCGCCGCCGGGTAGAGGTCCGGCCCGCCGTCGGCCCATTCGTTGAACTCGGTGTTGAGCATGCGGACGATCTCGGCGGATTCGTTGTTGACGATGGTCTTCTCCCGCTTGTCCCAGAGCACCGGCACCGAGACGCGCCCGGTGAAGTCGTCCCGCGCCAGCTTGTAGATCTCGCGCAGGTAGCGGGCGCCGTTGACGGTATCGGGGATGCAGCCCGGGCCGCCTGAGAAGTGCCATCCCTCGTCGCCCGTGAAGGGGTCCACCACGGAGACCGAGATCGCGTCCTCGAGCCTGCGCAGCGCGCGCAGGATCATCGTCCGGTGCGCCCAGGGGCAGGCGTGCGACACGTAGAGGTGATAGCGGCCCGGCTCGGCCCGGAAGCCCGACGAGCCGTCGGCGGTCACGGCATCGCGGAAGGAGGTGGTGGCCCGCAGGAAGCGGCCGTCGGACGCGGTCCTGTGGTCCTCGTCCTTGTGCCAGACGCCCTCGATCATCCTGCCCATGCTTCGCTCCTCGGATGCGCGTCGCCGCGTGCGCGCGCGGCGATCCTGCGCGAAGTCGCGAGAGGGCGCAATTCGGGCGCGGCCTTCAGGCGGGGACGAGGGCGGCGAGCAGCCCGTAGTGATCCGAGAGCGGCAGCCTGCCCTCGCCCAGCGGCACCATCGGCTCGTCGAGCACGATGCGCGCATCGGCGACCGCCACCGGCCGCCCGCGGCCCGCGCGCACGTGAACGTGGTCGACCCGCCGGGCATCGCCGGACGCGCGGCCGCGGTTGAGCGGGTTCTGCGGGTCCCAGGTGCCGCGGGAGACGCCGGCGGCCGCATCCGCGAAGCCGGCAGCGCCCAGGCGCTCGCCCACCCAGGGCGCCGTGGCCGGGCTGCAGTTGAAGTCGCCGGCGAGCACCGTCGCGCCGTCGAAGGGCGCCTCCGCGGCGGCGATCGCCTCGGCGAGCTGCGCGCTCCGCCGGTCGGGCGCGCCCCGGCGCCGCTTCTGCCGGTAGGCGCCGCCGGCGGTGGCATGGAGGTTGATGACGCGAACCCGGCCGAGGCCGGGCGTCGGTACGGTGCAGGCGAGCATTCCGCGCGGGCCGAAGAGTCCTTCCTCCGGCGTCTGCTCGGCGAAGGGGGTGCAGGCGGCGCTCTCGATCGGATGGCGCGAGAGGGTGAGCAGGCCGGTGCCGTAGAAGCGGCTGTCCTCGGCGATGCCGGCGCGGTGGGGGTAGAGGTCGCGCAGCGCCGTCGCGAGCCGAGTCTTCACCCGCTGGGGAACCAGCTCCTGCAGCAGGGCGATGTCGGCGTCCACCCGGCGCAGCGCGTCGGCCAGGTGCGCGGCGCGGGCGGCGACGTGCGGCACGTCCGCGTAGAGTGCTGCGCCGAACAGGCGGATCTCGGTGAGGCCGGTGTTGAAGGTCAGGATGCGCAGCACCGGCGCGCTATCGGCCCACCCCGGCCGGTGCTGCGGGCGGGGAGGTGCGATTGACGAGGAAGAGGCCGGCGAAGAGCAGCGCGACGGCCAGGGCGATCCACGGGCTCGGCACCTCGCCGAAATAGAGGGCGGCCCAGCCCAGGCCGGTGAGGGTGCCGATGTAGCCGTAGGTCGAGAAGAAGACCGGCCCGGCCATGCGGATGACCTCAAGCCCGAGCACGAAGAAGCCCGCCGTGATCGTGCCGACGCCGAGCAGGGCCCAGTCGCCGTCGGTCATGGCGCCGTCGAAGAGCCACCACTGGTCGGCGGCGGCCATGACCGGCAGCATCAGGATCGCGCTGGCGAAGGCGATGCCGCAGGTGAGCGGGATCGGCTTGCTGTCCGCCGGGCGCAGGAGCACCACGGTCACGGTGCCGAAGGCGTAGCAGACCGGCGCGCAGAAGGCCATCAGCAGCCACGGCGCCATCCCGGGCTCCGGCAGCGTGGTGCCCGGCGCGAGCACCACCAGGATTCCCGCGAGGCCGAGCAGGATGCCGGCGATCCGAAGCAGGTGCACGCGGTCGAGCCGGAACAGGACCGAGAAGGCATAGGTCAGGATCGGCGAGAGGGTCAGGCTGAGGGCGACCGCGCCTGCCGGCACGCGCGGCGCCGCCAGCGCAAGCAGGGTGTAGGGCAGCGCGATGCCGACGAAACCGAAGATGAAGTAGAAGCGCACGTAGACGCCCGTCAGGCGCGGAAGCTGCCGCACCGCAAGGCCCGCGATCAGCGCGACCGCGCCGGCCACGACGCTCTGCCAGAAGACGAAGGGAAAGACCGGAATGCCCTCGGTGACGACGATCCGGTTGAGCGAGAACGTCATGGAATAGCCGCAGGCGCCCGCCAGCAGCATGGCGAGCGGCACGAGGCGTCCGCCGCTTCGATCCACGCCGCTCACCCAGGCCGGGCGGTGCGGGGCAGGCGCGGCACGATCCGTCGCCCCTCGGCCGTCACGCGGGGAGCCCGGCGGTGAGGCCGCCGTCGATGACGAGCGCGGTGCCGGTGATCCAGCGGGCGTCGTCGGAGGCGAGGTAGACGAAGCCGTCGGCGATGTCGCGGGGCGTGCCGATGCACCCGAGCGGGGTGCGGCCCGCGGCGCGGGCGCGGGCGGCCTCCGGGTCCGCCTGCTCCGCGAGAAAGCCGTCGAACATCGGCGTGTCGACGAAGCCGGGGCAGATGCAGTTGGCGCGGATGCCGGCGCCGGCGCCGTCCAGCGCCATGCAGCGCGTGAGCATGATGAGGCCCGCCTTGGAGGCGACGTAGGCGGCATCCTGCGGCGCCGCGATGACGCCGGCGATCGAGGCCGTGCTCAGGATCAGGCCGCCGCGGGCTCGCGCGAAGTGCGGCCAGAACGCCTTCGAGACCCGGTAGGCGCCGCTCAGGTTGATGTCGATCTCCCGCCGCCAGTCGGCCTCCGAGAGCTCGGCCACGCCGCCGAGGATGGTGACGCCGGCATTGTTCACCAGCACGTCCACCCTGCCGCAGGCGGCGAGCGCCGCCTCCGCCAGGCGCGCCGCGTCGCTCTCGCTGGTGATGTCGGCGGTGACGGCGTGGGCGCTGCCGCCGCCGGCGACGATCGACGCCGCCACGGCTTCCGCGCCCGCCGCGTCACGATCGGCGCAGACCACGGCCGCGCCTTCCTCGGCGAAGCGGAGCGCCGTCTCGCGGCCGATGCCGGAGGCGGCGCCGGTGACGACGGCGTTCTTACCGGTGAGTCTCACGAGGGCAGGGGGCGGCGCCCGCTCACGCGGGCATGGTCTCGTTCCGGCGCTGGGCGCGCTGCATCAGGATCAGGCCGATCACCGCGAACACGCTGAGGCAGATCAGGATGAAGAGCCCCAGCGCCGCCACGTAGGCCCACTCCAGGTCCTTGAAGGTCAGGTCGAGGATGTAGACGGAGATCGACTTGGTCGCCGTTCCCGGCCCGCCGCCGGTCATCACGTAGAGGATGTCGAAGATCTTGATGCACTCGATGGTGCGGATGACCAGCGCGATGATCATCACCATCTTCATGCGCGGCAGCACGATGCGCCAGAAGCGCTGCCACGCGTTCGCGCCCAAGAGCGTCGCCGCCTTCATCTGGTCCTCGGGCACGCCCACCATGCCGGCGAGCAGGATGAGGAACATGAGCGGCGTCCACTGCCAGATGTCGGCGATCATCACGGAGATCATCGCCAGCGTGCCGTCGGCGAGCCACAGGATCTCGACTTCCGCGCCGCTGATCTGGCTGAGCAGGTCGTTGATGGGGCCGGTGCTCTGGAACAGCATGAAGAACATGTAGCCGGCGACCGCGGGCACGATCATCATCGGCATCAGCATGATCGAGTAGAAGACCCGCTTGCCCACGAATTTCTCGGCGAAGAGGATGGCCAGCCCGAGCCCCAGCAGGAACTCGATGGGCACGCAGACGGCGACGATCAGGAAGGTGCGGCCGATCGAGCCCCACAGCTTCCTGTCGTCGAAGAGGTCGCCGTAGTTGCCGAAGAGGTTGGCGCTCTCGTAGGCCATGTACCAGGGCGTGCCGTCGAGCGGCCCCCACCAGGTGAAGCTCACGTAAAGCTGCATCACCAGCGGGAAGGCGACGATGAAGAGCAGCAGAAGCTGGGCCGGCAGCGTCAGGTAGAGCCCGAGCACCTTGCCCTGGCGCTCCAACGGCGTGAGCACGGGCCGCCTGCTCTCTGCCGCGGCCTTGCTCATTGCTTGAGCGCCCCGAAGGTGAGGCCGCGCACCAGGTACTTCTGGATCGCGATGCCGAAGACCACGGGCGGCACCACGGCGATGAGGCCGAGCGCGGCCTTGGCGCCGTACATCTGCCCCGTCATCGCCGAGGAAAGCGAGTTCATGTAGACCGGGATCGTCACCCATTCCTTGCGGGTCAGCAGCAGGGCGATGACGTAGTCGCTCCAGTTGAGGATGAAGACGAAGAGCGTGGTGCTGGCGAGCGCCGCCTTCACCATCGGCAGCGTGATCTTCCAGAACACGCGGAACCAGCTACAGCCCTCGACGAGCGCGGCCTCCTCGATTTCGCGCGGCACTTCATCGAAGAAGGTCTTCATCAGCCAGAAGGCGAAGGGCAGCGTGACGATGCCGTAGATGAGCGAGAGCCCCCACCAGGAATCCATGGCGCCGATGAAGGCCCACATGATCATCACCGGGATCATCACCGCGAGCGGCGGGAACAGCCGGAGCTGGAGGACTCCCAGCGGCAGGTTGCGCCCGACCATGAAGCGGGAGACCGCATAGGCGCCCATGGTGCCGGCGATGACCGCGATCGCCGTGCCGAGCAGCGCGGTGACGAGGCTGGAGATGATCGGCTTGGTGGCGGTCCGCTCGTGAGTGATGGAGTAGGCTTCCGTCTCGCCCGTGAAGATGTATTCGAAGTTGGCGAAGGTGGGCTCGCGCGGCAGCCAGTGCAGGTCGCCTGCGGTGGACACCCACTCGGTGTGCGGCTTGAAGGCCATCGTGGCCATCCACACCACCGGCAGCAGCGCGAGGCCCACGGCGACGAGGATCAGCGCGTAGCGCCAGAGGTGTGAGGTGTACGCTCTTTGCATCGCTACTCAGGCCGCGGTGCCGGGTCGCTCACGGTGCACACGGGCGACCGCTCACCGCCCTGAGCCGAGCGCGGCCGGGAGAGGGGCGGGCGGCGCGCACACGCTGCGCACCGCCCGCGACGCACCAAATCGGCGCTTTCCGGATCAGGCCTGGTCGATGACCGTCGACCAGCCGGACTTCGCGGCGTTGATGAGCTCGATCATCTTGTCCTCGCCCTTCTTTCTGAGGTGCTTGCGCCAGGAATCGGCGGTGTTCTCCATCGCCTCCTGCGAGGAGATCTCGCCGGCGAGCGCGGCGACCAGGTTCTCGCTCAGCGTGTTGTGCATCGCGAACTGGCCGGGGATGGCGATGGTCGGCACCGCGCGTGCCACCGTGCCCTCGATGATCGGCACGTGGTAGGGCTTGTAGGACTGGATGACCAGCGGATCCTGGAAGTTGGCGAGCTGGAACGGATCGAAGAAGCCGCCCGGGTTGCCGGTCAGCAGGCTGAAGATCCGCGTGGACCCCGACCACTGCAGCCAGAGATACGCGGCCTCCTGGTACTCGCTCTGGGTCGAGACGCCGCCGTTGTTGCCGAGATAGATGGTCGAGCGCCGCACCAGGTCGTTGCCGAACTGGTGACCCGGCGGCAGGAACGATCCCATCTTGCCGCCGATCGCGGTTTCCGAATTGTCGAGGAACTTCGGGCAGTTGGAGAAGGTGCCGAGCATGAACGAGTTGCCGTTGGCCATGTTCCCGTAATACTCGGGCCAGCTCCAGCCGAGGCCGCCCTTGTCCGACCAGTCGAGGCTCTTCACGTGCTCCTCGGTGGCCTGGATGCCGACATCGGTGTCGATGAGCGGGTTGCCCTCGTCGTCGAACAGGTGCTGGTTGGGATTGTCCTTGCTGACGTAGCGGTTGTACCAGGTGCTGATGCCCCAGAAGTGGCTCATCATGTTGCCGTTGCCGAGCATCCCCTTGGAGGTGAAGAACTCGGCGAGCTGGTCGCATTCCGCCCAGGTGCGGGGCGGCCCGATCTCCCAGCCGTACTTGTCGCCGAACTCCTTCTGGTTCGCCGGGTCCTCGGTGAGATCCCTGCGATAGACCCAGACCTGGGCGTCGCCGTCGTAGCAGACCGAGCGCGGCTCGCCGCCGTACTTGTAGAGCATGTCGTAGGACTCGGGCGTCGGCATGCCGCGCTCCGGGTCGGCGAAGTCGGCGCCGTGCTTCTCGATCCACTCGCCGAGCGGCGCGATGCCGTTCGCCTCCGACAGATCGCCCATGGCCGCGTAGCCGAAGGTGTAGACGTCATAGGCGGCAGAGCCGGTGGTGACGTCCTGGATCACCTTGTTGAACTGCTCTTCGGGCGAGACAGGGATGAACTCGAGCTTGACCCCGGTCTCGGCCTCCCAGATCGACTGCAGCGTCGGGCCGTCCGGCGGCCAGGGATTGGTGAAGTGGCCGATGGCGCCGTCGGTCATCAGGATGTTGAGTTTTTCGGGCGCCTTGCCTTCCGCCTTGAGCGCGCGGATGCCCTCGACCGCGCGGCCTTCGGACATGGTCTCGTTGTACTGGTAGCGCTCCGCCCCGTCGAAGCCGGTGGGGCCGCCGGTCATGCCCGGCGCGAGGCCCGCCGCCCGTGCCGGGCGGATGAACTTGGGAGCGATTCCGATCGGCGAGGTGAGCACCACGCCTGCGGCGCCCGCTTTCAGCGCCTGCCGCCGGGTAATCTTGATCGCCATTGATGCCTCCCTTGCATGTTCTCGATTGGGTGGGCCGTGCAGCCGATCCGGCGCATTGCCGCCGCGTACCCTATACCATGCGGACATGCCGTCGCGCATCCTCCATGCGCCGCTGGCCGGCAGGCGCGCCGGCTGTCACGCGGCTGCGCGAGGGGCTACAAGGGGGGGCGGCCGGAAGGCGAGCGGGGGAGGCGCAGGGCATGAGCGACGACTGGCACCGGATGAGCGCGCTCGCGCTCGGCGCAGGCATCGAGAGCGGCGCCATCGACCCGCGCGCGCTCGCCGCCTCCTTCCTCGCGCGGATCGAGGCGGCCGACCGTGACCGGGCGATCTACCTGCGGCTCACCGCAGACCGCGCCCGCGCCGAGGCCGAGGCCGCGCACGAACGCGCCAGGCGCGGCCTCAGGCTGTCGCCGCTCGACGGCGTGCCGATCTCCTGGAAAGACCTCTACGACAGCGCCGGCGACGTTACGAGCCACGGCACGCCGGTGCTGGCCGAGCGCGTGGCCGCAAGCGACGCCGCGGTGCTGGCACGCGCCACCCGCGCCGGCCTGGTCTGCCTCGGCAAGACCAACCAGTCGGAGTTCGCCTTCTCCATCCTGGGGCTCAATCCCAGGACCGGCACCCCGCCCAATCCCTTCGACGAGGCCACGGCCCGCCTGCCGGGCGGGTCCTCCTCCGGCGCCGCCGTCTCCCTTTCGCGCGGGCTTGCCGCCGCCGCTATCGGCTCCGACACCGGCGGCTCCGTGCGCGTGCCCGCGGCCTGGAACGGCCTGGTCGGCCTCAAGACCAGCGTCGGCCGGCTGCCGCTGGAGGGCGTGCTGGGGCTCAGCACCAGCATGGACACCGCCGGCCCGCTCACCCGCGACGTGGCCGATGCCGCCGCCCTCTTCGCCGTGCTCGACGGGCGGATCGGCGGCGGCAACCGGCCCGCGCCGGACCTCGCCGGCGCCACGCTCTCCCGCGCCCGCCTGGCGCTGCCGACGACGCTCGTCTGGGACTCGCTCGATGCCGGCGTCGAGGCCGCGACGCGGGGTGCGGTCGAGCGCCTGCGCGACGCCGGCTGCGCCGTCGAGGAGGCGCCGGTGCCGGAGTTCGACGAGGCCGAGGCCCTTGTCGGCCGCTTCGGCCCCTATCACGCCGCCGAGTGCCACGCCATGTGGCACGACGAGATCGAGGCGCGGCCGGAGCTGGTCTACGCCCCGATCCTCGAGCGTATCCGCACCGGCGCGCGCATGTCGGCGACGGACGCCGAACGGACCAAGCAGGGACTGGCCGCCGCCGCCTCGTCCCTCCACGGGCGAATCAGGCGCCACGGCACCCTGCTTCTGCCCACGGTGGCCGTCGGCCCGCCGCCCATCGCCGCGCTCGAAGCCGATATCGAGGTCTACAAAGCGGCCAACGCCGCGATCCTGCGCAACACGCGCCTCGCCAACTTCCTCGGCTGCTGCGCGCTGACGCTCCCCTGCGGGCGCGATGGCGACGGCGTGCCGGTGGGTCTCATGCTGATGGCGCCGCCGGGCGGGGACGAGCGCCTGCTGCGTCTGGGCCGCGCTATCGAGCCCGTGATCGCTGCGGCCGGGTGAGAGGCGCGGCGTCCGCCGCGGTGGCGGGGGTGAGCAGCGAGCGCCCCGTCATCGCCGCCGGCACCGCCAGTCCCATCAGGTCGAGCACCGTCGGCGCGATGTCCGCGAGCGCGCCGTCGCGGAGCGCCAGCCCAGGCGCGCCCGCCAGCACGGCCGGCACCGGCCCGTGGGTGTGCGCGGTGTGGGGAGTCGCGGCGTCGGCGCCCCGCATCTGCTCGGCATTGCCGTGATCGGCGGTGATGAGGAGCGCGCCGCCCGCCGTCTCCACCGCGTCCGCCAGCCGGCCGAGGCAGCGGTCCACCGCCGCGACCGCCTTCATCGCCGCCGCGAGATCGCCCGTGTGCCCCACCATGTCGGTGTTGGCGTAGTTCACGACGATCAGGTCGAAGCGCCCGCCTTCGACCGCCTCGACAACGCCGTCGGTAACCTCCGCCGCCGCCATCTCGGGCTGCAGGTCGTAGGTCGCGACCCTGGGCGAGGGCACGAGCACCCGCTCCTCGCCCGGCATCTCCCGCTCCTCGCCGCCGTTGAGGAAGAAGGTGACGTGGGCGTACTTCTCGGTCTCGGCGATCCGGAGCTGGCTGAGGCCCGCGGCAGAGACCACCGTGCCGAGGCCGTCGGCGACCGGGGAGGGCGGGAACATCGTTCCCATCAGGGGATCCAGGATCTCCGAATAGCTGCACATGCCGCATGCCGCGGCGAAGCGCACCCGGCGCGCGGGCGCGAAGCCGTCGAAGACCGGGTCGAGCAGCGCCGCGACGATCTGGCGCGCGCGGTCGGCCCGGAAGTTGGCCATGACCAGCCCGTCGCCGTCGGCGGCGCCGGCGTAGCCCGCGACCACCGCAGGCTCGACGAACTCGTCGCCGACATCTCGCGCGTAGCTCTCGGCGATGGCGGCCGCCGCGCTCACCGCCGCCCGGCCGCGCGCCAAGACCACGGCGTCATGGGCCCGGGCGGTCCGCTCCCAGCGCCGGTCCCGGTCCATGGCGTAGTAGCGGCCGGCGACGGTGGCGATGCTCACGCCGGGGAGACCGGCGATCGCCGCCTCGAAGCGCGGCAGCGCGCCCGCAGCGGAGCGCGGCGGCACGTCGCGGCCGTCCAGGAAGGCGTGGATCGCCACGGGCACGCCGGCGTCGCTCAGGATGCACGCGAGCGCCACGATGTGGCTCTCGTGCGCGTGCACGCCGCCCGGCGAGACCAGGCCCATCAGGTGGCAGCGGCCGCTGCTCTGGCGCAGCCTCTCAACGAGGGAGAGAAGGGCCGGATTGCGGGCGAGGGAGCCGTCGGCCACGGCCTCGTCGATGCGGGGCAGGTCCTGCAGGACGATGCGGCCCGCGCCGATGGTCATGTGGCCCACCTCGGAGTTGCCCATCTGGCCCTCGGGCAGGCCCACGGCGGCGCCGGCGGTGGCCAGCAGGCCCCAGGCACGGTCTGCGGTCAGCCGGTCCCACACCGGCGTCTCCGCCAGCGCGATGGCGTTGTTCTCCGTCTCCGGCCGATGCCCCCAGCCGTCCAGCACGCAGAGGACGACGGGGCGGTATGCGGTCTTGCCAGCCATGACCGCGCCTTCTACCCCGCGCGCCCGGCGTTGGCCACAATCCGGCCCGCTCAGTGCTACGCCGGGTGGTCGCCGCGGCTGATCGTCACCGGCGCGCCGCCGCTGATCGTCTGGAAGACCACGCAGTAGCGCTCGGTAAGCCTGAAGAGCTTCTCCAGGTCCTCCTGCGGCGCGTCGCTCGCCACGTCGAAGTGCAGGCGAATGGCGCGAAAGCCCACCGGCGCGTCGCGGTCGACGCCGAGGGTTCCGCGCACGTCGAGATCGCCCTCCGCGCTCACCCGGGCGTCGCGGATCTCGATGGAGAGCGCGGTCGCGACCGCCTTGAGCGTGACGCCGGCGCAGGCGACCAGCGCCTGGAGCAGCATGTCGCCGGAGCACGCCTGCAGGCCCGAGCCGCCGCCCGAGGGATGCAGCCCGGCCTCGACCAGCGCCTTGCCGGTATCGACCGAGCAGGCAATTCCCGATTCGTCCACCGCGCCTGCGGCCCTGAGCACGATGAGGGCTGTGTCCGCGTCTTCGCGGTAGCGTTGCTTGAGCGGCGCCTGCAGCGACCTGAGTTCGTCGGCATCCATGTCGTTCGTCCTTTTCTGGGGCCCTCTGGCGCCCCTAGCGCCGGTAGCGCGCGGCGGGGTGCTGCGCCGGCAGTCGCGCCTGTCCGAACAGTTTTTCGCGCAGGCTGCCCGGCGCGTAGTCCGGCTGCACCAGCTCGCGCCGCTGCAGCTCCGGCACCACGCCGTCCACGAAGTCCGCGAAGGTGCCGGGGGTGACCGCGTAGACGATGTTGAAGCCGTCGACTCCCGCCTCGTGCCACGCCTGGAAGCGATCCGCGATCTGCTCGGGCGTGCCGGCGAGGAACTGGCCGGAGGCGCGCGAGCGCACGAGGTCGCGGAAGGTGAGCGAGGAATCGGGCGCCGATTCGATCAGCCCCCTGACCACGCCCTGTATGGCGTCGGTCTCGAGGCTGGCGAGCGGCGCGTCGAGGTCGATGGCGCCGAGGTCCACGCCGACGCTCCCGCTCATGTGCGCGAGCCCGCCTTCCACGCTCGACTGCGCCAGATAGTCCGCCGCCTTGGCCTCGGCCTCCGCCTCGGTGCCGCCCACCACCGGGGTGACGCCCTGGAAGAAGAGGATGTCCTCCGGCCGCCGCCCTCGCCTGGCGGCGCGGGCGCGGATGTCCCGGACGACGCCGGCAGACGCCTTCAGGCTCCGCATGGAGGCGAACATGAAGACGCACTCCGCATGGGTCGCGGCGAACTCCCGCCCGCGCTCGGACGAGCCGGCCTGGAAGAGCAGCGGGGTGCGCTGCGGCGAGGGCTCGGAGAGATGCGGCCCCTTCACCTCGTAGTAACGGCCCGCGTGGTCGATGGGGTGGATCTTCGCCGGGTCGGCGTAGACGCCGCGGGCCGTGTCGCGTAGCACCGCGTCCTCCTCCCAGCTTCCCTCCCACAGCTTGTAGGCGACCTCCAGATACTCCTCGGCGCGGGCGTACCGCTCGTCATGGGGTGGCAGCCCGCCGAAGCCGAGGTTCTCGCCCGCGTTCGGCAGATAGGAGGTGACGATGTTCCAGGCGATGCGCCCCCGCGTGAGGTGATCCAGCGTCGAGATCTGGCGGGCGAAGGTGAAGGGCGGCACCTGGAGCACCGAGTTCGTGAAGGCGAAGCCGAGATGCTCGGTCGCCGTCGCCATCGCCGGGATCAGCGGCATCGGGTCGTTCGCCGGGATCTGCACCGCCTCCTCGATCGCCGTCGCGGGCCCGCCCCGGTAGAGGTCGTAGGCGCCGATCACGTCGGCGAGGAAGAGGGCGTCGAAGCGGCCCCTCTCCAGCAGTTGCGCGAGCTCGATCCAGGGCTCGATCCGGTTGTACTCGCGCTGGCGCGTGTCGCCCCGCACCCACAGGCCATGCTGGATGTGGGAGACGCAGTTCATCGAGAACGCGTTGAGGTGGATGCGCTTGCCCATGCGCCGTCGTCTCCGGGGCCGCGGCCCTGCGCCAGCATGGCACGCCCGTGCCGTGCGCGAAACGTGCGCCCCATGCCCCCGGCGGGCGCGCCTTGCTGTATGGTCGTGCTCCCCGAACGGAGTCCTGCAGAGCGAGGGAAGCGATGGCGGAGGATCGTGCGGCCGACCGCGAGGTCGGCGTCGACGGCAAGGTGGTGCTGGTCACCGGCGCATCGCGGGGCATCGGCGCCTGCTGCGTCCGCTCCCTGCTCGCCGGCGGCGCCAGCGTCGTCCTCCACTACAACGAGCGCAGGGAGGCGGCCGAAGCCGTGGCCGAGCAGGCGCCCGGGCGCTGCCACCTGGTGGGGGCCGACCTCGCCGACGCCGACGCGCCGCGCGCGCTCTGGCAGCAGGCGCTCGCCTGGCAGGGCCGCATCGACGTGCTGGTCAACAACGCCGCCGTCTACGCGGCCGAGCCCGAGGGCGCCGGCGAGGCCGACGATGCCGCCTGGCGCGCCGTCTGGCAGCGCACGCTGCAGATCAACCTGATCGCGCCGGCGGCGCTCGCCCGGCTCGCGGTGGACCACTTCCGCACCCGCGGCGGCGGCATCCTGATCCACCTATCGAGCCGGGCCGCCCATCGCGGCGAGAAACCGCTGCTCGGCTCCTATGCCGCGAGCAAGGCCGGCCTCAACGCGCTCAGCCACACCATCGCCCGCAACGACGGCGCGGCCGGCGTGCTCTCCTACGCGGTGGCGCCAGGCTGGGTCGGCACCGACATGTCCTGGGACTACATCAACGAGACCGGCGATCGCGGCCCGCTCGGCGAGAACGCGCTGGGCACGCTGATTCCGCCCGAGGAGGTGGCGAACATCGTGGCCTTCCTCGCCTCCGGCGCGGCACGCCACGCCACGGGCACCGTCGTCGACATCAACGGCGCCACCTTCCCCCGCTAGGGCGGCTGCGGCCCGCGCGACTCTTCTTCCGCGCTCGTGACCTTGCAGGCGCGAGCGACCCCGCACCATGGTGCGGTGCACGGGGCGGGTCGGGCGTGCGAGGGTCGCGGCATGATGGGCGAGAGCGGGGA
>WTGU01000115.1 GCA_011523425.1 Alphaproteobacteria bacterium
GATCGTAGTGATCGAACTCCATCGTGAACTGCGCCCGCCCTTGGGTGAGCGAGCGCAGGGTGTTGACATAACCGAACATGGTCGCAAGCGGTACCATGGCGCGAATGACCTGGGCGTTGCCGCGCGGCTCCATGCCGCCGACCTGGCCGCGCCGGGCGTTGAGGTCGCCGATCACGTCGCCGAGATAGTCCTCGGGCGTCACCACCTCGACCTTCATCACGGGCTCCAGCAGCGCCGGGGCGGCACCCTGCAGGGCGTCGCGGAACGCCGATCGCGCGGCGATCTCGAACGCGAGCGAACTGGAATCGACGTCGTGGGAGGCGCCGTCGATCAGCCGCGCCTTGAAGTCGATGACCGGGAAGCCGGCGACGATGCCGGCCTGCCGCGCCTCCTCGATGCCCTTCTCGACCGCGGGGATGTAATCCCTCGGCACGGCACCGCCGACGACCTCGCTCTCGAAGGCGAAGCCCTCGCCCGGCGCTGCCGGCTCCAGCACGATCTTGACCCGGGCGAACTGTCCGGCGCCGCCGGTCTGCTTCTTGTGCGTGTAATCGACCGTCGATTCGCGGCCGATGGTCTCGCGATAGGCGACCTGCGGCTGGCCCACGTTCGCGCCCACCTTGAACTCCCGGCGCATGCGGTCGATCAGGATGTCGAGGTGCAGCTCGCCCATGCCGCGGATCACCGTTTGCCCGCTCTCCGGATCGGCGGTCACGCGGAAGGACGGGTCCTCCTCGGCGAGCCTGGCCAGCGCGATCGAGAGCTTGTCCTGATCGGCCTTGGTCTTGGCCTCGACCGCGACCTCGATCACCGGGTCCGGGAACTCCATCCGCTCGAGCACCACCGGGTGCTGGGGGTCGCTCAGGGTCTCGCCGGTCGTGGTGTCCTTGAGCCCGGCGATGGCCACGATGTCGCCGGCGCGGGCCTCGTCGATGTCCTCGCGGCTGTTGGCGTGCATGAGCAGCATCCGCCCGACCCGCTGCTTGCGGCCCTTGCCGCTGTTGAGCACCTGGCGGCCGGTCTGGATCAGCCCCGAATAGACCCGCACGAAGGTGAGCGAGCCGACGAAGGGATCGGTCATCACCTTGAAGGCGAGCGCGGAGAACGGCTCGTCGTCGCTGCAGGCGCGCTCGACCTCCTTGCCCTTGCCGGGCACGGTGCCGTGCACGGGCGGCACGTCGGTCGGCGCAGGCAGGAAGTCGCAGACGGCGTCCAGCAGCGGCTGCACGCCCTTGTTCTTGAAGGCAGAGCCCGCGAGCACGGGAACCAGCCGGCCAGACAGCGTGCCGATGCGCAGGCAGCGCTTGATCGTGGCCTCGTCCGGCTCCTCGCCCTCGAGGAACTTCTCGAGGGCGGCATCGTCCATCTCGACCACCGCCTCGATGAGGGCCTGCCTGGCCTCCTCGGCCGCGGCCCTCATCTCGTCCGGCACGTCGTGCGACGCGAACTCCGCGCCGAGCGTCTCCGACTTCCAGACGACCGCCTTCATCCCGATCACGTCGACGACGCCGATATGCGCCGCCTCGGTGCCGATGGGAAGCTGGATCGCGACCGGATTGGCGCCCAGCCGCTCGCGAATCATCTCGATACATCGGGGGAAGTCGGCCCCCACGCGGTCCATCTTGTTGACGAAGCAGATGCGCGGCACGTTGTACTTATCGGCCTGGCGCCAGACCGTCTCCGACTGCGGCTCCACGCCGGCGACCGCGTCGAACACCGCGATCGCGCCGTCGAGAATGCGGAGCGAGCGCTCGACCTCGATGGTGAAGTCGACATGGCCCGGCGTGTCGATGATGTTGATGCGGTGGTCGCGCCAGAAACAGGTGGTGGCGGCGGACGTGATTGTGATGCCGCGCTCCTGCTCCTGCTCCATCCAGTCCATCGTGGCGCTGCCCTCGTGGACCTCGCCCATCTTGTAGGACTTGCCGGTGTAGTAGAGCACGCGCTCGGTCGTGGTGGTCTTACCGGCATCGATGTGGGCCATGATGCCGATGTTGCGATAGCGTTCGAGGGGCGTTGTCCGAGCCATGACCGTCTATCCGCGAACGCCTGCGCCTACCAGCGGTAGTGCGAGAAGGCGCGGTTGGCCTCGGCCATGCGGTGGGTGTCTTCCCGCTTCTTGACGGCGACGCCGCGGCTGGCCGCGGCGTCGAGGAGCTCGTTGCTGAGGCGATCGACCATCGTGGTCTCGGAGCGATCGCGCGTCGCGCCGATGAGCCAGCGGATCGCCAGCGTCTGGCGCCGGTCCGGCCGGACCTCGGTCGGCACCTGGTAGGTGGCGCCGCCGACCCGGCGGGAGCGCACCTCGACCGCCGGCTTCACGTTGTCGAGCGCCTCGTGGAACACCCTGACCGGGTCCTGCCCGGTCTTGTCCCTGATGCGGTCGAGCGCGCCATAGACGATACGCTCGGCCGTGGACTTCTTGCCGTCGAGCATCAGCGAGTTCATGAACTTCGCCAGCACCACGTCGCCGTGACGGGGATCGGGATTGACGGTTCTGCGCTCGGCAGCGCGGCGACGAGACACCGGGAAGCTCCCTCTGCTTCGCTATTTCGGGCGCTTGGCGCCGTACTTGGAGCGCCGCTGACGGCGGTCCTGGATGCCCTGGGTGTCAAGCGAGCCGCGAATGATGTGATAGCGCACGCCCGGCAGATCCTTCACCCGGCCGCCGCGAATCATCACCACGGAATGTTCCTGAAGATTGTGCCCCTCGCCGGGGATGTAGCTGGTTACCTCGAAACCGTTGGTGAGCCGGACGCGCGCGACCTTGCGCAGTGCAGAGTTGGGCTTCTTCGGCGTCGTCGTGTAGACGCGCGTACAGACGCCCCGCTTCTGCGGACACGACTGCAGCGCCGGCACCTTGTTGCGGGCGGCGGGCGCCGTGCGCGGCTTGCGGATCAGCTGGTTGATCGTCGGCATCGCGGCGGTTCCAGGTTCGACAAACAGCGCGGCGCGTGCAGGTGGATGGAGGCTAGCGGCGACGCCCCGCTTCCCCACCGCCGGCCCGCGCCGACCCATCGGAATCTCTCTCGAACACAAAGCATGGCAACAGGCGCCCGGAGGCGCGCCGACCAGCCTCGTCGGCAAGAGGAGGCGCATCCTAGTGTCGAGCCCAGCCATCGTCAAGCGGCAAGAATGCCCGATTAAACAATAAATTCCGCATGAGAACGCGGACCGGAAGCGGCCGGAGCGTGTATCGTAGCGCCGGGAGAATCCGGCGCGGGGAAGCGGGCATGAACGTTCTGGTCGTGGGCTCGGGCGGACGCGAGCACGCGCTCTGCTGGCGCCTCGCGGCGTCGCCTCTGCTGGAGTCCCTCTGGTGCGCGCCGGGCAACGCCGGAATCGAGAACGAGGCCAGGTGCGTCGCGATCGATCCGATGGACTTCGACGGCCTGGTCGCCTTCTGCCGCGCCAACGCGATCGATTTCGTCGTGGTGGGGCCCGAGGCGCCGCTCGTCGCCGGCCTGGTCGACCGGCTCGAGGCGGACGGCATCGCCGCCTTCGGGCCGCGTGCGGCCGCGGCGCGGATCGAGGGATCGAAGGGCTTCATGAAGGATCTCTGCGTGCGCTGCGGCGTGCCGACCGCGGCCTACCGGCACGTCGCCTCGCTGGCGGACGCCGAGGCCTTCATCGCGGCGCAGGGAGCGCCGCTTGCGGTCAAGGTGGACGGGCTCGCCGCAGGCAAGGGCGTCGTGCTGGCGGAGACCGAGGACGAGGCGCTGGAGGCCGCGCGCGCGGCTCTCGGCGGCGCCTTCGGCGAGGCCGGCGCCACGCTCGTGATCGAGGAAATGCTGGAGGGCGAGGAAGCCAGCTATTTCGCCCTGGTCGACGGCGAGACGGTGCTGCCGCTGGAGACCGCGCAGGACCACAAGGCGGTCGGCGACGGCGATACCGGGCCCAATACCGGCGGCATGGGCGCCTATTCGCCGGCGCCGGCGATGACTCCCGAGCTCTGCGAGGAAGCGCGGGAGCGGATCGTGGCGCCGCTCGTGCGCGGTCTCGCGGCCGCCGGCACGCCCTATGCGGGCGTCTTCTACGCCGGCCTGATGCTCACCGCGGAGGGGCCGAAGCTGCTGGAGGTCAACGCCCGCTTCGGCGACCCCGAGTGCCAGGTGCTGATGCCGCGCCTTCGCTCCGACCTGCTGGCCGCGCTGCTGGCCGCCCGCGACGGCGAACTTAAGGACTTCGACCTGCGCTGGCATGACGATGCCGCGCTCTGCGTCGTGCTGGCCGCCGCCGGTTATCCGGGCTCTTATGAGAAGGGCAGCACGATCCGGGGCATCGACGCGGCCGAAGCGCTGGACGGCGTCTCCGTGTTCCATGCCGGGACGGCGCGCGCGGGCGCGGACATCGCCGCCGCAGGCGGCCGCGTGCTCGGCGTGACGGCGCTGGGCGAGACCGTCGCGGCCGCTCAGGCCCGCGCCTACGAGGCGGTCGGGCGCATCGACTGGCCCGAGGGGTTCTGCCGCGGGGACATCGGCTGGCGCGCGGTCTGAAAGCACGCGCCTCCTTGGCGAAGCGCGGCGCGGGTCTATAATCGGGCCGATGACCAGCGAGAATCGGCCGCTTGTGCGCGAACACCCGGTAACGCCGGCTGTGCCGCGCCGCGGCGGGCTCAGATTCCTCGGCGTCACCCCGCTCCGCCCCTGCCCCTACCTGCCGGGACGCCTCGAGCGCACCATCGTCACCCCGCTCGCCGGGCGGCGCGCCGGCGACGCCTACGACGAGATGCTGCGCGGCGGCTTCCGTCGCAGCCACCTCGCCGCCTACCGGCCGGCGTGCCCGGGCTGCCGGGCCTGCGTCTCCGTGCGGGTCTGCGTGAACGCCTTCTCCCCCAGCCGCTCGCTCCGCCGCGTCGGCGCGCGCAATGCGGGGGTCGCGCTGACCGTCATGCCGGCGCTGGCACGGCCCGACCACTACGCGCTCTTCCGGCGCTATCTGGCGGCCCGCCACCCGGACGGCGCCATGGCTGGGATGGGGCGAGAGGGCTACGGCGCACTGATCGAGGAAAGCGCGCTGGACACGCGCCTCGCGGAGTTCCGCACGTCCGACGGGAGCCTCTACGGCGTCTGCGTGGTCGATGTCGTCGCCGACGGGCTCTCGGCGGTCTATTCCTTCTACGAGCCGGACCGGATCAAGGACAGTCCAGGCAGCTACATGATCCTCAGGCTGCTCGGCGAGGCCCGCGCCCGGGCCCTGCCCTACCTCTATCTCGGCTACTGGATCGACGGCTGCGACAAGATGGACTACAAGGCCCGCTTCCGCCCGCTCGAAGTGCTGGGCGCCAACGGCTGGACCGTGCTCGATGTGCGAGCGAACGGCCGGGGCGCCTCGGATCGTTGACCGCAACCATCCAAGGGAGACCCAAGGACATGAGCACGAAGATTGGACGACGCAGCCTCCTCAAGGGAACGGCCATCGCCGGCGCGGCCGCAGCCGTCGCCGCCGCATCGTCGAGCTTCCCCGCGCCCGCGATCGCGCAGGGCAAGATGGAGCTCAAGCTGGCCACCTCGTGGCCGAAGCAGTTCCCGGGCCTCGGCACCGGCGCGCAGCGTCTCGCCGACCGCATCACCGACGCGACCGAGGGTCGCATCACGGTCAAGCATTACGGCGGGGGCGAGCTGGTACCGCCGCTCGGCTGCTTCGATGCGGTCTCAGAGGGTGCCGCGGACCTCTACCACTCCGCCGAGTACTACTGGCAGGGCAAGTCCAAGGCCTTCAACTTCTTCGCCACCGTCCCGTTCGGCCTGACGGCCGACGAGGTCAACGCCTGGGTCTACCACGCCGGCGGCCAAGAGCTCTGGGACGAGCTCGGCGCCGACTTCAACGTGAAGCCGCTGATGGCGGGCAACACGGGCGTCCAGTGGGGCGGCTGGTTCAACAAGGAGATGAACTCGCTCGAGGACTACAAGGGCCTCAAGATGCGCATGCCGGGCCTCGGCGGCGAGGTGCTGCGCCGCGTCGGCGCCAACGCCCTGCTGCTGCCGGGCGGCGAGATCTATCCGGCGCTGGAGGCAGGCACCATCGACGCCACCGAGTGGGTGGGGCCGTGGAACGATCTCGCCTTCGGCTTCTACAAGGTGACCAAGTACTACTACTGGCCCGGCTTCCACGAGCCCGGCACGGTGCTGAGCTGCGGCATCAACAGGGGCGTGTGGGAGAGCCTCAGCGATGCGGACCGGAGCCTGATCGAGAGCTGCTGCGCAGCCGACAACGCGGTCATGCTGGCCGAGTTCAACGCGCGCAATGCCGGTGCGCTGGACACGCTCATCAACGAGCATGGCGTGCAGGTACGGCGCGTTTCGGACGACATGTTGAAGGCACTCGGAGAGCAGTCGGCCCAGGTGGTCGCCGAGGTGGGCGCCGAGGGCGGCATCACCCAGCGCGTCTACGAGAGCTTCTCCGCCTTCCGCAAGACGGCGGTGCCGTACAACGAGCGCTCGGAGCTTGCCTACGGGAGCGCCCGGCTTCTGACCGCCCAGTAGGCTCGCAAGTCGCGCGTTCGGGGCGGGCGGCAGAGGCCCGCCCCGCCTCGCGCCGGACGCCGCCGGATTGGCCCGGCGCCACTCGGGGGCGCCGGGACGGTGCGCACGAGGGCCACTGCCGCGTCGGAGTACCGGCGCCTGAAGGGAGCACCGGCCGCCTGAAATGAGATGCAGGCGTCTCTCTCCGCATTAGCCGCGCTCACACGCGTCATCGACGCGGCCAACGAGCACGTCGGGCGCGTCGCGTCATGGCTCGCGCTGCTCATGGTGCTCCTCCAGTTCGTCGTCGTGGTGATGCGCTACATCTTCGGATGGGGCTTCATCGCGATGCAGGAAGGGGTGATCTACCTCCACGCCACCCTCTTCCTGGTCGGCGCGGGGTACACGCTGCTCCACGGCGGCCATGTTCGCGTCGACATCTTCTACCGCGACGCGCGCCCGCGCCTGCGCGCGCTGATCGATCTCCTGGGGGTGATTCTTTTCCTGATGCCGGTCTGCGTGATCATCGGCTGGGCGAGCTGGCCCTATGTCGGGCAGTCCTGGTCGGTGTTCGAAAGCTCGGCGGAAACCAGCGGCATTCCGGCGATCTACACGCTCAAGTCGATGATCATGGCCTTCGTGGTGCTGATCTCCCTGCAGGGCCTCTCGCTGGCTCTCAACGCGGTGCTGACGCTCGCCGGGCGAAGGGCGCGCCACGACGAGACCGCAGAAGCGGGCGGCGAGGCCGCCTGACCCGCCATGCCTGTCGGCGAAGTCCTCGTCATCGTCATGTTTGTGACGACCTTCGCCTGTCTGCTGGCGGGGTTCCCGGTGGCCTTCACGCTGTCGGGCGTGGCCGCGCTGTTCGGCCTCTTCTCCTACGCCTTCGGCGTCTTCGACATCAGCTTCATGCGCGCCATGCCCCAGCGCATCTTCGGCAACGCGATGTGGAACGAGGTGCTGATCGCCGTGCCGCTCTTCGTCTTCATGGGCGTGATGCTGGAACGCTCGAAGGTGGCGGAGGAGCTGCTGGAGGCCATGGGGCGGCTCTTCGGCGGCTTGCGCGGCGGAATCGGGCTCTCGGTGATCACCGTGGGCGCCCTGCTCGCCGCCTCCACGGGGATCGTCGGCGCCACCGTGGTGACCATGGGCCTGCTCTCGCTGCCGACGATGCTCAGGCGCGGCTACGACCCCAAGCTCGCGACCGGGGCGATCTGCGCCTCCGGCACCCTCGGCCAGATCATCCCGCCGTCGATCGTGCTGGTGATCCTCGGCGAGCAGATCTCGAACGCCTATGTCGACGCGCAGCGTGCCATCGGCAACTGGTCGCCGGAGCCGGTATCGGTGGGCGACCTCTTTGCCGGAGCCCTGCTGCCGGGGATGGTGCTCGTCGCGCTCTACATGCTCTACGTGATCGTCGTCGCCTGGCTGCGGCCGGCCTCGGCACCGGCCATTCCGCGCGGAGAGCTGGGTGGCGACTGGCGCGAGGTGTGGCGGCGCACCGGACGCGCGCTGGTGCCGCCGATCGTGCTCATCATCGCCGTGCTCGGCTCGATTCTGGGCGGCATCGCGACCCCGACGGAGGCCGCGGCCGTGGGCGCCGTGGGCTCCCTGATCCTCGCCGGCGCCAGGCTCGCGCCGGGCGGCGGCACCAGGCTGGAGCGCAGTACCAGCGGCATCCCGCTCTACGCCGCGGGCGGCGGGCTGATCGTGATGATGGTCCTCGCCGGCCAGTTCGACCTCGTCGTGACGCGAAGCGGCCTCGGCGCACCCGCTATCGCCGCCTTCGCCTGCAGCGCGCTCGTCGTCTACGGCGTGAGCGTCAGCCTGTGGCGGGTCTGGCGCTCCGGCGTCCTCGTGCCGGTCATGCGGTCCACCATGCAGATCAGCGCCATGGTGTTCGTCATCCTGATCGGCGCCGCCCTCTTCTCGCTGGTGTTCCGCGGCCTCGGCGGCGACGACATGGTGCACCAGGCGCTCTCCAACGTGCCGGGGGGCGTGATCGGCGCGATGCTCGTGGTCATGCTGATCATGTTCGCGCTCGGCTTCTTCCTCGACTTCATCGAGATCACCTTCGTGGTGGTGCCGATCATCGCGCCCGTGCTGCTGCAGATGGACATCAACCCGATCTGGCTCGGCATCATGATGGCGGTGAACCTGCAGACCTCGTTCCTCACGCCCCCCTTCGGCTTCTCCCTCTTCTACCTGCGCGGTGTGGCGCCGCGCTCGGTCCGCACCGGCGACATCTACAAGGGCGTCATTCCCTTCGTCCTGATCCAGCTCGTGGCGCTTGCCGTGCTCGGCATGTTTCCCGAGCTCACCACCTGGCTGCCGTCGATCGTCTTCGACTGAGACGCAGGCGTCGTCTAGCCCGCACTTCTCACCAGGGTCATGGCCTGCGCGGCACTGTCCGGCCGACAGGGTAGGAGAAGCGCGCAGCGCGATGCGGGGACATCGGGCAAGCGCCTCGACGCACACTGTCGGCCGGAGAGCGCCGCCCTTCGGGTCGCGCCCAGGCGCCCGCCCGCGGCGTCGCGGGCCTCAACCGTATTCCCCGATACGCTTTTCGGCCCGCTCCTGGCGGATCGAACGCCTGGCGCGCGACGCAGACCGTGACCATGGTGAGAAGTGCGGGCTAACGCTCCCTCGACCACGCCGTCACGACGTCGATCAGCGCATCGGTGAGCCGGGTAAGGTCGACCTCGTCGATGGTGAGCGCCGGCGTGACGTAGACGATGTCGGCGAAGGGGCGGACCCAGACTCCAGCATCGACGAAGCGCGCCTTGAGCCAGTCGATGCGGCTCATGTCGTCGAGCTGAATCACCCCGATCGCGCCGCGAGAGCGGACATCGACCACGCCGGGCAGCGCCCGCGCCGGCTCGAGCGCGGCCTCGAGGTGGCGCTCGATGGCGCGCGCCTGGGCGAGGCGCGGCTCGCGCTCGAAGAGATCGAGCGAGGCATTGGCGGCGGCGCAGGCGAGCGGGTTGGCCATGAATGTCGGCCCGTGCATGAGCGCATCGTCCGCCCGCTCCGAGAGGAAGGCCTCGAACACGCGATCGCTCGCCACGGTCGCAGCAAGCGCCATGGTGCCGCCGGTGAGCGCCTTGGACAGCGTGACGATGTCGGGCACGATGCCGGCCTGCTCGCAGGCGAACAGCGTGCCGGTGCGGCCGAAGCCGGTCATGATCTCGTCGGCGATGAGCAGCAGCCCGTGCCGGTCGCAGGCCGTGCGAACCGCCTGCAGCGTCTCCGGCTCGTGGAAGCGCATGCCGCCCGCGCCCTGGACCAGCGGCTCGATGATCACCGCCGCCGCGCTATCCCCCTCGGCGTCGAGAAAGGCGTTGAAGGCGGCGATGCCGGCCTCGCCCCGGGGCAATGGCACGACGTGCTGCTCCGGCAGCGCGCCCGCGAAGAGGCTGTGCATGCCTTCCTCGGGATCGCACACCGACATGGCGGCGAAGGTGTCGCCATGGTAGGCGCCCTGGAAGCTGACGAAGCGATGGCGCCCGCGCTCCCCCTGGTTGAGGCGGTATTGCAGCGCCATCTTGAGCGCGATCTCGACGGCGACCGAGCCGGACTCGGAGAAGAATACGCGGTTGAGCGGATCGGGGAGCAGACCGGCCAGGCGCCGCGCCAGCCGGAGCGCCGGCTCGTTCACCAGGCCGCCGAACATCACGTGCGGCATGCGGGCGAGCTGGTCGGCGACGGCGGCGCGGATGTGGGGATGGTTGTAGCCGTGGCAGGCGGTCCACCAGGACGCGATGCCGTCGACCAGCTCGCGGCCGTCGGCGAGGACGATGCGCGTGCCCTCGGTCGCGGCCACCGGCAGCGGTGGTGGCGCTGTCGCCATCTGGGTGTAGGGCAGCCAGATGTGGCGCTCGCCCTCGGCGAACCAGTCGGGCGTCGGGACCGCCGGCGCTCCTGCGGCTGAGCGGCACGCCATGGCGCGCGGCGAGTTTGCCGGGTGCGCCGCGCCCGCCGCCTAGGACGGCATCGGCTCGATGCCGAGGCGGGCGAAGAGCGCGGCGTCGCGCTCGCGGGCGGGGTTGGGCGTCGTCAGCAGCTCGGATCCGACGAACACCGAGTTGGCACCGGCGAGAAAGGCCAGCGCCTGCATCTCGTCCGACATCTGCTCGCGCCCGGCGGAGAGCCGCACCACCGAGCGCGGCATGGTGATCCGCGCGGCCGCCACCGTGCGAACGAACTCGAAGGGATCGAGCGCGTCCCGGCCTGCGAGCGGCGTGCCCTCGACCTGCACCAGCATGTTGATCGGCACGCTCTCCGGATGGCTCGGCAGGCTCGCGAGCGTGGCGATCATGTCCGCGCGGTCGCGCCGCGCCTCGCCCATGCCGACGATGCCGCCGCAGCAGACGCTGATGCCCGCATCCCGGACGTTGGCCAGGGTGTCGAGCCGGTCCCGGTAGGTGCGGGTGGTGATGATCTCGCCGTAGAACGATTCGGAGGTGTCGAGATTGTGGTTGTAGTAGTCGAGACCGGCATCGGCGAGCCGGGCCGCCTGGGGCGCGCTCAGCATGCCGAGGGTGACGCAGGTCTCCATGCCGAGCGCCTTGACGCCGGCGACCATCTCCGCCACCGCGTCGAGGTCGCGATCCTTCGGGCTGCGCCAGGCGGCTCCCATGCAGTAGCGGGTGGCGCCGGCAGCCTGCGCGCGCCGGGCCTCGGCCAGCACCGCGTCCACCGACATCAGCTTCTCCGCCGCGAGCCCGGTCTCGTAGTGAGCGCTCTGCGGACAGTAGGCGCAGTCCTCCGGGCAGCCGCCGGTCTTGATGCTGAGCAGGGTCGACATCTGCACCTGGTTGGCGTCGAAGTGCCGGCGGTGCACGCCCTGCGCCCGGTACATGAGCTCGGCGAAGGGCAGCGCGAGCAGCGCCTCCACCTCGGCCGCGGTCCAGTCGTGCCTGGGAGCGGGCGCCGCCACGGGCGGCGGTGCCGCGTCGATCGCCTCGACAGTGTTCATGATCGCTCGCCTCCCGCCCTCGACCGGCGCAGGATAGGCCCGGGCGCCGCCGGGTCAAGGAATGCGGCCCCGGCGAGGCCGGCCGCGGGCGCCTTCGATCGCTTGTAGCGTGCCGCTATGCCGTCTTCGTATACAACATATGGGGAACGGCATCGGAAGCAGCTACAAGACCGGCAATATCCATTGACGGACGACCCGGTCGGCATCATGCTTGCCACGCTTTAGACAAAATTAGAAACCCGTGAGCCGGACTGCCGCAACCGCTGCACTCGACGTCATTGGGCATGACGATCTCGCCGCCGCCCGCCGGGTGGTGATGCAGGAATCGCGCGCGCTCGCGCGGCTGGCGGAATCGGTGACCGGCGACTTCGCCGAAGCGACCGCGCTGCTGGCGGAAACACGGGGCCGGATCGTCCTCTCCGGCATGGGCAAGAGCGGCCACATCGCGAACAAGATCGCGGCAACCTTCGCCTCGACCGGCGCGCCCGCCCTCTTCGTCCACCCGGCGGAGGCGAGCCACGGCGATCTCGGCATGATCACGGACGCCGACACGCTGCTGATGCTGTCCAACTCCGGCGAGACGCCGGAGCTCGCCGATCTCGTGAACTACGCGAAGCGCTTCCGCATTCCTCTGGTGGCGATCGTCGGCCGCGCGCCCAGCACGCTCGCCGACGCGGCCGGCATCGCGCTGGTCCTGCCGGACGAGCCGGAAGCAGGCACGCTCGGCCTCGCGCCGACGACGTCGACCATCATGATGCTGGCGCTGGGCGACGCGCTCGCCGTCGCCCTGCTGGAGCGCAAAGGGCTCACGGCCGAGGACTTCAAGCTCTACCACCCGGGCGGCAAGCTCGGCCGGCGGCTGGTCCGGGTCGGCGACATCATGCACGCGGGCGACGACCTGCCGCTGGTGCCCGTCGATACGGCGATGGCCGAGGCCCTCATCGTGATGACGGCCAAGCGCCTCGGCTGCGTCGGCGCCATCGATGGCCGGGGCATGCTGACCGGCATCGTGACCGACGGCGACCTTAGGCGCCACATGGACGCGCGGCTGCTGCAACGGCCGGTGTCCGAGATCATGACGGACGATCCGGTGACGATTCACGCCGGCGCGCTCGGCGCGGAGGCCGTGCAGGTGATGAACCGTCGCAAGATCACCAGCCTCTTCGTCGTCGAGGCCGACCGGCCCGTCGGCATCGTCCACATTCACGACTGCCTGCGGGCGGGCGTGGCATGAGCGCAGGCTCGGACACAGGCACGGGCGCGGCCCCGGCAGCTGGCCGGCTCAGGCACTATCGGGCCGGCGCGGGCGGCACCGCCGGGCCTGGCTCCTACAGCGAATTCGTTGGCCTCATGCGCTACCTGCTGCCGGCGATGGCGGCGGCCCTGCTCGGCCTCGTGGTGGCGTGGCCGCTCATCAGTGGGGGGGAAGCGGGCTTTCACGTGCCGCTGGTCACCGCCTCCGAGAACGACGGCCGATTGATGATGGTCAACGCCAGCTACCAGGGGACCGACGCCAAGAACCGGCCCTTCACCATCAGGGGCGAGGAAGCCTCCCAGCCTGACAGCGACTCGCCCGTCGTGCACATCAGCGGGATCGAGGCCGATATCGTCGTCGATCGGGCGCGGGACGAGGGGCTGGCGATGAGCGCGGACGAGGGGCTGTACCGGCGGGATGCCGAGCTCCTCGAGCTCGAGGGCGACGTGACGCTGCGCTCCGATTCCGGCCACGAGTTCCGTACCGCCAGCGCCCGCGTCGACCTGCCGGCAGGCATTGCGCGGGGCGACGAGCCGGTGAGCGGGACGGGCCCGCACGGGGCGCTCGACGCCGGCAATTTCGCGCTCATGGAGCGGGGGCAGATCATGACGTTCGGCGGCGGGGTACGGGTGACCCTGTTCCCGCACGCGGTCGGGGGGCTGGATGGCGAAGCGGGCTAGCGAGGCTATGGGCGCCGGCTGTGGCCGGCCCCGGCGCATGCGGCGCCTGTGGCGAGCAACCACGCTCGCGCCCGTGTTCGCGGCGGCGATCCTGCTGGCAGGTACCGGGGCTGCGCAGGAGGATGCCTCCGGCGGCGACGGGCCCGACCGGGCGATCGAGATCAGCGCCGATACGCTCGAAGTGCGCCAGTCGGAGAACCTCGCCATCTTCCAGGGCAGCGTCAAAGCGGAACAGGGCGACATGGTGCTGACCGCGAACACGCTCACCGTTCACTACCGCGAGACGCAGGACGAGCAGGGCAACCTGGGGGTCTCGCGCATCGAGGCCGAGGGCGACGTCGTCGTCTCCTCGCCGGAGGAGACCGCGCGGGGGCAGCGGGGCGTCTACGACATCGATGCCGGGCGGATCGACCTCGCCGGCGGCGTGGTCCTGAACCAGGGCAACAACGTCGTCAGGGGCGAGACGCTCACGATGGACCTCGAGTCCGGGGTCAGCAAGGTCTCCGGCGACGGCGACGGGCGCGTGGAGGGTCTCTTCGTCCCGGATGAGGAAGGCGAGTAGCGTGCCCGCCGACCGGGCGAGTCTCGCATGAAGCCGCGTTTGACCGCAGGCGCCGGGCGAAGCCCCGCAACGCCCGTCGTGGTTGCCGGCAATCCCGGCCTGCGGGCGGAGAACCTCGGCAAGAGCTTCAGGAAGCGGCCGGTCCTGCGGGGCATCAGCCTCACCCTCCAGCGCGGCGAGGCGGTGGGCCTGCTCGGCCCCAACGGCGCGGGCAAGACGACCTGCTTCTATCTGATGACCGGGCTGATGGCGGCGGACTACGGCCGCGTCCACCTCGACGGCCACGACATCACCGACCTGCCGATGTACCGCCGCGCCCGCCTCGGCCTCGGCTACCTGCCCCAGGAAGCCTCGATCTTCCGCGGCCTCACGGTGGAGAACAACATCCGCGCGGTGCTGGAGGTCGTCGTGCCGGCACGCGACGAACGCGAGCTCGTGCTCGACGAGCTGCTTGCGGAGTTCTCGATCACCCATCTGCGCCGCACGCCCTCCCTGGCGCTCTCCGGCGGCGAGCGGCGGCGTGTCGAGATCGCCCGCGCGCTGGCCTCGAAGCCGCGCTTCATGCTGCTCGACGAGCCCCTGTCAGGGATCGACCCGATCGCGGTGGCGGAGATCCGCGATCTCGTCGCGCACCTCAAGGACCGCGGCATCGGCGTGCTGCTGACCGATCACAATGTGAGGGAGGCGCTCGACATCGTCGATCGCGCCTACATCATCAACGAGGGCGCCGTCCTGATGGAGGGCGCGCCCTCGGAGATCGTCTCCCACGAGGAGGTCCGCCGCGTCTACCTCGGCGACCGCTTCCGCCTCTAGGCGACCCCCAAACCCCCTAGGCTACCTGCTTCGCTATCTCGGTGCGCCGTGCCTCGGTCGCGGCCACGTCGAGCTCCAGAGACTCCGTCAGAACCACCCCGTAGGCCTCCAGAGCGTGCTCGCGGGTGCAGAAGTCGTCGAGCACGTCCTCGCGAACCTGCTCGGCCGGGCGCTCCAGCGGGTCTCCGTAGCCGCCGCCGCAGGGCCCGAGAAAGCCGATGCAGTCGCCGGCCTGATTGCGCAGCCCGTGGATCTTCGCCGGCAGGTCCTCGACGCTCTCTGGCTCCGCGATGTTGTACTTGATGAGGCGCCCGCCCCGGCCGGCGGTGCCGCCGCGAAAGCCCCAGGGCGGGTCGTCGTGCCGGTCCGCCTCGTGGGTGAGGAAGCCCGGCGTGAGATAGCGCTGGACCTTGATCACCCCGATGCCGCCGCGATGGCGCCCGGCGCCCGGCATCACGTCGTCGCGCAGCTCGTAGCGATCGCACAGCAGCGGCAGATGCATGCCGAGGTCCTCGATCGGGTTGTTGCGCGTATTGCGCATCAGCTCCTCGATCGTGTCGGGCCCGTCGGACTGGGGCCGGCCGCCACAGGCGCCCTCGTTGACCTCGATGAAGACCCAGTACTGGCCGTCGGGCCGGACGCCGGAATAGGCGATCGCCGAGACGTCGGCGGAGGAGCCAGCGGTCACCTTCTCCGGGATCACCGGGGCCAGCGCCTTGGCGATGCAGTCGACCACCCGCTGGATCTGGTTGAAGCGCGCCTCCGCCGAGGCCGGATACTCGGGATTGAAGATCGTGCCCTTGGGCGCCGTGACCGCGATGGGACGGAACGAGCCCTCGTTCTGCGGCACGTGCTCGCTGATCGTCGCGGTATCCAGCAGCAGCGCGCGAAAGGCAAAGTAGCAGGCGACCTTGGTGGAGCCCTCGAAGGGCACGTTGAAGGCGGTCGGCACCTGCGGTGACGAGCCGGTGAGATCGACCTCGGCCGAATCCCCCTCGATGCGCACCGCCACCTTGACCGGCAGCGGCTCCTTCCGGTTGCGCCCGTCGTCGTCGAGGAAGCCCTCGGCGGTGTATTCGCCGTCCGGGATCGCCGCGATCTGGCGGCGCAGCATGCGCTCGGAATAGTCCATGAGCTGCTCGGTCGCCGCGAACACCACGTCCTTGCCGTGCTGGTCGAGCAGCTCGACGAAGCGCTTGACGCCCAGCTCGGCGGAGGCGACCTGGGCCTCGATGTCGCCCATCACCTGGCTCGGCACCCGCGTGTTGGTCTCGATGAACTGCCAGAGCGCGCGGTTGAGCACGCCTCCCTCGTAGAGCTTCACGCCCTTGAAGAGCATGCCCTCGGCGAACACGTCCGGCACGTCGATGATGAGCCCCGGCGTCGCGGCGCCTATATCCACATGATGCGCCGTGTTGGCCGAGTAGCCCACGAGCTCGCCCTCATAGAAGACCGGCGCCACGGCGGCGATGTCCGGCGAGTGGCTGGCGCCGTAGTAGGGGTGGTTGTGGATCACGATGTCGCCGGGCTGCCAGGGATCGTGCAGGGTCTCGTCGATGCCCCTCAGGTAGGCCGGAATCGAGCCGATGTGCATCGGCGTCGAATCCGATTCGCAGAGGGTGTTGAAGCTGCGATCGAAGAGCCCGGCGCCGAGGTCCTCGGATTCCCGGATGATCGACGAGTAGGACATGCGGTAGAGCACATGCCCCATCTCCTTCGCGATCGTGTGCAATGCGCCGCCGATCACCTGCAGGGTGATCGGATCGACCTCGATCCGCCTGGCGGTCATGATCCTGCGACCTCCCTCACGTGCAGATTGCCCGATGTCGCCACCGCCGCCTCGTGGCCCGGCGGCACCAGCGTGGTCGAATCGGTCTGGATGACGATGGCGGGCCCATCGATATGCTGGCCGGCCCTGAGCCCGGCGCGGTCGAAGCGGGGCGTCTCGTAGGCCTTGCCGTCGTCGAATGTGGTGGCGCGCCGGTAGAGCAGCGCATCCTCCGGGTTGCGGCCGTCGCCGGCGGGCGCCTCGGGCCAGCTCAGCGCGCCGATCCCCGCAGACGCCACGACCCGGAGCGTGATGACCTCGACCTCCTGATCCTCGAAGGCGTGGCCATAGTCCTGCCGGTGCCGCTCGTGGAAGCTCGCCAGCAGCGCGTCCCGGTTCTCCAGCGTCAGCGGCTCGTCCGGCATGGTGCCGCGCAGCTCGAAGCCCTGCCCCTGGTAGCGGCATTCCGCGACCTTGACCACCCGCTGGCGATCGGACGGCACGCCATCCGCCGCAAGCGCCTCGCGCGCGCGGCGCACCAGGGCATCGGTCTCGGCGTTGAGCGCGTCGATCTCCTCCTGGCTCGCCTTGGTGAGGACGCACAGCACCGAGCGGGTGAACTCGTAGCGCATGTCGGTGGCGAGCAGCCCGGTCGCGGCGTTGATCCCCGGCGCCGGCGGCACGATCACCTCGCGGGCGAAGACGGAGCGCGCGAGCGCGGCGCCATGCAGCGGGCCGGCGCCGCCGAAGGCCACCAGCGCGTAGTCGCGCGGGTCGACGCCCTTGGCCACCGAGTTGGCGCGGATCGCGAGCGACATGTTGGAGTTGATGACCCGGATCACGCCGAGCGCCGCCTCCTCCAGCGTCATGCCGAGGGGGCCGCAGAGATTGTCCTCCAGCGCCTTGCGCGACTTCGCGGGGTCGATCTCGAGACCGCCGCCGAGGAACTGCTCGGGATCGAGCCGGCCGAGCACCACCTGGGCGTCGGTCACGGTGGGCTCGGTGCCGCCGCGGCCATAGCAGGCCGGACCCGGCTCGGCGCCGGCGGAGCGCGGGCCCACGCGAAAGGCCCCGCCTGCATCCACATAGGCGATCGAGCCGCCGCCCGCCCCGATCGTCGCGAGATCGATCATCGGCGCGAGGATCGGGTAGCCGCCGACCTGCGTGTCGCGCGGGTTCATGATGCGGACCTCGCCGTCCGGCACCACGCTGATGTCGGCCGACGTGCCGCCGATATCGACGGTGATGAGGTTGCGCGCGCCCGACATGTCGCCTGCCCACTGGCCGCCGATGACGCCGCCCGCCGGCCCCGACATGAGGATCGTCACCGGGCGCTCGGCGGCGCCGGCGAGCGTGGTCACGCCGCCGTTGGACTGCATGACGCGGATCTGGGCATCGACGCCGTTCTCGTTCAGCGCCGTCGCGAGATTGTTCAGGTAGTAAGAGGTGCGCGGGCCGATGAAGGCGTTCATCGCGGCGGTCGAGAAGCGCTCGTACTCCCGGATCACGTCGACCACCTCCGACGAGCAGCTCACGTAGGCATCCGGCATCACCTCCTTCACGATCTCCTTCGCGCGGCGCTCGTGCGCATCGTTCAGGAAGGCGAAGAGGAAGCAGACGATGACCGCGTCCACCTCGCGCGACTTGAAGAGCTCGGCCGCGGCACGCACCTCGTCCTCGGCGAGCGCGGTCTCGACATTGCCGTCGGGCGGCAGGACGCGCTCGGTGATGGGGACGCGGTTCCGGCGCTTGACCAGCGGGCGCGACTGCCAGGGCACGTCGAACTGCACCGAGAAGTTGTGGGGCCTCTTGTGCCGCGCCATGTGCAGGATGTCGCGGAAGCCCCGCGTGGTGAGCATGCCGACCTCGGCGCC
>WTGU01000019.1 GCA_011523425.1 Alphaproteobacteria bacterium
TCTCCGGCTTGAGCGCGTCGCGGTGAGTCTCGAGCAGCTCGCCCTTGTCGGCGGCGAAGAGCGCGGCCCGCAGCACCTGGAAGACGTCGATGGCGCCCGTGAGGTCCGGGCAGGCGTCCGTGACCTCGACGCCGGCGCCGGCGAGCGTCTCCACCGCGCCCGCGCAGATAGCGGCGACCTCGCGGTCCACCGGCAGCAGGCCGAGATCGGGGCTCCAGCCGATACGCTTTGGCAGCGCCGCCTCTGCCACCGCGTCGCAAAAACTCTCCGCCGGTGCCTCGATCGAGAGCGGGTCCTCGGGGTGGGCGCCGGCCATGGCGTCGAGCATCAGCGCACAGTCCCGCGCGTCGCGCGCCATGGGGCCGTCCACCATCAGCCCCTCGAAGGGGAGGCGCTTGGGCCCGTGCGCGACGCGGCCGGGGCTCGGGCGGAAGCCGAAGACGCTGCAGAAGCTTGCAGGGATCCGCAGGCTGCCGCCGAGGTCCGAGCCCGTGGCGAGCCAGACCTGGCCCACGGCCAGCGCCGTCGACGAGCCGCCTGAGGAGCCGCCGCAGGTCTTGTCGGTGTTCCACGGGTTCCGGGTCTTGCCGAAGACCTCGTTGAAGGTGTTGGCGCCGGCGCCGAACTCCGGCGTGTTGGACTTGCCGATGACGATGGCGCCGCGCGCCTCCAGGGTCTCGACCGCAACGTCGGAGCGCGGCGGCACGTGGTCGGCGTAGATGGGCGAGCCCCAGGTCGTGCGCACGCCTTCCACCGGCACCAGGTCCTTGACCGCGATGGGCAGGCCGCCGAGCCAGCCTGCGGGGCGTTCCGCGTCCGCGCCGTCCGCCATGATCCGCCCGGCATGCGCGCGGGCGCGCTCGATGCAGAGCGTCGGGATCGCGTTGAGGTGCCCGTCCGTGGCGGCGATGCGGTCTGCGCTCGCCTCCACCAGCTCCAGCGGCGAGACTTCGCGCCGCCGCAGCAGGTCCACGGCCTCGGTCGCGCTGAGCCGCCAGAGCTCGCCGCCCGCCGCCATCGCGATACCCTCCTCAGGCTGCCGGCGGCGTGCGGCTGTGCCAGTCGGTGTCCTGCTGGTAGGCGTGGCCGGCCTGGAGCAGCCGTTCCTCGCTGAGCCGGGGGCCGACGATCTGGAAGCCCAAGGGCACGCCGCCCTCGTCGAAGCCGCCGGGCAGGCACACGGACGGCGTTCCCGCCATGTCGTGGGGGGCGGTGAACGAGATCAGCCGCTCCACCGAGCCCTCCTCGGCGCCGAGGGTCTCCATGAAGGCGTTGGTGGGCGTGGGATAGGGCTGCGAGGGGATGATGATGGCGTCGACGTCGGCGAAGACGGCGTTGAGCGCGCCGGTGAACTTGTCCCGCTCGATCTGGATGCGGGCGTGGTCGACGCCGCTCAGCGCGAGCCCGGCCTCGATCAGGCTGCTCAGCACTGGCCCATAATCGGCCTTGTTGGCCTCGTAGTAGGGCTCGTGCGCGATGGCCGTGTCGGCGCCGCAGAAATCGTTCCAGCGATCGACCATCACCGTCGCGTCGGGGAAGGCGATCGGCCTGATGTCGGCGCCGCGCTCCCGCAGCACGTCGGCCGCGTGCAGGACCATGGCGGTCACCCGCGCGTCGACGCCGTCGGAGCAATAGGCCTCGTCGAGGCCGATGCGCATGCCGGCGATGCCTGAGTCGATGCTGCCGAGATAGTCCGGCACCGGCGCGTTGACCGTGGTGGGGTCGGCGGGGTCGTAGCCGGCGATGACGCCGAGGATGGCGGCGCAGTCGGCCGCCGAGCGTGCCATCGGCCCGATATGGTCGAGGGTTTCCGAGAGCGCGAAGGCGCCCGCCCGGCTGACCAGGCCCCGGCCGGGCTTGAGCCCGGTCACGCCGCAGGCCTGGGAGGGGAAGCGGATCGAGCCGCCGGTGTCGGTCCCGAGCGAGCCGTAGCAGAGGCGCGCGGCGGTGGCGACGCCGGAGCCGCTCGACGAGACGCCGGTCCAGTAGTCGGCGTGCCAGGGATTGACCGGCGGCGCGATCGCTGGGTGATGCACCGCGTAGGCGCCCTCGGTCATCTGCAGCTTGCCGGCGAAGACGGTACCCGCCTCGCGGAGCTTCGCCGTGACGGTGCCGTCGACGCCCGGGCTCCAGTCGCGCAGCGCGATGGAGCCGACATGGGTCGGCGCGTCCCTGGTCGCGCAGAGGTCCTTGAGGCCGAAGGGGACGCCGTGGAGCGGCCCCCGCACGGTGCCGCCCGCGATCTCCTCGTCGGCCTGCGCCGCCTGCGCGGTGGCGACATCGGCCATCACCGTGGCGTAGCTGCGGAGCGTGCCGTCCAGCCGCTCGATCCGCGCCAGCGTGTGCGCCGTCACCTCGGACGCAGACACCTCGCGCGCCCGAATCCTGGCGGCGACCTCGGTCAGCATCAGCTCGTGCAGGTCAGACATCCGAACCCTCCGTCGTCGGTAATGGCCGCCGATTGAACGCCAAAGCCGCCGGCCACGCAAAGCCAATCTCCCGGCCGGGCGCCGGGGCGCGCAGGGAGGCGCGGCTCAGGGCGCGGGTGCCGCTCAGCCGCCCGCCGGGGCGGGGTCGAGGCAGCGGCCCGGCACGGCGGTGAGGGCGTCCGCCGCCTCGTCGACGATGCGCCGGACAAGCTCGCCAGCGCCGGGCCGGTCGGCGATCAGGTCGAGCCCTTCGCCGGCGAAGGTGACCGCCGTATCCGTATCGCCCGCACGCTGCGCCGCGAAGAAGCGCTCGCGCATCGCCTCGCCCTCCGCGCGCAACTCGTCGTCTCGCTCGTGCCAGCGGTCGGCGAATGCGTTGCGGATGGCGCGCCCGGTGTAGGGTTCCGGCCAGGCGATGCCGCGGGCGGTATCGAACGCGCTCGTGCGGAGCGTGTCGTCGCCGCCCGAGCGCTCGATCAGCGCCTTCTGGTTCGCGTGCCCCAGCGCCTCCCGCGTCGCCCAGAAGCGGGTGCCGACCAGCACGGCGTCCGCGCCCAGCATCAGCGCTGCGGCGAGGCCGCGGCCGTCGGCGATGCCGCCTGCGGCGGCGACCGGCACCGGCGCCACCGCGTCGACCACCGCCGGCACCAGCGGCAGGGTGGCCCGGTCGGCCCCGTGGCCGCCCGCCTCGGTGCCCTGGGCGACGATGATCTGGGCGCCGTTCGCCGCCGCCGCCAGGGCATGCCTCAGGGTCTGGACCTGGCAGATCAGGACGGCGCCGGCGTCGCGGATCTTCGCGGCATGGGGCGCGACGTCGCCGAAGGAGAGCATGACAGCCTTCGGCCGGAAGCCCAGAGCGTGGTCGAGGGCGGCGGGGCGCCGCTCCAGCGCCCAGGTGATGAAGCCTATTCCGACGGCATGATTGCCCGCCTTGCCGAACTCGCTCCGCACCCAGTCGTCGGAGCCGAAGCCGAGCGCGGGGTCGGCATAGCCGGCGCCGATCAGGCCCAGCCCGCCCGCCGCGGAGACCGCGCCGGCCAGCGCGCCGCCGGCGACGCCGCCCATCGGCGCGAGCAGGACCGGGTGGTCGATGCCGAGCAGGTGGGTGATCGCGGTCGAAAGCGCCATGTGCCTCGGCATAGCGGCTTCGCCGGCCGATGCCAAGCGGAACGCCGCCGGCTCCCGGCCGCCCGTTCCTCGCCGGCCTGCGCGCGGTTGCCCAGGCGCGTGGGCTGTCATGCGCGCCGGGCCTATCTCCCCTGCACCTGCCGCGATTGCCCGGCCGGGCGGGCCGTGATATCGACAGCGGCCCGGGGGCCGCGCGCAGGGCGCCGCGAGACGCGACGGCGCGGGCGCAGGCGGGCAAGGGGGGATCATGGCAGAGCGTTTCGCGATGACCATCGACGGCCGCACGGTCGTCGCCGAATTGCTGGGGCGCGAGGCGCCCAACGTCGTCAAGGCGTTCACCGAGAGCCTGCCGTGCGAGAGCTTCTCGGTGCACGCCAAGTTCGCCGGCGAAGAGCTGATCGTGATGCTCCCGTTCTACTGCGATTCCGAGAACGAGATCCTCAACGTCAAGCCCGGCGACATCGGCTTCTATCCGGGGCGTCAGACCGCCTGCATCTTCTACGGCGATACGAAGCCCTTCGGAAAGGTGAGCGTGTTCGCGAAGATCGTGGAGGGACTGGAGCACCTGAAGCCCGCCGGCAGGAAGATCCTCGCCAAGGGGCCGCTCCCGGTCCGGCTCGAGCTGGTGCAGGGAGGGTAGGCCATGGCCGCAACGGAAACCGCCGCCATCGTCGAGCGGCTGGAGAGGTTCGCCAAGCGCAACTGGCGCAGCGAGCCCGGCGACATCACCCGGCTGCGCGCGCATTCGCTGCCGCCGATGGGAACCACGCCGCCGGTGCTCTACGCCAACTTCAACACCTTCTGGATGGGCGAGAACATCCAGGTCGTGCGCCAGCTCGCGCTCGAC
>WTGU01000085.1 GCA_011523425.1 Alphaproteobacteria bacterium
GAGAGGGAGAGCGGAGCGGCGCGACTTACGTTCCCCCTCCGCCTTCGGGGGAGGGGGACAGGGGGAGGTGGGAGTCGTTCGGACCGCCGTGAACCCGTCAGATGGGCAAATGCTCTAGTGTCAGTTACCCGGTCGCGGACAGCGTGCCGATCCCGGCGATGACGATCGCGACGCCGAGCCACTGCAGCGGCACCACCTGCTCGCGCAGGAAGATGCGCGCCAGCAGGATCGTCACGACCGAATAAGCTGAGCTGGTGACGATCGCGAACTCGCCGTTCTCGAGCGCGAGCCCAGCGTAGACGAAGACGTAGCCGAGGGTGTCCACCAGGGCGATGAGGAGGATCAGCGGCCACGCCCGCACCGGCATGCGCGGCAGCTTGCGCAGGGCGAGGAACCACGCACCCAGGGCGACGGCGCCGACGATGCGCCCCGATAGCAGGGTGAGCGGGAGGCCGTAGCGCTCGATCGCCTCGTCGGCGGCAAGCAGGGCGACGGCGAAGAAGAAGGCCGAGCCGATCGCCAGCAGCACGGCGCGGCGCAGCACCGCCGGCGCGTATTCCGGCTTGTCGCCGGCGTCCACGCGGTAGACCGCGAGCGCCACCAGCCAGACGCCGCCGAGGGTGGCCGCCATCGCGATCCAGTGGATGATCTCCGGCCGGGCGCCGAAGGCGACCGTGATCGGCACCGCGAACGCCGGGTAGCTGGAAACCATGGGCGAGCCGAGCGAGACCGGGCCGCGGGTGAGCGCCTCGAACAGCATGAGCGTCGCCAGCATGGTGGCGACGCCGTTGAGAGCCAGCAGCCAGAGGCCGGAGAGCTCCCAGACGAGCGTCTCGCCGCTGGCCAGGATGTAGATGCCGACAGCAAAGCTGCCGACCAGCATCATGCCGAAGAGCCCCTGCGGCACGCCGACCGCGCGGCCCAGGAAGCGGGCCGTGAAGTCGCCGACGCCCCAGCTCGCCGCCGCGCCCGTGCCGAGAAGCGCCGACCCGGCGATCACGGCGTGACCGGGGCGGGCGCGCGGCCGGAAGAGACCGCGCCGGGGTTGCTGCGGCGCATTGTCGACATGATTGCTTCACACCGTGGCGGGGCGCTCACGATACCGCAATGCGCCGCTCGGGACAGGGCGTAATGATGCGGAATCGTGGGAAATTGGACATCATGGACGCGCAAACCGACCGGGAGGGGCAGCCATGCACATCGCCTGCCTGACCTTCGACTTCGACGCCGTCTCCGGTGTCATCGCGCAGGGCATGCGCTCGCCGACGCCGATCAGCCGCGGCGAGTTCGGCCTCGTCGGCGCCGAGCGCATCCTGGTCCTGCTCGCGCGGCACGACATCCCCGCGACCTGGTTCATCCCCGGCCACACCATCGAGACCTATCCCGCGATGTCAGCCCGCATCGCGGACGCAGGCCACGAGATCGGCCATCACGGCTGGACCCACATGACGCCCGTGACCATGTCGCGCGACGAGGAGGAAGCGGGGCTCGAGCGCGGCAGCGAGGCGATCGCGAGGCTCTGCGGGCGGAAGCCGCGCGGCTACCGCTCGCCCGCCTGGGACCTGAGCGAGAACACGGTGGACCTGCTGGTCTCGCGAGGCTTCCTCTACGAGAGCAGCATGATGGGGAACGACTACACGCCCTATTTCGCCCGCACGGGCGACGTGATCGCGCTGGAGGAGCCCATGCGCTTCGGGCCCGAGACCAGCCTGGTCGAGATGCCCATAAGCTGGACGCTGGACGACTACCCCCACTTCGAGTTCGTGCAGACCAAGCGCTACCGGCTCCAGGGCCTGATGCCGGCAGGCGGCGTGCTGCAAAACTGGACGGACGACTTCGCGTACATGACCCGGACCATGGACTGGGGCGTGCTCACCTACACCTGCCATCCCTTCGTCATCGGCCGCGGCCATCGCATGATGATGCTGGAGCGCCTGATCGACGCCCTCATGGGGCTCGGTGCCCGCTTCATGACGATGGAGGACGCCGCGAACGCGTGGCTCGCGCTCAAGCCCCGGCGCGAATGAGGTCGGCGGCCTTCTCGCCGATCATGACGCAGGTCGCGTGGAGATTGCCGCTGACGATGGCCGGCATGATCGACGCGTCCGCGACGTGGAGATTGGCGAGCCCCCGCACCCGCAGGCGCTCGTCGACGACCGCCATCCGGTCGTGGCCCATCCTGCAGGTGCCGGCGGGGTGGTAGGCGCTCATGGCGCTCTCCCGCAGGTAGGCGCGCCACTCGTCTTCGCTCTGAACGTCCTCTCCCGGGCGGTGGTGGCCGGTTATCGCGCGGGCGAGCGGCGCGGTCTCGAAGATCCTGCGCTGCAGCTTAGCGCCGGCCAGCAGCAGATCGAGATCGCGCTCGTCGGCGAATAGGTTCGGCTGGATCGCCGGCTGCGCAAAGGGATCGGCCGACGCGAGCCGGACCCGGCCCCGCGAGAAGGGCCGCAGCACGTTGATAAGGCCGGTCACCGCCGGCCGGTCGAAGAGAACCGGCCCCTCCTCCGACAGGTCGAAGCCCGCCGGCGAGAAGAGATACTGGATGTCGGAGCGCCCCGCCGCCCCGTCGTGGCGGGTGAACGCGGTGACCTGGGAGTGGGGCGTGGCGCCGGGGCCGGTGCCGCAGAAGAGCCATTGCGCGCCAAAGCGGAGTGCGTTCAGGGGGCCCGTCTGCATGTTGTAGGTGGTGCCACGCGCCCAGCAGGTCTGCGCGAGGCCGGGATGGTCCTGCAGGTTCTCGCCCACCCCCGGCAGGTCGTGAACCACGGGAATGCCGAGCGCGCCGAGATGGGCGGCCGGGCCGACGCCCGAGAGCATGAGCAGTTGCGGCGAGGCGAAGGCGCCCGCCGACACGACCACGCCGCGCGCCGCCTCGGCCCGCTCGGTGCGGCCCCGCCGGTCGTACTCGACCCCGACGGCACGCCGGCCGTCGAACAGCACGCGCCGCACGTGAGCGTGACTGAGCACCCGCAAGCTCGCCCGCCCCATCGCCGGCCTGAGATAGGCCCGCGCCGCGCTGTAGCGCCGGCCCCGGCGCTGGGTGACCGGCACGTAGCCGACGCCGGCCTGGGGCGGCGCATTGATGTCGGCCACCCGGTCGAGGCCCGTCGCGACGCAGGCCTCGAGGTAGGCCTGCGACAGCGGATGCCGGGTGCGCGCGTTGGCGACCGGGAGCGGCCCGCCCGTGCCGTGATAGGCGTCGGCGCCGTTCTCGTTGTCCTCCGCGCGCCTGAAGTAGCCGAGCACGCTCTCGAAATCCCAGCCCCGGCAGCCGAGCGCGGCCCAGGCGTCGTAGTCCTCCGGCTGACCGCGTACGTAGGACATGCCGTTGATCGCGCTGGTGCCGCCCAGCACCTTGCCGCGCGGCATGTAGTCGCGGCGGCCGCCGCGCGTCGGGTCCGGCTCGGCCCTGTAGGCCCAGTCGTAGCGCGGGTTCGCCAGCGCCAGGAGGAAGCCGGCGGCGGGCATCGAGACGGCGAGGCTGCGGTCCGACCCGCCCGCCTCCAGCACCAGGACCCGGCGCCGCGACTCCTCCGAGAGCCGGGCGCCCACGACGCAGCCGGCGGAGCCGGCGCCGACGACGATGTAGTCCCACGTCACGCTGGCATCCTCTCTCGCGCGCGCCGACTACGAATCCGCCGGGGACCGGGTGGATTGGATCAAGGGCCGAGTATCACGCCGGGGTTGAGGATGCCCTTGGGGTCGAGCGCGGCCTTGAGCGTGCGCATCAGCGCGATCTCCTCCGGCGAGCGCGCGAGCGGGAGGTAGGCGCGCTTCATCACGCCGATGCCGTGCTCGGCGCTGATGCTGCCCTGATGGCCGTGCACGGCGCCGTAGATCGCGTCCGCCAGATCGGCCTCCATGGCCCGGAAGTCGGCGTCGGCGAGGCCCGGTTCCTGGGCCATGTTGACGTGGACGTTGCCGTCGCCGAGATGGCCGAAGAGGACCGCGCGCACGCCCGGGAACCCGTCCGCCAGCGTCTCCATCTCGCCGAGGAAGGCGGGGATCACGCCGGGCGGCACGGTCACGTCGAACTTGTGGGTGAGCCCGCGCCGGCTCACCGTCTCGGTCGGCGCCTCGCGCACGCGCCAGATCGCCCGCGCCTGGGCCTCGGAGCCGGCGATGACGGCGTCCTCGATCAGGCCGTCCTCGAGCAGGCTCTCGAGACCGGCGGCGAACGCCTCGCCCGCCGCCTCGCCGGCCGCGCATTCCTCTTCGATCACGACGTAGCTCCCGTGCTCGCCGGCGAGCGGGATGCGCAGCTCGGGATCGGCCTCGCGGACGTAGGCCACGGTGGCGCCATCGACGAATTCCAGGGACGAAAGGCGGGGAAAGCGGGCGCGGGCCGCCTGCAGCAGCGGAGGCAGCAGCGCACGGCTGGCGAGCCCTGCGAGCGCGGTCTGAAAGGCCTGCGGCGCGGGCTGGGCCTGAAGCACGGCGCGGGTGATGACGCCGAGCGTCCCCTCGGAGCCGATGAAGACCTGCTTCAGGTCGAGGCCGGTGTTGTTCTTCCTGAGGATGTTGAGGCCTTCCACCACGGTGCCGTCGGCGAGCACGACCTCGAGGCCGCGCACCTGCTCGCGCATGTGGCCGTAGCGCAGCACCTTGATGCCGCCGGCGTTGGTGGCGATCATGCCGCCGATCCGGCAGGAGCCGCGGGCGCCGAGGTCCACCGGCATGTCGCAGCCCCGCTCGGCGAGGAAGCCCTGCAGCGCTTCAAGAACGACGCCGGCCTGAACCCGCACGGTGGCCGAGGCCTCGTCGAACGCCTCGATCACGCCCATCCGCTCGACGCTCAGCACCACCTCGCCCGCGCGTGGCACGGAGCCCCCCACCATCCCGGTATTGCCGGCCTGGGGCACCACCGGCACGTCGAGCTCGGTGCAGGCGGCGAGCACGGCGGAGACCTCCGCGGTCGAGCGCGGCCGCACCACCAGCGGCACGGCGCCCTCGTACTTGCCGATCCAGTCCCGCCCGTAGGGGGCGGTGTCGGCGGGGTCGTCGAGATAGAGCGCCGGGTCGCCGAGCCTGGCGCGCAGCCGCTCGTGGGGTGCCGTCATCACGCGTTCCGTTCGGCCGAGGGGCGGTTTTGCGGCACTATGGCGCGCAGGTCAAACGGCCGGGGCGGAGCGTGAGGCATGCGGGTTGCGGCACCCAGAGTTCTGTTCCTCGACTATGACGGGGTGATCGTCGACAGCATGGGACCCAAGGCGGAGGCCGTGGCGGACGCCTTCGCGCCCTACAGCACCGACCGCACCGCCATCGCCGAGGGCTTCCGGCGCCATGCGGGCAGCGGGCGCGAGACGCAGTTCGATCGCATCTACAGGGACCTGACCGGGAAGGCGCTCGACGCGCCCGAGCGCGCGCGCATCACGGCCGTCTTTCTCGCGCGCATCGACGCCATCAACGATGCCGTCGACCTTTTCCCCGGCGTCCACGGCTTCATCGTCGCCCAGGCGGCGAAGCGGCCGGTGGCCGTGGTGACCGGCGTGCCGGAGGAGGAGGCCCGGCGGCAGCTCGCGCGCTTCGGGCTCGTCTCCTTCCTCGCCTCCGTCCACGGGGCGACGCGGGAGACGCCCAAGCATGTCCACATGGAACGAGTCCTCAAGGCGTGCGGCCTGACCCCGGCCGATGCCCTCTTCGCCGGCGATTCGCAGACCGACATGCAGCAGGCCGCGCTGGCGGGCATCCCCTTCGTCGGCGTCGGCACGCCGGAGCACTTCGCCGGGGGCGCGCCGCTCGCCGTGGTTCCCCGCCTGCCCGACCTGGCGGCCCTGCTGTGTGACTAGGCCCGCACGGCGGCGCGCCGCACGGTCAGAGGGGCACCGCCTGGCCCGAGCGCGGGGCGGAAAGGATGTCGAGATCGCAGCCGCGATCCGCCTGCTCCACGTGGGCGAGGTGAAGCGCGAGGTAGCCGCGCCCGGCGCCCGGTGGCGGCGGTGGCGGACGCCACGCCGCCCGGCGTGCGTCCAGCGTCGCCTGCGGCACGTCCAGCACGAGCGAGCGTGCCGCCACGTCGAGAGCGATCCGGTCGCCGCTCTCCACCAGGGCGAGCGGACCGCCTACGGCGGCCTCGGGACAGGCGTGGAGCACGATGGTGCCGAAGGCGGTGCCGCTCATCCGCGCGTCCGAGAGGCGCACCATGTCCGTCACGCCCCGGGTGGCGAGCTTCTTGGGGATCGGGATGTAGCCGGCCTCGGGCATGCCGGGCGCGCCCTTCGGCCCGGCGTTGCGCAGCACCAGCACGTCGTCCGGCGTTACGTCCAGGGCAGGATCGTCGATCCGCGCCGTGAGGTCGGCGAGCGAATCGAAGACCACCGCGCGGCCCGTGTGGCGGCAGAGGGCGGGCGTCGCCGCCGACTGCTTGATGATGGCGCCGTCCGGCGCGAGGTTGCCACGCAACACCGCGATCCCGCCCTCTGGATAGATGGGCTCGTCGCGGGCGCGCACCACGTCCTGGGGCCAGGGCGCGGGCGCCGCGGCGATCTCGTCCCCGAGCGTCCGTCCCGTCACGGTCAGGCAGTCGAGGTCGAGGTCGTCCGCGAGCGCGCGCAGCACCGGCACGAGCCCGCCGGCCTTGTTCAGGTCCTCCATGTAGTGCTGGCCCGAGGGCTTGAGATCGACCAGCACCGGAGTCTCGCGGCTGAGGCGGTCGAGGCGGTCGAGATCGAGGTCGAAACCGCAGCGCCCGGCGATGGCCGCGAGGTGGATCACCGCGTTGGTGGAGCCGCCCGTCGCGAGCAGCACCCGGAGCGCGTTGGAGAAGGCGGCGGGCGTGAGGATGCGGTCCGGCACGAGCCCCTCTGCCGCCAGCGCCACGGCGCGCGCCCCCGTCTCGCGGGCGTTGCGCATGCGGTCCGCGAGCACCGCCGGGATCGCGGCGCTCCCCGGCAGCATCATGCCGAGCGCCTCCGCCGCACAGGCCATGGTGCTGGCGGTGCCCATAACCATGCAGGTGCCGGCGGACGGCATGAGGCGGCCGCCGACCTCGGCGATCTCCTCCTCGTCGACGCGCCCACCCCGATGCGCGCCCCAGTAGCGCCGGCAATCGGTGCAGGCACCGAGCCGCTCGCCCTTGTGGCTGCCGGTCAGCATCGGCCCGGTGACGAGCTGGATCGCCGGCACGCCGGCGCTGGCGGCCGCCATGAGCTGAGCCGGCACGGTCTTGTCGCAGCCCCCGATCAGCACCACCGCGTCGATGGGATGGGCCCGGATCATCTCTTCGGTATCCATCGCCATGAGGTTGCGGAAGAGCATCGTCGTCGGATGCATGAAGGGCTCGCCGAGGGAGACGGTGGGGAAGGCGAGCGGCAGCCCGCCCGCGGCCACGACCCCGCGCTCCACCGCCTCGATCAGCGCCGGCACCGTGCCGTGGCAGCTCACGAGGCCGCTGCCCGTGTTCGCGATGCCGATCACCGGGCGGTCCAGCTCGGCGTCGGTGTAGCCCATCGACTTGGCGAAGGCCTTGCGCAGGAAGAGCGAGAAGCCGGGGTCGCCATAGTCGGTGAGCGCGCGGCGAAGGCCTCTCGTCTTCTCGGTCATGCCGTTCTCCGCTGGCCCGCCTGCGCCGCGCGGGCCCTCACTCGGGCACGAGCCCGCAGCTCACGCCGCCGTCGATGGTGAGCGCGATGCCGGTGACCCATCGTGCCTCGTCGGACGCGAGGTAGACGAAGCCGGCGGCGATATCCGCCGGCTCGCCCACGCCCAAGGGGTGCAGCCGCGCGAGCCGCTCCCTGAACGCCTCCGGGTCGTCAAGCTGGGAGAGGTGATAGTCGACCATCGGCGTCTGTACCCAGCCGGGGCAGACGCAGTTGACCCTGATCTTGTCCTTCGCGCCGTCCAGCGCCAGGCACTTGGTCAGCATGACGACGGCGCCCTTGGAGGTGGCGTAGGCCACCTGCCCCGGCGTGCCGATGAGGCCGGCGACGGAGGCAGTGTTCAGGATCGCGCCGCCGCCACGCTCGCGCATGTGGCCCCAGACCGCCTTGGCGCCCCGGTAGATGCTGGTGACGTTGACATCCATCTGGCGGTCCCAGTCGGGGCGCGCCACCTCCTCCACGCCGCCGATCACGGCTTGGCCGGCGTTGTTGACGAGGATGTCGACGTGGCCGAGGGCCTCGATGGCGGCCTGCACCATCCCCGCCACGTCGTCGTCCTGCATGACGTCGGCCTCGATGGCGACGGCGCTGCCGCCCGCCTTCTCGATCGCGCGCACGGTGGCGACGTTGTCGTCGGCGCTGAGGCCCGCGCAGGCGACCGCCGCGCCCTCCCTGGCGAAGCGCAGCGCCGTGGCGCGGCCGATGCCGGAGCCGGCGCCCGTGACGATCGCCGCCTTGCCGGCAAGTCTCATGTGCCTCTGCCCGTCCTCATGGCCGGCGCAGGATAGCCCGCCGCCCTGGAGCCTGCGAGGGTTGACTCCGCGCCCCGCCAGCCGATAGGGCGGGCCGTGAACGACGGGATGGAGGCGATGCGGCTCGAGGGCAAGACGGCGATCGTCACCGGCGGCGGGCGCGGGATCGGCCGCGAGGTGGGGCGCCGCTTCGCCGCGGAAGGAGCGCACGTGCTGCTCGCCGACATCGACGGCGAGCGAGCGCGCGATGCGGCGGACGAGATCGGCAAGGCGGGCGGGCAGGCAGGCGCCTGCACCGCCGACCTCGGCCTGCCGGAGGGCGTGCGCCACCTGTTCGAGGAGGCGCAGACGTGCTTCGGCGGTCGCCTCGACATCCTCATCAACAATGCCGGCATCGCCCATCACGGCGCCTTCCTCGAGCTCACCTTCGAGGACTGGGAGCGCGTGCTGCGCAACAACCTCACCAGCGCCTTCCTCTGCGCCCAGGGCGCGGCGCGCCTCATGGCCGCGCAGGGCGGCGGGCGGATCGTGAACATCGGCTCGATCTCGGGCCAGCGCGGCAGCTACGGGCGCACCGCCTATGGCGTCACCAAGGCCGGCATCCACCAGATGACGCGGATCATGGCGGTCGAGCTCGGCCCGCGCGGCATCACCGTCAACGCCATCGCGCCCGGCCCCATCGACACCGGCATCACCAGCATGGGCCCGGATCAGGAGCGCCGCTACCTGGAGCGGATCCCGCTGGAGCGCTTCGGCCACGCCCGCGACGTCGCAGGCGCCGCGCTCTTCCTCGCCAGCGACGAGGCGGCCTACCTCACCGGCAGCGTGGTCAACGTCGACGGCGGCTTCGATGCCGCAGGCCTCATCTTCAGCTACACTGAGCTCACCACGGTCAAGAGCGACGTCCGCGACCCGGGCAAGAGCGACTGACGCGATGCAGATCGACGGCTGCGAGGCTCTCGTCACCGGCGCTGCCGGCGGTATCGGCACCACCCTCGTGGCGGCGCTGGCGGCGCGTGGCGCACGCCGCATCCATGCCGCGGACCTGCCCGACGCGCTCTCGGCGGCCGCGTTCCCGGCGGGCACCGCGGTCGAGCCGCTGCCGCTGGACGTGGCCGACGAGGCAGCGGTGCGGCGCGCAGCGGATGCGTGCACGGGCGTCACGCTGGTGGTCAACAACGCCGCCATCATCGCCTGGGACGGCGTGATGAGCGCGCCGGCGCTGGACGCGGCGCGCGCCCAGTTCGAGGTCAATTTCTGGGGCTATCTCCACGTGGCCAGGGCCTTCGCCCCGGTGCTCGCCGGGAACGGCGGCGGCGCGCTGGTCAACGTGCTTTCCGAGGTCGCGCGGGTCAGCGCGCCCTTCTGCGGCAACTACGCGGCGAGCAAGGCCGCGGCGTGGTCCGCGACCCAGTGCATGCGGGCGGAGCTCGCCGCCCAGGGCACCCATGTGCTCGCGGTCTTCCCGAGCTCCACCGACACGCCGATGGTCGCGGGCTTCGACGGCGAGAAGCAGCCGCCCGAGGCGGTGGCAGAGGGCATTTGCGACGCGCTGGAGCGGGGCCTCGAGGACGTCTGCATCGGCGCCCACTCGATCCAGACCGAGGCGCTGATGCGGAGCGACCCCAAGGCGGTCGAGCGCGAGTTCGGCGCGTTGCTGCCCGGCGCCGACGCGATTCCCGACTAGGCCCTGCCGCTCTCGCTGGCGGCCGGACCAATACCGTTGCATAGAGACCGCGTCATTGGAGGAAGGGGTACCTGGTCATGAATGAATGGATCGGTATCGACCACCTTTTCGAACTCTCCCAGACGGAAATGATTGCGGCGTTCTTCACCCCCCTGGCAATCTTCGCCGTGTTTTTCGCGTTGCAGGTGATCCTTCCGGGAAAGTGGGTGCCCGGCTACGTCATCAATCCGGAGACCGGCGAGCCCCGCAAGTATCGGCTGAACGGCATCCTGGTGTTCGTCATCGCGGTGATCGTGTGGGCATTCGAGGCCACCGGGATGCCGCGCGACTGGTTCTACCGCTCCACGCTCTATGCCGTGGCCGGCGGAACGCTGTTCTCCATCATCTTTACCGCCCTGGCGGTCTTCACCCAGCCGAAGAAGGGGAACAGGAGTCTCGTTGCGGACCTCTGGCTCGGGCGGGCCCAGGAGCTCTCGTTCTTCAAGAGCCGCTTCGACGTGAAGATGTATTTCTACGTCGTCGGCGGAATCATGCTGTCGCTCAATGCGTTATCAGGCGCCGCGTGGCACTATGATCGCTTCGGCGCCGACGCCAATCCGGGCGTCTTCCTCTATGCGGCGTTCTTCACGTTTTACATATTCGACTACTTCATCTTCGAGCGCGTCCAACTCTACACCTACGACCTGATGCACGAGAAGGTGGGCTTCAAGCTCTTCTGGGGCGGCCTCATCATCTACGGCTGGCTGTACATCCTGCCGTTGTGGGGCATGGCCGCTCACCCCGACCCCGGTTTCTCGCCGGCATGGACCTATGTCTGGCTCATCGGAACGGGTGCGCTGTTCCTGTTCGGGTGGAGCATTTCGCGCGGCGGCAACCTGCAGAAGTACACGTTCAAGCGATGGCCCGACCGCAAGTTTCTCGGGCTCATCGAGCCTCAGTACATTCAGGCGGGCGACCGCAAGATCCTGTGCAGCGGCTTCTGGGGCGCCGCCCGCCACTTCAATTACTTGGGCGAGGGGTTCCTTGCCCTCTCGGTCGCGCTCTCGTTCGGCTACTTCGACAATCCCTGGGCGTGGACCTATTTCGTCTTCATCGTCACGCTGTTCACCATTCGCCAGGTCGAGGACGAGGTGCACTGTGCCGAGAAGTACGGCCCCGAGAAGTGGGCGGAGTACCGGGCACGGGTGAAGTACCGGATCATGCCCGGCGTCTGGTGAGAGGGCTCGCTGCGGCGGTGACGGCAGAGCGCCAGTGACGAGTCGACCGCGGCGACCTGCGTCCGCCGGCGGCCTCCTCGATACGGGCCGCCTCCCTAGAGCGCGAGCGCGGCGCGGTGGCCGTCGTGGATGGCGGAAGCCGCATCGCGCGGCAGCAGGCAATCGCCGACGAGCGTGACCGGAAGCCCGGTCTCCGCCAGCGCGTCCGCAAGTTCGTCGCGGGCGATGCGCGGCGTGGCATAGGTCAGCAGCGCGACCTCCTCGATCACCGTTTCGGCGCCGGTGATCACGTGGCGGCAGGTGACGCGGTCGCCCGTGCGCGCGATCGGCTCGGTGAGCCGGCGCACGTCGATATCGAGGTGGGCGAGCCGCCGCTCCACCCCCATGCGCGACATCAGGTTGACGAAGCGCGCGCTCTCGGGCGCCGGCGTCAGCAGAACGACGCGGGCGAAGCGCTGCGCCAGGAGCTCCGCCGCGGCGTAGACGGCGGGCGTCTGGTCCATGTCGAGCAGAACGGCGGTGCCCGGTTCCTTTTCCGGGTCGGCGTCTGCCCCGGCGAGGGCCGCGACGGCACTGCGCAGATCGAGCGCCTCGGCGTCCTCTGCGAGCGCGGGCGGCCGGCGCATCCGCGAGCCCGTGGCGAGGATCACCGCGTCCGCCCCGCAGGCCGTCACCGCGTCCGCCGACGCCGCCTCGCCGAAACGGAATGCCACGCCCGCCGCTTCCGCCTTCCGGTGCTGGAACTGGGCGGTCTTCATCACCTCCGCCCGCCCCGGCAGGCGGGCCTCGAGCCGTGCCGCGCCGCCCGGCTCGGCGCTCGCGGAGAAGAGCGTCACGGCGTGGCCGCGCGCGGCCGCGAGCCAGGCGGCCTCGAGCCCTGCGAGGCCGGCGCCGACCACCGCCACGCGCTTCTGCCGGGAGGCTCGCGGCGGTCGCCATCCGGATTCGTCCGCGCTTGCCAGCACCGGGTTCTGGAAGCAGCGGATGGGCTTGCCTGCGTGAATCTCGCCCCAGCAATAGTTGCAGTAGGTGCAGGCGCGGATGTCGCCGGCCCTGCCGGCCTCCGTCTTGCGCGGCCAATCGGCGTCCGATATCAACAGCCGGCTGAAGCCGACCATGTCGCAGGCGCCTTCGGCGAGCGCGGCGTCGGCCGCGTCGGCCGATTCGAAGCGGCCGAGGCCGATCACCGGAAGCCCGCCGCCAGCCGCGCGCAGCCGCGCATGAAGCGGAATGAAGGGCCTGGGCGGGTAGTGCATGTCCGGCAGATGAGCGTCGAATTTGGGACCGAACACGCCCTGGCTGAAGGAGAGATAGTCGAGCACGCCTTCGGCGGCGGCCGCCGCGGCGATGCGTTCCGCCTCGTCGGGATCGATGCCGCCCGGCACCCGCTCGTCCGCCGGCAGCTTGATGCCGACGATGAAGCCCTCGCCGCAGGCGGCGCGGACCGCCACCATGACCTCGCGCATGAAGCGGGTGCGGCCCTCGAGGCTGCCGCCATAGCCGTCCGTGCGCACGTTGCAGGCGGGCGAGAGGAACTGCGCGATCAGGTAGCCGTGGGCGCCGTGCAGCTCGACGCCGCTGAAGCCCGCGCGCTTCAGCCGCTCCGCGCTCTCGGCGTAGCCCGCGACGATGCCGGGGATCTCGTCCTCGGCGAGCGGGCGGGCGGTGTTCCAGTAGAGCGCGTCGGGCTCGGCGGACGCGCTGCGCGGCACGGAATCGAGACCCCAGAGCTGCTGGCGGCCGATATGGCCGAGCTGGCCGATCAGCCGGCAATCGTGGCGCTCCACCGCCTCGGCCCAGCGCGTGAGCCCGTCGAGGTTGCCCTCGTCATGGAGGCTTATCAGGATCGGCGCGCCGGTGCTGGTGGGGTGGACGTTCATGAGCTCGGTCACGATCATCGCGGCGCCGCCGCGTGCGCGGGCCGCGTGATAGGCGATCAGGCGGTCCGTCACCGCACGGTCGCGGCCGAGACCGGTCACGGTGGCGGTGTGCACGATGCGGTTGCGCAGGGCGCGGCCGCCCACCGTGATGGGGCTGAACAGGGTGTCGAAGGCCATGGCGGGATCCGTCGTGGCGGGTGCGGGCGGCGCAGTCTAGGGCACGCGCTCCCCGGATGCAGGGGGAAGAATGGCCCAGGAACATGATTTCGTCGTGATCGGCGGGGGCACCGCCGGCTGCGTTCTCGCCAACCGGCTCTCGGCCGACCCTGAGACCAGCGTGGCCCTGCTGGAGGCGGGTGGCGAGGCGCGCCATCCCTTCATCCACATCCCGCTGATGGCGGGGCTCGTCTACTTCATGCGCTCGATCAACTGGGGCTACGAGACCGAGCCGGAGCCCCATCTCGACGGGCGCCGCATCCCCTGGCCGCGCGGCAAGGTGCTGGGCGGCACCTCGGCGATCAACGGCATGATGTACATGCGCGGCAACCGTCAGGACTATGACGGCTGGCGCCAGCTCGGCCTCGACGGCTGGGACTATGCGAGCGTGCTGCCCTACTTCAAGCGGGCCGAGGGCCACGGCTCGCGCCGCGACGCCTACCACGGCAGCGACGGCCCGCTCCGCGTCAACCGGGCGCAGTCGGAGAACCCGCTCTACGGGGTCTTCCTCGAGGCCTGCGAGGCGCTCGGCATGGCGCGCAACGACGACTTCAACGGCGCGGTGCAGGAGGGTATTGGCCGGCAGGACTTCTGCGTCGACCGGGGGCGGCGGGTGAACACCGGCCACGCCTTCATCCTGCCGGTCAGGAGCCGCGCCAACCTGCGCGTCGTGCTCCGCGCCCATGCCGAGCGGCTGATCTTCGAGGGCAGACGCTGCGTCGGCGTGGCCTTCCGGGAGGGGGGACGTCGCCGCGAGATCCGCGCGCGGCGCGAGGTGATCCTCGCAGCCGGCACCATCAACTCGCCCCAGATTCTTCAGCTTTCCGGCATCGGCGCGCCCGACCACCTCGGCGGGCTCGGCATCGAGACCCTGGTGGCAAGCCCCGATGTCGGGTGCAACCTGCAGGATCACGCCGGCGTCTACGTCCAGGTCGCCTGCACCCAGCCGGTCGCCCTCTATGGCCTGCTGCGACCCGACCGCGCCGCGCTCGCCTGCCTGCGCGCCTACCTCTTCGGCACCGGCCCCGGCACCTCGGTCGCGCTGGAGGCCGGCGGCTTCGCCCGCTCCCGCGCCGGCCTCGACGTCCCCGACCTGCAGATCACCTTCATTCCCGGCCTCACGCTCGACGTGACGCGCAAGAAGCAGGGCCGGCACGGCTTCCTCACCCACTGCTATCAGCTACGGCCCGAGAGCCGCGGCGAGATCCGCATCACCGCCGCCGATTCCCGTGCGGCGCCGGCGATCCACGCCAACACGCTCGCCGCCGAGACCGACCGCCGCGTCATGCGCGACGCCGTGCGCCTGGCGCGGCGGATCATGGCCCAGGCGCCGTTCGACCCCTACCGCGGCGAGGAGATCGCGCCGGGCAGCGCGGCGCAGGCGGACGACGAGATCGCCGCCTGGATCAGGGCCACCCTCACGACCGTCTGGCATCCGGTCGGCACCTGCCGCATGGGCACGGACGAGAGCGCCGTGGTGGACGCGGCGTTGCGGGTGCGCGGCGTGGACGCGCTGAGGGTCGTCGACGCCTCGGTCATGCCGCTGATCACCTCGAGCAATACCGCGGCCCCCACCGTCATGATCGCGGAGAAGGCAGCAGACATGATCCTGGGGCGGCCGCCGCTCCCGGCCGAGACTCCCGCCGGCGCCTGAACGCCCTCCCCGGCTCCCTCCCCCGGCATGGCCTTCCCGTGCCGGGGCGCCTACAAGAGCCGCATGGCCCTCCATCGTTCTACCTCGAGCACGCCGCTCGTCGGCGTCCTCTACATGTGCCTCGCGGCCAGCACCGGGCTGCCCGGGCTCAACGCCATCGTGAAGCTGCTCCTCGCCGACTATCACATGGTGCAGATCATCTGGTTCCGCTGCGTCGTGCATCTCGGCTTCATGGTGGCGCTCTTCATGCCGGCGATGGGGCCGAGGCTCTTCGCCACCCGCCGCCCGTGGCTCCAGTCCGTCCGCTCGCTCACACAGCTCTTCACCTTCACGCTGATCTGGGTCTCGCTCTTCTGGACGCCGATCACCACCGTCACCATGGTTCTCTTCACCGGCCCGCTGATCCTGGTGGCGCTCTCGGTGCCCTTCCTCGGCGAGCAGGTGGGGCCGCGCCGCTGGGCGGCGGTCTTCGTCGGCTTCGCCGGCGTGCTGATCGTGCTGCGCCCCGGCGCCGACATCGTTCACTGGGGCGCGCTGCTGGTCCTCGGCGGCGCGTTCCTCTACGCGATCTACCAGATCCAGACCCGCAAGCTGGCGGGCTACGACGATTCGCGCACGACGGCGGTCTACACGATCCTGGCGGCCTTCATCGTGGCCACCGTCGCCGTGCCCTTCTACTGGGAGGCGCCGAAGAGCGGGATGGACTGGTTCCTGTTCTTCGCCCTCGGCGTAACGGGCGGCCTCGCCCACTTCTTCATCATCAAGGCCTACCAGCATGCCGAGGCCTCGCTGCTCGGCCCCTTCGACTACAGCCAGCTCGTGGGCGCGAGCCTTCTCGGCTTCCTCGTCTTCGGCGAGATTCCCGACGCCTGGACCTGGGTGGGCGCCGCCATCATCATCGCAAGCGGCCTCTACATCGCCCACCGGGAAGCGCGCATAAGGCAATCGGCCACCTAGCCCGCATATCTCACCAGGGTCATGGTCTGCGCGGCGCTGTCCGGCCGACAGGGCAGGAGAGGCGCGTAGCGCGATGCAGGGACATCGGGCAAGCGCCTCGACGCACACTGTCGGCCGGAGAGCGCCGCCCTTCGGGTCGCGCCCAGGCGCCCGCCCGCGGCGTCGCGGGCCTCAACCGTATTCCCTGATACGCCTTTCGGCCCGCTCCTGGCGGATCGAACGCCTGGTGCGCGACGCAGGCCGTGACCATGGTGAGATATGCGGGCTAACCCCGGCGAGACATCCAGGCTAGAACAGCACGATGACCACGGTTCCGGCGCGCCTCGACGATTCTCTCCGGGGCATCCTCTTCATGTGCCTCACCGCCATCGTCGTCTTCCCGCTCCTCAACGCGCTGGTGAAGTACCTGCTGGCCGCCGACTACTCGATCGTGCAGGTCATGTGGATGCGCTCGGTCGTCCACATGGCGTGGATGCTCGCGCTGTTCCTGCCCTATGGCGGCCTCAGGCTCCTGCGCAGCAACCGGCCCGGCCTGCAGCTCGTCCGCTCTTCGCTGCAGTTCGTGGCGCTCGTGCTCTACATCATCGCCCTCTCGCACGTGAAGCTCACGGCCGTGACCATGGCCTTCTTCACGGCGCCGCTCATGGTGGTCGCGCTCTCGGTGCCGATGCTGGGGGAGCGGGTGGGGCCGAGGCGCTGGGCCGCCGTGGCGGTGGGCTTCGCCGGCGCGGCCGTGATCTTCCGGCCGGGCGGCGAGGTCATCCACTGGTCGTTCCTCCTGGTGCTGGGAGCCGCCGCGGCCTACGCGCTCTTCCAGATTCAGACCCGTCAGCTCGCGGCAGAGGACGACTACCGCACGACGGCGATCTACACGATCGTCGTGGCGCTGGTGGGGACCACGGCGGCCGGGCCCTTCTTCTGGACCTGGCCGGCGGAGCTCGCCCACTGGGCGGCCTTCATCGGCCTCGGCCTGCTCGGCGGCTTCGGCCACTTCTGCGTCATCAAGGCATACGAATACGGCCGCGCCTCGGTGGTCGGCCCCTTCGACTACGGCCAGCTGATCGGCGCCGCGCTGATCGGCTTCCTCTGGTTCGGCGAGATCGTCGACCTGTGGACCTGGCTGGGCGCTGGGCTGATCGTCGCGAGCGGCCTCTACATCGCCCGCCGCGAGGCGATGCAGGGGGGCGGCCTGGGGACCAAGGCGCGCCTCTAAAGCGCGCCGACGCAGCCCTGGGCTGCGTTGCGTTCTTGACCCCGGCATTCTCGCCGCGCTCGCGGTCGGCGACCCGCGCCAGACGATCCCCACAGATTCTTATGGAGCGGCAACGAAAACGATATTGGCGTCCCTCATCCCTGCAAACGAAATCTGAAGAAACCGCCCCGCAGCGGGCTTCGACGCCCCTGCGACTATGTGGAACCGGAGGATGAGAACATGAAGTTTGCAGCAGTCTTTCGAGATATCCGCAACTGGCATGAAGCCAGCCTTGGGAGAAAAAGGCTCTCTCGCTTGAGCGATCGCGACCTTGCCGACATCGGCCTCTCCCGGGCGGATGTCGATCCGGGGCTGACCGGCGACGCCGAGCGCATACGACGGAACTGCTGGTACGGAAGCTGGTAACGCGAGGGCGGCCAAGCCCTCTTGGCCTTGCTTCAGAAGCGCTGGCTCTGATCCAGGCTGGCGATCCAGTGCCGGTAGTTGTGCACAGAGAAGCGCTGGTACTCGACGACGTTGTAGAGGTAGGTGCCGTCCTCGATGCGGGCTTCGGCCTGCTCGTAGCCCTCCTGCGTCACCGGCACGAACTTGATGCGATCGCCGGGCTGGAACAGCACGATGTCGCCGCCGAAGACGTCGAACCGCTTCTCGGTGTCCCAGATCGGCACCGGCGTGCGGCCGAGGAGCTGGTAGCCGCCCGGCGTGTTGACCGGGTAGATGGCGCTGGCGGAGCCGCCCATGCCGACGGTGCCCTGAGGCGTCCAGGTGCGGGGCGGGTTGTACTTGGGTACCGTGATCATCGCCCGCGGATCGAGCGGCTGGAGGAAGGGCAGACCGGGCCAGAAGCCGAGGGAGGCGACCCAGTATTCGGAGCTGGAGTGGACTCGGACGAGCTGCTCGCGGTCGGTCAGGCCGTTGAGCCGGGCCACCATGTCGGGGTCGTACTCCTTGGGCGTGATCTTCTCGCTGTAGTCCTCGATGCACTCCCTGGTCCAGGGGTCGAGATACATGGTCTCGAAGAGGAAGAGCCGGCTGTCGAGCTCGATGTCGTCGGTGGAGCCCAGGCTCGCGATCAGCGCCTTCAGCTCTTTCACCGTATCGTCGTAGGAAATCTCGCGCGGCTCGTAGTGCACCAGCATCGAGGCGAAGCAGGGCGCGGTCTCGACGATGCCCCTGGTCTTGTCGGCGACGATGCGCGCCGCCAGCCC
>WTGU01000047.1 GCA_011523425.1 Alphaproteobacteria bacterium
GATTGGGCACCCGCAGCAACTCGCTGCGATCGTGTCTGAACGAAAAGTGCTCTAGGCGTCTCCTAGGCGTCTCCGCGGTAGCCGGTGGCGAGGACGTAGGTCTCCGCCGATTCCCGGCGGCTCGCCGCGGGCTTCACGTGGCGTACCCGCCGGAAGCTGCGGCGCAGCCGGGCCTGAAGCGCGCTGTCCGCCCCCTGCCTGAGCTTGGCGAGGAAGCTCCCGCCGGGGGCGAGCAGCGGCTCCGCGAGGTCGAGCGCGGTCTCGCAGAGCGCGGTCACGCGCAGCCGGTCGGTCGGCGCGTGGCCCGTGGTCGGCGCCGCCATGTCGCTCATCACCAGGTCCGCCTGTCCGCCGAGGGCAGCGCGGATACGGTCGAGCGCATCCGCGCCGTGCGCATCCAGCGTCAGCACGACGACGCCCGCGATCGGCTCGATGGCGGTGGTATCGACCGCGACCACGCGGCCCTGCCTGCCCACCCGCTCCGCCGCCACCTGGCTCCAGCCGCCGGGCGCGGCGCCGAGGTCGACCACCCGCTGCCCCGGCCCGAGGATGTCGGCCGTCTCGGCGAGGCCGATCAGCTTGTAGGCGGCGCGCGAGCGGTAGCCGGCCTCCCGCGCCGCACGGACGTAGGGGTCGTTGAGCTGGCGCTCGAGCCAGCGAGCCGACGACGGCTTGCGGCGGCGCGCGCGCCTGAGTCTCACCGCAGCCCGGCGCTTGTCGGGGCGGCCGCCGCGCGAGGCGCTCACGGGCGCACGTTCTCCCTCCCGCCGGCGCCGTCCGCCCGCATCATGCGCAGCAGCATGCCCTCCCGCAGGCCCCGGTCGGCGACGTCGAGATACCGCGACGGGCAGGCGGCCATGACCGCATCGAGGATGGCGCAGCCGGCGACCACCACGTCACCGCGCCCCGGCCCGATGCAGGGCTGCGCCGCGCGGGTCGCGAAGTCCTGGCCGACGATCGTCTCGATCACCGCGGCCACGTCGCCGAACCCGAGCCTGAGCCCGTCCACCTTCTCCCGGTCGTAGCGGGGGAGGTCCAGGTGTATGCCGGCGATGGTGGTGACGGTGCCGGAGGTGCCGAGAAGCTGGACCGTTCCGGCAGCGGCGCCCGCCGCGATCTCGTGCTCCGCCGCGAAGGGAGCGATCGCGGCGTCGATCTCGGCGACCATCGCGGCATAGGCCGTGCCGTCGACCCGGTCGCCGCCGTAGCGCTCAGCGAGCGAGACGACCCCGTGGCCGACGGACGTCCACGCCGCGAGCACGGGCGGGCCCTCGCCATCGAGGCGGATCCAGACGAGCTCGGTGCTGCCGCCGCCGATATCGAGCAGCAGCACGCGGCGCATGGTGCGGTCGAACAGCGGCGCGCAGCCCTCGAGCGCGAGCTGCACCTCCTCGGCGGGCGAGATGATCTCGATGGCGAGCCCGGTCTCGTCGTCGGCCCGCTCGACGAACGCCTGCCGGTTCTCGGCGCGCCGGCAGGCCTCGGTGGCCACCGCCCGGTAGCGGCGGACGCCGCCCCGCCTGAGCTTGCCGGCGCACACCCTGAGCGCGCCGATGGTCCGCTCGATCGCCTGCTCCGAGAGACGCCCCGACTGCGCCACGCCCTCGCCGAGCCGCACGATGCGGGAGAAGGCGTCGGTGACCCGAAATCCCTCCGCTTGCGGCCGCGCGACGAGCAGCCGGCAGTTGTTGGTGCCGAGGTCGAGCGCGCCGAATGAAGGGCCGGGCCTTTCGTTCACCGAATTTGCTCCGCTTGCCGGGGCGCCCGCACCCCGGCGCCGGCTTGCGCGCCATTACACCGCGCGCACGCGCTCATGGCAACGCAACCGCCCGGCGCCGCGGCCCGGTCGGCTCCCTTGGGCGGGGCGGGGCGGTCTAGTCCAGGGTCGCCTCCTCAAGGCGCTGATAGACCGGCGAACGCGACCAATCCCTGGCCATGAGCTCCAGGGCGGTTTCCCCATCCGCCGTCAGCGCCTTCGCATCAGCCCCGGCATCCAGCAGCGGCGGGACCATTCTGGGCGCCCATGTGTGCCCGGCCGCGATGTGCAGGGGCGTCATTCCTCCCGCGCCCCGCGCCTCGATATCGGCGCCCGCCTCAATCAACGCCGGGACAAACAGGGGTACCTGTTTCCAGCCCACGGCCAGATGCAGTGGCGTCCATCCGCCTGCAGTCCGCGCCTCCAGATCGGCGCCGGCCGCCGCCAATGTCTCGATCGCCTCGGGCGTGGTGGCTTTCGCTGCCGCGACGTGCAGCGGCGTCCAGCCCTCGTGAGTCCTGGCCTCGATATCGGCGCCGGCATCCAGCAGTGCCCCGATCATCTCCGTCGCGTGCGGCCGCGCGCTGCCCCAACTCACCGCCAGGTGCAGGGGCGTGCTCCCTCCATAGTCGCGTGCCTCGAGCGACGCGCCGGCGCCGACCAGCACCGACATCGCAGCGGTCGAGCCGCTGTAGGCCGCCGCCATGTGCAGGGGAGTCAATTCCTCCTTCTCGTCCCGCGCCTCGACATCGGCGCCCGCTGCCAGCAACATCGCCAGAATCGCCGGTCTTCCGCCAAGGCCCGCCATGTGCAGGGGCACTATGCCCTCCTGGCTCTGCGCATTCGGATCGGCGCCCGCAGCCAACAATATCGCCACGACCGCACTCTCGGAAACGGCCGCCGCATAGTGCAGGGGCGTCATTCCTCCCGCGCCCCGCGCGTTCGGATCGGCGCCGGCCTCGATGCAACGGGCAATGTCGTCCGGCGACGCTCTTTCGAAGAAGTCCCTCGTGTCTTCGTGGAATCGCTCGTGGCTCCAGTCGTCGCAGGAGGGTTGTGCGGCGGGAGTGCCGGCGAGCCCGGCCCAGAGGCCGAGCGCCGCGGCGACCATTGCAAGGACACGGGCCAGCATGAACGCCTCCGTCGTGTCGGGAACGCCGTCCGACCCATCCTCCACCGGCTCCGGCTCGGCCGCAACTGCGGCACCGGCGGCGCTGCGCGGACTTTCCGGTGGGCGGCCGGGCGGCATTCTGCCTATCCTGCCGGCATGGCAGCCGACGGCATCCGCCAGGGGGACGAACGGAAATGACCGCTCGGGAGACGCCCGCGCCCGTCCATTCGCTGGAGGCGCGCTACTACACCGATCCGGCCGTGTTCGAGACGGAGCGCGCCGGCCTTCTCTCCCGCACCTGGCAGTTCGCCGGGCACGAGAGCGAGGCCCGCGCGCCGGGCGACTTCTTCACGGTCGAGATCGCCGGCGAGAGCCTGTTCTGCATCCGCGGCCGCGACGGAGCGCTGCGCACCTTCCACAACGTCTGCCGGCACCGCGCGCATCCGCTCGTGGAGGGGACGGGCTCGACGCGCGTCATCGTCTGCCCCTATCACGCCTGGTCCTACGAGCTGACGGGCGACTTCCGCAGCGGGCCGAACGTTGGGTCGGTTCCCGGCTTCGATCCGTCCCGCCTCGGCCTGATGCCGGTGCGCACCGAGAGCTTCCACGGCTTCGTCTTCGTCAACCTCGACGACGACGCCCGGCCGATGGACGCGTGGTATCCCGGCGTGCGCGAGGAGCTGGCGGCCTGCGTGCCCGGAATCGGCGCGCTGGAGCCGCTCGAGTGGATCGAGGTGCCGGAGCGGTGCAACTGGAAGGTCTCGGTCGAGAACTACTCCGAGTGCTACCACTGCGCGCTCAACCACGCGACCTTCGCGAGCGGCGTCGTCCGGCCCGAGACCTACGACATCCGGCCGGCGGAGGAGGGATACGTCCTGCGCCACACGTCGGAATGCCAGGACCTGGAGCGGATGAGCTACCCGGTCGATCTCTCGGTTCCCCACGCAGGCGAATACCGGTCGTTCTTCCTCTGGCCCATGTTCTCGTTCCAGGTCTATCCCGGCAACGTGCTGAACACCTACCACTGGCGCGCCCGCGACGCGGAGAGCTGCACCGTCTGGCGCGGCTGGTACACGCCCGGCGGCAGAGAGAGCGCGGCGATCCGCCAGCTCGCCGCCCAGGACCGCGAGACCACGGTGGCCGAAGACGTCCGCCTGGTGGAGAGCGTCGCGCGCGGGCTGAAGAGCCGCCGCTGGCGGCCCGGGCCGCTCGTCCTCGACCCGGCCGGCGGGCTCAACTCCGAGCACGCGCTCCGCGCCCTCCAGCGCTGGATGCGCGAGGCCGCAGACGGCGGGCGCGGGTGACGATCGGTTGACACGCCCGCCCCATGCCATAAGGTTCGGGCCGGCCTGCTGGGGGATCGTCTAACGGTAGGACAGCGGACTCTGACTCCGTAGGTCCAGGTTCGAATCCTGGTCCCCCAGCCA
>WTGU01000099.1 GCA_011523425.1 Alphaproteobacteria bacterium
GGGCGCAACACCTTCTACATGATCCTCGTGCTGAGCGCGATGCAGCTCGACATGGTGATCCGCCTCTTCGGCCTGATGGTGCTGATGGGCGACAACGGGGTCATCAACGGCATCCTGAAGGACATCGGCGCCATCCGCGAGCCGCTGCCACTGATGTACAACTTCTTCGGCGCGGTGGTGGGGCTGGTGCAGTTCACCCTGCCCTTCATGGTGCTCTCGCTGATCGGCATCATCAGGAGCATCCACCCCTCGCTGGAGGAGGCCGCGCGCAGCCTCGGCGCGAACCGCTGGACGACCTTCTGGCGCATCACCTTCCCGCTCAGCATGCCGGGCATCCTCGCCGGCACGCTGCTGGTCTTCGCCATCTCCATCTCGTCCTACGTGGTGCCGGCGCTGATGGGCGGCTGGAAGGTGATCGTGATGCCGCTCCACATCTATCAGCAGATCGCCGAGATGGGTAAGTGGCAGTTCGGCGCGACCATCGCGGTGGTGCTCTTCGTCACCAGCGTGATCGCGGTCTACGTCTATCAGCGCTTCGCCGCGCGCACGGCGGGGGGGCGCGCCTGAGATGGCGGAGATGGTGACGGACACGGCACCGGAGCCGCGCAACGGTCGCTGGACGCCCTTCCGCCGGCGCAACGGCCCGCGCGAGGAGCCGGCGGTCGCGCTGCCGCTGCAGATCGGCGCGTGGCTCGCCTTCGTGGTCCTCCTGCTCCCCGTCGTGATCGTGGTGCTGGCCGGGCTCAACTCCGGCGACCACCTGACCTGGCCGCCGGAGGGGCTCTCGCTCCGCTGGGTGTTCGCCTTCTTCGAGGCGAGCGAGTTCCTAGACGCCTACGTGTTCAGCCTGTGGCTCGCCGTGGTGGTCATGGTCATCTCGACCACGCTCGGCACCATGGCGGCGATCTTCCTCACGCGCATGACCTTCCCCGGCCGCAACCTGCTCAGGGCGTACTTCCTGTCGCCGCTGATCCTGCCGGGGATCGTGCTGGGGCTCGCGCTCTACGTCTTCTACGTCTCGAGCGGCATCGGGCTCTCGCGCACGCTGCCGGGGCTCATCATCGGCCACGTGCTGGTAACGGCGCCCTACGTGATCGGCACGGTATCGGCCGCGCTCTTCAACTTCGACATCGCGCTGGAGGAGGCCGCCCGCAGCCTCGGCGCCGGCCCGTTCACGGCATTTCGCAAGGTGACGCTGCCGATCATCGGGCCCGGTGTCGCGGCGGGCGCGATCTTCGCCTTCATCGTGTCGTTCGGCCAGTTCGACGTCTCGCTCTTCCTGAGCACGCCGAACTATACGCCGCTGCCGATCGCCCTCTATATTTCGCTGAGGTACACGTTCGAGCCGACGGCAGCCGCTGCGGGCATCTTCGCGATCGCGCTGGTCGTGATCTCGATGCTGCTCACCTCCCGGCTCATCAACATCCGGCGCTTCGCCGGAATCAAGTTCTCGTAACCGACGAAGGGAGAATCGACGATGACCGAGAAACGCAACCTCAAGCCGTCGCGCCGCACGGTCCTCAAGGGGCTCGCGGCAGGCGGCGCGGCCGCAGCCTCGACCCAGTTCGGCCTCTTCAACATCAACCATTCCTGGTCTCAGGACGTGCACTGGGACGGCCAGCCCTTCGATGCCGGCGGCGCCACCTTCATCCTCGGCGAGTGGGGCGGCTTCTGGGAGGAATTCGTCCGCGGCGCGGTGATCGAGAACTTCGAGAAAACCTACAACTGCACGATCGCCTACGATTCCTCGTGGCCCTGGTTCCCGAAGTACGTCGCCAGCGGGCCGCAGGATCCGGCCTTCCACATGTGCAACTGGAACCTGCCGGAGATGATGAAGACGGCGCGGGCGGGCGACTACTTCCTGCCCATCGACGACATCAAGGCCAACGTGCCGCACGCCGCCGACTGCTGGGACTTCGCCTTCGGCAACGGCATCGGCGTGACCTGGGCCTTCGGCCAGTACGCCTACGTCTACCGCACCGACCTGGTTGATCCGGCGCCTGCCGACTTCAAGTCCTTCTGGGAGGACCGTTTCGCCGGCAACCGCGCCACCTACATCACGTCGAACACCCTGCAGATGGTCTTCTTCATCACCGCCAGCGCCGCCTGGGGCGAGGGGCCGGAGGACCTGGACGCGGGCTTCGACGCCATGGAGCGTGCCATGCCGATGAAGATCAGCGACTTCACCGGCAACATGCAGACCCTGGTGGAGCGCGGCGAGGTGCATCTCGGCGTCCAGTGGGAGGGCGAGGTCTACCTGCAGATGGACAAGGGCATCTCCGTCGCTCCCGTCATCTGGGACGCCAAGCCGATCCTGACCCAGACCAAGACCATCAGCCGCTATTCCGAGCCGATGCAGAAGAAGCTCGCGTTCGCGCTGATGAACGAGGCGCTCGACCCGGGCTATCAGGAGCAGTGCGGCGGCACCTTCTACCTGCGGCCGACCAACGGCAAGGCCGCGGTGGCGGAGAACCTCGCGAGCAAGGGCGTGGCCAACACGGCCGGCGCCATGGAAGGGCTCTGGATCCCGGACTGGAACTGGTATCTCGACAACGAGGACGACATCGTCGAGACCACCAACGAGATCTTCGGCGCCTGATCCACCGTTGCCGGGGACCTGAGCGGGGCCGCGCGTGTCCGACGTCGAGCTTTCGGGCCTGACCAAGCGCTACGGCGAGACGCTTGCGGTCGCCGACGTCTCGCTCCGGGTCGAGGAGGGGGAGTTCTTCTCCCTCCTCGGCCCGTCCGGCTGCGGCAAGACGACGACGCTGCGCATGATCGCGGGCTTCGTGCGCCCCAACGAGGGCCAGGTCTTCATCGGCGGCGAGGACATGACCCTGCTGCCGCCGGAGAGGCGGGGCATCGGCATCGTCTTCCAGAACTACGCGATCTTTCCGCACATGACGGTGTTCGACAACATCGCCTTCGGCCTGAAGATGCGGAAGGTGCCGAAGCGGGAAATCCGCGGCCGCGTCGGCAAGGCGCTGGAGCAGGTCAACCTCGACGGCTACGAGCGGCGCTACCAGCGCGAGCTCTCCGGCGGCGAGCAGCAGCGCGTGGCGCTCGCCCGCGTGCTCATCACCGAGCCCAAGATCCTGCTCCTCGACGAGCCGCTCAGCGCGCTCGACAAGAAGCTCCGCGAGGAGATGAAGTACTGGATCAAGGGGCTGCAGCATTCCCTCGGCATCACCACCGTCTACGTCACCCACGACCAGGGCGAGGCGCTCACCATGTCCGACCGGATCGCCGTGATGAACCAGGCGCGGGTGGTGCAGATCGGCGCGCCGGACACGATCTACGAGCATCCGGCCGATCGCTTCGTCACCGACTTCATCGGCGAATCGAACATCCTCGAGGCGCGCGTCGCGGCGGTGGACGCCGATGTCTGCCGCATCGCCGTGGGCCGCGTCGAGCTCGCCGCGCCCCGGCGCGACGGGATCGAGGCCGGCCAGCCGGTCGGCTTCGTGGTGCGGCCGGAGCGCGTTCTGATCGGCGCCGCGGCCGAGGCCGCGGGCGGAACCACCGCCACCGCTACCGTGGTCGACCGCAGCTACCAGGGCGCGATCATCCGCTACCGGATGCGCCTCGAGGGGCAGGAGATCGTCGCCGAGGTGCCCAACCGGCCCGACCAGCCCGACCTCGCCGACGGGGCAGAGACCCTGATCGGCTGGACCGTGGCGAGCGGCGAGCTGCTGGTGGACTGAGCGGGACCGCCTCCCGCGCGCCTCAGACCAGCTCTTCGAGCGGCGTGTAGACGTCGGCGATCCCGAAGTACTTGGGGCCGAAAACCGCGAGCGCCTCCGGCGTGCGCATCACCGGCGGCACGCTGACGCCGACGATACGCACCCGCTGGCCGTACTTCAGGCCCTCGGTGGTGATGGGCTCGGCATTCTCCTGATCGAGCACGCAGATCAGGTCCGGCACCATGGCCAGCGTGCGCTCGCCCTGCAGGGCCACCAGGAACTCGTTCTGGAAGCGCACCTCAAGCTGCTCGCCCGTGCTCTCGCCGATGCCTTCGAAGATCACCCGCCCGATGGCCCAGCCGCGCGTGGTCTCGCGCAACAGGTCCACCACCTTGCCCTCGAACAGCACGGTGCAGAAGCGCTTGTCCCGCGAGGTCTCGAAGTAGCGCGCGAGGTGCGCGAAGGGGTCGCTCTGGGTCTCGCGCGCCTCGCGGATCGAGCGGCCGATCTCCATGGCGAGCGTGGTGGTGTAGAGCACGCCGGTCTCCTTCGCCTCCTTGCCCGACATGGCGTAGAGCGCGATCTCCGACTTGGTGCCCATGCG
>WTGU01000139.1 GCA_011523425.1 Alphaproteobacteria bacterium
GGACGCCTGCACGCTCTGCGACATGTGCTTCATGACCATGTGCCCCTACACGCCGCCGCACGAGTGGAACGTCGATTTCCCGCATCTCATGCTGCGCCACCGCGCCGCCGACCGCCGCGCGGGCCGGCGCCACACCAGAGCGTCCCGGCAGCTCTCGGAAACCGATCGCAACGGCAGGCTCGGCCGCACGCTGGCGCCGCTGATGAACTGGGGCTCGGACCGGGGCAACCGCCTCACCCGGCCGCTGATCGAGGCCGTCGCCGGCGTCCATCGCGAGGCGCCGCTGCCGCGCTACCACCGCCGCACCATGCTCGACCGCGCGCGCAGGGCGCCGCGGGCGGTCAATCGGCAGGCTCCGGCCTTCGGGCGCAAGGCGGTGATCTACGCGACCTGCTTCGGCAACTACAACCAGCCGGAGGTGGGCGCCGCGGCGCGCGCCGTGCTGGCGCGGAACGGCGTCGAGACCGCCGTCGTCTACCCCCGCTGCTGCGGCATGCCGCAGCTCGAGGAAGGCAATATCGAGAGGGTCGCCGAGGGTGCTCGGCAGACGGCACAGGCGCTCGGCGGGTGGATCGATCGGGGCTACGACGTCATCGCCCTGGTGGCGAGCTGCGCGCTCATGCTCAAGCTCGAATGGCCGCTCATCTTGCCGGAGGATCCTGCGGTGGAGCGGCTGTCCAAGCATAGCCACGACATCTGCGAGTATGTCGTCTCCATCGCCCGCTCGGACGGACTGGCGCCGGGGCTCGCGCCGCTCGACGGCGCCGTCACGCTCCACCTACCCTGCCACGAGCGGGCCCAGAATATCGGCCGCAAGTCCGCCGACATGCTGGCGCTGGTGCCGGAGACCGAGGTCTCGATCATCGAGCGCTGCTCGGGCCATGGCGGCTCGATCGGAGTCACCAAGGGCTTCCACGAGACCGCGCTCAAGGTCGGCCGGCCCACCGCGCGCCGGGCACGCGAGGCCGCCAATCCCTATCTCGCCTCGGAGTGTCCGCTCGCCGGCGCCCATATCGTGAACGGCATCGCCCGCCAGGCGGCCAAGGACGGCGATCCCGCCGCCGGTGCGCCCGCCGCGGGCCGCGCCCACCACCCGATCGAGCTGCTGGCGCGCGCGTACGGACTGGCCTGAGATGACGAGCCCGCCGCGCCGCGCGCTGACCCGCGACGACATCATGGACATGGCGGACTATGCCAGCATCCGCGGGGAACGGCGCGCCGCCATCACCGCGCTCAAGCGCCACCGCCGGCTCGCCGTCGGCCCCTTCGCCACCTTCCACTTCGAGTGCTTCGAGACCATGTGGATGCAGGTGCACGAGATGCTCCACATCGAGCGCGGCGGCGAGGAGCAGATTGCCGGCGAACTCGAGGCCTACAACCCGCTGATACCGCCGGGCGACGCCCTTGTCGCGACGCTCATGCTGGAGATCGACGACCCCGTACGCCGGGAGCGCGAGCTCTACCGCCTGGCGGGGATCGAGGAGTCCATCCGGATGGAGGTCGCGGGCAGCGCCGTCGCCGCGGTGCCCATCGAGGACGAGGTGGCGCGGACGAGCGAGGACGGCAAGACCTCCTCGATCCACTTCCTCCGCTTCCCCTTCCCGCCGGCGGACGCCGCGCGCTTCCGCACGGCAGGAACCCGCGTCCTGCTCGGCATCGAGCACCCCGCCTACGGGCACCTCGCCGTGATGCCGGAAGAGACCCGCGCCGCGCTCGCCGACGATCTCGACGCAGGCGCCTGAGGTGCCCTCAGGGCGCCGGCAGCACGGCGCCCCAGAGAGCGGTGCTGCGCACCCATCCCTCCTCGCCGGCGAGCGCGATGCGGCACCAACCGCCCTCGCAGCCGAGCAAGTCGGCGATGACGCCGGGTTCGGCCCTGAGCACCGCCGGCGCGTCCGCCGACGGACGCTCGCGGACGGTCTGCTCCTCGTCCATGATGAGTACCGTGCGCTCCACCGACAGCAGCGACTTGTGCATCCAGCCCTTGGTACCCTCGTGATCGCGCACCCAGCGCCATTGGTCGAAGTGCGCGATCACCAGCAGCGGCAGGCCCTGGCGCCTGTAGACCCAGTCGATGGGATAGCGCCGCCCCGGTCCGACCCGGAGATTGGCGACATCTGCGCGGAGCGAGACGAAGCGCTGGCCCTGATCGTCGCTCGCCCGCGCGCCGGCGGTCTCCACGCCTGCCGCAACGGCGCCCGCCAGCGCCGCGGCAAGGGCGAGCCGCCGCGCCGCGCTCAGGACGCGCGCCGGGAGGCGGGCGGCCCGCCGGGGCGCCTGAGCCCCGCAGCGGCGGTCCTTGCGAACGGTCATGGCGGGCATCGGATCCCGCGCGGCAGATTGAGTCGCCATGGGGCGTTTGCTAAACAGGCTGCCGGTTGCGGTCGGGTCGAGCCCGCCGGGCTGCGCGCGGAGGGTCGATGAGACCTGGCAGAAAGCTCAAGGTGATTGTGACGCGGCGTCTCCCCCGGGAGATCGAGGCGCGCATGATGGAGCTTTTCGACACCCGACTCAACGAGGACGATCGGCCGCTCGACCGCGAGGCCATGCAGCGCGCGGTGGCCGATGCCGACGTTCTGGTACCGACGGTGACGGACACCATAGACGCCGCCCTGCTCGGCCATGCCGGCCCCGATCTGAAACTGATCGCGAGTTTCGGCACCGGCGTCGATCACATCGACCTCGCGGCCGCCAGGGAGCGCAGCATCCTGGTGACCAACACGCCGGGCGTGCTGACCGAGGACACCGCCGACATGACCATGGCGCTCATCCTCGCCGTGCCGCGCCGGCTTTCCGAAAGCGAGCGGCTGCTGCGCGGCGGCGACTGGCAGGGCTGGGCACCGACCACCATGCTGGGCCACCGCATCTGGGGCAAGCGCCTCGGCATCATCGGCATGGGGCGGATCGGCCAGGCCGTCGCCCGCCGCGCGCGCGGCTTCGGCCTCTCCATCCACTATCACAACCGGAACCGGCTGGACGAGGAGACCGAGCACGAGCTCGAGGCGACCTGGTGGCAAAGCCTGGACCAGATGCTGGCGCACATGGACTTCGTCTCCATTCACTGCCCCAGCACGCCGGCGACCTACCATCTGCTGTCGGCGCGCAGGCTCAGTCTGCTGCGCCCGCAAGCCTATGTCATCAACACCTCGCGCGGCCATGCGATCGACGAGGCGGCGCTGGTGCGCCTGCTCGATGCCGGCCGGATCGCGGGCGCGGGCCTCGACGTCTACGAGAACGAGCCCGTGGTCACGCCGAAGCTGCTCACGCTCGACAATGTGGTGGCTCTTCCCCACATCGGCTCGGCCACGATCGAGGGGCGCCTCGACATGGGCGAGAAGGTGCTGATCAACATTCAGACGTTCGCGGACGGGCACAACCCGCCAGACCGGGTCATCGATCCGGCCGAGTGACGGGGCCGGCGAGCGGGAGGAGACGACGATGATGTTTGCCGAACGCGTTGGCATCGTGACCGGCGGCGGCTCGGGCATCGGCCGAGCGACCGTCGTGGCGCTGGCCGCCGAGGGCGCGGCGGTGCTGGTCGCCGACATCGACGAGAGCGGCGGCGAGGAGGTTGCCGCGGAGGTTCGGGCGGGCGGCGGCCGGGCCGCCTTCATGCGCGTCGACGTGGCCGAGGAGAGGCAGGTCACGGCCATGGTGGAGCGTGCCATGAGCGACTTCGGCCGCCTCGACCTCGCCTACAACAACGCCGGCATCGAAGGACCGCAGGCGCTGCTGGCGGAGCAGGACATGGCGGACGTCCAGCATGTCTTCGACGTCATGATCGAGGGCGTCTATCTCTGCATGCAGGCGGAGATCCCGGCGATGCTGGAATCGGGCGGCGGCTCGATCGTCAACGCCGGCTCGATGTGGGGGCTGGCCGCCTACCCGCGCTGGTCGCCCTACATGACCGCAAAGCACGCGGTCTCCGGCATGACGCGGGCGGCGGCGCTCGACTACGCGAAGGACGGCATCCGGGTGAACGCGGTGGCGCCGGGGCCGATCCTGACACCGCTTCTGCTGCGCGGCTGGGATAACGACCCCGCACAGGCCTCGGGCCGGGTGCCGATGGGCCGGATCGGCCGGCCGGAGGAAGTGGCGGACGCGGTGGTCTGGCTGCTCTCGGACAAGGCGAGCTTCGTCACCGGCCACGTGCTGCCGGTGGACGGCGGCATGCTGGCGGAAAAGGGTTAGAGCACTTTTCGTTCAGACACGATCGCAGCGCGTTGCTGCGGGTGCCCAATCTTCGTGCGGTGTTGCCCGAGCTTCCCCCACCTCACCCCGGCC
>WTGU01000038.1 GCA_011523425.1 Alphaproteobacteria bacterium
TCCTCCAGCGTCACCACGTGGAGGTGCTTGCGCACCATGACCTCGTAGATCGGCACCCAGATGCAGCCCGCCCACATCTCGATGGTGCGGCTGTGGATGTCGCGGTAGACGCGCTCGAGGTTCGCCCGCGAGGGCGGCATGTAGGGCTTCATCAGGTCCATCAGCGCGAGGCCCGGAAAGTCGCCGAGATGCGTGCTCACGCCGGGCGACGGGCTGCAATAGATGAGCGTGCCGCCGTCCTTGACCAGCAGGTCCGACGACATGCAGCCCCAGCCGGTGTGAAAGAAGAGGTGGTCGGTGGGCGCGAAGACGCCGCAGATGGCGATGTCCGCCGGCCCGCCGGCGGGGCGCTCGTAGGCGTAGACGCCGTTGAAGACGCGGATCGCCTCGCGGTGCGCGTCCGGATGGGCGCCGAAGTTGATGAAGCTGAGCCGGCCCCGCGTATCCAGCACGCTGTTCAGCGTCGCCGTCAGCCCGCACATGGTGGCGGCCTCGTCGATGTCCGTCCGCATCGGTCCGGCCATGGCGCCGTAGTGGGTCTTGGGCGACATCACGAAGGCGCAATGGTTGGATTCGATGGTCTCGTCGGAGACCACGCCGGGGAGGATCAGCTTGCCGCCCCCGCCCGCGCCCCAGTGGTTGGACTGCGCCTGGCCCATGGAAAGGGTCACGTCGGACTTCGCGACCTCCTTGTGCAGCCAGACCGGCGTGCCGCCCGTGGTCATGCCGATGAAGACGTACTGCTCGGGCTCGCGCGGCTCGTTCTGGAAGAAGGGAATGCCGAGCCGTTCCATGCGCGCGAGGTTCTCCCGGCCCAGCTTCAGCTCGGTGTCGCGCTCCGACATGGGGAAGACCTTGCCGTTGGCGCAGACGACGCGGGCGTCCCTGATGCCGTGCGCCTCGACGGCATCGAGCACCGCCGGCAGCAGCTTGGAGGTGGGCGTCGGGCGGAACTGGTTGTCGATGATGATGGCGAGGCTCTTGTCGGGCCCGATCATCTGGGAGAAGGGCGGCCCCGAGTGCGGCGCCTCAAGCGCGGCCGCCGCGGCCTCCGTCGGGTTCGCGATGGGCGCGGGCTCCTCGGGGTAGAGAGCCGCCAGCAGGTTGGCCTCGGGAATGTCGAGGGTGAGCGTCTCGCGATAGACCATGGCCGGGTCGTCGGCCGAGCCGATGGTGAGCGGGTCCAGGGATTCGTAGGGGATCACCGCGCGATAGGTGTCGGACATGGCCACCCTCCTGCATCCAAGCCGGCCAGAGGCCGCGAAACTGGCATTCGCACGCCAAGGCGAGTGTAATGGACGGCGGCGGTGATGGACAGGGGCGCCCGGCCTGCGGGGCGCCCGCGACAGGGGGAGCGCATCATGGCGGCCTATCCACGGCTTTTCTCGGAATGGAAGATTCGCAACACGACCATCAAGAACCGGGTGGTGTTCCCGCCGACCTGCCCGAGCTGGGTCTCGGACCCGTGGAACGGGCTCTTCATCGACATGGCCACCCACTACTACCGGGAGCGTGCCGAGGGCGGCGTGGGCCTCATCATCATCGGCGGGACCCATGTCCATCAGAGCTCGATCATGGCGCCGCTGCTCATGCCGCAGCTCTTCGACGACCGGCAGATCGAGCCGCTGTCGAAAATCGCGGACGCGGTCCACGCCGAGGGCTGCAAGCTGGCGATCCAGCTCTGGCACTCGGGCGTGCGCGGCTTCCCCACCTTCAAGCAGGAAGCCACCTACGACCCGGACGCGACCTGGTACACGCTCTCGCCGAGCCAGGTGCCCTTGGGCGAGTTCCCCGGCGCTTCCACGCCCAAGGAGCTCGACGAGGACGAGATCGAGGAGCTGCTCGAGGCCTTCGGCAGCGCCGCGGTCCGTGCGTTCGCGGCAGGCCTCGACGGGGTCGAGCTTCACCTGAGCCACGGCTACCTGCCCTGGCAGTTCATCTCGCCGCTCTACAACAAGCGTACCGACCGCTGGGGCGGCTCGCAGGAGAACCGCCTGCGCTTCCCGCTCGAGGCATTGAAGCGGATGCGCGCCGCCGCCGGCGACGACAGGTTCGTCGGCTACCGCATCAACTCGACCTCGTTCTGGCCGGGCGATCTCGAAATCGACGAGGTGCGCGACATCGTCGCCGACATCGAGAAGCGGGCCGACATCGACTACGTCAACGTCTCGGCCGGCGTCCATCACGCCTTCATCCACACGCCGATGGAGTTCGAGGCGGGCTGGGAGCGCGGCTACGCCCGCAAGATTCGCGAGGTCTCGTCGAAGCCGGTGCTGCTGGTCGGCCGCATCACCACGCCGGACGTGGCCGAGCAGCTTCTGGAGGCAGGCGACGGCGATGCCATCTGCCTCGCGCGCCAACTCTTCACCGATCCCCACTGGGCCAAGAAGGCGCAGGAAGGCAACACCGACGACATCCGCTCATGCGTGGCCGCCAACTTCTGCTGGAAGAGCGTGAGCCGGGGCGGGCGGGTGCAGTGCATCTACAACCCGGCCGTCGGCCGCGAGGAGGCCTGGGGCGAGGGCACGCTGGTCAAGGTGGCAGAGCCCAAGTCGGTGCTGGTCATCGGCGGTGGCCCGGCCGGGCTCGAATATGCGCGCATCGCGTCCGCGCGCGGCCACGACGTGACGCTCTACGAGGCCGAAGGCGAGACCGGCGGCCACGTGCGTGTGCAGTCGCTGCTGCCGACCCGGGCCGAGTACGGCGAGATCGGCCGCTGGCTCACGGCGCAGGCCGAGAAGAACGGCACCCGCATCGTCACCGGCGCGCCGGTGACCGAGGACGACCTCGACCAGGCGCTGGAGGCGGTGAAGCCCGACCATGTGGTGGTCGCCACCGGCTCCGCCGTCGCCGTCGACGGCTTCCAGGGCTGGACCGGCGAGGCGCTGCCCGGCTGGGAGAGCGGCAACTGCGTCGGCTGGGACGCGGTCGCCCAGGGCCAGGCCCGGCCGCGCGGCAAGGTGATGGTTCTGGACGACCTCTGCGACGTGGTGGCGCCGCTCACCGCCGTCGCCTGCAAGGACGCGGGCGCGGACGAGGTGACGCTGGTCACCCGCTGGCCCATGGTGGGCATGGAGACCATCCTCGACGTCTATCTCGACTGGATCCTGCCCAAGCTCTACCAGACCGGGGTGACGGTCTGCGTCGACCACTTCGTCCGCCGCATCGAGGGCAGCAGCGTGACGCTCTACAACGTCCACCACGAAGAGGCCGAGCGCACGCTGGAGGCGGACTGGATCGTCATGGCGACCGGCCGGCGCTCCGAGAATTCGCTTCACGCGGCAATTGCCGCCCGCGGGATCCCGGTCGAGACCATCGGCGACGCCACCGCGCCCCGCACCGCCTACGAGGCCGTCTACGAAGGCCACCGCCAGGCCCGCAAGCTCTGACCCTTTCCGCCGGCTGTGACCCGCTCGTAAACGGCACACCTCAATCCGAATCCAAGGAGAACGACCATGCCCGCCGCCTACCTCATCTCGGAATCGCAAGTGACCGATCAGGCCCTGATGGACGAGTACGCCGAAAAGGCCGGCCCCTCGGTCGCGGCCCATGACGGCGAGCTGATCGCAGCCACCACCAACGTCGCCCACATGGACGGCATGTCGAAGCCGCCCAGGATCGTGATCATCCGCTTCCCGAGCATGGAACGGGCGAAGGAGTGGTACAACTCGCCCGAGTACCAGGCGGTGCTGCCGATGCGCTTCCGGGCCGCCAACAGCAGCGTCTACTTCGTTGAGGCCGTCGAGTAATCCGCCGCGCCGACGGCTCCCGTCGCCGGCGCGCCCTATTCGGCCGCCCGCTCGGCCGGCGCGTCGGCGTCGGCGAGAAAATGCTCGATGGCGTTGGCGTAGTAGCGCAGCATGTCGCGCTCGCGCTCGTTGGCGCGGAAGAGCCCGTCCGTCTCCGTCACGAAGTGCCTGAGCGTCAGCATGCGCAGGCCCACGGTGACGGCGTAGTCGCGGTCGGCCCTGGGGATGTGCACGTAGGCGCCCCGGCGCTCTAGACTGTCGATCAGCGCCTGGGTCCGCCCCTTGATCTCCAGCAGGTCGAGCGCGCCGTCCGCACGGACGAAGACCGACGCCACGAGCGAGACCGGCAGCACCGGGATCGCCGCGGCGATCGCCTCCAGCAGCTCGCCGCCGAGCCGCTCCACGGCCTCGTGGCGGGCGTCGGCCTCCAGCGCGCGGAAGTCGATGCCGCGGGTCTTCGCGTACTCCCGCATGGAGATCGGCGCGGCGAAGTTCACGCAGGCATAGCCGAAGCGGTACC
>WTGU01000051.1 GCA_011523425.1 Alphaproteobacteria bacterium
CCTCCGCCTTTGGGGGAGGGGGACAGGGGGAGGTGGGAGTCGTTCGGGCTGTCGTCATTCCGTTAGATCGGGAAATGCTCTAGGGCGCCCGCGCCCGATCACAGCCCCGGCAGCACCTCGTTGCCGATGATCTCGAGCTGCGTCGGCAGCGCCTCCGACGGCACGATGCAGAGCACGACCTTGGTGGCACCGGCGGCGAACAGCGCCTCGACTCCGCGGCGGCAGTCCTCGGGCCGGCCGGCGACCGCGAGCCAGTCCAGCCAGTGATCCGGCATCTCGGCCTCGATCGCCGCAGCCCCGCCGCGCTCGATCAAGCCGGCGAGCGCGTCGTTGGCGTCGTAGACGCCGGTGATCAGCGTCTGGCCCATGGCCCCGAGATAGAAGGAGATCATGGGCCGGACCCTGGCGCGCGCGGCGGCGCGGTCCTCGTCCACGCTGGCAAGCGCGTAGGTGACGAGCGCGAAGTCCTCCGGCAGGCCGCGCGCGCGCCGAACCGCCGCCACCCGCTCCCGCACGGTCTCGACATAGCGCGGGCCCGCCATCGCCGACAGCACCATGCCGTCGGCGATCTCGGCGCAGAGATCGACCGATCGCGGACCCACGGCCGCGCCCAGCACCTGGAGGCCCGGCGCCGGGTGCGTGAGCGAAACCGCGTCGTAGCCGTAGTAGGCGCCCGCCTGCGTGAGGGCCTCGCCCGCGAGCAGGCGCTTCACGTCGCCGATCGCCTCGCGCAGCGAGCCCAGCACCGACTTCGGCGTGAGGTGCATCTGCCCGACCCAGAAGGGCACGCCGTGGCCGATGCCGAGGGTGAAGCGGCCCGGATAGGCGTTGGCCAGCGTCGAGGCCTCCATGGCGGTCACCGCCGGATGACGCACCCGGTTGGAGACCGCGCCGATTCCCACGTCGATCGCGTCGGTGGCCTGGAGCCCCATAGCGGCGCTGGCGAAGCCCGAGAGCATGAAATAGTCCTCGGCGAACCAGAGGTCGGAGAAGCCGCAGCGCTCGACCTGCCGGCTCAGCCCCACGACATCTGCAGGCGCCACGTCGCCGAGGAGGAAGACGCCCATGGGGCGGGAGGCGGTGGGCATCGACATTCTCCTCTGCGTCCTGCCTGCTTCCTGTTCCGCCGGCGGGCGGGCGGTCACGCCATGTGGGGCGCCAGCGCCTCGCGCAGCACCGGGGCCACCGCGTCGATGCCCGGCGTGTCCGAATGGATGCACACCGTCTCGACCCGGATGGGAACGTCCACCCCTTCCACCGACGTCACCATGCCCTCCTCGATCGCGCGGAGCGTGCGCCGGGCCGTCGCGGCCGGCTCGTAGGGCTCGTGCCGACGGGTGATGATGAGGTTGCAGTCCCGGTCGTACTCCAGGTCGGCGTAGAACTCGGGCCACCAGGGCAGGCCGCGCCGGGTGTAGACCGTGTCGTGCATGGTGCCGACCTGGCCGATCAGCGGCACGCAGAATATCTCCGCGACATCGGCGGCGGCTTCGGCGCAGTGCTCGTACTTCGAGGTCATGCCGAAGAGCGCGCCGTGCGGCTTGATATGGGTCAGCGCCGCGCCGGCCGCACGCAGGAAGCCGCTGAGCGCGCCCACCTGGTAGATCAGCAGGTCCCGCAGCTCTTCGCGCTCCATCTGCATTTCGCGCCGGCCGAAGCCCTGGCGGTCCGGCAGCGACGGGTGGGCGCCCACGCCCACCCCGTGCTCCAGCGCAAGCCGCACCGTCGCGTGCATGACCGTGGGATCGGAGGCGTGAACGCCGCAGGCGACGTTGGCGATGCTGATGAACGGCATGATCCGCTCGTCGTTGCCGAAGGTGTAGAGGCCGTACCCCTCGCCGATGTCGCAGTTGATGGTGATGGCCATGGCGTGCTCCCGCGTCCCCCGTCGCCCGGAACACTGCACTTGGCGGTGCGGACAGTCAAAGCGGGGCGCCGTTGGTGCGTCCGCCGCCGGCGGATAGACTTGCCCGCGCCAGAAGGGGAGGCGGATCATGGGCAACGGTTTCATCCATCCTTACGTGCCGAACGCGGCGCCAGCGCCGCGGCGAAAGCTGTTGGAGGCCATCGGCGCGGGCGACGTCACCGAGCTCTACGCCGCCATTCCCGAGGCGCTCCGGGTGGACGGGCCGCTCGACCTGCCGCCGGCGCTGCCGGGCGAGCAGGACCTGCGCCGGCACCTCGAGGAGATCGTCGCCCGCAACCGGCCCTGCACCGGCTCGTGGCTGAACTTCTGCGGCGCCGGCTGCGCCCAGCACTACGTGCCCGCGATCGTGGACGAGATCGTCCATCGCGGCGAGCTCCTCACGGCTTACGGCGGCGGCACCTATTCCGACCACGGCAAGAACCAGGCGCTCTTCGAGTTCCAGAGCCTGATCGGCGAGCTGGTGGGCATGGAGGTGGTCTCGACACCCACCTACGACGCAGGCGCCGCCACCGGCAGCGCCGCGACCATGGCCTGCCGCATCACCGGCCGGCGCGGCATCCTCGTGCCGGAGACCATGAGCGCGGACCGGCGCTCGCAGCTCAGGGGCTTCACCAAGCCCTTCGCCACGGTGGAGACCGTCGCCCGCGACGCTGACACCGGCACCATGGACCTCGCCGACCTCCGGGCCAGGGTCTCGGACGGGACCGCCGCGGTGGTGATGGAGAGCCCCGGCTATCTCGGCCTCATCGAGACCGAGGCGGCGGAGATCGCCGCCATCGCGCACGAGGCCGGCGCGCTCCTCATCGCCTGCGTCGACCCGATCTCGCTCGGCGTGCTCGCGGCGCCTGCCGACTACGGTGCCGACCTCGTGGCCGGCGACCTGCAGCCGCTCGGCATCCACATGTATGCCGGCGGCGGCAACGGCGGGTTCATCGCGAGCCACGACGAGGCGCGCTTCGTCGCGGAGTACCCCTCGATCCTCTTCAGCATCGCGCCGACGCGCGACGGCGAGGGCTTCGGCTTCGCCTGGTCCACCATGGAGCGCACCTCCTACGACACCCGCCACGACGCGACCGACTACACCGGCACCACCCAGTGGATCTGGGGCATCGGGGCTGCGGTCTACCTCTCTCTCATGGGGCCGGAGGGCATGGCGGCGCTCGGGCGCGGCATCATGCAGCGCGCGCGCTACGCGGCGGAGCGGATCGCGGCGCTCCCCGGCGTCTCGGTGCCGCACCTGGAGCGGCCCTTCTTCAAGGAGTTCGTGGTCGATTTCTCCGCCACCGGCGCCACGGTGGCGGCGGTCAACGCGGCGCTGCGCGAGGCCGAGATCCACGGCGGCAAGGACCTGAGCCGGGAGTTCCCGGCGCTCGGCCAATCCGCCCTCTACTGCGTGACCGAGCTGCACGGGGCGGCCGAGATCGAGAGACTGGTCTCGGCCCTCGGGGAGGCGGTCCGATGAGCGAGCGCACGGGAGCCGGCTTCCACGCGGCGCGCTGGGACGAGCCGCTGATCGACGAGATCGGCGGATCGGAAGGGCGCGGCCTGTTGCCGCCGGCGGTGGACGAGGCCATCGCGGATGCGGTCGGCGATGTCGCCGCCGCCCTGCCCGAGGGTATCGGCCGCGCCGCGCCGCCGGCGCTGCCCTCGCTCCCCCAGCACCGGGTGCTCAGGCACTTCCTCCGGCTCTCGCAGATGGCCATGGGCTTCGACGTGACCGCCGACATGATGGGCACCTGCACCATGAAATACAGCCCCAAGGTGCACGAGTACGTCGCCCGCCTGCCGGGCTTCGCCGACGTCCACCCCCTGCAGGACCCGGAGACGCTGCAGGGGACGCTCGAGATCCTCTACCGCTTCAACCGCATGATGTGCGCCATCGCCGGCATGGACGCCTTCACCTTCCAGCCGGCGAGCGGAGCCCAGGGCATCTACACCAACGCCTGCCTGATCCGCGCCTGGCACGAATCGCGCGGCGACGGCGGCAAGCGTGACGAGATCATCACCACCGCCTTCTCCCACCCGGCCGATGCGGCGACGCCGGCAGTGGCCGGCTTCAAGGTCATCACGCTCATGCCGGGCGAGATGGGCTTCGCCGAGGTGGACGCGCTCAAGGCCGCGGTCTCCGACCGCACCGCCGGCCTGATGCTGACCAATCCCGAGGACACCGGGCAGTACAACCCGCACATCCGCGAGTTCGTCGACATCGTGCACGAGGCCGGCGGGCTCTGCGCCTACGACCAGGCCAACGGCAATCCGCTGCTGGGCGTCGTCCGCGCCGGCGACACCGGCTTCGACATGTGCCAGTTCAACCTGCACAAGACCTTCTCCGCGCC
>WTGU01000159.1 GCA_011523425.1 Alphaproteobacteria bacterium
GCCGACGCGCACGCGGCGCCGCGAACGGAAGAACATCTCCTCCGGCATCGCCCATGTCAGCGCCACCTTCAACAGCACGATGATCACCATCACCGACGTCCAGGGCAATGCGATCGCTTGGTCGTCCGCCGGCAGCATGGGCTTTCGCGGCTCGCGCAAGTCGACCCCCTACGCCGCCCAGATGGCGGCCGAGGAGGCCGGCCGCAAGGCTGCCGAGCACGGCGTCAAGTCGCTCGAAGTCGAGGTCAAGGGTCCCGGGTCCGGGCGCGAATCGGCGCTGCGGGCGCTGCAGAGCGCGGGCTTCGTGATCACCGCGATCCGCGACGTGACTCCGATCCCTCACAATGGATGCCGGCCGCCCAAGCGGCGGCGCGTCTGACGGCACCGTTCCGGCGCGCGGCCGCGCGCCACATCGCTCATCCGGCGGGCGAGCAACCCATCACACGGGGACAGTCTGCGTCATGAAGAAGAACTGGCAGGAACTCATCAAGCCGTCCCAGCTTGAGGTGACGCCCGAGGGCGATGGCTCCCGCCATGCCCGCATCATCGCCGAGCCGCTGGAGCGCGGCTACGGCATGACGCTCGGCAACGCGCTCCGGCGCATCCTGCTGTCGTCGCTCCAGGGTGCCGCGGTCACGTCGATGCAGATCAACGGCGTGCTGCACGAGTTCTCCTCGCTCCAGGGTGTGCGCGAGGACCTCACCGACATCGTGCTCAACATCAAGCTGCTCGCGCTGCGCATGCACGGCGAGGGGGCCAGGCGGATGACGCTCACCGCGAGCGGTCCGGGCGAGGTGACGGCGGGGCAGATCCAGGCCGGCCACGGCATCCAGATCGTCGACCCGAACGTGGTGATCTGCACCCTCGACGAGAACGCCAAGATCGACATGGAGTTCACGGTCGAGACCGGCAAGGGCTACGTCCCCGCCGCGCAGAACCGGCCCGAGGATGCGCCGATCGGGCTGATCCCGGTGGATGCCCTCTACAGCCCGGTGCGGAAGGTCGCCTACAAGGTGGAAAACACCCGCGTCGGCCAGCGCACCGACTACGACAAGCTGACCATGCGGGTCGAGACCAACGGCACCGTCTCGCCCGAGGATGCGATCGCGCTCGCCGCCCGTATCCTCCAGGACCAGCTCCAGCTCTTCATCAACTTCGAGGAGCCGCGCGAGCTGCCGCGCCCGGAAGAGACGGTCGAGCCCGAGTTCAACCCCAACCTGCTGCGCAAGGTCGACGAGCTCGAGCTGTCGGTCCGCTCGGCCAACTGCCTCAAGAACGACAACATCATCTATATCGGCGACCTGGTGCAGCACACCGAAGCGGAAATGCTGCGGACGCCCAATTTCGGACGCAAGTCGCTCAACGAGATCAAGGACGTGCTCGCAGGCATGGGCCTCTATCTCGGCATGGAGCTCACCGACTGGCCGCCCGAGAACATCGAGGAGCTGGCCAAGAGGCTGGACGAGCCCTACTGAGCGCCGAGCCGGCCCAGCGCACACCGCAGGGAGAGAAGCCATGCGCCATCGCCATGGCCGCCGCAAGCTGAACCGCACATCGAGCCACCGCCGCGCGATGTTCCGCAACATGGCGACGGCGCTGCTGAAGCACGAGCAGATCGAGACCACGCTGCCCAAGGCGAAGGAGCTGCGCGGCGTCGTCGAGCGCATGATCACCCTCGGCAAGCGCGGCACCCTGCATGCGCGCCGGCAGGCGCTCGGCTATCTCGAGGACGACGCCGTCGTCCGCAAGCTCTTCGACACCCTCGGCCCCCGTTATGCCGAGCGGCCCGGCGGCTACACCCGCGTGCTCAAGGCCGGCTTCCGCTACGGCGACGCAGCACCGATGGCGATCATCGAGCTGGTCGACCGGGACGAGGACGAGAAGGGCAAGGATTCGGGCCCCGTGCCGGGCGACGACGAGGAAGAGATCGAGGAGGAAGAGGCCGCCTGAGCGGCCCGGTCTCCGTCACGCAGCCGACAACGGGCGACCCCCGGCTCAGGTCGGGAATACCTCTCTCAACTCGGCGACCTGATCCTCCGTAAGCAGCCGCACCGGCGCGCCGCGCAGCAGCAGGTGCAGCTTCGCCGTCTCCTCCAGCTCCTCGGCGGCGTAGACCGCCGCATCCAGCGCCTTGCCTGCTACCACCGGGCCGTGATTGGCCAGCAGCACCGCGTGATGGGTGCGTGCCATGCCCTCCACGGCGCCGGCCAGCGCGCGATCGCCCGGCCGGTAGTAGGGGATCAGCGGCAGCCGGCCCACGCGCATCACGTAGTAGGCGGTGAGCGGCGGCAGCACGTCGGCGGGGTCCACGTCGGCGAGGCAGGAGACGGCGACCGAGCAGGTGCTGTGCAGATGCACGATGGCCCGCGCCTCCGGCCGCGCCCGATACATGGCGAGGTGGAGGAAGGCCTCCTTGGACGGCGCGTCGCCCGAGAGATGGCTGCCGTCCGGCCCCAGCTTCGCGATGCGCGCGGGCTCCAGCCGGCCGAGGCACGAGTTGGTCGGCGTGACCAGCATGCCGTCCTCCAGCAGCGCGCTGATGTTCCCCGACGCGCCGCAGCCATAGCCGCGGGTGAAGAGGGATTCACCGTGGCGGGCGATCTGCTCGCGCAGCGCGGCTTCGCTCATGGCAGGACGGCGAAGGCCCTGGTGAAGAAGTCGGGCCCGCCGAAGTTGCCCGATTTCAGCGCGAGGTGCAGCCTGGGGCGGCCGACGCTCATGGTCCACGGCACGCCCGGGTCGATCTCGGCTCCGATGCGGAGCGCCCGGAGGCCCAAGGCGCCCACCACCGCGCCGGCCGTCTCGCCGCCGGCCACCACCAGGCGGCCGACGCCGGCATCGACCAGGCCGCGCGCGATGCGCGCGAGACAGCGCTCGATCATCGCGCCGGCCTTCTCGGCCCCGAGCCTCTTCTGGATGCGTCGCACCCGTGCCGGGGCGGCGCTCGCGTAGATCAGCACCGGGCCGTCGCCGAGCCGGGGCACGGCCCAGGCGAGCGCGTCTGCCGCGACCCGCCGGTGCCCGGCGAGCGCGTCGGCATCGACGAAGAAGGAGGGGCACGACGCGCCCATGTGCTCGATCTGCCCAAGCGTCGCCGGCGAGCAACTCCCTGCGATCACCGCCGCAAGGCCCGAGGCGGGCGGCAGCGCCGCCGCCTGCCCGGCCTCTCCGAGCAGGTCGCTCTCCCGAAAGTTCGCCGGCAGGCCCAGGGCGACGCCGGAGCCGCCGGTGACGAGCGGCAGGCGGGCCGCAGCCTTGCCGATCGCAGCCAGGTCGCGGTCGGCGACGGCATCGACCACGGCATGGCGCACGCCGCCCTCGCGCAGCGCATCCAGCGCCCGCCCGATGGCACGGGCCCCCTGGCGCACGGTCTCGTGCCCGATCAGCCCCACCGGGTGGGGCGTCTGGGCGCCGAGAACCGCCACAAGATCGGAGTTGCGCATCGGGGTGAGCGGGTGGTCGCGCATGCCCGAGTTCTCGAGCAATACGTCGCCGACGAAGAGGTGGCCCTTGTAGACCGTCCGCCCGTTGGTGGGAAAGGCGGGGCAGGCGATGGCGAGATCGCCGCCGAGATCGTCCAGCAGCGCGTCCGCGACCGGCCCGATATTGCCGCGCGCCGTCGAATCGAAGGTCGAGCAGTACTTGAAGAAGATCTGGCGCGCCCCGCCCTGCCGCAGCCAGGCCAGCGCCGCGCGGGACTCGCGCACGGCCCTCGCCGGCGGCACCGTGCGCGACTTGAGTGCCACGACCACCGCGTCGGCATCGGGAACGGCGGTATCGGCGGGGGGGACGCCGATCACCTGGACCGTTCGCATGCCGCCGGCCACCAGCGTGTTGCAGAGGTCGGTGGCGCCGGTGAGATCGTCGGCGATGGCGCCGAGCAGGAGCCCCGTCTTGCGCCCCTTCCCGCCGCGCCGCGCCATGGTCGTCAGGCGAAGGCCTGAATGCCGGTCTGCGCCCGACCGAGGATCAGGGCGTGGACGTCGTGCGTGCCCTCGTAGGTGTTGACCGCCTCGAGGTTCATCACGTGGCGGATGACGTGGAACTCGTCGCTGATGCCGTTGCCGCCGTGCATGTCGCGGGCGGTGCGCGCGATCTCGATGGCCTTGCCGCAGGAATTGCGCTTGATCAGCGAGATCATCTCGGGTGTCGCCCGGCCCTCGTCGAAGAGCCTGCCGACGCGGAGGCAGGACTGCAGGCCGATGGCGATCTCTGTCTGCATGTCGGCGAGCTTCTTCTGGATGAGCTGGGTGGCCGCGAGCGGCCGGCCGAACTGCTTGCGGTCCAGCGTGTAGTCGCGGGCGGCCTGCCAGCAGAACTCGGCGGCGCCGAGCGCGCCCCAGCCTATGCCGTAGCGGGCCCGGTTGAGGCAGCGGAAGGGGCCCGAGAGCCCGCTCGCGCCGGGCAGCTCGTTCTCGGCCGGCACGAACACCTCGTCCATCTGGATCATGCCCGTGACCGAGGCGCGCAGCGAGAACTTGCCCTCGATCTTGGGCGCCGCCAGCCCCTTCATGCCCTTCTCGAGCAGATAGCCCCGGATGGTGCCCTCGTCGTTCTTCGCCCAGACGAGGAAGACGTCTGCGAGCGGCGAGTTGGAGATCCAGTTCTTGGCGCCCGAGAGGAGGAAGCCGCCATCGACCGAGCGGGCGCGCGTCGTCATGCTTCCGGGATCGGAGCCGGAATCCGGCTCGGTCAGCCCGAAGCAGCCGACCGCCTCGCCGGCAGCCAGCCGCGGCAGCCAGGTCTCCTTCTGCGCCTCGGTGCCGTAGGCGTCGATCGGATACATCACCAGGCTGGACTGCACGCTCATCGCCGAGCGGTAGCCAGAATCCACCGCCTCGATCTCGCGCGCGGCAAGGCCGTAGCAGACGTAGCTGACGCCCGCGCAGCCATGGCCGCGGATGGTGGAGCCCAGCAGGCCGAGGGCGCCCATCTCGTTCATGATCTCGCGGTCGAAGCGCTCGTGCCGGTTCGCCTCGATGACGCGCGGCATCAGCTTCTCGCGGGCGTAGGCGCGGGCGGTTTCGCGCACCAGGCGCTCGTCCTCGCCGAGCTGGTCGTCGAGCAGAAACGGATCGTCCCACTGGAACACCGGCTTCGTGCGGGGCGGAGCGGCCTTGGCGGCCGCGGCGGTTTGGCCCATGCTTCCCTCCCGAGCGATGCGCCGTTCTAGCCTGGATTTCTCACCAATGTCACGGCCTGCGTCACGCCCAGGCGTTCGCTTCACAAGGAGCTAGCCGAAAAGCGTAGCGGGGACTACGGTTGAGGCTCGCGACGCAGTGGGCGGGCGCCTGGGCGCGACCCGCAGGGCGACGCCCTCCGCCCGACAGGATGCGTCAAGACGCTTGCCCGATGCCCCACATCGTGCGCTCCCGCGCGCGTGGGACGCGCGACGCGCTGCGCGCCTTTCCTACCCTGTCGGGCGGGGCACGTCGCGCAGACCATGACCTTGGTGAGAAATCCGGGCTAGCATCCGGGCCGGGGCGCACCAAGGCCGCCCCGCGCCGCCGCCACAACCGCGATCCGAGAGAGGCGCCACCGATGCCCGTCGATCCGCGCGCTGCGGAGAAGCCCGTCGCCGGCGTCCTCCCGAGCCCGGTCACCATCGCGATGCTTTTCGCCCTCGGGCTCTCGTTCGCGCTGGCGATATCCCTCAACCGCTTCGCGGCGGACGGCGGCGTGCCCTTCCTGCCCTATGTGTTCTGGCAGTCGTTCGGCGGGGGTGTCGCGCTCATGGTCATGGCCGCCTGCCTGCGCCGCCTGCCGCCGATCGACTTTCCCCACGTCCGCATCTTTCTCTCGACCGGGGCGCTCAACCTCTCCTTCCCCTACATGCTGCTCGCCTACCTCGCGCCGAAGGTGCCGGCCAGCCTGCTCACGCTGGGGCTCGCGCTGGTGCCGGTGATGATCTACGCGCTGGCGCTGACGCTCAGGCAGGAGCGATTCCACACGCTTCGCTTCGGCGGCATTCTACTGGGGCTAGCCGGCATCCTTCTGGTGCTGGTGCCGCAGGCGAGCCTGCCGGCGCCCGGCATGGCCGGCTGGGTGGCGCTCGGCCTGGTGCCGTCGCTCTCCTATGCGGTCAACGCGGTGCTGGTCGCACGCTGGCGGCCGCAGCAGACGGGCTCGCTGCCGCTCGCCGGCGGCCTGATGCTGGCATCGGCCGGCTACGTCCTCATCGTGATGGCCGCAAGCGGGGAGTGGTGGGCCTTCGGCGGCGCCTTCGGGATCGGCCATTGGGCCACCATCGGCGCGATGGCCAACAACTGCGTGTCGTTCTATCTGGTGTTCGAGGTGATCAGGCGCGCCGGCCCGGTGATCTTCTCGACCGTCAACTACGTCGCCACGCTCTCGGGCATGGGGTTCGGCATGTGGTTCTTCGGCGATGCCCCGTCGGCGTGGATCTGGGGTGCGGTCGTGCTGATGTTCGCCGGGCTCTTCCTCGTCACCACCACCGGCCGCAGGGATGGTGCGACGCGCTAGCGCGGCTCAGCCGACGCCGCCTCCGGCGGACGACGCGCCCTCGCTGCCGGAGGCGGAGGTGCCGCCTTCTGCGGTGTCGCCCCGTCGCCGCTTCTGGCCGAGGCCGATCTGCTTCGCGAATTCCGAGCGCCTGCGCGCGTAGTTGGGCGCGACCATCGGGTAGTCGGGGTCGAGCCCCCATTTCGCCCGGTATTCGTCAGGGGTCATGCCGTAGGTCGTGCGCAGATGCCGCTTCAGCATCTTCAGCTCGCGGCCGTCCTCGAGGCAGATCAGGTAGTCCGGCGTGATCGACTTCTTGATCGGCACGGCGGGCTTCGGCGGCGCCGCGGCGGCGGCCTCGCCGGCCTGTGCCTGTCGCAAGGACGCATGAACAGTACGAATGACTTCCGCAAGCTCCGTAGGGGCCACTGTATTATTGCCGACATAGGCCGTCACGACATCGGCAGTCATACGTAACAGATCATGGTCAGAGATCGGCGCTTCTGTCTGGTTACTCATTTCAGTTGCTTTATCGTTGACGAGTAGATAGTTGACCTAACTATATCGGTGAAACGACAAGAAATGTCAAACGCTACCTTTCATCTCTAGTCTTCAATACAGTCAACGGACCGTCCCCACCGCTCCGGAGTTCCCGCCATGATGCACGTGCCCGCGACCCGGGATGCGCCCGCCTTCGAGGCGCTCTATGCCCAGGTGCGCGAGAGTCTCGACCCCGGCGCCGCCGATATCCCGGTCGACCGGCTCATGCAGGTCTTCCGCCGCCTCTCCGACCTCCACGACAGCGATGTGAACAGCCCGCTCAACATGGGCTACTACTGTATCGACGCGGATGCGGCGTCCATCGCCGCCATGGACGAGACCAACCGCCGCGGCGCGAACGTCGCGGTCAGGGGCCAGCACCCGGCGTCCGCCGCCTTCGAGCAGTACGCCGTCGACCTGATCCTCGACACCTTCGGCATCGATAAAGCGAGCGGGGCCGGCCACTTCACCTCCTGCGGCACCGAGGCGAATCTCACGGCCATGATCGTCGCGCTGACCGACAGGCTCTCGCACCGCAACCCGCGCTGCCGCGCCTACGCTGCCGCGCTCTGCACCGACGAGACGGGCCGCGAGGAGGCTTACGAGTACTGGCGCCACGGCGCCATGCCGCTCGGCGTGCGGCCCGCCCTCTATGTCTCGCCCCAGACGCACGTCTCGATCACGAAGAACGCCCGCAGCCTGATCGGCACGGCCTCGGTGCGCACCGTGCCGGTGGACCGGGACTTGCGCATGGACACGGGCGCACTCGCCGACGCGATGGCGGCGGACGCGGCTTCGGGCGCCTTCCTGCCCTTCCTCGTCATCGGCTCGGTGGGCGCCACGCCGTCCGGGATCGTCGATCCGCTCGCCGAGATCGGCGAGGTCTGCCGCCGGCACGGTGCCTGGTTCCACGTCGATGCGCCCTGGGGCGGGATCGCGGCCTTCTCGCCCGGCCTGCGCGATGCCTGCCTCGCCGGCCTCGACGCCGCGGATTCGCTCATATTCGACCCGCACAAGACGCTGGTGCCGCTCGGAGCGGGGGGCTGCGGCATGTTTCTCTGCCGCCATCGCGAGGCGGTGGAGCGCGCCTTCAACGTCGCGGGCCGGCCGGTTGCGCGCCAGGAATTCGCCTATCTCTCGCTCCAGGGCTCCCGCGCCAACGCAGGGCTCAGGGTGCTCACGGCGGTCCTCCGGCCGGCGGCGCTGGCGCGGAGGATCGAACGGGAAGCGGCGCTCGGCGATACGTTGCGCCGTTTGCTGACGGAGGCGGGGTGGGAGATCGTGAACCGGACGCCGCTGCCGGTCGTCTGCGCCGTTCACCCGTCGATGCGCGCAGGCGCGTTCGATGCGGCCGACGCCGTCGGGCACCTGAGAGGGGAGGGCGTCCTCGCCTGGCCGGAAGCGCTCAGGCCCGGCGAGCCCGAGGCCGTCCGCCTCGGAATCATCAGCCGCAGGACGACGGAGGAATCGATCCGCTTCGTCGTCGACCGCCTGTCGGATTTTGCCGCCGAGCGCAGCTAGACCGCGTCCGTCGCCTAAGCCGCGAGCCGGGCGAGAAGTCCCCTAGTCCTCGGGGCGCAGGTCGAAGACGCGCCTGGCCTTGCCGACGGAGCGTTCGATCGTGCCGGGCTCCGAGACCGTGACGGCGCTGCTGATGCCGATCCGCGACTTGATCTGATCGGCTAGCGCGTGCCCGGCCGCCGCACGCGTGGCCTCGTCGCCCGCGTCGGTCTTGGCCTCGACCACCACGGTCAGCTCGTCCAGGCGGCGCGGCCGCCGCACCTCGAGGTAGTAGTGCGGCGAGAGGCGCTCGTCCTCCAGCAGGATCTCCTCCACCTGGGAGGGGAAGAGGTTGACGCCGCGGATGATCAGCATGTCGTCGCTGCGGCCCCTGATCCGCTGCATCCGCCGCATCGTGCGCGCCGTGCCCGGCAGCAGCCGGGTGAGATCGCGCGTGCGGTAGCGGATGATGGGAGACGCCTCCTTCGTGAGGGAGGTGAGGACCAGCTCCCCCATCTCGCCGTCGGGCAGGATGGCGCCGGTCTCGGGATCGACGATCTCGGGGTAGAAGTGATCCTCCCAGATGTGGGGGCCGTCCCTGGTCTCCATGCACTCGACCGAGACGCCCGGACCGATGGCCTCGGAGCAGCCGTAGAGGTCGACCGCCATCATGGCGAAGCGGGTCTCGATCTCGTGGCGCATCGCCTCGGTCCACGGCTCGGCGCCGTGCAAGCCGATCTGTAGCGAACAGCGCCGCGGATCCAGGCCCTGGCGCTCGAACTCGTCGGCGATCGCCAGCATGTAGGAGGGCGTGACGGCGATCACGTGGGGCTCGAAGTCGCAGATCAAGCGCACCTGACGCTCGGTGTAGCCGCCGGACGCGGGGACTACAGTGCATCCGAGTCGTTCGGCGCCGCTGTGGAGGCCGAGGCCGCCGGTGAAGAGGCCGTAGCCGTAGGCGACGTGCACCAGATCGCCCGAGCGTGCGCCGGCGGCGCGCAGGCTGCGGGCCATGAGGTGCGCCCACATGTCGAGGTCGTTCCGGGTATAGCCGACGACGGTGGGCACGCCGGTGGTGCCGCTCGACGCGTGGATGCGAATCACCTGCGAGCGCGGCACCGCGAACATGCCGAAGGGGTAGTCGCGGCGGAGGTCGTCCTTCACGGTGAACGGGAAGCGCGCGAGGTCGTCGAGGGAGGCGAGGTCGGCCGGGTCGACGCCGGCCTCGTCGAAGCTCGCCCGGTAGTGGGCGACGTTCCCGTAGGCGCGCTGCAGGGTGGAGCGGAGGCGCGCGAGCTGGAGCGCCGCTATCTCGTCGCGGCTCGCCGTCTCGATGGGTTCGAGCTCGTCCGGGTCAGGGGGGCGAGCGCGGTCGTTCATGGCGACTCTCCTGCAGCGCCGCACAATAGCGCATCGCGCGGCGGTGCCGTCACCCTCGTTGACAGCGCTCTGCCAGGCGCGGATAGTCGGGCCTCGTCTGCACGCTCACCGGCACCGGCCGCCGGCAACCGCCGGTCGTTCAACCCATGCCCCACGCGAACACCAGCAAAGACAGCGGCGACAAGGCCGCGGACCCCGCCGCCGTCATCGCCTTCCAGGGGAAGCACGGCGCCTACTCCGAGGCCGCCTGCGTGGCGCGCTACCCGGCGATGGCGACGCTCCCCTGCAATACCTTCGGCGATGCCTTCGCCGCGGTCGCCGAAGGCCGCGCGGCGCGCGCCATGATCCCGATCGAGAACTCGGCGGCGGGCCGCGTGGCCGACATCCACCAGCTCCTGCCCGAGGCCGACCTCCACATCGTCGCCGAGCACTTCGAGCGGGTCCGGCACAACCTCCTCGCCTGCCCGGGCGCCGACCCGGCGGCGCTCGAGACCGTCCGCTCGCACGTCCACGCGCTCTCCCAGTGCCGCAGGCTCATCCGCCGCAGGGGGCTGCTGCCGGTCGTACACGCCGATACCGCCGGTGCCGCCGCGGACGTGGCGGCGGCAGGCGATCCCACCCGGGCGGCCATCGCGTCCGCGCTGGCGGCCGAGACCTACGGGCTCGACATCGTCGAGGCGGATGTCGAGGACGAGGACGACAACACGACGCGCTTCGTGGTGCTGGAGCGGGAGCCGTTCAATCCCGACCCGGACGAGGGGCCGATCATCACCTCCTTCCTGTTCGAGTGCCGCAACGTGCCGGCGGCGCTCTACAAGTGCCTCGGCGGCTTCGCCACCAACGGCGTGAACATGACCAAGCTCGAGAGCTACATGGTGGGCGGCTCCTTCTCGGCGACGGTCTTCTTGGCCGAGGTCGAGGGCCATCCGTCCGAGCTCGCCCTCGGCCGCGCGCTCAGCGAGCTCGACTACTTCTCGCGGGAAGTCCGGATCATGGGCGTCTACCCGGCCCACCCCTACCGCCGGGAGGCGGCCTCCAACAAGCGCTGACCGGGGCGCCCGGCTCGCGCTCTATTCCCAGCGCGGGTCGCGGCCCTCGCGGTAGGCCGCCATGGCCTCGGCGAAGTCGGGCGCGGAGACGGCCCGGTCCTGCAGCACCAGGTACTTGCGGAAGAAGTCGTCCCAGCCGAGGTCGAAGCAGTCGAGCAGCATCTGCTTGGAGGCCCGGCACCCGGCCGAGTTGGTGCTGGCATACTCGGCGAGCAGCGCCTCGTACTGCTCGAACGCGGTCTCCTCGGCGACCAGGTGATCGACCATGCCGATGCGCTCGGCCTCGGTCCCGTCGATCATGTTGCCGCGGATGATCAGCGACTTCGCGCGGCCCAGCCCGATATAGCGCGCGAGCCGGAAGGTGCCGAGACCGGGGATCAGCCCCTCCTTGATGGCCGGCAGGCCGAGCTGGGCCGAGGGCGTGCAGGCGCGGATGTCGCAGGCCAGCGCAAGCTGGAGGCCGCCGCCGACGGCGTAGCCGTGGATCAAGCAGAGCACCAGCTTGTCCATGGTCTCGAACGCCCTGAGCGCCGTATCCCACATGTGGAAATAGCTCGGGTCGATCTGCCCGGCGGCGAGGTCCTTGAGGTCGATGCCGGTGGAGAACGCGCGGCCCGCGCCCGTGATCGACACCATGCGCAGGCTCTCGTCGTCGGCGATCTGCCGGGCCGCATCGAGCATCTCGCGCGCGCCTGTCATGGCGACGGCGTTCAGCCTCTCCGGCCGCTGCAACTCGAGCCGGGCGAGGCTGCCGTCGCGGGTGAGCGAGATGGTCTCGTAGTCGGCGGTCATGGCGAGTATCCCTGGCAGCGATGCCGGCCGGGCCTGGAGCGCGCGGGCGGATCGGCTCGAAGAGGCCGCGCAGCATATCGTCGAACCTTTCGACGCGGAACCCGATGCCCTGGGGCCGGAGCCTCAGGACGGGCGCGGCTCCCGGCTACGCGCCTCGCCGGGAAGAGTGCATAATCCGCGCAGACACCGGGACCGACGCCCATGGCCGAGCGATCGTTCACCAAGGAAGTGCAGGACCTGCGCCTCGGCGCGGGCCAGGAGTTCCGCGGCGAGGGCATCCTGGCGATCACCAAGGCCCTGCTGGAATGCGGCGTCGGCTATGTCGGCGGCTATCCGGGCGCGCCGGTCTCGCATCTGATCGACGTTCTTTCCGACGCCGAGGAGATCCTGGACGAGCTCGGCGTGCACTTCGAGGCGAACGCCAGCGAGGCCGCCGCCGCCGCCATGCTCGCAGCCTCCGTCAACTATCCGATCCGCGGCGCGGTCACGTTCAAGGGACCGGTCGGCGCCAATGTCGCGGCCGACGCGCTGGCCAATCTCTCCTCCGGCGGGGTGATGGGCGGCGCGCTGGTGATCCTCGGCGAGGACTACGGCGAAGGCTCCTCGATCATGCAGGAGCGCACCCATGCCTTCGCCACCAAGTCCCAGCTCTGGCTGATGGACCCGCGGCCCGACCTGCCCTCGATCGTCAAGGCCGTGCGGGACGGCTTCGCGCTGTCGGAGGCCTCCAACACGCCGGTGGTCCTGGAGGTTCGCATCCGGGCCTGCCATGTCTACGGCGCCTTCGAGACGCGGGACAACCGCCCGCCACCGCTCACGGTGCGCGAGGCGCTCGAGAACCCGCAGCGGCGGACCGACCGCATCGCGCTGCCGCCCAACACCTACCGCCACGAGATCGAGAAGGTCACCCGGCGCATGCCCGCGGCGCTCGACTTCATTCGCGAGCGCGGGCTGAACGAGCGCTTCGGCGAGGGCGGCGAGGTCGGGATCATCCTGCAGGGCGGCATGTACAACAGCGTGATCCGGGCGCTGCAGCGGCTCGGGCTGGCGGATGCCTACGGCGAGACGCAGGTTCCGCTTCTCGTCCTCAACGTCACCTATCCCCTGGTCGACTCCGAGGTGCTCGGGTTCTGCCGGGACAAGAAGGCGGTTCTGGTGGTGGAGGAGGGCCAGCCCGCCTACATCGAGGATGCGATCGCCGCCGCCCTCTACCGGGCCGGCGCGGGCTGCCGACTGGTCGGGAAGGGCACTCTGCCAATGGCCGGCGAATACACCGGCTCCGTGCTGATGGAGGGGGTGACGCGCTTCCTGCGCGAACACGGGGAGCGGCACCTGCCGGACGCGGAGCGCGCGCCCGGCGACGGCGCGCCGGAGACGGCACCTCCCGATCTCTCGGACATCGTCCCGATCCGCCCGCCCGGCTTCTGCACCGGCTGCCCGGAGCGGCCGATCTTCGCCGCCACGAAGCTGGTGGAAGAGGAGCTTGGCGCCCACCACATCGCCAGCGACATCGGCTGCCACCTCTTCTCGATCCTGCCGCCTTTCGAGATCGGCTCCACCACCATGGGCTACGGCCTCGGGCCGGCATCTGCGGCCGGGCTCGGCGTCAAGGGAGGCCGGCGCTCGATCAGCTTCATCGGCGACGGCGGGTTCTGGCACAACGGGCTGACATCGTCGGTCGGCAACGCGGTCTACAACCAGAGCGACGACGTGATCGTGGTGGTGGACAATTTCTACGCCGCCGCCACCGGCGGGCAGGACGTTCCCTCCTCTCGTGCCGCGAGCGCGGCGAGGTCCACGCAGCATTCGATCGCGGATGCGGTCAGGGGCCTCGGCGTCACATGGGTGCGGGAGGTCGACCGGACCTACGACGTGGGACGGCTGAAGGAGACCCTGACAGAGGCACTGACGACGCCGGAAGCCGGGCCCAAGGTGATCGTCGCCTCGTCCGAGTGCATGCTGAACAAGCAGCGCCGCGAGCGGCCCCGGCGGGAGCAGGCCATCGCCGCCGGCGAGCGGGCGGTGGTGCCGCGCTTCGGCGTGGACGAGGACATCTGCACCGGCGATCACGCCTGCATGCGGCTCTCCGGCTGCCCGTCGCTCTCGGTGAAGACTCTCGACGACCCGCTCCGCGACGATCCGGTCGCGGCGATCGATGAGAGCTGCGTCGGCTGCGGCAATTGCGGCGAGGTGGCGGAAGCCGCGGTGCTCTGCCCCTCTTTTCACCGGGTAGATATCGTCCGCAATCCGGGGCGCGCCGAGCGCATCGCCGCCCGGCTCGGCGGCGCGCTCATCGGCTGGCTGCAGGCCAGGCGCGACCGCCGGCGGCTGGTGTTCGGAGAAGGCGGGTGAGCGCGCCGCAGGTGATCAAGCTCGCCATCCTCGCCGTCGGCGGACAGGGCGGCGGCGTGCTGACGGGGTGGCTCGTGGCGCTGGCCGAGGCCAACGGCTGGCGGGTCCAGTCGACCGTCGTGGCAGGCGTCGCGCAGCGCACCGGGGCGACCATCTACTACCTCGAGATGTCGCCGGCGGCGGAGCGGGCGCCGGTCTTCGCGCTGGCGCCGTCGGCGGGCGACGTGGACGTCCTGATCGCCGCGGAGTTGATGGAGGCGGGCCGCGCGGTGATGCGCGGCTTCGTGACGCCCGACCGGACCACGCTGATCGCCTCCACCCACCGCACCCATGCGGTCGCGGAGAAGATCGTGCCGGGCGACGGGCGGGCACCCGAGGCCGAGGTCTTCGCCGCCATGGAGACGGCGGCCAAGCGGCTCGTCACGGCGGACTATCAGCGGGCGGCGGCGGATGCAGGCTCGGTGATCTCCGCAAGCCTGTTCGGCGCGCTCGCCGCGACGGAGGCGCTGCCCTTCCCCCGCGCGAGCTTCGAAGACGTGATCAGGGCATCGGGCCGTGGGGTCGACGCGAGCCTGCGCGCCTTCGAGGCGGGCGCGGCGGGCGACGTCCCCCGGCCCGAACGGGAGGAAGAAGGCGAGGCGGGGCCGTGCGGGCCGGCCCGGCTGATGGCGGAATGGCGGGCGCTGGAGACCCGGCTCGGGACGCTGCCCGCCCCCGTCCAAGCCATGGCGGCGGCGGGCCTCAGGCATGTGGTCGACTTTCAGGACCCGGCTTACGGCCGGGAGTATCTCGATCGCCTGGATCGCGTCGTGGCGGCGGACGATGGCGACTTCGCGCTCTCCGTCGCCGCCGCCAAGCACGTCGCCAACGCCATGGCCTACGACGACGTGATCCGGGTGGCGGACCTGAAGACCCGCCGCTCCCGCTTCGACCGGGTGCGCCGCGAGATGGGGCTCGGGCCGGGCGACGTCGCCCATGTCACCGAGTTCATGCGGCCGCGGGTCGAGGAGCTGTGCGGCACGATGCCGGCAGGCCTTGGCGCCTGGATCGAGGCCAGGCCCCGGCTTGTCCGCTGGCTCGACGCCCGGATCAACAAGGGCCGGCGGGTGCGCAGCGACGGGATCCTCTGGTTCGGCCTTCTCTACGCCCTCGCCGCGGGGAAGCGGTGGCGCCGCCGCATGCTCCGCCACCGGGTCGAGACGGCGCATCTCGAGCGCTGGCAGGCGCTTGTGCTGGAAACCGCCCGGACGGACCGGGCGCTCGCGGCGGAGATCGTGAACTGCCGCAGGCTGATCAAGGGATATTCCGACACCCGCGCCAGGGGCGAGGCCACGTTCGACAAGGTGCTCGCGGCGCTCCCCATGCTGGACGGCCGCGCGGATGCGGCCGACTGGCTGCGCCGGCTGCGCGAGGCGGCGCTCCGAGACGAGAAGGGCGAGGCCCTGGAGGGCGGACTGAAGACGATCGCTTCCTTCGCCGGGGAGGCGGCGGCCTGAGCGAGCGCGGGCCCCGCCCGTCGGTCCTGGTGCCGGAGGGCGGAGCCACGGTCAGATTGGACTTGCGGCCGGCGGCCGGCGGGTATATGCCGCCGCTCCCGGGTCGCGCCGCATTGTTTGGCCGGCCCCGCCACCCCACATCGGCATCGCCATGACCACGACGCTTCGGCAGCTCGCCGCGCTGCTGCTCAGCACGGCGATCCTCTTCACCGGCAACGGGCTGATCAACACGTTGCTGCCCGTGCGCGCCGAGATCGAGGCGTTCTCCACGCTCGAGATCGGCCTGCTCGGCACCGTCTATTTCGCGGGCTTCATCCTCGGCTGCCTCAACGTGCCGCTGGTGGTGCGCCGCGTCGGCCACATCAGGACCTTCGCGGCGCTCTCCAGCGTGATCGCCGCGACGGCGCTGGCCCATGTCTTCTTCATCGACCCCATCGCCTGGGGGGTGCTGCGCTTCCTCGTCGGCTTCGCCTTCGCCGGCCTCTACGTGGCCATCGAGAGCTGGCTGAACGACCGCGCCGCGTCTGCCAGCCGCGGTGCGATCATGTCGGCCTACACGTTCATCTGCCTGTGCGTGCTGATGGCGGGCCAGTTCCTGCTGACGGCATACGATCCAGCCGGCTTCGAGCCGTTCGCGCTGGTCGCGATTCTCATCGCCATCGCTCTGGTGCCGGTGTCGCTGACGAAAGCGCCGGAGCCGCCCCGTCCCGTGACCATCGGCCTCGACATCGCGGGCCTCTGGCGGCTGTCGCCCGTGGGCTTCGTCGGCTGCCTGAGCGTCGGCCTCGTCAACGGCTCGTTCTGGTCGCTGGGGCCGGTCTTCGCCAGCCGCAGCGGGCTGGACATCGACGGCCTCGTCTACTTCATCGCCGGCGCGACGCTCGCCGGCGCCCTGCTGCAGTGGCCGCTGGGCCTCGTGTCCGACCGCATCGACCGACGCTTCGTGATCGTCGGCGCAACGCTCTGCGCGGCGGCGAGCGGCGTCCTGCTCAGCACCTGGGCGGAGCCCTCGCACCTCCTGCTGATCGGTCTCTCGGCCGCATTCGGCGGCTTCGCCATGCCGCTCTACGCCGTCTCGGTGGCGCATGCGAACGACCACGCGACGGACACCCGCTTCGTGGCGACGGCGGGCGGGCTGCTGCTCGTCTACGGCATCGGCGCGTCGCTCGGGCCGCTCATCGCATCGGCGCTGATGGGGCATTACGGCAGCGGCGGGCTCTTCATGTTCACGTCATCCGTCCACATGGCGCTGGCGCTGTTCACCATCGTCCGCATGGCGCTGCGGCCGAGGCGGGCGGCGGAGGACCGCACCGGCTTCGTCGCCGTGCCGCGCACCTCGCCCACCCTCTACGAGCTGGATCCGCGATCCGAGGCGGAATCGGAGGCGGAATCGGACGGCGACACGGCGCGCTAATGCAGTCATGCTGGCGGGGTTCCGGCGGACGCCTGCGCGCGTCCCGGCCGCTCTCGCAGACCGTGAGGAGGCCTCTTGACCACGTTCTCCGGGCCCGATCGCGGCCGCATCACCGGCCGCCTGTGGGTGCTCGCGGCCGGGCTCTGCATGAGCCTCGGCGGGCCGATCATCCGGCTCGCCGACGAGAGCACCGCGTGGCAGTTCCTCTTCTACCGCTCCCTCGGCGCGGCGCTGGCGGTGCTCGTCTACCTGACCCTCACCCGTCGTCCGGTGCTCTCCACGATCCGCCGTGCAGGCCTGACCGGCGTGCTGGCGGGCGTCGGCCTCTCGATCGCCTTCACCGGCTACGTCTGGGGTGTCATGCACTCCACCGTGGCGAACGCGCTCCTCCTGATCAGCGCGTCTCCGCTGTTTGCGGCGTTCCTCGGCTGGATGGTGCTGCGCGAGCGCGTGGCCCGTTCGATGTGGTTCGCCATGGCCGGCGTGATCGCCGGTGTCGCGATCATGATCGGGGAGGGTCTCGTCGAGGCCGATTTCCTCGGCGATCTGGCGGCGCTGGCGTCCGCGGTCGGCTTCGCCGGCTTCTCTGTCTGCATCCGACACGGCCGGCACACCGACATGAGCCCGTCGATCCTGATCGCCGCCGCCATCACCATCGTCTTCAGCGGGACGATGGCGGCAGCCAGCGGCACCGGTCTCGCGCCGCCGATCGTGGACGTGGGCCTTGCCACGATGTACGGCGTGCTGGTCATCGGCGCCGGCATCTTCATGCTGACCATCGGCGCGC
>WTGU01000041.1 GCA_011523425.1 Alphaproteobacteria bacterium
CGGCGGAGATGTTCTGCACGATCATGTCGACGTTGACGTTGCCGTCCGCCAGCGGCCCGAAGATGCTGGCTGCGACGCCGGGGCGGTCGGCGACGCCGATCACGGTGATCTTGGCCTCGTCCCGGCTGTAGGCGATTCCGCTGACCCGCTCCTGTTCCACGATGTCGTCCTCGTCGACCACGAATGTTCCGGGGGTATCGGCAAAGCTGGAGGCGACCTGGAGCGTCACCTGGTGCTTCATCGCCATCTCGACGGCGCGAATCTGCAGAACCTTGGCGCCGAGCGAGGCGAGCTCCAGCATCTCCTCGTAGGTGATCTTAGCCAGCTTGCGGGCCGTCGCAACGATGCGGGGGTCGGCGGTGAACACGCCCTCCACGTCGGTGAAGATGTCGCAGCGATCGGCCCCGAGCGCCGCGGCGAGCGCGACCGCCGTCGTGTCGGTGCCGCCGCGCCCGAGCGTCGTGATCCGCCCGAGCGGGCCCAGGCCCTGGAAGCCGGCGACCACCGGCACCTCCTGCCGGGCGATGCGCCGGTGCAGCTCGTCGGTCTCGATCCCCTCGATCCGGGCGCGGCCGTGGCCGCCGTCGGTGCGTATCGGAATCTGCCAGCCGAGCCACGAGCGCGCCGTGACCCCCCGGCTCTGCAGGGCGAGGGCGAGCAGGCCGGCGGTGATCTGCTCCCCCGCCGACGCGACCGTGTCGTATTCCCGCGCGTCGTGGAGCGGCGCCGCCGACCGCACCAGGGAGACGAGGCGATCGGTCGTGCCGGCCATGGCCGAGACGACGACCGCCACATTGTCGCCGGCATCGACCGTCGCCTTCACGCGGTCGGCGACGGCGTTGATGCGGTCGAGGTCGGCCACCGACGTGCCGCCGTACTTGTGAACGATTAGAGCCATCGGGTGGGGCGCGTCCGCGTCGGAAAGGCGACGCTTGCCGGTCGTGGAGACGCCCCTACATACTGACTCGGTCGGAGCCGCGCAAGCGCACGACGCAGCCTTGGAGGACGTGCGGATGGCCGCGAAGGAACGCACGCGGGATGCGCCGCAAGCCGCGGACGCGGGCGACGCGGCGGGTGCTGCGGCGGCCGATCCCAGCGTCGATCCGGCCGAGGTCGAGCGCTTCGCCCGGCTCGCGGACCGGTGGTGGGACCGCCACGGCGCGCTCCGCGCCCTGCATGCGCTCAACCCGGTCCGCATCGCCTATGTGCGGGACACCCTCGTCGCCGAGACAGCGCCGGCCGAGCCTGCGGGGGGCGCGGCGCCACTCAGGCCGCTTGCCGGGCTCAGGCTGCTCGACGTCGGCTGCGGCGGCGGCCTGATGGCGGAGCCCATGTGCCGGCTGGGGGCGGACGTGGTCGCCGTCGACGCAGCAGAGCCCAACGTCCGCGCCGCCCGCCACCATGCCGAGGAGCAGGGGCTCGCGATCGACTATCGCTTCGCCACCGCCGAGGCCCTGGCCGGGGCCGGCGAGCGTTTCGACGCTGTGCTGGCGCTGGAGATCGTCGAGCATGTGGCCGATCTCGATTCCTTCGCGGCCGCCTGCGCGAGCCTCGTCAGGCCCGGCGGATCGTTCTTCGTGGCGACGCTCAACCGCACTCTCGCGGCCTACGCGCTGGGCATCGTCGCTGCCGAGCGCATTCTCGGCTGGGTGCCGGCCGGCAGCCACGACTGGTCGCGCTTCGTGCGGCCGGCCGAGATGGTCCGCCTGCTGCGCCGCCACGGGCTTGCCGTCGCGGACATGCGGGGCATGGTCTACAACCCGCTCGCCGGTGGCTGGACCACGAGCCCGAGCCTCGCGGTCAACTACATCGTGCACGCGAAGAAGCCCCACGCCTAAGCGGCGAGCGGGCGAGCCGGGCCGCCCATCCGTGCTTGATCCACCCTGCCTGCAGGTCCATGCTGGCCGTTCCATCCGATACGAGGGACGGAGAAGGGCGCGATGCCAAGAACCACGCAGCGCATCATCGCCGCGGGTGGCGTGATCGCTTGCCTCGTCGCTTCCCTGTGGCTGAGCGATTCCGCGCAGGCCCGTTGCCTTGCGAAGAGCTTCGGCGCTTTCGCCATCTACAATTGCGACGGCAAGACCGGCCTGGCGCACAGGTACGGCGGCTCGATTCCCTACAGTATCGACCGCAGACACGGCGTCTCGCGGACGTACGGCGGCCTGACGATGTACAAGTACGGTGGGGAAGTCGGCCTGTCGCACCGCTTCGGCGGGCTCACCCTCTTCAGCGGCCCGCTCTTCAACGACCGCTAGTGCGCGTCCGTCTTTGACGGATGCGCGACAGGCCGCGACTGCGGCCCGCCGCCCCTGCGGCGTCTACGCGTCGTGGCGGGGCACCCAGGGAATCTCGCCGACCTCGATCCCCTCGTCGGCGAGCTCGCCGACCTCTTCCTTGGTCGCGTCGCCGTAGATGTTGCGGCGCTCGCCCTCGCCGTAGTGGATCTTGCGCGCCTCCTCGGGGAAGCGCTCACCCACATGGTCGAAGTTCTGCTCGATATGGGCGCGCATCCGCCTGAGCGTCGCCACGGCGCGGGCCATCTCCGGCGGGCTCGGCGGCTGGCGTGCCGGAGCGGGTGCCGGCGCGGGCACCGGCTCGGGCTCGCCCCGCGCCTTGTTGGCCACCGCGATGTTGGGCGCCATCGGCGCCTTGGCGATGCTCGTGTCGCCGCAGAAGGGGCAGGCGATCTCGCCCGCCTCCGCCTGCCGCTCGTAGGTGGCGGAATCGGCGAAGTAGGCCTCGAACACGTGGTCCTTGCCGCACTTGAGGTCGAACACGATCATGGAGCGGTGCCCGGCACGCTGCGAAGGTCGCGGCAGGGTAGCATAAAAGCCCGAATCCATGCGCCAATCGGTTGTCTCGCGCAGGTAGCGCCACCATGCATCACCATCGATCGCGCATCCCCTCCCCCTGGATCGTCCGCCACGCGGGCCTGATCCCAGGCGGCGGCCACGTCCTCGACCTCGCCTGCGGCGGCGGCCGGCACACGCGCCACCTGCGCGAGCGGGGCTTGAGGGTCACGGCCATCGATATCGACACGGCCGGCCTCGCGGACCTCGCAGGCGACCCCCTGGTCGAGATCGTCGAGACCGATCTGGAGCGCCCCGGCGCCGCCCCGCTCGCCGGACGGCGCTTCGATGCGGTGGTGGTGACGGACTATCTGTTCCGCCCCCTGCTCGTCCCCCTGGTCGAGTGCCTGGAGCCGGGCGGCGTCTTCCTCTACGAGACCTTCGCCCTCGGCAACGAGCGCTTCGGCCGCCCCCGCAACCCGGACTACCTGCTGCAGCGGGGCGAGCTGCTGGCGCTGGCCGAGGGCCGGCTCTCGGTCATCGCCTACGAGCATCTGGCGATCCCGCCGCCCACGCGGAAGATCGTGCAGCGCCTCTGCGCCCGGAAGCCACCGCGCCCGTGAGCGAAAGTCTGGACACGCGCGCGGTTCTTCCCTTACGGCAGACGCGTCTCGCGACACGACGACACGAACCGACGATGGAGCTTGGCAGAGATGGCTGACGAAGAGGCAAGGGTCGCACTCGTCACAGGCGGCGGGACCGGCATCGGCAGGGGCATCGCCCTCGGTTTCGCGCGCGAGGGCATGAGGCTTGCCCTGGCCGGCCTCGAACACGCGCCGAGCGCCGAGAACCAGTACGAGAGGAGCCACATCGGCGGCTACTCCGCGGCCCAGGCCGTGGCGAGCGAGATCGGCCGGCGAGCGATCGCCATCGATGCCGATGTCGCCGACGCGGGATCGGTCGACGCCATGTTCGAGTCCTGCCTCGATGCGTTCGGCCGGGTCGACGTGGTGGTCAACGCGGCCGGCGTGATCACCGCCCGCCCGATCGCGGAGATGAGCGAGGCGGAGTGGGACAACATCATGGACGTGAACGCCAAGGGAACCTTCCTGGTGAACCGGGCGGCGATCATCCGGATGCGCGCCCAGGGCGGCGGCGGGCGGATCATCAATATCGCGTCGATCGCGGGCAAGTTCGGCTCCGCGACGCTCAGCCACTACTGCGCCTCGAAGTTCGCCGTCGTGGGCTTCACCAACGCGCTCGCCAAGGAGGTCGCGCGCGAAGGCATTACCGTGAATTGCATTTGCCCGGGCATCGTCGGGACGCAGATGTGGACCCTGCTCAACGACGCCTTCGCGGAGCCCGGGGAGACGCCGGAGCAGTCCTACGCGCGCGCCATCGAGCGCCTGATCCCCCAGGGCATCCCGCAGACCGAGGAGGACATGGCCGTGCTCGCGCTCTATCTCGCGAACGCCCCGCACGTCACCGGCCAGGCCATCAACCTGGACGGCGGCGCGTCCCTCTAGGCCCGGTCGATCCCGGCGTCAGCCGGCGGCGCGGCGGGGCTCCTGCTGCGTATCGGCCGGCGGCAGGAAGGCGCGGTCGTGCGCCAGCGCGGGAATGGTGCCGCGTACCGCCTCGACGCGCGCAAGCTCGAGATCGGCGATCGCGATGCCCACGCCCTCGCCACCGTCGGCGAGCACCTCGCCCCAGGGATCGACGATGAGCGAGTGGCCGTAGGTCTTGCGGCCGCCGGAGTGGCTGCCCCACATGCAGGGCGCGATGACGAAGCAGCCGGTCTCGATCGCGCGCGCCCGGAGCAAGACATGCCAGTGGGCCTCGCCGGTGTGCTTGGTGAAGGCCGCGGGCACCGTAATCAGGCGTGCGCCGGCATGGGCGAGCGCGCGGTAGAGCTGCGGGAAGCGCAGGTCGTAGCAGACGGTCATCCCGAGCCCGCCCCAGGGTGTCTCCGCCACCACGGCCTGCCCGCCCGGGCGGAAGGCCTCGCTCTCGCGATAGCTCTCGCCCGTGGGCAGGTCCACGTCGAACATGTGGATCTTATCGTAGGTCGCAACGATGGTGCCGGCCGGGTCGATCAGCAGCGAGCGGTTGGCGATGCGGCCGTCGCCGGCGCTCGCCGCCATCGAGCCCGCGAGCAGCCATGTCCCCGTATCCTCCGCCAGCGTGCGGAAGAAGGCGGCTGCCGGATGGCTGTCGAGCGGGGCGGCGCTCGCCTGCACCAGCGCGGTGCGGTGCTCCATGAGCGCGACATTCTCCGGCAGCGCGACGAGCTCGGCGCCGGCGGCGCAGGCCTCGCGCACCAGAGCGGCGGCGGCGGCGAGGTTGGCGTCCTGGTCCTGGCCGCTCGAGGGCTGAACGCAGGCGACCCGCACGGATTCGGTCATGGTTCCACCTCCCCACTGGAGCGATTCTGCGCGCCTGCCGGCGCGACAGGCGCGCTCGAGGCCGGCATCATGGCGGGTCGCGCCCGGCCCGCGCAAGAGTCGCGACATCGACGCGAACGGCGCCCGCCTTGCGCAGCGCGCGGGCGCAGGCGGACGCGGTCGCGCCGGTCGTCAGCACGTCGTCCACCAGCAGAATGCGGCGATCCGCCACCAGAGGCGCCCGCCCCCGCCGCACCGCGAATGCGCCGCGCACGTTGCGCCGCCGCTCCGATCGGGAGAGCCGGCTCTGGAGCGCCGTGCGGCGCGTTCGCACGAGCAGATCGGGGGCGAGCTGCGCCTCCGACCGCCCGGCCATGAGCTGAGCCAGCACCGCCGCCTGGTTGAAGCGCCGCACCAGCAGCCGCCAGCGGTGGAGCGGCACGGGCACCACGAGGTCGGCGTCGGCCAGCAGCGGCGCCGCCGCACGATGCAGCCATGCGGCCAGCCTGGGCGCGACCCAGGAGCGGTCGGCCATCTTGAAGGCGAGGATCAGCTCGCGCCCGGCACCCTCGTAGAGGAACGCCGCGCGCGCCCGGTCGTAGACCGGCGGCGCCCGGGTGCAGGCGCCGCAGACGGCGCCGGTCGCCGCCTCGATCTCGAACGGCAGGCCGCAGCGGGCGCAGCAGGGGCTGCCGATGAAGGAAACCCGGCTCCAGCAGTCCGCGCAGAGCGCACCGGCCTCGGCCACCGGCGCGTAGCACGCGAGGCACGCGGGCGGCAGCACCAGGTCGATACTCCCCGCAGCGACGACGCGCGCGAGTGCCGTCAATCGCCCCCTGCGCCGGCCGCTCCGCATCGCGCCCTCCCGACGCTTCCCGCCTCGCAGGCATCATGCCATAACCCGTGCCATGGTCCGGCACGCGCCCTCACCCGACGGCGCCCTGGTCTTCGACCGTGCCGCCGTGCGGGCCCACCGCGACCGCGCCGCCGCCCGCTTCGCGGGGCGGGGCGACTTCCTGGTTCGCGAGGTGGGTGAGCGGCTGGTGGGCCGCCTCGACGACGTGAAGCGCCGCTTCGCCCGCGTGCTCGATCTCGGCTGCCACAGCGGCCAGCTCGCGCCCCTGCTGCGCCGGCGGGGTGCGCCGGAGCTTCTCGTCGAGGCCGATCTCTCGCCGGCCATGGCGGCGCGCGCCGCAGGCACCTGCCGTCTCGCGGCGGACGAGGAGTGGCTGCCGTTCCGCGACGGCTCGCTCGACCTCGTGATCAGCGCGCTCAGCCTGCACTGGGTGAACGACCTGCCGGGCGCGCTCGTCCAGATCAGGCGTGCGCTAAAGCCGGACGGCCTGCTGCTCGCGGCGATGCTGGGGGGCGACACGCTGTTCGAGCTCCGCGAGGCGTTCCTGCGTGCGGAGGCCGCGGGCGAAGGCGGCGCCCGCCCGCATGTCTCGCCCTTCCCCGATGTCCAGACCCTCGGCGCCCTGCTCCAGCGGGCCGGATTCGCGCTGCCGGTGGTCGACAGCGACCGGATCACCGTCACCTACGGCGGCGCAGATGCGCTCATGCGCGACCTGCGCGCCATGGGCGAGGCGAATGCCACCCAGGAGCGCGATCGCCACTTCGCGCGGCGGGCGACGTTCCGAGCCGCCGACGCCTGCTACCGCGAAACGTTCGGCACCTCGGACGGACGCATCCCGGCAACCTTCCAGATCCTCTATCTCACCGGGTGGCGGCCGCACGAGTCCCAGCAGCAGCCGGCCCGGCGGGGCAGCGGCACCACGCCCCTGGCAGCGGCACTCCGGCCCGACGCCCCCTCGCCCTGACCGGCCGGCAGGGACGACCGACTACACCCGATTACACCCGATTACGCGGTGCGATCGAGGGGGCCGATCACGCGCTCGATCGCGGCATCGTCCACGACTCCTGCACGCAGCAGGCGGGGACTCTTACCGCTGAGGTCGACGAGGGTGGAGCCGAGGCTGTCGGCGGCCCTGCCGCCATCGATGACCAGCGCGAGCGCCGGCCCGAGGCCGGCCACGACCTCGCCGGCGGTGAGCGGACTCGGCGCGCCCGAGGGGTTGGCGCTCGGTGCCGTCAGCGGACAGCCGGCCGCGGCGACCACGGCGCGCGTGGTCTCGTTGCCGGGAATGCGGAGCGAGACGCCGGACGCCCCCCGATGGACCAGCGGCGACAGAGGGGACTCCGCCGCACGCGGGACGACCAGCGTCAGCGGCCCCGGCCAGAAGGCCTCGGCGAGGGCGCGGGCCGCGGGCGGGAAATCGCCGCAGGTCGCGGCCATCGCCAGCGTGTCCACGAGCGCGATCAGCGGCTTCTCGGCCGGCCGGCCCTTGGCGCGGAAGACGCCAGAAACCGCCGCATCGGAGGTGGCATCGGCGGCGAGCCCATAGACCGTGTCGGTCGGCAGGGCAACGAGCGCGCCTTGGCGGAGCAGGCGCGCAGCCTCCGCGATGGCGGCGGACGTGGGCGCGAGGCAGGGCGGGCCGGCCGAGGCGGCGGAGCGTGCCACGGGCCCTAGTCCCGGCCGCTGGCGACGAAGGGCGGGTTGACGAACCCCGCCTTGCCGTAGCCGAGCTCGCGGCCGCCGAGGTCACGGACGTGTCCGCCTGCGGCGGCGAGAACGGCCTGGCCTGCGGCGGTGTCCCACTCCATGGTGCGGCCGAAGCGGGGATAGAGATCGGCCTCGCCCCGCGCCAGCAGGCCGAACTTCAGCGCGCTGCCGGCGCTCGCGGTCCGTGACGGCCCGAGGCCCGCGATGAACGCATCGGTCTCGGCATCGCGGTGCGAGCGGCTGGCGATGACCGCCGGGCCGACGGCCGGCACGGGGCGGGCGCGGATCACCTGCGGCTCGCGCGCGCCGACGACGCGCACCGCCTGCCCCTGCCCGTCTGCGACATAGGTCTCTCCCCGCGCCGGCGCGTGGACGACGCCGAGCACCGGCCGGCCGGCCTCGATCAGTGCGATGTTGACCGTGAACTCGCCTGACCCGGCGATGAACTCCTTCGTGCCGTCCAGCGGATCGACGAGCCAGAACGGCCCGTGCAGCGGCGGCGCGGCATCGGCCGCGCTCTCCTCCGAGATCACGGGGATGCGGGGGTCAGTGGCGCCGAGGCCCGCGACGATGAGGCGGTCGGCGGCCCGGTCCGCCTCGGTCACCGGCGAGCGATCCTCCTTCATCTGCACCGCTGTACCCTGCCCGTAGAGGGCCATGATCGCCCGCCCGGCCTCCAGCGCGAGACGTCGGGCCGCAGCCGCAAGCCTCGGATAGTCGTCGCTGCTCGAGCCGGGCATCGGCCGCCCCCATGCGCCTCCGCCGCCGGCATGGCGGCGAAACTCCTTTCAACCGTTGCCGATATACACCACAATGGCCCAGGTTTCGCACAGACAGGCCAGCCGAAAAGGCGGCGTGAAGCCCAAATCACAACATGCGCCTGCAAGGAGGAGAACTCATCATGATCAAGGAGACCGTGGTTGCCGTGAGCGTTGTCACCATGGCGGCCGGCGCCGCCCTCGCGCCGTCGGCCGTATCCGCCGGCGACACGCCGATCGTGGTTGCGGATTCGCACGATGACGACCCCTGCGGTGCCTGCAACCCGTGTGCATGCAACCCGTGCGCCTGCAATCCATGCGCCTGCAACCCGTGCGCATCGGGCTAGGCTCACGCGTATTTCTGACCTTATCCGAGGGCGCCGCCTCGCAAGAGGCGGCGTTCTTCATTTGGGGCCGGGTATCGTGACGGCACCGGGCGCAACGAGCCGGCGGCGCCTCACGTCCGCGCGTCGAGAGCGGCCCTGACCGCAGCCAGCTGCGCCTCGATATCGACCTCGGCCTGCGAGGCCACTTCGAGGCGGCGGTCTTCGAGGGTGTCGAGATCGGGATTCTGGGCGGCCCAGTTCTCGATCACCTGATCCCGCGCCTTCAGCAGCATCATCACCTGCGGCCAGAACAGGTGCACCATCGCGCCGATCCAGCGGTTGGTCGGCCAGGACGGGCGGGCGTGGCCGATGACGAAGCGGCCGATCACCTTGCACACGTCGTCGGCCTTGTACCAGGTCTCGCCGGTGACCCAGCGGTTGGTGCTGAAGAGCCGGAGCGGCTGGCCCTTGGAATCCATGGAGATGCCGACCAAGTGGGTCACCGCGTCATCGCCCATGGGCCACTTGTCACGGCTCTTGTGACGCTTGGGCTTCATGCCGCGCGGCAGGCCCTTGGCGCGGACGAAGGTGTGGAAGTGCCCGTGCTCCTTGTCCCTGAGGCCGCCGGGGTGGGTGTGGTAGAAGTACTGGGCGTGGCTGTCCCCGTCGAAGACGTCCCCTTTCGGGTAATGATCCCACTCGTAGAACGTCTCGTGGCCGCGCAGGAGCTCGCTCACCACGCTGTCGCCGGTCCGGCCGAGCACCCGCTGGATTTCGAGCACGTCCTCGCCCGCGGCGAGCATCATGCGCAGCCTCTTCACGGGCTGCGTCGCCATGTCGAGGTGGCGGGTCTCCTCCTGCCGGCCGCTCTTGGTCGCCTGGGCCTTAGCCATCCTGCCGCTCTACCGGTTGCCCGCGCGCGCTGCCAGGAACCAAACATAGTGCTGCGGAGCGGCTCTTGCCAGTCAGGGCAGCGGCGACGCGGCGGTTCAATGGACGCCCGCAGCGATGCGCCCCGGCACGGCCCATGCGGCGAGGCCGATCAGCAGCGCGGCAAGCACTACCCAGCCCTGCCAGGCACCCATCGTCACGAGCGTGAGCGCAGACAGCGCCAGCCATAGCACCGGGGCGATGCCGAGGAGAGCCGTCCACCGGCTGCGGGCAGCATGCGCCAGCAGGCCGAGCGTGGCGACGGCAGTGGGATCCGGCGCGAGCGCGACGACCTCCGCTTCGTGCCAGGGTCGTCCGTCAAGCGGTGCAAGGGCGGGCCACAGCAGCACCGCCGCTGCCAGCAGGCCCGTGCCCAGCCAGGCGCCGTGCCCCCGCCGGCGCAAGACGAGCCGGCCCGAGAGGCCGAGGGCCGCCAGCAGCGCGGCCTCGGCGTAGAACCCCCAGGCCAGCGTCGGCGCGACCCAGTTGACCGCGCCGTAGCGCAGCGCGACGAAGTGCCAGCCGGTCCAGAGCCAGGCGATCCCGAGCAGCGGGCCGAGCCAGCGCCCGGAGGGCCGGCGCCCGAGCACCAGGAGGAGGGCGAGCAGCGCAACGGCCGCCAGCGCCACCGGCTGCCCCGGCCAAACCGCCTCGTTCTCCAGGGCGAAGAGGCGCCAATAGACGCGCGGCGAGAACGGCAGCAGGTCCTCGAGCGCCCAGAACACGGCTAGGCCGCGCGTCTGCCTCGCCCGAGCGTCCCGCCGCGTTCCGTATCGAGCCGGGCGGCGCTACAGGCTCTGCACATGCGCCGCCATTAGCCGACGCATGGCGGCGTCCGGCATGGGGCCGAATGCGGCGGACTTGTTCTCGCGCACGTGGTCGACACGTCGCGTCGCGGGGATGGCGGCCGTGACAGCGGGATGCGAGATGATGAACTTCAGCAGGAACTGAGGCCAGGTGGAGACCCCGATCTCGCCGGCCCAGGCGGGCAGCGGCCGGCCCGCGAGCCGGTCCGGCAGGCGGCCGCGCTGGAACGGCCGGTTGCAGATGACCGCAATCCCGCGCTCCAGCGCGAGCGGCAGCAGGCGGCGTTCCGCCTCCCGGTCCACGATGTTGTAGGTGAGCTGGACGAAATCGGGCGGCCGGCGGCGCATCACCTCCTCGAGCGCGCCATGCCGGCGGCCGTGCGAGGTGGTGACGCCGGTATAGCGGAGCAGGCCCGCCTCCTTCATGGCGGCGAGGGTGTCGAGGTTCGCCTCCCAGTCGATCAGGTTGTGGACCTGCAGCAGGTCGAAGCGCTCGATCCCCCAGCGGCGGGTCGTCTCCGCGATCTGGGACGGGCCGTCGGCCGCGTCGGTCCAGACCTTGTCGGCGGAGAAGAGGCCGGGCGGGCGGCCCAGCGTCTCCAGCGCATCGCCGATGACCTCCTGCGAGGAGCCGTACATGGGCGAGGAATCGACGATGCCCCCGCCAGCCTCCAGGAAGGCAGCCATGACGGCGCGGCACTCGGCGCGGAGCAGCGGATCGTCGCCCACGTTGAAGGTGATCCAGCTTCCGATCCCGACCGAGGGCATCGGCTCTCCGGTCGCCGGAATGAGCCGCGAGGGCGGTTCTGCGGCCGAGGCTCGGAGCGCCGGCGCTGCGAGCAGAGCGCCCCCTCCGACCAGCACCGCCCGGCGCGTCAGGTGCATGAGGAGCCCCTCCCCGTCCTGTCCTGCAGAAGACTAGCCCGCATATCTTGCCGGAGTCATGGTCTGCGCGGTGGCGACGCAGGGTCGGCGCCGCTCGGACGCGCGCGAAATGGGAGGATCCCGATGACAGCACCGATCTTTCACATGGCGGCCGGCGCACCGACGCCGGTCGCGCCCTTCAGCCACGCCGTCGAAGCGGATGGCTGGGTGTTCGTCACCGGTCAGATGCCCAATGACCCGAAGGACGAGGCGGCGCCCCTGCCCGCCGGCATCGAGGGCCAGACCCGGAACGTCATGGCCAATCTGAAGGTCGTGCTCGACTCCCTCGGTCTCGGACTCGAGCACGTGATCGTCGCGCGGGTCTATCTCACGCACTTCGAGGAGGACTACGCGGCGATGAACGCGGTCTACGAGACCTACTTCGATCCCGAGCGGAGACCGGCGCGCACCTGCGTCGGCGTCACCGGGCTCGCCCTCGGCGCCCGTGTCGAGATCGATCTGCTGGCGCGCAGACCGTGAACGCGGCGACGGGAGCGGGCCAGTGCCGGCTCCCCGTCTTCTACGGCTCCCTGACGAGGCGGAAGCCGACGAGGATGTGCTTGATGTCCGCCGGCCGCCCGTGCCGCGCGGCGGGGCGGCAAATGCCGCAGCCGCTGTCGTCCCACGATCCGCCCTTCACGAGGAAGCGCCCCGGATTGCCCGGCGACGCCGTCCACTCGAAGACCTGACCCGCGGCATCGAGCAGGCCGTAAGGGCTCGCGCCTGCGGGGAAGCTGCCGACGGGCAGCGTGTCGAAGGGACCGTTGTCGTGGCTGTTGAGCAGGGCCGGGTCGAAGGTGTCGCCCCAGGGGAAGAAGCGGCCGTCGGTCCCGCGCGCGGCCTTCTCCCATTCGAGCTCGGTGGCAAGCCGCCAGCGGTGCCCGCTCTCGGCCGAGAGCCAGGCCGCATAGGCCATGGCATCGCCGTGCGAGACCATCACCACGGGATGATTCTCTCGCCCCGGCGGCGGCCTGCCATCCGCCCACGCGTGCCGGCGGGTGCGATCATAGGGGTGGATCAGCCGATAGCCGCGCCAGGTCTCGGGATCGACATCGGGGACCCGATGGCCCGTGGCAGCCACGAACGCCCGGTACTGGGCGTTGGTGATCAGGTTGCGCGTGATGAGGAAGCCGTCGAGCGACTTGGGCCCGCGCGGGCGCTCGCGGTCGTACCAGCCGCGTTCGCGAGTCCGGGAGTGGCCGTAGGCCGCCTCGTCGAGCCGGTAGGCGTACTCGCGCTCGGCCGCATCGGAGCCCGCGATGAAGGAGCCGGCCGGAACCTCGACCACCTCCGGCACGATCGCGCCCGCGGCCTCTGCGGGGCTCGCGAGCAGCGCGCCGGCGACGACGAGACACGCGGCAAGAGCGGCACGGAGAGCGATCATCGGATAAGCGTAGCCCCCGCCCGCCCGACGCGGGAGTCACAAAAATTTGAGCCGAAGGGGTTTGCTCCGCACCATGCACTCGTCGACAATTCGAGACGGACACGTCGCGACGGATACGGTCAACGAGGGAGGCCCGACATGCCACGCACGAAACCCCTGCTCGCCGGAACGGTGGTCCCCGTGGTCATCGGCCTCGCGGTCGCCGCCGGCGGCGGCCATGCCCTGGCCAGCGCGCCCGACGGCGATGCGCCGGCCGCGGCTCCGCCGCAGCAGGACGCGGGCGCTCTCCAGCTCGCCTCCTGCAATCCGTGCGGGCCGTGCAGTCCGTGCAACCCCTGCGCGGCAGCCTGCAATCCCTGTAATCCCTGCAGGCCGTGCGCAAGCGCCTGCGGTCCGTGTAGTCCCTGCGATCCGTGCAACCCGTGTGCGGCTGCATGCGGCCCGTGCGGACCGTGCAACCCGTGCGGGGCCTGTAACCCGTGCAACCCCTGTGCCGGCGCCTGCGGGCCGTGCGGTGCGTGCAATCCCTGCGCGGCGAGCGCGGCGGCGAGCTCCGATTGCGTCGTGCCGCGTCTCGCCGCAGCGAGCGGCCCCTGCGGTCCGTGCGCCCCGTGCAACCCCTGCGGTGCCGCCTGCAATCCCTGTGGACCGTGCAACCCCTGCGCGGCGGCCTGCAACCCGTGCAGTCCCTGCAACCCGTGCAACCCCTGTGCAGCAGCTTGCAACCCATGCGCTCCCTGTAACCCTTGCAACCCCTGCGCGGCGGCCTGCAACCCATGTGCTCCCTGCAATCCCTGCGATCCGTGCGCGGCGGCGTGCAATCCGTGCGCTCCCTGCAACCCCTGCGGGCCGTGCGGGCCGTGCAACCCCTGTGCTGCCGGCGAGGAGGTCGAGCTGACGGCGGCCGAGGCCCGCGACGCCTACGCCTGCATCAGCGGGGCCATGGCCGAGGGCTATGCGAAGTCCGGCAATCAGTGGGCCGCGTCCTACCAGGGCTGGCGGAACGTCGCCGCCCAGCCCTATGTCTCCGACACCCACGGGGCGCGCTACGTCAACAACTACGCCAACGATATCGGCGCCGATAACTACGCCCTCTTCGAGGAGGCCGGTCCCGCGCCCGTGGGCACCGTGCTCGCCAAGGACAGCTTCACCGTCACCGCCGGCGGCCGGGTGGGTGCCGGGCCGCTCTTCCTGATGGAGAAGATGGAGGCGGGATTCGACCCCGATACGGGCGACTGGCGCTACACGCTGATCATGCCGAGCGGCAAGGTGATCGGCGCGACCGGCGGCAAGGGCGCGGCGCGGGTCGAGTTCTGCGCCGAGTGTCACCTCGGCGTCGAGGAGTACGACAGCCGCTTCTTCCTGGACGAGGAATACCGCGCGCAATAGGGCCGGTTGCACTAGGCCGGGTGTCCTTGATCGCGGGTGCGAACCCGGCCTATCCTCGCACCCCCACACTGGCCGATCGGGGCCATGACCAGGGAGATTCCCGTGCGCGCACGACACGTTCTCGCCATCGCCCTCGCCTCCGCCATGATGGCGGCGAGTGCGTCCGCCATCGCCGCAGATGCGGGGAAGGGCAAGAAGGTCTTCAAGAAGTGCAAGGTCTGCCACACCGTCAAGGAAGGCGGAAAGCACAAGCAGGGCCCCAACCTGTACGGCGTCTTCGGCCGCACCTCGGGCACGGCCGAGGGATTCAAGAAGTACTCGAAGGCGATGAAGGAAGCCGGCATCGTGTGGAGCGAGGAGACCATCCTCGCGTACATCGCCGACCCCAAGGGCTACATCCCGAAGAACAAGATGGCATTCAGGGGGGTCAAGAAGGAAAAAGACCGCCTGAACCTGATCGCCTATCTCAAGGAAGCGACCGGCGCCGAGTGACCGGGGAGGTCACGGTCGGCGCAGGGTAGGCCTGGGGTTATCGGGGGCGGCCATGTCCGCCATCGACCTGCGCGAGCATATCCGCGCGATTCCCGACTTTCCCAAGCCCGGTATCCTCTTCTACGACCTGTCGACGCTGCTCGCCCACGGGCCGGCATGGACCGAGACGGTGCGCCGCCTCTCGGGCGTGGTGCGCGAGCACGAGCCCGACCTTCTCGCGGGGATCGAATCGCGCGGCTTCCTGGTCGCGGCGCCGCTGGCGCACGCGCTCGGCTGCGGCTTCATCATGGTGCGCAAGAAGGGCAAGCTGCCGGGAAAGACCGTGGCGCACCGCTACGAGCTCGAGTATGGCGCCGACCAGGTCGAGGTACAGGCCGATGCCATCGCCCCCGGCCAGCGGGTCGTCCTCCTCGACGACCTGCTGGCGACCGGCGGCACCGCGGCGGCGGCGCACACGCTGCTGCGCCGGGTCGGCGCCGAGGTGGTGGCCGCGGCCTTCATCATCGAGCTGACCTTCCTCGGCGGGCGGGCGCGCCTCGACCTGCCGGTCACCTCGCTCGTCGCCTACGACGCCTGACGGCGCAGAGGAAACCGCGGGAGAGAGCCATGGCGATCGCCCTGATCGGAGGCACCGGCCCGCAGGGGCGCGGCCTGGCGCAGCGCTGCGCGCTCGCCGGGATCGATGTCGTCGTGGGCTCGCGCGACGCCGACCGGGCGGCCGACATCGCCGCCGACCTCAGGGCGGGCGTCCCCGGCGCGCCGGGGCGCATCGCCGGCGCGGCCAATGCGGACGCGGTCGCCCGCGCGGAGCGGATGGTGGTGCTGGCGGTGCCGTGGTCGGCTCACCAGGCGACGCTGGCCGGGCTGACCGGCGCGCTGCAGGGCAAGATCCTGGTCGACATGGCGGTGCCGCTCGCCGACGGCAACCCGCGCAAGGCGGCGATGCCGCCCGAGGGCTCGGCGACCGAGGCGGCGCAGGCGATGCTGGGCGAGGGCTGCGCCGTGGTCGGCGCGCTGCACAACGTCTCCGCCCATGTGCTGGCGGCGCTCGATCAGCCGATCAACTGCGACATTCTCGTCTGCGGCGACGACCTCGAGGCGAAGCGGGAAGTGATGGCGCTGATCGAGACCATCGGCGCCCGCGCCTACAACTGCGGCCCGGCCGAGAGCGCGCGCTGCATCGAGGCGATCACCCCGCTGCTCATCCGCCTCAACATGTCGAAGGCGACGGGCTTCAAGCATGCGGGTGTGCGAATCTGGCCGGAAAGCGAGTGACGGGGGCTGACATGGAATTCGCCATCACCTTTCGCGGCGATCTCGAGAAGGAGCGCGTCGTCGCCATCTGCCGGCAGGCCGAGGCCGCGGGCTTCGACTACGCCTGGTTCTTCGACAGCCACGTGCTGTGGCGCGACCTCTATCCGCAGATGGCGGTCGCCATCGAGCACACGTCCAGGCTGCGCTTCGGCCCCTGCGTGACCAACCCGGTGACCCGCGACTGGTCGGTGGCGGCGAGTCTCTTCGGGGCGATGGCGGTGCAGTCGGAAGGCCGCTTCGACATGGGCGTGGGGCGCGGCGACAGCGCCGTCAGGGTGATCGGCAAGCGGCCCGCGACGGTCGCCCGGCTGGAGGAGTTCTGCCGGGCCATGAAGGCGCTGGTGCGGGGCGACGCGGTGAGCTACGCCGGCGCGCCGGAGCCGGTGCAGTTCGACTGGACCGGCGGCTACGAGATGCCGGTCTGGATCGCAGCCTACGGGCCCAGGGCGCTGGCGGCGGCCGGCCGTGTCGGCGACGGGCTCATCGTGCAGCTCGCCGATGTGGGCCTCTGCCAATGGATGGGGAACCAGGCGCGCGCCGCGGGCGCCGCCGAGGGCCGCGACATGGCGGGCTACCGCGTCATGGCCTGCGCGCCCGTCTGGGTAGGCGACCGCGAGACCGGGATCGCCCAGACCAAGTGGTTCCCGGCGCTGGTCGGCAACCACGTGGCCGACATCGTCAAGCACCACGGCGCCGGCACCGACCTGGTTCCGGCGAGCCTCACCTCATACATCGCGCGGCGCGACGGCGTCGGCGCCGACGAGGGCTACGACTACCACCAGCACACGGCGCTGGAATCGGACAACAGCGCCTACGTCACGCCTGAGATCACCGAGGACTTCTGCGTGATCGGCCCGGCCGAGGCCCATGTCGAGAAGATCCGGGCGCTGGAGGCGGCGGGCGTCACCCAGTTCAACATCTATCTCACCAACGGCGGCGAGGAGCAGATCGTCGCGGCCTACGCCGACCACGTGCTCCCGCACTTCCGCTAGGCGCGGGCGCTACCCGCCTCAGTAGAGCTCGATATATTCCTCGCGCTCCCACTGGGTGACATGGGCGTTGAAGCGGGCGAGCTCGGCGCGCTTCATCGTTGTGAAGACGGTGACGAACTCCTCGCCCAGCAGGTCCACCACCGCGGAATCCGCCTCCATCGCGGCGAGCGCCGCCTCCAGCGTGGCCGGGAAGGGTGCGAGGGTGGGATCGTCCTCGCTCGGCCCCTCGGACTGCGCGACGAGCGCGCGCTCCTCTGCAAGCCCGAGCAGCCCGCAGGCCAGCGTGCCGGCGGCGCAGAGGTAGGGGTTGCTGATGGCCGACGACGCCCGCATCTCCACGTGCATGCCCGGCGCGCCCGGCTGCTTGATGCGTACCATGGCGCTGCGGTCCTCCTCGCCCCAGCTCACGTTCGACGGCGCGAAGGTGTGGGGCGTGAGCCGGCGGTAGCAGTTGGGCGTCGGGTTGA
>WTGU01000084.1 GCA_011523425.1 Alphaproteobacteria bacterium
CTATCCCCCTCCTCCCAGGAGGAGGGGGAACGAAAGCGGCGCCACGCTTCTCTCCCTCTCCTCCCCGCCGGGGAGGAGAGGGCCGGGGAGAGGTGGGGTTTCCGGCACGCGCTGCGTAAGGAAATGAGTGCGTGCGGCCGTTGAGCACGATCCCGTCCAGTCGGATCGTGCTCTAAAGCGGCTCGCCGCGGGCGAGGCGCGGTAGGTCGCCGGCGAGCCCCATGGCGTGGCGCATGAAGAAGCGCTTGACCGGCGGCAGCTCGTTGACTGCCGCGAGGCCGACGTCGCGGACCAGACGCAGGCCCTGGCTCTCGTTCGAGAACAGCCTGTTCAGCCCGTCGGTCACCGCGATCAGCACCACGGAATCGAAGCGCCGCCGGCGCTGATAGCGGGTGAGCACGTCGCTCCCGCCGATGTCGAGGCCGAGGCGCGCGCGGTCGACCACCAGCTCGGCCAGCACCGCGGCGTCGCGGATGCCGAGGTTGAAGCCCTGGCCGGCGAGCGGGTGGATGGCGTGCGCCGCATCGCCCGCGAGCGCGAGCCTGGGCGCGACGTAGCGCTTCGCGTGGGTGAGCGCGAGGGGATAGCTCCAGCGCGGGCCGACCGGCTCCAGCGCGCCGAGGAAGTCGCCGAAGCGCAGCCCCAGCTCGCGCGCGAAGACGGCGTGGGGCGCCTCCAGCAGGGCGGGCGCCAGGCCTGCGCGCTCGGTCCACACCAGGGAGGAGCGGTCGCCGGTCATGGGCAGGATGGCGAAGGGGCCGGCCGGCAGGAAGCGCTCGTGCGCGATGCCCCGGTGCGCCCGCTCGTGCGCCACGGTGCAGACGATGCCCGTCTGCTCGTAGGACCAGCGCACGGTCTCGATTCCGGCGGCCTCCCGCAGTCGGGAGCGGGCGCCGTCGGCGGCGACGGCGAGCCGCGCCCTCACGCATCTCCCGTCCGCGAGCCTGGCGAGCGTCGCGCCCGGCGCGGGCTCCAGCGCCTCCACCGAGGCGGGCGCGAGATGGCGGAGCGAGGGCAGCCTCGCGGCGTGCGCGATCAGGCCGGCGCGGATGGCGCGGTTCTCGACGATGAAGCCGAGCGGGCCCGCGCCCACGTCCTTGTGGTCGTAGTGCAGGAAGAGCGGCGCGTCGCCGTCGGAGACGCGGATCTCCAGGATCGGCTGGGCGTCCCCCGCCAACGCCGGCCACAGGCCGATGGCGTCGAGCACGCGCTTCGAGCCGAGCGCGATCGACGAGACCCTGCCGTCGAACGCGGCGTCCTTCATCGCCGCAGGCGCAGCACCATCCACCACGACCGTCTCGATCCCGGCGCCGGCGAGCGCGGTGCCGAGCGTGAGCCCGACGAGGCCGCCGCCGATGACGACGACGTCGCTCTCGATCCGCTCTCCCGAGTCAGCCGCCGCCATGCCCCGTCACGCTTACCCCCCGGTCGCAGAGGGGCTCATCCTAGCCCGGATCGCGTCGGGCCGGGCCAGCGGTGTGCCGCCTCCGCCGGGCGCGAGGGACCCCGAACAATGGTGCGGTGCACGGCGCGACACGCAGGCGCAATGATCGCGCCATGCAGCGCGCAAGAGAACGGGGCGGGGCAGACGGGGCGACGGGGGGAGCCGCCCGTCGCCACCTCTCGGTCGCGGGATTCATCCCGGAAACCTGCCCCGATATCCCAGCGGAATCCCACCTTCTTCGGAAAATGTCCCGCGTTGAATCCCTTGCGATCCCGGCGAATCCCGGCAAAGGGGGGGCACTGCCGAATCCCACTTTCGCGCCCCGCGTCCGGGTCCGCCGCACGCACTCCGTCACCGCCGCCGTTCGACCCCCGGCTGTGCCGCATAGAGTGCCGTTTGTGCCGCTTTGTCCCGGGACATCCCGCATAGAAAACGGGGGGGCTGTGCCACGTTGCGCCCCCGCCGCCCGGCCGCGCATCGCGCAGGCGGCGTGGCAGGAGGCTAACGACCGCAGGCCTCGATCAGCGAGCGGAAGATGCGCGCATCGCCGGGGTCGATGGCGTACTCCGGGTGCCACTGCACGCCGATGAACCAGCTGTGCGCCGGGTCCTCGATGCCCTCGATCACGCCGTCGGGCGCGCGGGCGTTGACGACGAGGCCGGGCGCCGCCTCTGCGACCGCCTGGTGGTGGGCGCTGTTCACCGCCATGGTGCCGCTGCCGACGATGGTCCCGAGCCGGCTTGCGGCCTCGAGCGAGACCGCATGCCCCGGCTCCGTGCGGGGGTTGGGCTGCTCGTGCGCGAGCGCGTCCGGCACCGCGTCGGGGATGTGCTGGATCAGGGTGCCGCCGAGCGCCACGTTCATGAGCTGCTGGCCGCCGCAGATGCCGAGCGAGGGCACCGATGAGTCGTGGGCAGCCCGGGTGATCGCGAGCTCGAAGGCGGTCCGCCGGTCCTTGGTGGTGACCGTCTCGTGCCGGGTCGCGGCGCCGAAGAGCGCCGGGTCCACGTCGAAGGCGCCGCCGGTGATGACGAGGCCGTCCACCGTCTCCAGGTAGCGCGCGGCGAGGTCCGGCTCGTGCGGCAGGGCCACGGGAACCCCGCCGGCCGCGACGATGGCCGTGCAGTAGTTCTCGCGGATCGCGTACCAGGGCTCGCCGGAGTAGCCGCCGGGCGGCTCCGAATCGAGGGTGAGGCCGATGACGGGCCGGACCATCGGCGGAGTCTAGGAGCGCCCCGGAACCGTCGCAACCGACGCTCGCCCCGGCAGGCGCATCTCGCCGCGACGCGTCGCTTCGGGCCTTGACCCCCCGCAGGGGTAGCCGGACCCTGCGGCAATGGGGAAGGAGCCACCATCGCCGATGGACCTGGCACTGGCCGAAGCCGAGGCGGCGGCGGCGCGGGGCGAGGTGCCGGTGGGTGCGGTCGTGGTCGACGGGCGGAGCGGCGCCGTGCTGGCGCGGGCCGGCAATCGCACGGAGGCCGCCAACGACCCGACGGCGCACGCCGAGATGCTGGCCATCCGCGCCGCAGCGGCGGCGCGCGGCTCGGCCCGGCTCCCGGACTGCGACATCTACGTCACGCTGGAGCCCTGCGCCATGTGCGCGCAGGCGATCGCCTTCGCCCGCCTGCGCCGGCTCTATTTCGGTGCGCCCGATCCCAAGGGCGGCGGGGTCGAGCACGGCGCCCGCATCTTCGCGCAGCCCACCTGCCATCACCGGCCCGAGGTGATCGGCGGCATTCGCGAGAGCCGCGCCGCCGCGCTGCTCCGCGCCTTCTTCGCGGCGCGCCGATAGCGCCACGGCGCCGTTGCCGGCCGCAGGGCTAGTCTCTATAAGGGCCAGCCGCACATCTCTCGGGGGAGAGCCCATGGCGATCGAGCGCACCCTTTCGATCATCAAGCCGGATGCCACACGCCGCAACCTGACCGGCGCCATCAACCAGCGCTTCGAGGAGGCGGGGCTCGCCATCGTCGCCCAGCGCCGGATCCGGCTGACGGAGGCGCAGGCCCGCGCCTTCTACGCGGTGCACAGCGAGCGCGCCTTCTACGACGACCTCTGCGCCTTCATGACCTCGGGCCCGGTGGTGGTTCAGGTGCTCGAGGGCGAGAACGCGGTGGATGCCAATCGCACGATCATGGGCGCCACCAACCCGGCCAACGCCGACTCCGGCACCATCCGCGCCTCCTTCGGCGAGACGGTCGAGGCCAACTCCGTGCACGGCTCGGATTCGCCCGAGAACGCCGCCATCGAGATCGCCTTCTTCTTCGCCGAGACCGACATCGTGGGGTAGTGTCCTGATCGGGAAGTCCGTATGGCTTAGGGCTGTCCCTGCGGCCTCCCCCGCCCACCACTTCCCTCGTCATGCCCGGACTTGTTCCGGGCATCTCGTTCAGCCTGCACCGCCCGTCGCCAAGAACACTCGTGGATGGCCGGAATGAATCCGGCCATGACGTGACGGAGGTACGACGTGAATACACGCGAACTTCTCGGTCGGGACACTGACCCTGCGGGGCGTTGCGCCCGGCCCTCGATGCTATAATTTGGGCAGGTGCGCGCGGCGAACGCGGCGTGTCGCGCGCACGGCGAACGCGGTATGTGGTGCGTGGTGCGAAATGTCGGATCAGCGGACATCCGGTCGGCCCGGCGACGATTCCCAGGTCATCACCAAGTCGCGCGCCGAGACCAAGAAGCCGTCGATGTACAAGGTCCTGCTGCTCAATGACGACTACACGCCGATGGAGTTCGTTGTCGTGGTGCTGATGCGGTTCTTCGGAATGGACGAGCAGCGTGCGACCACGATCATGCTTCACGTCCACCGGCGCGGCGTGGGAGTCTGCGGCGTCTATTCCTACGAGGTCGCCGAGACCAAGGTGAAACAGGTCTCCGACTTCTCCCGCCGCAACGAGCACCCGCTGCAGTGCACGATGGAGAAGGAGTAGCGGACGCATGCTGTCGCGTGATCTCGAGAAGAGCCTGCACCGGGCGCTGGCGCTGGCGGTCGAGCGGCGGCACGAGTTCGCGACGCTCGAGCACCTGCTGCTGGCGCTGCTGGAGGATCCCGACGCGATCGCGGTGCTCAAGGCCTGCGGCGTCGATCTGGAGAGGCTCGAGCGCGAGCTCGAGAGCTTCATCGACGAGGAGCTGGAGGGCCTGGCCACCGAGGAGCCGGTCGAGGCCAAGCCCACCACCGGCTTCCAGCGGGTGGTGCAGCGCGCCGTCCTGCACGTGCAGTCGTCCGGCCGGTCCGAGGTGACCGGCGCCAACATCCTGGTGGCGATCTTCTCCGAGCGCGAGAGCCACGCGGTCTATTTCCTGCAGGAGCAGGACATGACCCGCTACGACGCGGTCAACTACATCTCGCACCGCATCGCCAAGGTCCCCGGCCACGCGGGGCCGGGAGGCGCGGTCTCCGGCGCCGACGAGGACGCCAGCGACGAGAGCGTCGTCAAGGAGGGCGCGGCGGCGCTGGAGGCCTACTGCGTCAACCTGAACGCCAAGGCCAAGGCCGGGCGGATCGACCCGCTCATCGGCCGCGACGCCGAGGTCGAGCGCACGATCCAGGTGCTCTGCCGCCGCACCAAGAACAACCCCCTCTACGTCGGCGATGCCGGCGTCGGCAAGACCGCGCTGGCCGAGGGCCTGGCGCGCCGCATCGAGGACGGCGAGGTGCCCGAGGTGCTGGACGGCGCGGTGATCTTCGCGCTGGACATGGGCGCGCTGCTCGCCGGCACCCGCTACCGCGGCGACTTCGAGGAGCGGATCAAGGCCGTGCTCGCCGAGATCGAGGCCTGCGAGGGCGCCATCCTCTTCATCGACGAGATCCACACCGTCATCGGCGCCGGCGCCACCAGCGGCGGCGCGATGGATGCGTCCAACCTGCTCAAGCCCGCGCTGCAGAGCGGCACGCTGCGCTGCATCGGCTCCACCACCTACAAGGAGTACCGCAACTATTTCGAGAAGGACCGCGCGCTGGTGCGGCGCTTCCAGAAGATCGACGTGAACGAGCCGAGCGTCGACGAGGCGGTCAAGATCCTGCGCGGCCTCAAGCCCTACTACGAGGCGCACCACGGCGTGCGCTACACGGCGGAAGCGATCCGCACCGCCGTCGAGCTCGCCAGCCGCTACATCAACGACCGCAGGCTGCCTGACAAGGCGATCGACGTGATCGACGAGGTCGGTGCCTCGCAGCGCCTCTTGCCGGAATCGAAGCGGCGCAAGACCGTGGGCGTGAAGGACGTCGAGGGCGTGGTGGCGAAGATCGCCCGCATTCCGCCCAAGAACGTGAGCCGCGGCGACAAGACCATACTGGAGAGCCTGGAACGCGATCTGGGGACCGTCGTCTTCGGCCAGGACGATGCCATCGCCGCCGTCGCCACCGCGATCAAGATGGCTCGCGCCGGCCTGCGCGAGCCGGGCAAGCCGGTCGGCTGCTACCTCTTCAGCGGGCCGACGGGCGTCGGCAAGACCGAGGTGGCGCGCCAGCTCGCCCACGTGATGGGCGTCGAGCTCGTCCGCTTCGACATGAGCGAGTACATGGAGCGGCACTCGGTCTCGCGCCTGATCGGCGCGCCGCCCGGCTATGTCGGCTTCGACCAGGGCGGGCTGCTCACCGACGCCGCCGACCAGAACCCGCACATGGTCCTGCTGCTGGACGAGATCGAGAAGGCGCATCCCGACCTCTTCAACATCCTGCTGCAGATCATGGACTACGGGAAGCTCACCGATCACAACGGCAAGACGGTCGATTTCAGCAACGTCATCCTCATCATGACCACCAACGCCGGCGCCGCCGAGCTCGCCAAGGCGCCGATCGGCTTCGCCCGGACGGAGCGCGAGGGCGACGACGAGGAGGCGATCAAGCGGATGTTCGCGCCGGAGTTCCGCAACCGCCTCGATGCCGTGATCCGCTTCGCCGCGCTCTCGCCCGAGGTGATCGCGCGCGTGGTGGACAAGTTCATCATCCAGCTCGAGGAGCAGCTCGCCGACCGCAACGTCTCCATCGAGCTGAGCGCCGCGGCGCGCACCTGGCTCGCCAAGAACGGCTACGACGCCACCTACGGCGCCCGGCCGCTGGCGCGGCTGATCCAGGAGGAGATCAAGAAGCCGCTCGCCGACGAGCTCCTGTTCGGCAAGCTGGCGAAGGGCGGCCGCGTGCAGGTGGGGCTCCGGGACGGCAAGCTCAGCTTCAGCTATCCGGCGCCGGACGCGCCCGGCCGCAAGGGCGGCAAAGGCTCGGGCCGGCGCGGCGGCCCCGGCAAGCGGCCCCGCGTGCCCGAATACGCGAACTGACCGGCAGCGCAGCCGGCGGTGCCCATTCCCTTCCTCACCGGCCTGAGAGTCCTCGATCTCAGCCAGTACATTCCCGGCCCCTACGGGACGCTGATTCTCGCCGATCTCGGCGCAGAGGTGATCAAGGTCGAGCCGCCGGGCGGCGAGCCGATGCGGGGCGTCGGGCCGAAGGATGCGACCGGCGTCTCGGTCTGGTATCGGATGGTCAACGGCGGCAAGACGGTGGTCGAGATCGACCTCAAGTCGGAGGCGGGAAAGCGCGACTTCCGCGCCCTGGTGGAGCGCTCGGACGCCTTCCTCGAATCCTACCGGCCCGGCGTGCTCGACCGCCTCGGCTTCGGCCACGCGGCGCTGCACGAGATGAACCCCGGCATCGTCTCCTGCTCGCTCTCCGGCTGGGGCCTCGAGGGGCCCTATCGCCTGCGCGGCGGGCACGACATCAACTACATGGGCCTGATGGGCGGGCTGGAACGCTCCGGCGTGCCCGAGCGCCCGGTGGTCTCCTTCCCGCCCACCGCCGATTTCGCGTCCGGCATGCAGGCCGCGCTCAGCATCATGGGCGGGCTGCTCGGCCGCAGCCGGAACCCGGAGGGGAAGGGCGCCACCATCGACGTCAGCATCGCCGAGACCGTGCTGCCCTGGCAGGTGTGGGCGCTGAACGGGCTCCTCCACGAGGAGTGGGACGCCAGGCGCGCGGCCCAGTTCCCGAACGGCGGCGCGGCCTTCTACAACATCTACGAGACCAGCGACGGCCGCTTCGTCACCCTCGGCGCGTTGGAGGCCAAGTTCTGGGCCAACTTCTGCACCGCCTGCGGCCGGCCGGAGTGGATCGAGCGCCAGTGGGAGCCCCGGCCGCAGGAGGCGCTGATCGGCGAGGTCTCCGCCTTCGTGCGCGCGCGGACCCTCGACGAGATGAACCGGCTGATGGAGGGGGTGGATTGCTGCTACGAGCCGGTCCATCGCCTGGAGGACGTGCCCGAGCATCCCCATATCAAGGCGCGTCAGCTCCTGCGTCGGCACGAGGAGCCCATGCCGGCCTACGAGATCCTCTTCCCCGGCTGGATCGACGGCGCGCCGCCGCCGCCGCGCCCGCCCGTGCGCCACATGGCGGCGCCCGACCTGCTCGCCTCCTGGCAGGAGGAGGGCCGGCCATGAGCATCGACAGGGACACCGTTCTCAGGATCGCCCGGCTCTCGCGCATCGCCATGGAGGAGGACGCGCTCGCGCCCATGGCCGACGAGCTGAACGGAATCCTCGCCTGGGTCGAGCAGCTCGACGAGGTCGATACCGAGGGCGTGGAGCCGATGACCGGCGCCATCGCGGCTGCGCTGCCGCAGCGCGAGGACAGCGCCGAGGACGGCGCGTCCACCGACGATCTGCTCGCCAACGCGCCGGACGCCGACGACGGCTTCTTCGTCGTCCCCAGGGTGGTCGAGTGAGCGCCCTCACCGCGCTCACCATTGCGGACGCTCGCGCGGGCCTCGCCGCCCGCACGTTCTCGGCGCGCGAGCTGGTGGACGCGCACATCGCCGCCGTCGAGGCCGGGCGCGGGCTGAATGCCTTCGTCGCCGAGACCTTCGACCATGCGCGTGCCGGCGCGGACGCGGCCGATGCCCGCCTCGCCGCCGGCGAGGGGCGGCTGCTCGAAGGCATCCCGCTCGCAGTCAAGGACCTCTTCTGCACGAAGGGCGTGCGCAGCCAGGCCTGCTCGAAGATCCTGGAGGGCTTCGCGCCGCCCTACGAATCCACCGTCACCGCCAATCTCTGGTCCGCCGGCGCGCTCATGCTGGGCAAGACCAACATGGACGAGTTCGCCATGGGCTCGGCCAACGTGACCAGCGCGGACGGCCCGGTGGTCAACCCGTGGCGCCGGCGGGGCGAGGACAAGCCGCTGGTGCCGGGCGGAAGCTCCGGCGGCTCGGCCGCCGCCGTGGCCGCGCGTCTCTGCCTGGGCGCCACCGGCACCGACACCGGCGGCTCGATCCGCCAGCCGGCGGCCTTCTGCGGCATCGTCGGCATGAAGCCCACCTATGGCCGCTGCTCGCGCTGGGGCATGATCGCCTTCGCCTCGTCGCTCGACCAGGCCGGGCCGCTCACCCGCACCGTCGAGGACGCGGCGCTCATGCTGCAGGCGATGGCGGGCCACGACCCCAGGGATTCGACCTCCATCGACCGCCCGGTCCCCGACTACGCCGCGAGCCTCACGGGCAGCGTGCGCGACCTCACCATCGGCGTGCCGGCGGAGTACCGGATGGAGGGCATGCCGGCGGAGATCGAGGCGCTCTGGGCCGACGGCGTGCGCTGGTTCCGCGAGGCCGGCGCGACGGTCGTCGACATCTCGCTGCCGCTCACCCGATACGCGCTGCCCACCTACTACATCGTGGCGCCGGCGGAGGCCTCCTCCAACCTCGCGCGCTACGACGGCGTCCGCTACGGGCTCCGGGTGGAGGGCGACGATCCGGCCGAGATGTATGCCCGCACCCGGGCGGCGGGCTTCGGCCGCGAGGTCAGGCGGCGCATCCTGATCGGCACCTATGTGCTGTCCGCCGGCTACTACGACGCCTACTATCTGAAGGCGCAGAAGGTGCGCACCCTCATCGCGCGCGACTTCGAGGCCGCGTTCGAGAGCGTGGACGCGGTGCTGACGCCGACCGCGCCGTTCGCCGCCTTCGCCATCGGCGAGAAGATGGACGATCCCATCGCGATGTATCTGAACGACGTGTTCACGGTGCCGGCGAGCCTCGCGGGCCTGCCCGCGATCTCGGTGCCGGCCGGGCTCACGGCGGACGGGCTGCCGCTCGGCCTGCATCTGATCGCCCGGCCCTTCGACGAGCCGACGCTCTTCCGCGCGGCAGGCGTGCTGGAGAGCGCGGCCGCCTTCGGCCACCGCCCGCCCGCGCCGGGCGAAGCCGAGGCGGCATGAGCGCGCCCGGCTACCGCATCCAAGGCCGCGAGGGCGAGTGGGAGATCGCGGTCGGCCTCGAGGTCCACGCCCAGGTGATCTCGGAGGCCAAGCTCTTCTCGTCCGCGCCCACCGCCTTCGGCGCGGAGCCCAACAGCCAGGTCTCCCTCGTCGATGCCGCGATGCCGGGCATGCTGCCGGTCATCAACCGCCACTGCGTGGCCCAGGCGGTGCGGACCGGTCTCGCGCTCGAGGCCGAGATCAACCTGACCTCCGTGTTCGACCGCAAGAACTACTTTTATCCCGACCTGCCGCCGGGCTATCAGATCTCGCAGTATTCCCGGCCCATCGTGGGCAGGGGCCGGGTCGTGCTCGACCTGGAGGACGGCGCGCAGCGCACCGTCGGCATCACCCGGCTGCATCTGGAGATGGACGCCGGCAAGAGCATCCACGACCGCCGCGCCGACGCCACCTGCGTCGACCTCAACCGCGCGGGCGTCGCGCTGATGGAGATCGTCTCCGAGCCCGACATCAGGAGCCCGGAGGAAGCCGGCCTCTACCTGCGCAAGCTGCGCTCAATCCTCCGCTATATCGGCACCTGCGACGGCAACATGGAGCAGGGCTCGCTCAGGGCCGACGTCAACGTCTCGGTGCGCCGCCCGGGCGGGGCGCTGGGCACCCGCTGCGAGGTCAAGAACCTCAACTCCGTCCGCTTCGTGATGAAGGCGATCGAGGTCGAGGCCGCGCGCCAGGTCGAGCTGCTGGAGGACGGCGGCGCGGTGGAGCTGGAGACCCGACTCTTCGATCCGGACCGCGGCGTCACCCGCTCCATGCGCTCGAAGGAGGAGGCCCACGACTACCGCTACTTCCCCGATCCCGACCTCCTGCCGCTCACCCTCGATCCCGCCTGGGTCGACGCCGAGCGCGCCCGGCTGCCGGAGCTGCCGGACGTGCGCAAGGCGCGCTTCATGGCCGACCACGGCCTGTCTGCCTACGACGCCGGCGTGCTGGTGGCGGCGCGGGGGATCGCGGACCTCTTCGATGAGGTGGCGGACGAGCGCGATGCCAAGCGTGTCGCGAACTTCATCATGGGCCCGCTGTTCGGCGCGCTCAATCGGGCGGGGATCGACAACGAGGACTGTCCGGTCCCGGCAGACGCGCTGGCCGCGCTGATCGACCGGATGGCGGACGGCACCGTCTCCAACCAGGGCGCCAGCACCGTGATCCAGACGGTGGTCTCGACCGGCCGGGACGTGGACGCCATCATCGAGGAGAAGGGGCTCCGGCAGGTGAGCGATGCCGGTGCGATCGAGGCGCTGGTGGAGCAGGTCATCGCCGACAATCCCGACAAGGTGGCCGACTATCGCGACGGCAAGACGAAGCTCGCGGGCTGGTTCGTCGGCCAGGTGATGAAGGCGTCCGGCGGCAAGGCCAACCCGCGCGCGGTCAACGAGGCGCTGCGGGCGAGGCTCGACGGCTGAGCGCGCGCCGCAACCGACCACCCTGCCGGGAACGGGGCTGAGCCATGTTCCTGCCGCTGAGAGACGACAACCCCCTCAACCGGATCGGCTTCCAGTTCGTGACGGTGGGGCTGATCGCCGCCTGCACCGTCGTCTGGATCGTTCAGGCCATCGGCGGGGATCAGTTCGATTCCGAGCTGATCTTCCGCCTCGGCATGATCCCGGTGACGGTGCTCGGCGAGCTCAGGCGCGAGCCCGAGATGATCACGGTGACGCCCTGGCTCACCATCGTCACCTCGATGTTCCTGCACGGGGGCTTCTGGCACCTGTTCGGCAACATGCTCTACCTCTGGATCTTCGGCGACAACGTCGAAGACTCCATGGGCCACTGGCGCTTCGCGCTCTTCTATCTGCTCTGCGGCGCGGTGGCGGGGCTGACCCACGCCGCCGTGGAGCCCGCCTCGCAGGTCCCCACCATCGGCGCGAGCGGCGCGGTCTCCGGCGTGCTCGGCGCCTATTTCATGCTTCACCCCAGGCGGGGCGTCTGGATCCTCGTCTTCTTCATGCCCATCCGCTTCCCCGCTTGGGCCGTGCTCGGGCTCTGGATCGGCTATCAGGTCTTCAACGCGCTCGTCGCCGGCCCGGCGGGCGGGGGCGTCGCCTGGTACGCCCACATCGGCGGCTTCGCCGCCGGCGCATTGCTGGTGGTGCCGCTCAAGAAGCGCGGCGTGCCGCTCTTCGACCGCGGCCTCGTCCGCTCGCGGAGGCGCACGCCCTACCGGCCGCCGCCGGAGGCCGAGACCCCCGGATTGGGGCCGTGGGAGGAGGAGGCCGCCGATCCCGAAGCCGACGGCGATGCGCCCTGGCAGGAGCCACCCGCCGCCCGGCCCAACGGCAGCGATCCGCAGGACCGCGGCGGCGCACGCGGTCCCTGGGGGCGGCGGCCCCGGGGCCCCTGGGGGCGGAGGGACTAGGGCGTGAGCGCGGGCGGAAAGAGCGACTACTTCGCGGACCGCATCCGGGCGGAGCTGGCGTTCGCGCGTTCGCGCGGCGCGCGGGACGCGGAGGCTCTGGCCCGGCACCTCAACGCGCGCGGCTTCCTCACCCGCGACGGGCGGCGCTGGACCGCGGCGGACGTCGAGGCCGCGACCCGCCGCCCGCCCCGACCGAGGCCGGAGTCCTAGCCCCGCTACTCCGCCGCGCGCGCGGCGCGGCCGTAGTGCTCGGCGGCGGCTTCCGCCGAGACGAAGCCCTCGGCCACGTCTTCGGCCACCAGCTCGCGCGCCCGCTCCGCCACCGGGCCGTAGCCGCCCCCGCCGCCCGACATGAGCCGGACGCGATCGCCGCGTCGCACCGAGACGTTGCCGAACTTGCTGGGCGAGACCTTGTCGTAGCCTTCGCAGACGTCCTTCCAGGCGCTCTCGTTCGCCTTCTTGATGAGCAGCGCGGCCGAGCCGCCGTCGCCGCCGCCGAAGAGACCCCAGGGGGTGTTGCGGTGGCGGTCCGCCATGTAGCTGATGGTGATCTCGTCTGCCGTGCACTCCAGCGTCTTGGTCGAGCCGAGCCCGCCCCGGTACTTGCCGGCGCCGCCCGAATCCTCGGTGAGCGAGAGGTTCTCGACGAGCCAGGGGTAGCGGCTCTCGTAGACCTCGACCGGCACGGTGCGGCAGTTGCCGTTGATCAGGTTGCAGGTGTTGTTGCCGTCGGCGAAGGGCCGCCCGCCCCAGCCCCCGACCATGAAGTCGTAGCAGACGTAGTACTCGTCGCTGACCGGATCGTGGCCGCCGAAGAGGAAGTTGCCGTGGGTGCCGGCGTCGGTGGCAAACGCGCGCTCGGGCAGGCAGCGGGAGAGCGCCGCGATCACCGTGTAGCAGATGCGGACGTGGGTCTCGGTGTTGCCGCCGACCTCCGGCGCCGGGAAGTCCACGTTCACCACCGTCGCCGGGCGCGCCAGCACGCGGATCGGCCGGTAGCAGCCCGCGTTGCGCGGGATCGACGGGTCGGTGAGATGCAGCATGGCGTTGTAGGTGGCGGAGCAGGTGACGCCGAGGGTGGCGTTGATCGCGCCCTTCGCCTGGGCGTCCGAGCGGCCGAAATCGGCGACGATCTCGTCGCCCTGCACCACCATGTCGACGGCGATGCGGTAGGGCCGGGCGTCGATCCCGTCGTCCTCCATGACGTCCTCGAACGAGTACGAGCCGTCGGGGATGGCGGCGATCTCCGCCCGCATGCGGGATTCGGAATAGTCCATGAGGTCGGCGACCGTCCGGCGGAAGAGCGGCACGCCGTACTTGCGGATCAGCCCGGCCATGCGCTGGGCGCCGAGCTCGCAGGCGCTGATCATGGAGCGGTAGTCGCCGTAGTTGTAGCGGGGCGTGCGGACGTTCGCGAGCAGCAGCTTCCAGACCTCGTCCACGTCCCGGCCCTGCTTCTTGATCTTGACCGGGGGCACGCGCAGGCCCTCGTGGAAGATCTCGGTGGCCTCGCTCGCGAAGCCGCCCGGCACCATGCCGCCCACCTCGGCCACATGGCCGATGGCGACCGCGTAGCCCATGAACTCGCCGTCCACGAAGAAGGGGGTGAAGAAGGTGTGCTCGGGCGTGTGCAGCCCGCCCCGGTAGGGGTCGTTGTGCATGATGACGTCGCCCTCTCGCACCTCCTCGCCCGCCATCTCGCGGATGCAGGACTTGATGAGCAGGGTCATGCCGCCGATCTGCGCCGGGCAGTAGTCGGCGACCGCGATCATCTCGCCGTCGGCGTCGGCGATGGCGCAGCTGAAGTCGAGCGATTCGTTGAAGATCGTCGAGTAGGACGTCTTCATCATGGTGATGCCCATTTCCCGGCAGATCGAGAGCATCGTCGATTCGACGATGTTCATCGTGACGACATCCATGGCTTCCTCCGCGCTCGGTCCATATATTGTAGCCGGCGCGCGGGGCGGCGCATAAGGACGGGTGCATCGACAAGTGTTGCCCGGCCTTCGGCCATCGGCGTATACAGGGCCGCGCACGGACCGCGCGGGACGGGTGGCCATGTCAGACCGGCGATTCGCCATCGCCTCCGACCATGCGGGCGTCGGCCTCAAGGCGGTGCTGCGGGCTGCGCTCGAGGCGACCGGACGCGAGGTGATCGACCTCGGCCCGGCAGGCGACGGCCCGGTCGACTACCCCGACTACGCGCAGGCCCTGGCACGGGCGATCGAGAGCGGGCGCGCCGACCGGGGCGTGCTCATCTGCGGGAGCGGCATCGGCATGAGCATCGCTGTCAATCGCAGCCGCGCGGTGCGCGGTGCGCTCTGCCGCGACGAGGAGGAGGCCCGGCTCGCGCGCGCCCACAACGACGCCAACGTGCTCGCCCTCGGCGCGCGGCGCATCACGGAAGACGATGCGCGCCGCTGCCTGCAGGCGTTTCTGGACACCGAATTCGAAGGCGGCCGCCACAGCGCGCGCGTCGCCAAGCTCGCCTGAGCCCGGCCGGCAGAGAAGGGGAACCGCTGATGGCCGCCACCACCCGCCCCGAAGGGGGTGCCGGAGCCGCATTCTTCACGACACCGCTCAGCGAATCCGATCCGGCGGTCTACGCGGCCGTGGCCGGCGAGGTGGAACGCCTGCAGACGACCATCGAGCTGATCGCCTCGGAGAACATCGTGAGCCGCGCGGTGCTGGATGCCCAGGGCTCGGTGCTCACCAACAAGTATGCCGAGGGCTATCCCGGCCGGCGCTACTACGGCGGCTGCGAGAACGTCGACATCGGCGAGCGGCTGGCCATTGAGCGGGCGATCGCGATCTTCGGCTGCGGCTTCGCCAACGTGCAGCCCCACTCCGGCGCGCAGGCCAACCAGGCGGCGTTTCTCGCCTCGCTGCAGCCCGGCGACGCCTTTCTCGGCATGTCGCTCGCGGCCGGCGGGCACCTCACCCACGGTGCGCCGCCCAACCTCTCGGGCAAGTGGTTCAGGGCGATCCAGTACGGCGTCCGCCGTCAGGACGGGCTGATCGACCACGACGAGGTGGCCGATCTTGCCCGGGCCGAGAAGCCGAAGCTGATCCTCGCCGGTGGCTCCGCCTATCCGCGCATCATCGACTTCGCGCGCTTCCGCGCCATCGCCGACGAGGTCGGCGCGCTCTTCATGGTCGACATGGCCCATTTCGCCGGCCTGGTCGCGGCGGGGGTCCATCCCAGCCCCTTCCCGCACGCCCATATCGTCACCACGACCACCCACAAGACGCTGCGCGGCCCGCGCGGCGGCATGATCCTGAGCGATGACGAGGCGCTGGCGAAGCGCATCGATTCGGCCGTCTTCCCCGGCCTTCAGGGCGGGCCGCTGGAGCACGTGGTCGCCGCCAAGGCGGTGGCGCTGGGCGAGGCGATGCAGCCCGCATTCCGGGACTACGCCCGCCAGGTGGTGGCCAACGCCAAGGCGCTCGCAGCGGCGCTGATCGAGCGCGGCTACGACATCGTCTCCGGCGGCACCGACACCCACCTCCTGCTCGTCGACCTCCGCTCCAAGGGGCTGACCGGCAAGCGCGCCGAGGCCCTGCTGGAAGAGGCCGGCATCACCTGCAACAAGAACGGCGTCCCCTTCGATCCCGAGAAGCCCTGGGTGACGTCTGGGATCCGGCTCGGCTCGCCGGCGGCGACCAGCCGCGGCTTCGGCGAGGGCGAGTTCCGGCGGATCGCCGGCTGGATCGCCGATCTGCTCGATATCGAGGCCGGCGCGCCGGGCGCCGGCGAGGACCGCGCGGCCGAGATTCGCGCCGAGGTTCGGGCGCTCTGCGCCGCCTTCCCGGTCTATCCCGGCCACGCCTGAGAGGAGGTTCGCCGTGCGCTGTCCCTTCTGCGGCAACGACGACACCCAGGTGAAGGATTCGCGGCCGACGGAGGACAACACCGCGATCCGCCGCCGCCGGCAGTGCACCAACTGCGCAGGCCGCTTCACCACCTTCGAGCGCATCCAGCTTCGCGAGCTCTCGGTGATCAAGAACGACGGCCAGCGCGTTCCCTTCGAGCGCGAGAAGATGCTGCGCTCGATGCAGATCGCGCTGCGCAAGCGGCCGGTCGAGCCCAACCGGGTCGATCACGTCGTGACCGGCATCGTCCGCCGCCTCGAGAGCCTGGGCGAGACCGAGATCCCGAGCAGCGTGATCGGCGAGATGGTGATGGAGGCGCTCGGCGCCCTCGATCAGGTCGCCTATGTCCGCTTCGCCTCGGTCTACAGGAACTTCGGCGAGAAGAAGGACTTCGAGGAGTTCATCGGCGGGCTCGCCGACGAGCGGGGCTAGGCGCATGGCCGCGGCCAGCGCCGCCAGGGCCGACGCCGGCCTCGACCGCCGCTTCATGGCGCTGGCGCTGGCGCTCGGCGGCCGAGGCCTCGGCCGGGCGTGGCCCAATCCCGCGGTGGGCTGCGTCCTGGTGCAGGCCGGCCGCATCGTCGGCCGCGGCTGGACCCAGCCCGGCGGCAGGCCCCATGCCGAGACGGAAGCGCTGGCCCGCGCCGGCCAGCGTGCGCGCGGCGCCACCTGCTACACCACGCTCGAGCCCTGCGCGCATGTGGGCGAGACCGGCCCGTGCGCGGACGCGCTGATCGAAGCGGGGATCGCGCGTGCCGTCATCGCGCTGCAGGATCCCGACCCGCGCGTCTCCGGCGGCGGCATCGCCCGGCTGGAGGCCGCCGGTATCGAGGTCGCGGGCGGCTGCATGGAGGCCGAGGCCCGGGCGCTCAACGCGGGCTTCCTCTCGCGGATCGAGCGCGGCAGGCCCCATCTTACGCTCAAGCTCGCCAGCAGCCTCGACGGCCGCATCGCGACCCGGAGCGGCGACAGCCGCTGGATCACCGGCGCGGCTGCCCGCGCGCGTGGGCACCTGCTCAGGGCGAGCCACGACGCCGTGATGGTGGGCGCGGCGAGCGCGCTCGCCGACGATCCGGCGCTCACCTGCCGGCTGCCCGGCTTGGGCGACGCGAGCCCGGTGCGCGTCGTCATCGACGGCAGCGCCCGACTGCCGCAGAGCCACGCGCTCGTCTCGGGCGCCGGCGACGTCGGCACCTGGATCGTCTCCACGGCCGCTCTCGGCGACGACGGCCGGCATGCCGCCTGGCGCGGGGCAGGCGTCGAGGTCATCGAGGTCGAGGCTGAGGCCGACGGGCGCCCCCGACTTGCGGCGGCGCTGGAGGCGCTGGCCGCGCGCGGGCTCACCCGCGTGCTCGTCGAGGGCGGCGGCCGTCTCGCCGCCTCCCTGCTCGGCGCCGGCCTGGTCGACCGGATCGAATGGTTCCGCGCGCCGGGCGCCATCGGCGGCGACGGCGTGCCGGCGCTCGCCCCGCTCGGGATCGCGCGTGCCAGCGAGATGGCGCGCTTCGTCCGCATCGCGTCCGCGTCGCTCGGCGAGGACGCCCACGACACCCTGGTGCCGGCGGCCTGAGGGGCTCGCCGTGTTCTCAGGAATCGTCACCGACGTGGGCCGGGTGCGAACGGTCTCCGACGCTGCCGGCGGCGGCTGCCGGCTGGAGATCGGCACCGCCTACGATACCGCCGCCATCACGCTCGGCGCGTCCGTCGCCTGCTCGGGCCCCTGCCTCACGGTGGTGGAGACGGGGCTGGGCTGGTTCGCCGTCGACGTCTCCGGCGAGACGATGGCCTGCACCACGCTCGGCGACTGGCGCGCGGGCACGCAGGTCAACCTGGAGCGCGCGCTCGCGCTCGGCGACGAGATCGGCGGCCATCTGGTGACCGGCCACATCGACGGCGTCGCGCTGGTTGAGGGCGCGGAGCCGGAGGGCGAATCGCTCCGCCTCACCCTGCGCTGCCCGGCGGAGCTTTCGCGCTTCGTCGCCGCCAAGGGCTCGGTCGCGCTCGACGGCGTCTCGCTGACGGTGAACGAGGTCGACGGCGCGCTGTTCGGGATCAACCTGATTCCCCATACGCTCGCCTGCACCACGCTGGACGGCTGCGCCGCCGGCCGCCGCCTCAACCTTGAGGTGGACCTGATCGCGCGCTACCTTGCGCGCCTCCAATCAGGGCAGTGACGGGTCGAGATGTCGCGCACAGCGTCGTCCGGCAAGCTCATGTCGATCGAGGAGACGGTCGAGGAGTTTCGCAACGGGCGCATGGTCATCCTCGCCGACGACGAGGAGCGGGAGAACGAGGGCGATCTGGTCATCCCGGCCCAGATGGCCACGCCCGAGGCCATCAACTTCATGGCCCGCTACGGGCGCGGACTGATCTGCCTCGCGCTCGGCGCGGACCGCGTGCGCGGGCTCGGCCTGGAGCTGATGCCCAAGCGCAACGAATCCCGCCACGACACGGCGTTCACGGTCTCAATCGAGGCGCGCGAGGGAGTCACGACCGGCATCTCCGCCTCCGACCGCGCGCGCACCATCGCGGTCGCCATCGACCCGCGCTGCGGGCCTGACGACCTGACCTCGCCGGGCCACGTCTTCCCGCTCGTCGCCCGCGACGGCGGCGTGCTGGTGCGCACCGGGCACACCGAGGCGAGCGTCGACCTGGCGCGCCTTGCCGGCCTCAACCCGTCCGCCGTGATCTGCGAGATCATGAACGACGACGGCAGCATGGCGCGGATGCCGGACCTCGAGGCCTTCTCCCAGCGCCACAACGTTAGGATGGCGACCATCGCCGACCTGATCGCCTATCGGCTGCGCCACGACAGGATCGTCGAGCGTGCGCGGGAGACCACACTCACCTCCCATCACGGCGGCACCTTCCGCATGTACGTCTATACCGACACCGTCCAGAAGGCCGAGCACATCGCGCTGGTGAAGGGCGACGTCTGGGACAACGAGCCGGTGCCGGTGCGGGCCCATGCCTTCAACATCCTCGACGACGGGCTCGCCGACACCGCGAGCGAGAACACGGGCAAGCTCCAGGCGGCGCTCAGGGTGATCGGCGAGCTGGGGCGCGGCGTCGTGATCGTGGTCCGCAATGCCTTCCCCATGCGCCTCTCGGAACCGCCGGATCAGGCGGCCGACGGCGAGGACGGCGAGGATGCGGGCGGCCTCAGGGACTATGGCGTGGCCGCCCAGATCCTCCTCGATCTCGGCGTCCGCGATATGATCCTGCTGCACAACACGCACTGGACCATCGTCGGCCTCGACGGCTACGGGCTGCGCGTGGTGGACCAGCGCCCGATCTCGGACGGCGCGCGGCGCGCCTGGATGGCCGGCTCCGATGACTGAGGGGCCGCGCGTCCTCATCCTGGAGGCGCGCTTCTACGCCGATATCGCCGACGAGCTCGTCAGGGGCGCCGCTGCTGCGCTCGACGAGGCCGGCGCGCGCCACGAGCGCATCGCCGTGCCCGGCGCCTTCGAGCTGCCGGCGGCGCTGGCGATCGCGATCGACAGCGGCCGCTTCGACGGCTTCGTCGCGCTCGGCTGCGTCATCCGGGGGGAGACCAGCCACTACGATCACGTCTGCGGCGAATGCGCCCGCGGGCTCGCCATGCTCGCCGAGCGCCACCGCATCGCTTTGGGTTTTGGCGTGATCACCGCCGAGAACCGCGAGCAGGCCTGGGAGCGGGCGGCGACGGAGCGGCGCAACAAGGGCGCCGATGCCGCGGGCGCGTGCCTCGCGATGATGGCGCTCCGCACCTCCCTCGGCGCCGAGGCCCGGGGGTAGGCGCAATGGGCACCGCGCCGGGCGCCGCCACGGCGCGAACGCCTCCCGGCCAGGGGCGGAGCAGCGCCAGGCTCGCCTGCGTGCAGGCCCTCTATCAGATCGAGATGTCCGGCCAGTCGGCGGACGAGGTGATCGAGGAGTTCCTGAGCCACCGCGCCGGCCACGAGATCGACGGAGAGCGCTACGCGGCGCCCCACCGCCGCCACTTCGAGCGCACCGTGCGCGAGGCCGCCGCGCGGGCCGACGAGTTCGACGCGCTGGTGGCGGCGACCCTCGCCGAGCGCTGGAGCATGGAGCGGCTGGGCGCCGTCGTGCGGGCGCTGATGCGGGCGGCTACCTGCGAGCTCGCGGCCTGCCCGGACGTGCCGGCGCGGGTGGTGATCGACGAGTATGTCGAGCTCGCCCGCGCGTTCTTCTCCGAGCGCGAGCCGGCGTTCGTCAACGGCGCGCTCGACAGCCTGGCGCGAAGGCTCCGCGCGGCGGAGATGGCGGACGGAGCGGACCATGACCGGCCGGCGCGGGCGCGGTGAATTCGACCTCATCGCCCGCTACTTCGCGCCGCTGAGCCGCGCCGCGCCCGGTGCCTTCGCGCTCGGCAACGACGGTGCGCTGCTGACGCCGCCGGCGGGCGCGAGCCTCGTCGTCACCAAGGACCTGATGGTGGCCGGCGTCCACTACCCGCAGGACGAGGACCCCGCCACGCTCGCCCGCCGGCTGCTGCGCGTGAACCTCTCGGACCTTGCGGCCATGGGGGCCGAGGCCAGCTCTTACGCGCTCGGCCTTGCGCTGCCCGAGGGTACCGCCGAGGACTGGGTGGAAGGGTTCGCGGCCGGGCTCGCCCGCGACCAGGAGAGCTTCGGCGTGGCGCTCATCGGCGGCGACACGGTGGTAACAAGCGGGCCGGCAGTGCTCTCGCTCACCGCCTTCGGCACGGTCGCGCACGGCGCCTGCCTCACCCGCGCGGGCGCGGCCGCGGGCGAGGACATCCACGTCTCCGGCACCATCGGCGATGCGGCGCTGGGCTTGCGCGCGGTACAGGGCGGCCTCGCAGCGCTTTCGCCCGAGGACCGCGCAGCGCTCAGCCGGCGCTACCGCCTGCCTGAGCCCCGCCTCGCCCTCGGCGCAGCGCTCGTCGGTCTCGCCACCTGCGCGATCGACGTCTCCGACGGGCTGGTCGCGGATCTCGGCCATCTCTGCGAGCAATCGGACGTGGCCGCGCGCGTCGCGGCCGAGTCCGTGCCGCTTTCCGGCCCGGCCCGGGGCGCGCTCGCCGCCGGCGAGGCGAGCATTGCCGATCTCGTCAGCGGCGGCGACGACTACGAGCTGCTCTTCTGCGCGCCACAGGCCGCGCGCGGTGCCGTCTCCGCTCTGGGCGAGCGCCTCGGCCTCGCGCTCGCCCGCATCGGCACCGTCGAGGGCGGCCAGGGCGTCACCGTCGTCGGCACCGACGGCCGGCCGCTGCCGCTGGCACGAGCGGGCTACACGCACTTCTAGGAACGCCGCCCCCGGGCTTGCCGGCGACTCTTCTCCGCGCCCGCGACCTTTCAGGCGCGGGCGACGTTGACCGGCCGGCGCGGTCTGGTCATAACTCTGGCGCGCCGCCGGGCCGCTATCCAGCCCGAGGCGGCGAGGGAGAAGGGCGCCATGATCGATCTCTATTACTGGCCGACGCCGAACGGGTGGAAGCTCACCATCCTCTTCGAGGAGCTGGGCCTGCCGTACAACGTGATCCCCGTGGACATCAACAAGGGCGAGCAGTTCGAGCCGGACTTCCTCGCGATCGCGCCCAACAACCGGATGCCGGCGGTGGTCGATCCCGAGGGCGCCGACGGCAAGCCGCTCAGCCTCTTCGAATCCGGCGCCATCATGCTGCACTACGCCGAGAAGCACGGCCGCTTCATCCCGGCGGACGAGCGCGGCCGGGCCGAAGTGCTGCAGTGGCTCTTCTTCCAGATGGGCAATGTCGGGCCGATGCTCGGCCAGTGCCACCACTTCCGCAACTACGCGCCGGAGCAGCTCCCCTACGCCGTCGAGCGCTACACCAACGAGGCGAGCCGGCTCTATCGCGTGGTGAACAAGCGGCTGGCGGACCGCGACTGGATCGCCGGCGACTATTCCATCGCCGACATGGCGATCTTCCCGTGGATGCGGCTCTGGTACAACCAGGGGCAGGAGCTTGAGGACTATCCCCATCTCGGCGCCTGGCTGGAGCGCAACAAGGAGCGGCCGGCGGTGCGGCGCGGCCTCGACGTGATGGCCGACCAGATCCGCAAGAAGCCCGAGTTCACCGAGGAAGAGCGCTCCATCATGTTCGGCGCCAAGCAGTTCGCCGCGCGCTAGGGGGAGCGGACATGATCGACCTCTACACCTGGGGCACGCCCAACGGCTTCAAGGCCTCCATCATGCTGGAGGAGGTGGAGCTCCCCTACCGGGTGCATCCCGTCAACATCATGGCGGACGAGCAGTTCGAGCCTGCGTTCCTCGAGATCAGCCCCAACAACAAGATCCCGGCGATCGTCGATCCCGACGGGCCGGACGGCGCGCCGATCTCGCTCTTCGAATCGGGCGCGATCCTGCTCTACCTCGCGGACAAGACCGGCCGGCTGATCCCCGACGACGCGCGCGGGCGCTGGCAGGTGATCGAGTGGCTCATGTTCCAGATGGGGGGCGTCGGGCCGATGTTCGGCCAGGCCAACCATTTCCGGCGCTTCGCGAGCGAGGAGGTGCCCTACGCGATCGAGCGCTACACCAAGGAGGCGCACCGGCTCTACGGCGTGATGGACCGCCGGCTCGCCGAGCGCGACTTCCTCGCCGGCGCCTACTCCATCGCCGATATCGCCTGCTTCGGCTGGGTCGCCCGCTGGGAATGGCACGGCATCGACTGGGCCGACTACCCCAACCTGCACCGCTGGTTCGAGACCATCGGCGCGCGCCCCGCGGTGCAGCGGGGGCTCAAGGTCCCGCAATAGGGCCCGCGTGGCGGACCCTCTCGCCCATCCGGCGGTCCGCCGGGTGCAGGCGGCGCTCGCGGCCGCAGGCTCGAGCGCGCAGGTGATCGCGCTGGCCGAGACGGCGAGGAGCGCCGAGGACGCCGCGGCCAGCATCGGCACGCCCTTGGGCAGCATCGTGAAGTCGCTGGTCTTCACTGCAGGCGGCGCGCCGATGATGGCGCTGGTCGCGGGCGACCGCCGCTGCGACGCGGCAGCGCTGGGGCGCGCGCTCGGGCGCGAGGGGAAGGTGCGCCGCGCCGATGCCGATGCGGTCCGCGCCGCCACGGGGTTCTCCATCGGCGGCGTCGCGCCCGTGGCCCACGAGACCCCGCTCGCGGTGGCGATCGATGCGAGCCTCGGCCGCTTCAAGACCGTCTACGCCGCCGCCGGCCACCCCCACTGCGTCTTCGCGACGACGCTGGGCGAGCTGGAACGCCTCACCGGCGGCACTGTCAGCGCGGAGATCGCCGTCGCGCCGTAGGAAGTGCGGGTTAACTCTCCGGCGGGCTCCGCATCAGCAGGGCAAGTTCCCCGGCCTCTTGCCCGTAACCGTCGCTCTCGACATGCCGTGCGGCCCGCAGACGAACGCCGTCTTCCTTGTTCTGGTTGAGCTTCCAGGTGCCCTCCACGCTCTCCACGGAGAGCTCCACCGGCATGATCGAGCGCATCAGCTTGCCGAGCTGGTCCGGCGATACCTTCGAGGGCATCCACGGCGGCTTGGGTCGAAGCTCGCTCTCGAACCGGGCCGACAGCGCGTCCAGGTGGGCGCGGAGCGTCTCGTCGGCGCGGCGCCGGAGCGTGCCCCGGATATGCACGGCCACGTAGTTCCATGTCGGGACCTGATCCATCGCGCCGGCGCCGTACCAGTCCGGTGAGATGTAGCTGTCCGGTCCGCTGACCGCGAGCACGGCTGCCCGCTCCTGCTCTCGCAGGCGGCGCGCGATCGGATTCGAGCGGACGAGATGGGCGTGAACCGCCGCCCCGTCTTCGGTCAGGACGAACGGAACGTGGCTGACGAGAGGACCCCCGCCGTCGATGGCCAGGACGCCGAACCCCCGTTGCGCCGCGAATCTCAGGTTGCGATCTCGGGAGACGCGCCGGAAGGCGGGATTGCTGTGCACCGGATCGGAGTCCCCCGTGCCTCTGGATCGCCCTAGCGTGCGACGTGAAGAGTTTGAGAGCGGAGCGCCCGCTACGGCAAGACCGGCAGGGCCGCGAGATACTCGAACAGCGCCGTCGCGATGCGCGCGCGCTCGTCCTCGGCCAGGCGGTCGGAGAGCGGCGGCATGGTCGTCTCGTCGAACACGGAGAGCGGCTCCAGGACGAGGCCCACGAACTCTGCCTCCTCGTAGTCCTTGGTGATCTCGGCCAGGTTGCCCTCGTGCTTCTCGCCGCCGTAGCCGTTCACCATGTGGCAGGTCAGGCAGTGGGTCTTGGCCAATGCGGCGCCTTCGTGAAAGCGGGCGTCGAGCCCTTGCGGCAGCAGCGCGGCGTCCGAGAGGTTGACGATGTCCACCTCGGCCACCTGGTAGGGCCAGTTGCGCGCGCCCTCCTCCAGCAGCGCCGGGTTCCCGATGTTGTCCCAGACCAGGTAGTAGGGGCCGAGCGGCACGCCGGTCTCGTTCTGCGCGAGGTTGTCGACGGTAAAGGGGGCGCCGTCCCGGCGCGCGAAGACGATGAAGGCGTCCTCGTCGAGGAAGCGTTCGACGTCGATGCGGGAGACGTAGCCGTCGAGCGCCCGAAACTCCACCGTCTCGCCGAGGCTCGACCAGCGGATGCCGAAGAGTTCGGCCAATACGTGCTCGGCCCGGTAGCCGACGTAGTCCACCGCGGCATGCTCGTCGCCCACGCTGAGATGCGGCTCGTAGACCGTCACCTTGCCGGGCGGCGGTCCCATGAGCGCCTTCAGGTCGTCGACGGGCGGCACCTCCGCCGCGCGGCCGGCGGAGGTCGCGAGCAGCAAGCCGAGCGCGATACAGAGAATCGGGAACCGTGCCCGCATCGTCTCTCTCCCCGTGTGTGCACCCAGCGCGGCGCCGGATGGGCCGGATCGCATCGTAGCCAGCGTGGCGGCCGTTCCTCAACCGCGTCGCCCCTTCCATCCGGGCGTCGATCTGATATGTCTCGGAGCCGGGTGACGGCATCGCCGCAGCACACGGCGGGAGGAGACGATGGCGGCAGGGGCGGCGGGCGAGGCGCGACGGAACCGGGGGTTCCCCCAGGCAGGCCGGCCGTGGGATTCGCTCAAGGCCGAGATGCTGTCTGCGCGCGAGGGCGACAAGCCCTGGTGTCACGAGCGGAGCTTCACTGCCGCCTACTTCGCCGGCGAGGACGTGCTGCGCTGCGCCGACGAGGCCTACGACGCCTACCGGGCGGAGAACGGCCTCTTTGCCGCCAGCGCCTATCCGAGCCTGGCGGCGCGCCAGCGCGAGCTGATCGCGGGCGTGCTGGACCTGCTGCACGCGCCGGAAGGCGCCGGCGGCTCCGCCACCGCAGGCGGCACCGAGAGCATCCTCATGGCCATGAAGGCCGCGCGCGACTGGGCGCAGGCGCACCGCCCGGTCGCAGGCCCGCCCGAGGTGGTGGTGCCGCAGACCGCGCACGCAGCCTTCGACAAGGGCGCGGCATGGCTCGGCATGCGGGTCGTCCGCATGGAACGGAGCGAGGACTGGCGCGCCGATGTAGCCGGCATGGCCGCCGCGGTCTCGGAGAACACCGTCATGATCGCAGGCTCCGCGCCGCCCTATCCCTACGGCGAGACCGACCCCATCGACGAGATCGCGCAGATCGCCCGGGAGCACGACCTCTGGATGCACTCGGACGGCTGCATCGGCGGCATGATCCTGCCCTTCATGAAGGCGCTGGGCGATGCGATCCCGCCTTTCGACTTCGCGGTAACCGGCGTCACCTCGATGTCGGTGGACATGCACAAGTTCGGCTACGCCAACAAGGGCATCTCGCTCTGCCTGCTGCGCGACGCCGGGCTGGATCGCTACCACCGCACCAGCTGCGACGGCTGGCCCGCCGGCCTCTATTCGACGCCCACGATCACCGGCACCCGCTCGGGCGGCGGCGTCGCCAGCGCCTGGGCGGTGATGACCCATCTGGGGGAGGAGGGCTTCCTGCGCATCCATGCGGCGCAGAAGCGGATCCGCGACCGGCTGGTGGACGGCATCGGCGCGATCGAGGGGCTCGTCGTGCTCGGCCGTCCGCATGCGCTGCACGTCAGCTTCTACGCCGACGGCTTCGATATCTACGCGGTGGAGGAGGGGATGGCGGCGCGCGGCTGGCGCTCCGTCCGCATGCGCGCGCCGGAAGCGATCCTGCTCTGGCTCAACATGAAGCATGCGCAGAGCATCGAGGCCTATCTCGCCGACCTCGCCGAGGTCGCAGCCGCGGTACGCGCGGGCGGGCTCACGGCGGCCGGGCGCGGCGCCTCCGACTATGCGACCTGATACCGGCCCGCAGCGGGGCCGGCCGTGAGCCTCGTGATCGACAGCGATTTCGACGGCGGCAACATCCGCTGCCTCGAAGCCTCAGCGCCTGACAGGATCAGGCTCGAGATCGTGCCCGACGCAGGCGGCGAGTTCTTCCAGTGGTTCTACTTCCGGCTCACCGGCGCCGCCGGCAAGGACTGCGTGCTGCGGATCGAGAATGCAGGCGGCGCCACCTATCCCGAGGGCTGGAACGGCTATCGCGCCGTCGCCTCGGAGGACGGTGCGGACTGGCCGCGCGTTGCCACGGACTATGACGGGCGCGTGCTCACGATCCGCCACCGCCCGGCGGGCGACGAGGTCCGGTTCGCCTACTTCGCCCCCTACTCGATGGCCCGCCACGACGCGCTGATCGCGCGCGCAGGCAAGTCGCCCGTCGTCGACGCGCGCCCGCTCGGCACCACTCTCGACGGCGCCCGGCTCGACCTGCTGGAGGTCGGCGGCGAGCGGGAGCGCACCTGCTGGGTCATCGGCCGCCAGCACCCGGGCGAGACCATGGCCGAGTGGTGGATGGAGGGATTTCTCGACCGGCTGCTGGACCCGCTCGACGCCGCTGCCTCCGCGCTGCTGGAGAGGGCGCGGTTCCGCGTGGTGCCCAACATGAACCCAGACGGCAGCCGGCGCGGCCATCTCAGGACCAACGCGGCGGGCGTCAACCTCAACCGCGCCTGGGCCGCGCCCAGCATGGAGGAGAGCCCCGAGGTCTTCCTCGTGCGCGCGGAGATGGCGCGGACCGGCGTCGATGTCTGCATCGACGTGCACGGCGACGAGGGGCTGCCCTACGCCTTCATCGCCGGGCCCGAGGGCATCCCCTCCTATTCCGACGCGCTCGCAGGCCGGCAGGCGCGCTTCTGCGACGCGCTGGTGGCGGCCAATGCGGACTTCCAGACCGCTCGCGGCTATCCGCCGACCCCGCCCGGCAAGGCCAATCTCGGCATCTGCGCCAACTACGTGGCGGAGACCCATGGCTGCCTCGCCATGACCCTGGAGCAGCCCTTCAAGGACGCGGCGAACGCGCCCGATCCCCGCCACGGCTGGTCGCCCGCGCGCTGTCGCCGCCTCGGCCGGAGCTGCGTCGAGGCACTCGCCGCGGTGCTCGGCTAGAGCGTATCCGTCTTTGACGGATACGCGACAGGCCGCGACTGCGGCCCGCCGCTTATGCGGCGCCCTCGCGGAGGCGCCGGCCGTCGCGCCGGCAGGCGCGCGGAATCGCGGAACGGCCGGCTGCCGTGAGCGACAAAGAGGCTAGGGCGTTTCCGTGTGAAGCGGACACGCTCCAGCGGGTCCGGTCTTTCGCGAATAGCCGTCCGGCCGGGGCGTCAGCTCTCCGCGGCGAAGCCCGCGCTCGGCTTCGCGTCGGGGAGGCGCACATAGGCCATGCACGCCAGCGCCACCAGCGCGGCGAGGAAGGCGAAGAGCGCCTGGTAGGCCAGGGCCGGTGCGACGCCGTCGGTGGCGGGGAAGGCGCCGACGATCACGCCTCCCAGCGCCTGCAGCACCGCCGGCCCGCCCATGAAGGCGATCGCCATCAGCGCCATGCCGCGCCCGGCGAGCCGGTCGGGCAGCAGCGAGCGCGCATGGCCCGCGAGGATGATGTTGTAGGAGCCGCAGCCGCCGATGACGGCGAAGAGGAGGATCACCGCCCAGGTGGCGAGCCGCGGCAGCGCGGCGAGCAGCCCGAGCGCGAGGACGACGGCAGCGGCGCAGGCGAGGATGAGGCCCTTGCGCGTGTCCATCCGCCGCTCCAGCGGACCCAGCGCCAGGTTGGCGGCGATCAGCACCGCCGCCATCACCAGCAGGGCGTTGCCGACCGCGACCGGCCCGAGCCCGTGGCGGTCCTCGAGGAAGGGTCCGCCCCAGAGGCCGAGCACCGTGATGACGACCGGATAGGACGAGAACCCCATCAGGGTGAGCGTGGGGAAGCCCGGCGTCGCCAGTGCCGCGCGCACGCCCCGCAGGCTGCCTCCGAGCCCCTCGGCGCCCGCCGCACCGTGCGCTCCGCCTGCGGGCCGATCCCGCGCCATCGCATAGATCGCGATGGCGCCGGCCGCGGTCAGCCCCGCCGCGCCCCAGAAGGCCGTGCGCCAGCCGAGGGTCTCCGCGACCGCGGCGAGCGGCGTCGTCGAGAGCAGCCCGCCGGCGCCGCCGATCGCGATCATCCGCCCCATCCAGGTGCTGAAGGCGGCCGCCGGCGCCCACTGGCCGAAGAGGAAGAGCGAGCCCATGAGCACGCCCGAGCAGCCGACGCCCAGCAGCAGGCGCCCCGCCATCAGCATCGCCTCGCCCTCGGCCATCCCATAGAGGAGCGAGCCCGCGATCGCGGCGGTGAGCACCACGGGCACCGTGCGGCGTGCGCCGAAACGGTCGAACAGCATGCCCACCGGGATCTGGGCTGCGCCGAAGGAGAGGAAGAACAGCCCGGTGAGCAGGCCGAGCGCTTCCGGCGAAAGGCCGAACTCGGCGCTCAGCGTCTTCGCGATGACGGCATTGGAGGCTCGGAAGAACTGGCTCAGCACGAAGACCGCGCCGAAGCAGATCACGATGGCGGTCAGCGGCTGCAGCCGCCACCGGCCCCCGCGGTCCGCCCCGGGCGGCTCAGCCTGCGAGCGCACCGATCCCCCAGCCCCCCAGCGCGCCGAGGATCACCACGGCCCAGGGCGGCACCTTCCAGAAGACCAGCAGCACGAAGGCGGCCAGCCCGAGCGCGAGGTCGGCGGGCGTGCGGACGCCGCCGGTCCAGATCGGATCGTAGAAGGCGGCGCCGAGCAAACCCACGACCGCCGCGTTCACGCCCAGCATCGCGCGCTCGGCGGCGGCAAGGCGCCTGAGCGCCTCCCAGAAGGGGAGCGCGCCGACCACCAGAAGGAACGAGGGCAGGAAGACCGCGCCGAGGCAGAGCAGGCCGCCCGGCACCCCGCCCGGCCCGATGCCCGCCACGGCGCCAAGATAGGCGGCGAAGGTGAAGAGCGGCCCCGGCAGCGCCTGCGCTGCGCCGTAGCCGGCGACGAAGGTCTCGTTCGCGACCCAGCCCGGCGGCACGACCTCGGCCTGCAGCAACGGCAGCAGCACGTGGCCCCCGCCGAAGACCAGCGAGGCGGAGCGGTAGAAGCCGTCGACCAGCATCAGCGCCTGCGACGGCCAGGAATTGGCGAGCAGCGGCAGGGCGACGAGCAGCGCGAGGAAGAGGCCCAGCAGCAGGACCGCGAGCCGCCGGTCCACGGCGATGCCGAGCGACACGTGACGCTCGCCTGCGGCGGGGCGCATGAAGAGGAGGCCGGCGAGCGCGCCGGCGGCGATGAGCGCGACATGGGTCACGACCGAGGGCGCCAGCACGGCGGCCACCGCGGCGAGCACCGCCACCGTGGCGCGGGGTGCGTCGGGGCAGAGCGTGCGCGCCATGGCCCAGACCGCCTGCGCCACCACGGCCGCGGCGACGGTCTTCAGCCCCTGCAGGGCGCCGGGCGGAATGGCCTCCTCGTAGGCCGCCACGCCGTAGCCGAAGGCCAGCATGATGACCGCCGACGGCAGCGTGAAGCCGGCCCAGGCCGCCGCCGCGCCCGGGAGCCCCGCCTTCGCGAGCCCGATGCCGATCCCCACCTGACTGGAGGTCGGCCCCGGCAGCATCTGGCAGAGCGCGACGAGGTCCGCATAGGCGCGGTCGTCGAGCCAGCGCCGGCGGGCGACGAAGGCCTCGCGGAAGTAGCCGATATGGGCCACCGGGCCGCCGAAGGAGGTGAGTCCCAGCAGGAGGAAGGCCGTGAAGACCGCGCCGGCGGACTGCCTTCCTGCGCCTCTGCCTGTCCGGCCCGCGTCTTCCGTGCCGCTCGCCCCGCCCTTCATGGGCATCGGGAATACGCTATTTCCGGGCCGCTGACACCTGCCGCCGCCGGCGGCGCGGCGATGCTCACAATTTCGGGTCGCGGGTGATACGGTGCCCGCCCGCAACGGGATCGGAACGAGAGGCGATGACAAGCGAAGAGGCCGGCGCCACGCCCTTCGAGGCGGCGCACTGGGACCTCGTGCCGGGGCACACGGCGCTGGTCGTGATCGACGCGCAGAACGACTTCCTCCACGAGGGCGGCTGGTACGCGGCCAAGGGCATCGACATCGGCCACATGCGCCGCTGCATCGAGCCGCTGAAGGCGCTGCTCGCGGCCGCGCGCCGCGCGCGCATCCCCGTCGTCTGGACCCGCCACGGAATCAGGGGCGCGGACGACGGCGGGCCGTTCATGCAGCTCCGGCCCTTCCTCGCCGACGGCGGGCTCAGGCGCGAGACCTGGGGCTGGGAGGTTCTGGCGGACCTGGAGCCGGAGCCGGACGACTGGTACGTCGCGAAGACGCGGCTCAGCGCCTTCTACGGCACCGATCTGGAGGTCGTCCTGCGGGGCTTGCGCGCGGAGACGGTGCTGATGACGGGCGTGCTCACCAATCAGTGCGTCGCGGCCACCTCGAAGGACGCGATGTTCCGCGACTTCAAGCCCATCGTGATCGAGGAATGCACGGGAACGACGCTGCCGCACCTGCATGAGCCCGCGATCGAGATGATGCGGGTCGGCTGGGCCGAGGTGCGCGACCTCGACTCCGCGCTGGGCGAGATCAGGCAGCTCGCATCGGCGCGCGCAGCGGAGGGCCGCTGATGGCTCGAGATCTTCCCCGCTCGGCCCGGGTCGTGATCGTCGGCGGCGGCGTGGTGGGCTGTTCCGTCGCCTATCACCTGGCGAAGCGCGGCGTCTCCGACGTGGTGCTGCTGGAGCGCCGCGAGCTCACCTGCGGCACCACCTGGCACGCCGCCGGCCTCATCGGCCAGCTCCGCCCCTCCAAGCGGATGACCGAGCTCGCCAAGTACACGGCCGAGCTCTACACCGGCCTCGAGGCGGAGACGGGCCAGGCGACCGGCTTCAGGCAGAACGGCTCGATATCGCTCGCCACGCACGAGGGCCGCTTCGAGGAGCTGAAGCGCAGCGCCTCGATGGCCAAGGTGTTCGATCTCCGCGTCGACGTGCTCGGCCCGGACGAGATCAAGGAGCGCTACCCGCTGATCGCCGTCGACGACGTGGTGGGCGGGATCTTCATCCCCTCCGACGGCCAGGCCAACCCCATCGACGTGACCCGCGCGCTCGCCAGGGGGGCACGGGACGGCGGCGTGCTGATCCGCGAAGGCGTCCCCGTCACCGCGATCGCCCACGACGGCGAGCGCATCACCGGCGTGGAGACCCCTGAAGGCGCCATAACGGCGGAGGCGGTGGTGCTCGCGGCCGGCATGTGGACGCGCGACCTTGCGGCCTCCGTCGGCGTGCATGTGCCGCTCCACGCCTGCGAGCACTTCTACGTGATGACCGAGCCCATCGACGGCCTGCCCGCCGATCTGCCCGTGCTGCGCGACTACGACCACTGCGCCTACTACAAGGAGGACGCCGGAAAGATCCTCCTCGGCGCCTTCGAGCCCGATGCCAAGCCCTGGGGCATGGACGGCATTCCGGACGACTTCAGCTTCGACCAGCTCCCCGACGACTGGGACCACTTCGAGCCGATCCTGACCCAGGCGCTGCAGCGCATGCCGGCGCTGGCGGAGACCGGTATCCAGACCTTCTTCTGCGGGCCGGAGAGCTTCACCCCCGACGACCGCTACCATCTGGGCGAAGCGCCCGGGCTCGCCGGCTGCTACGTCGCCGCCGGCTTCAACTCAATCGGCATCCAGTCCGCCGGCGGCGCAGGCAAGGTGCTGGCAGAATGCATCGAGAGCGGCCGGCCGCTCGTCGACATGTGGGACGTGGACATACGCCGCGTGCTCCCCTTCCAGACCAACCGGCGCTATCTGCGGGAGCGGGTGAGCGAGACCCTCGGCCTCCTCTACGACGACCACTGGCCCTTCCGCCAATACGCGACGGCGCGGGGGGTGCGCCGCTCGCCCTTCCACGATCGCCTCGCCGCCCGCGGCGCCTGCCACGGCGAGGCCTTCGGCTGGGAGCGCCCCAACTGGTACGCCACGGACGGCATGGAGCCCCGCTACCAGTACAGCTTCGGCCGGCAGAACTGGTTCGATGTGTCCGCGGAAGAGCACCGTGCGGTCAGGCAGGGGGTGGGCCTCTTCGACCAGACCTCGTTCGCCAAGTTCCGGCTGCAGGGGCGCGACGCCGCGAAGGCTCTGGGCCGGGTCTCCGCCAACGAGGTGGACGTGGCCCCCGGCCGCATCGTCTACACCCAGTGGCTCAACGAGGCGGGCGGGATCGAGGCCGACCTCACCGTCACCCGGCTCGCGGACGACGACTACCTGATCGTGACCTCCGGCGAGTTCCAGGTGCGCGACGCCCTCTGGCTGAGACGGCATATCCCGGAAGGCGCGCACGCGGTGCTGACGGACGTCACCTCGGGCCTCGCCGTCCTCGGCGTCATGGGCCCCCGCGCCAGGGACCTGCTGCAGTCCTTGAGCCCGGATGATCTTGGCAACGGCGCCTTCCCCTTCGGCACCAGCCGGGAGATCGAGCTCGGCCTGGGGCGCGTCCGCGCCTCGCGCATCACCTACGTCGGCGAGCTCGGCTGGGAGCTCTACATCCCCACCGAGTTCGCGGCGGGCGTCTACGACGCACTGGTCGAGGCCGGCGACGGGGTCGGGCTCCGCCCGGTCGGCATGCATGCCATGAACTCGCTCCGGATCGAGAAGGCCTACCGCCACTACGGCCACGACATCACCGATGCCGACACGCCGCTGGAGGCGGGCCTCGGCTTCGCCGTGAAGCTCGACAAGCCCGCACCCTTCATCGGGCGGGATGCCGTGCTGCGCCAGCGGGAGCAGGGACTCCGTCAGCGCCTCGTCCAGTTCCTGCTCGAAGACCCCGCGCCGCTGCTCTATCACAACGAGCCGATCTGGCGGGACGATGCGATCTGCGGCTACGTCCGCTCCGGCATGTACGGCCACACGCTAGGGGGCGCAATCGGCCTCGGCTATGTGGAGAACGAGGCGGGCGTGGACGCGGACTACGTGAACGCCGGCCGCTACGAGATCGAGGTCGCGGGCGAACGCTACCCGGCGAAGGCCTCCCTCCGCCCCCTCTACGACCCCACCTCCAGCCGCATCAGGGGCTGAGCCCTACCCCCAGAGCCGCTCGCTGGCCAGCGCGGCGCCGTCGGCGAGCATGCGGAGCTTGGCCCACGCCACGTCGTCGGCGACGAACTGGTAGCTCGCGAAGGTGCTGAAGCCGCAGTCGGTGCCGGCGATGACGCGCCGCTTGTCGCCCATCACCTCGGCATAGAGGCAGATGCGGTCCGCCACCACCTCCGGGTGCTCCAGATAGTTGGTGGTCACGTCGATCACGCCCGGGATCAGGATCATGGGCTCCGGCGGCGGGTTCGCCTTGAGCACCTTCCACTCGTGCTGGTGGCGCGGGTTGGAGCAGGCGATGCTGAGCGCGCCGACCTTGGCCTCGTAGAGCAGCGGCAGCAGCGGCTCGAGATCGCAGTCGTCGATATGGGGGCCGTCCCAGTTGCCGAAGCAGACGTGGAGCCGGGTTTTCTCCGCCGGGATGTCGGCGACGGCGACGTTGAGCGCCCTGATGTGCAGCGCGACCCGATCCAGGAACTCGTCGAGCGGACGGTCCTGGAACATGAACTGGCGCTCCATGGCGAGGTCGGGGGCGTCGATCTGCAGCAGATGGCCCGAGGCGACGATGGCGTCGTACTCCTTCTTCAGCTCGTGGCCGAGCGCCATCACGTAGTCCTCGTCGCGCGGATAGTCGGGATTGTCCTCGGCCCGCAGCATGGTGGTGGAGACGATGCCGGGCGAGGCGGCGGTCACGAAGGTCTCGGCGAAGCTCCGGTCGGACCGCTCCAGCGACGCCGCGAACTGATCGAGCTCGAAAGTCACGTCGGCGAGATCGGGCTCGTACTCGACGGCGGTCTGCGCCTGCGGCGCGTTCCAGACCTTGGGCCGCTCCTTGTCGCGGCTCCAGGTGCGCTCGGTGAACATCTGCGCGTAGCCGGGGAACTTCACCATGTCGGTCAGCATGTTGCGCTGGGATTCGCCGCCGAAGCCCGACATGCGCTGCGGCACGTAGGTCTGGAAGCCGACGCGGGATTCCTCGCCGTCGCCGCCGATGTCGACGCCGCTCTCGATCTGCCTGGCGACGACCCAGTCGATGGCGTTTGCGACCGCCTGCTCGAATTCGCCCGGGTCGATGGCGGCGCCCTGCTCCCGCTTGATGAGCAGGGTCTCCAAGCCCGGCGGGCGCGGCAGGCTGCCGGCGTGTGTGGTGAGCATGCGGTCTTCGCTGGTCAGCATTGTGAGCGTCTCCCGATCTCTCCGTGCGGTCGGCCGAGTGTGGCGGGCCGTGCCCGGAGAGGCAATCGCCTGGCCTCGACGTTTTCCGTCCTTGCGGCGGGGCGCGAAATCCTTCTAATGGACCTCTCTCCGGGAGTGTGAAGGGGGCGACGGTGAGCAGTCCATATACGCTGGTGATTCGCGGCGGCACGGTGGTGGACGGCGCAGGCGGCGAGCCCTTCGACGCGGATGTCGGGATCGCGGGCGGGTGCATCGCGGCGGTCGGCCCCGGCCTCGGGCCGGGATCGGAAGAGATCGACGCGCGCGGCATGATCGTCACGCCGGGCTTCATCGACCCCCACACCCACTACGACGCGCAGGCGACATGGAGCAGCCGGATCACGCCGTCGTCGTGGAACGGCGTCACCACGGCGATGATCGGCAATTGCGGCGTCGGCTTCGCCCCCTGCCGGCCCGACCAGCGGGAGACGCTGGTGGAGTTCATGGAAGGCGTCGAGGACATCCCCGGTGCGGTGCTGGACGAGGGCCTGCCCTGGAGCTGGCAGAGCTTCGAGCAATACATGGATGCGCTGGACGCCAGGCCCTACGACCTCGATATCGCGGCGCAGGTGCCGCACTCGCCGGTCCGGGTCTTCGTCATGGGCGAACGCGGCGTGAAGCGCGAGCCCGCCACGGCCGAGGACAACGCGGCCATGGCCGAGCTCGCGGCGGAGGGCGTGCGCGCCGGTGCCTTGGGCTTCTCCACCTCGCGCACCCTCAACCACAAGACCCTCGACGGCCGCCCGATCCCCACGCTGACCGCGGCCGAGGACGAGCTCACCGCCATCGGCGCCGCGATGGGCGAGGTCGGGGCCGGCTGGCTGCAGGTAATCTCGGACTTCGACGATCTGGACGCGGAGTTCGCCATGCTGCGGCGCGTGGTCGAGCGCAGCCGCCGGCCGCTGGCGATCACGATCCTGCAGGTCGACCGCAGGCCGGACGGCTGGCGCCGGATCCTCGACCACATCGCCGAGGCGAACCGCGACGGCCTGCCGATCATCGGCCAGACGCTGACGCGCGCGACCGGCGTCCTGCTCGGCTTCGAGATTTCCATCAATCCGTTCTCCGGGCGGCCGAGCTGGGAGGCGATCGCGCAGCGGCCGCTCGCGGAGAAGCTGGAGATTTTGCGGCATCCTGCCTTCCGCGCCCGCCTCTTCGCCGAGGAATGTGCGAACCCCTCCCTCGCCCGTCGCGTCTCGAGCTGGGATCGGCTCTATCCGCTCGGCACGCCGCCGAACTACGAGCCGTCCGACGAGCAGAGCGTCGCCGCCATCGCAGCCCGCGAGGGGCGCACGCCCGAGGACGTCGCCTACGACTACCTGCTGGAGAGGGACGGCAAGGCATTGCTCTACCGGCCGGTCAGCAACTACAGCGAGGGCTCCCTCGACGCGGTGGGCGAGATGCTCCGGCATCCCAATACCCTGGTGAGCCTCGGCGACGGCGGCGCCCATGTGGGCATGCTGTGCGATGCGAGCGCGTTCACCTACATGCTGGTCCACTGGGTGCGCGACCGGGCGGCGGGCGCGCGCATGGAGCTTCCCTGGGCGGTCAGGCGCATGACCCGCGACAATGCGCTGGCCCTCGGCCTGACCGACCGCGGCCTGCTCCGGCCCGGCTTCAAGGCCGATCTCAACGTGATCGACCTCGACAGGCTTTCGCTGCACTGTCCGGAGCCGGTCTACGACCTGCCGGCCGGCGGCCGCCGCCTCATCCAGCGGGCCGAGGGCTACGTGGCGACGGTGCTCTCCGGCGCCCCGGTCTATCGCGACGGCGAGGCGACCGGCGCGCTCCCCGGCCGCCTCATCCGCGGCCCGCAGGCCGGGCCGGCGGCGGCCACGGCGTGACGCCGGGGGAAGCGGCGGGCGGGAGGCGATGGCGATGCGCGGGTGGGTGACGCGCCGCGGGGCCGTGGCCGGCCTCGCGAGCGCCGCCGCCGGGGCGGTCGTCGCACCCACGCAGGCCCGCGCCTGGGGGACGCCGCTCGACTATGCGTTCGAGGGCCCGGCGCCCGAGCGCGACCTCGGTCTCGCGCCGCCGCTCGCGTGCACGCCCGGCACGCCGGCGCAGACGGAGGGGCCCTTCTACACGCCCAAGACGCCACGCCGCGCCATTCTGCGCGAGCCGGGGACGGCGGGGGAGCCGCTGGCCGTCCAGGGCCTGGTGCTGACGCCGGACTGCCGGCCGGTGGCCGGCGCGGTGATCGACATCTGGCACTGCGACGAGCGCGGCGACTACGACAACCGCGGCTTCCGCTACCGCGGGCATCAGTTCACCGACGCCGCGGGCGCCTTCCGCTTCGAGACCATCCGGCCCGTGCGCTACGGCGGCCGCACGCCGCACATCCACGTCAAGGTGCAGGGCGAGGCGACGCGGCTGCTCACCACCCAGGTCTATTTCCCCGACATGGGGGATGCCAACGCCGGCGACGTCATCTACCGGGAAGAGCTGACGATGCGGCTCGACCGTGCCGGCGATGGCTGGCGGGCGCGCTTCGACTTCGTGCTGACTCCGGCCTGAGTCGACGAAGAACGGGCACCGCCGCGGGGAGGTGCGGCGATGCCCGTGGTGAGCGCGGCCCGCGGGTCAGGCGGCGCTCGAAACCGGATGCGTGAACTGGTCGGTCTCGGTGGAGCCCGCCATCGCGGTGGTGGACGCGTCGCCGCCGGAGACGGCGAGGCTGACCGCGTCGAAGTAGCCGGCGCCGACCTCGTGCTGATGGCGGGTCGCCGTGTAGCCCGCGGCCTCGGACGCGAACTCCGCCTCCTGCAGCGCCGAGTAGGCCGCCATGCCGTGGTCGCGGTAGCCGGACGCGAGCTCGAACATGCCGTGGTTCAGGCTGTGGAAGCCGGCCAGCGTGACGAACTGGAACTTGTAGCCCATGGCGCCCAGCTCGCGCTGGAAGCGGGCGATGGTGCGCTCGTCGATGTTGCTCCGCCAGTTGAAGGAGGGGGAGCAGTTGTAGGCGAGCATCTTGCCCGGGAAGCTGCGGTGGATGGCCTCGGCGAAGGTCCGCGCCTGGGCCAGATCGGGAGTCGAGGTCTCCATCCAGATCAGGTCGGCGAAGGGCGCGAACGCCAGGCCGCGCGCGATGCAGCGCGCCATGCCCTCGCCGTCCCGCAGGCGGAAGAAACCTTCCGCCGTGCGCTCGCCGGTGATGAAGGGGCGGTCGCGCTCGTCGATGTCGCTGGTGATGAGCTTGGCGCTGTCCGCATCGGTCCGCGCGACGATCACGGTCGCCGTGCCCGCGACGTCGGCGGCGAGCCGGGCTGCGCTCAGGTTGCGGATATGCGCCTGGGTGGGGATTAGCACCTTGCCGCCCATGTGGCCGCACTTCTTCTCGGACGCGAGCTGATCCTCGAAGTGCACCCCGCCGACGCCGGCCTCGATATAAGCCTTCGCGATCTCGAACGCATTGAGCGGGCCGCCGAAGCCGGCTTCGGCGTCGGCCACGATCGGCGCGAACCATTCTCTCTCGCCGAGCCCGTCGACGCTGTCGATCTGGTCGGCGCGCTGCAGCGCGCGGTTGATGCGCCGCGCCAACGCCGGTCCGCTGTCGGCCGGGTAGAGGCTCTGGTCGGGGTAGGTGTGGCCCGCGCCGTTGGCGTCGGCCGCGACCTGCCAGCCCGAGAGATAGATCGCCTTGAGGCCGGCGCGCACCATCTGCACCGCCTGGCCGCCGGTCATCGCGCCGAGAGCATGGACGTAGTCCTCGGTGGCGAGAAGATGCCAGAGCCGGTTGGCGGCGTGCTCGGCGAGGGTGTGCCGCAGCGGCAGCGAGCCGCGCAGCGCGACGACCTTCCCGGCATCGTAGGTGCGGCGAATGCCGGCGAAGCGCCCCTGCGGCGCGTCGTTGATCAGCGAGTCGATCGATCGTGCGCTCATCTTATTCTCCTGATCCGGCGGCGCCGTCGTGAATGGTGTTCAGCACCTGATAGGCGGGAAGCGTGAGGAAGTTGGGGAAGTCCTCGGCGGTCGCGACCTCGGCGAAGAGGGCGACCGCCTCGTCGAAATGGCCGCCGTCGAAGCGGTCGGCGCCGAGCGTCTCCCTCAGGCCCGCGACCTCCTCGGCCAGCAGCCCCTCCACCAGCGCGCGATCGACGGCGCGGCCGTCCGCAAGCCGCGCGCCGTGGCGGATGCCCTGCCAGATCTGGGCACGGCTGATCTCGGCGGTCGCCGCGTCCTCCATCAGGTTGTAGAGCGGCACGGCGCCGCGCCCGGCGAGCCACGCCTCGATGTACTGGACGCCGACGCGGATGTTGGCGCGCAAGCCCTCCTCGGTGAGCGCGCCCTCCGGCACCGCCAGAAGGTCTGCCTCGGTCACCGCGAGGTTGCCGATCGCGCGCGAAAGCTGGTTGGCCTCCGGCATCAGGCGGTCGAACACGTCGCGGGCGACGGGCACGAGGCCTGGATGGGCGACCCAGGTGCCGTCATGGCCGTCGCCGGCTTCGCGCTCCTTGTCGGCGCGGACCTTCGCGAACGCCTCGTCGTTCGCCTCGTCGTCGCCCTTGATGGGGATCTGCGCCGCCATGCCGCCCATCGCGTGCGCGCGGCGCCGGTGGCAGGTCTCGATGAGGAGCCGGCTGTAGGCGCGCATGAACGGCTGCGTCATGGTGACGAGGCCGCGGTCCGGCAGCACCCAGTCCGCGCGGTTTCGGAAGGTCTTGATGACGCTGAAGATGTAGTCCCAGCGGCCGCAGTTGAGGCCGACGATGTGGTCCTTCAACGCGTGCAGGATCTCGTCCATCTCGAAGGCCGCAGTGATGGTCTCGATCAGCACCGTCGCCTTGATCGTGCCGCGGGGGAGGCCCAGCTCCTCCTGGGCCGCGACGAACACGTCGTTCCAGAGCGCGGCCTCCTCGTGGTGCTCCAGCTTGGGCAGGTAGAAGTAGGGGCCGGAGTCGCGCGCCATGAGCCGGGCCGCGTTGCGGAAGAAGAAGAGCCCGAAGTCGACGAGGCTCGCGGACGCCGGCCGGCCGTCCACCAGCACGTGCGCCTCTTCCAGATGCCAGCCGCGCGGGCGCACGATGAGGGTCGCGGTCTCCTCGCCGAGCGCATACGACTTGCCGGTCCTCGGGTCGGTGAGCGCGATGGTGCGGCTCACGGCGTCCCGCAGGTTGACCTGGCCCGCGATCATCACGTCCCAGGTGGGCGCCGCGGAGTCCTCGAAATCGGCCATGAAGCAGGAGGCGCCGGAGTTCAGCGCGTTGATGACCATCTTGCGGTCCACCGGCCCGGTGATCTCGACCCGCCGGTCGGCGAGGTCGGCGGGCGTGCCGGCGACGGTCCAGTCGCCGTCGCGGATCGCCTGCGTCTCGGGCCGGAAGCCCGGGTTCTCGCCGGCGTCGATGCGCGCCTGGAAGTCCGCCCGGGCCGCGAGCAGGCGCCGCCGCTCGGCGCCGAAGCGGCGCTCCAGCATGGCGACGAAGGCGGCGGCGTCAGCGCTCAGGATCTCGGCGAGACCCGGAACGATGGGGCCGACGATGCTGACGCCCGGATCCCAGGGCGTCTCGACTTCCTTCCTGCGGCTCTGCTGCATCACCTAGCGTCCCTTGCATGCTGCAACGCAATATGGGCGGACTGTTGCCCGACACGACGGAAAAGTCCATAACTTGCTGGAAAAAAAGATGTATTTCAGTCGCATTTCGTGTATTTTCTTCTGTCATTTTGTAAATATTGTATTGGTGGGGCGCCGGGGGCGTTCGCGGCGCGCGTGACGGGGGCAGGTCATGCAGGGAAAGCTGATGGCGGGCCAGCGGGTGCGGCGGCTGCGGCGGGAGCGCGGCCTCACCCAGGCGCGCATGGCGGCCCAGCTCGGCATCTCCACCAGCTACCTGAACCTGATCGAGCGCTCGCAGCGGCCGGTCACGGTTCCTTTCCTGCTCCGGCTCGGCCAGGCCTTCGACGTCGACCTGCAGCGCTTCGCCGAGGACGACGAGGGGAGGGTCACCGCCGCGCTCAGGGAGGTCTTTGGCGACCCCCTGTTCGCGCGCAGCCAGGTAACGGATCAGGACATCCGCGACGCGGCGCAGGCGAGCCCGGCGCTGGGCGACGCGGTCGTCCTGCTCTTCCGCGCCTACCGCGACCTGCTGGAGAACGCGATGGACCCGGCGGAGGCGCAGCGCGGCAGTCTATCGTCCGCCGCGGCGGCGGCGGCGGCCGCAGCGGTCCGCGCACCCGGCGACGAGGTTCAGGAGGCGATGCAGGCCCGCTCCGGCTACGTCCACGAGCTCGAGGAGGCCGCCCAGCGGCTCTGGGCGGAGGCGGGCCTCGAGACCGACGGCCTCTACGAGGGCCTCCGTGCCGTTCTCACCGACGCTCACGGCCTCCGGGTGCGTATCCTGCCTGCGGAGGTGATGCACGACCTTGTCCGGCGCTACGACCGCCACGGCCGCCGCGTGCTGCTGTCGGACGCTCTGGCGCCGGAGGAGCGCGCCTTCCAGCTCGCCCATCAGCTCGCGCTGCTCGGCTGGCGCGAGACGATCGACGACCTCGCGGCGGGCTCGGGCCTGGAGGGGGCGGCGCGCGACCTCCTGGTCGTGGAGCTCGCGAACTATTTCGCCGGCGCCTGCCTGATGCCCTACGAGCGCTTTCTCGAGGCTGCCGACGGCCTCGCCTACGACATCGACCTCCTCGGCCGCCGCTTCGGGGTCGGGTTCGAGCATGTCTGCGAGCGCCTCGTCACCCTGCAGCGGCCAGGGGCGAAGGGGCTGCCGTTCTTCCTCGTCCATCTCGACTGCGCGGGCAACGTGCTGCGCCGCGTCGACGCGGGCGGCTTCCGCTTCGCGCGCTTCGGCGGTCTCTGCCCGCGCTGGGGCGTGCACCGCGCGTTTCAGACCCCCGGCGAGACGCGCGTCGAGATCGTCGAGATGCCGGACGGCGCACGCTTCCTCACCGTCGCCCGTGCGGTGTCGCGCCCCGGCGCCGGCCACGCGCTGCCCGGCCAGCAGCGGGCCATCGCCATCGGCTGTTCGCTCTCCTACGGCGCCGGCCTCGTCTACGGCGCGGGCATCGACCCCGAGCGTCCCGCCGCCGTGACCCCCATCGGCGTCAACTGCCGCCTCTGCGAGCGCACCGATTGCAGCCAGCGCGCCGTCCCGCCGCCGGGCCGGCGCCTGATCGTGGACGAGAACCAGCAGGGGCTCTCGCCCTGGTTCTTCGCTTGACGGACTCCCGCCGCGCGCGCCGTCAGGCGGCAGGCACCACGGCGCCGTCCCAGCCGGCGGACGCCAGCACCGCCTTGTCGACGATCAGCCGCGCCGCCATGGTGGGCCGGGGCGAGGTGCCGATGCGGAGCTCGCCGACGATGCCGAGCAGCATGTAGGCCTCCCGCCGCGAGAGCCCGGTCCAGCGCGAGACCAGGCCGACGGCGGCATTCGAGGCGTCCTCGGTCGCCGCTTCCACCGAGGGGCCGTAGCCCACGATCTGCACCGTGCCGTTCTGCTCGAAGATCGGCCGTTCCACCGGGCTCTCCTTGTTGAGCGCGATCCGCGCCCGCACCCGCGCCGAGCACTCGACCCCGGTGCCGCTGATGATGCCGTCGCTGATCGCAGCATGGGGGTCGGCCATGAAGATCAGCGCGTCGTCGACCATCACCGGCAGGTGAACGCGGGCGCCGACTCCCACGTCGCGCTGGTCGAAGTCGCCGCCGTAGGGGCCCGCGTGGGAGGGCCGGTAGCCCTCGGGCGGCATGGTGCTGAGCGTGCCCAGATTGGGGGCGAGCGGGATCGCCACCCGGTTTCCGAACCAGGCCTGCCCGTCGCGGATCGGGCAGGAGACGATGGCGGGCTCGGCGAATTCCTCCTTGAGGACGCCGAAGTCGCGCAGCACCGCGTTGGCGCCCTCGCCGAAGGGCTCGATCGCGAGCAGGTCGATCGCCACCGAATCCCCCGGCCGCGCGCCGCTGACGGCGATCGGGCCGGTCACCGGCGCGAGCGGATGCCCCTCCGAGGCCGGCGTGAACGGCGTCGGCACCGCGGCGATGTCCTCGATGTCGTCGAAGGCGCCGTCGACGGTGACCTCGATCTCCGTGCCGGGGTCGATGGTCATGGCCGGCGGCGTGGCCGGGCTGACGGTGAAGAGGTAGGTCTTGGCCATCGTGGGGCTCCGGGGGTGCTGGGGTCAGCCGGCGAGCGCGGCGTCGCGCACGTGGTGGAAGTTCTGCAGGCCGATCTCGTTCCGGCCGAACACGATCTCGCGCTGGATGCCGGCGGCGAGGTTCGCCTGCACGCCCTCCATCACGGCGAAGTCCTCGGTGTCCAGCACGCCGAGCGCGAGCCGCATCATCTCGTCCCAGTCCCGCCCGGAGCGATCGTCCGCGGGCGAGGCGAAGCTGAAGCGGCACATCGTGGTGTCCGGCCGCGCGGGGTCCGGGAAGAAGCGGACCAGCTCCACGTGCGGGCCCTGGCTGATGAACACCGCGTTGGGGAAGAGGCGATAGACGATGGTCGCGTGCGGCAGCACCCGCCAGCCTGCGGGATCGCCATCGCGCTGATCCTCGATGCTGCGGCGCGGCGCCACCAGCCGCGCGTGGCGGCCCAGCGCCTCGTAGAGGAAGACCGTGCCGAACAGCGTCTTGCCGATGGAGCCGCGGTGCAGGATGGGCACGTGGTAGTACTCGAGGAAGGTATCCACGCCGAGCTTCCAGTTCATCCGCTTGGTCCAGGCGTGGCTGCCGCGGTGGCGGTAGCCGCCGAGCCCGTAGGCCGCGAGCTCCGGCCCGAGGGGGCCCAGCGCGGCATCGAGGTCGAGCGCGCCTGCAGGGTCGAGCAGCAGCCAGACGAGGCCGTCCCGCTCCGCCGCGGGGAAGCGCACCAGCCTCTCCTCCCCCACCGCGATGTGGGGGAAGTGCTCGCCCGCCGGCTGCGCCCTGAGCACGCCGCAGCGGTCATAGGACCAGTTGTGATAGGGGCAGGCGAAGGCCTTGCCGACGTGGCCCGCGCCGTCGAGCAGGCGGGCGCCGCGGTGGCGGCAGGTGTTGAGCAGGCCCTGCACCGTGCCGTCGTCGCCGCGCATCAGCAGCACCGGCACGCCGGCGATGTCGAGGGTGAGGTAGTCGCCGGGGGCGGCGATCTCGCAGCCGAAGGCGAGCGGCAGCGGGTGGCGGCGGAAGAGCGCCTCCTTCTCCGCCGCCAGTGCGTCCGTGCAGGTGTAGCGCCTGCCGTCCACCGTCATGGCGGCATCGGCCTCGGGCAGGGCGCTGCGGCCGATGCGGTCGAGCGCTTCGGTGGCGAGGCGTCGCTCGGTCTCTGGCTGCACGGAAACCTCTTGCCGGCTGCGTCGCGCCCATACTAACCGATTGCGGCGGACGGGGCCGTGCAGAGACAATGCTTCATGCCCCTGCGGGCATAGCATCTGCACAACCCGGTTAAGTGACGTGAACGACCGATGACCGATCCAGCCGAGAACCAGGACCTCGCGATCACCCTCGGCGTCGAGGAGGAGTTCTTCCTCGTCGATCCCGAGACTCGCGATCTCCTCGCCGATCCCGACGAAGGCATCTTCGAGCACTGCCAGGCGAACGCCGGCCCCCACAAGGTCGTGCACGAGTTCCTGCGCTCCCAGATCGAGACCAACACGCGGGTGTGCAACTCGGTGTCCGAGGTGCGCCAGGCGTTGATCGAGACCCGGCGGCTCGTCGTCGAGGCGGCCGAGGCGCACGGTGTTGCGGTCATGGCCTCCTCCTCCCACCCCTTCGCCTCGTGGCGGGAGCAGGCGCCCACGCCCGGGGAGCGCTACCGCCGCTTCGCGTCCACCTATCGGGAGACCGTGCGCCGCACCCTCGTCGGCGGCATGCACGTCCACGCCGGCTTCGGCGATGACGATGTGCGCATCCGGGTGATGACCGCGCTCAGGCGCTACCTGCCGCTGCTGCAGGCTCTCTCCTCGTCCTCGCCGTTCAACAGCGGGCACGATACCGGGTACAAGTCCTATCGGCTCACCGTGATGGGCGCCCTGCCGCGCACCGGGCTGCCCGGCCCGCTCGACTCCCGGGCCGATTACGACGACCTCGTCTCCGACTACCGGCGCATGGACTACATCGGCGATGCCAGCGAGCTCTGGTGGGACATCCGCCCTTCCAGGGCCTATCCGACCATCGAGCTGCGGATCTGCGACGTCTGCACGGGCATCGAGGATGCGATGAGCGTCGTCGCGCTCTATGCCGCCCTGGTCCGCCGGCTCTGGCGCCGGGAGCGGGACGGCGCGCTGCCGCCCGAGCCGCGCACCGAGCTCATCGCGCAGGATCGCTGGATTGCCCAGCGCTACGGCGTGCACGCCTTTTTCGGCGATAGCGCTGCCGGCAGCGGGCGCGTGGACATCCACGACTACGTGAGCGCGCTGGTCGACGAGCTTGCGGCGGACGCCCGCGCGCTCGGCTGCGAGACGGAGCTGCGTCGCGCGCTCACCATCGTCAGGGAGGGCACCGGCGCGGATCGCCAGATCGACCTCTACCGCCTGCGGCGCCTGGAGGGCGACACGGAAGACGAAGCCCTGCACCGCGTGGTCGATATGGTGCTGGCCGAGACCAAGGCGGGGCTCTAGACCCGGTCGGTCGTGCCGGCTGGCGACTCAAGCAACCACTTGTGGTAGCAGGGCGCCTGCGGACCACAACATGTCGAAGGATCGTTGGCAGACGCCGCGCCCCTCCCTATAGTGGCGCCGGCGCGTCCACGCGCTCGCCGCAGCAACGGGGCCGTCGTCAGGGCCATGGCCAACACCCTCGATCTCTTCGCCGGGCTCGACGAGAGCGCCTCTGCCGCCCCGGCCAAGAAGGGGAAGGGCAGGGACAAGGGCAAGGCCGCGCGCAAGGCGCCTGCTGCAGGCCGCCGCCGGCAACAGGCGAAGGCGCAGGCGGCGGCCCCGTCGCCCGCGCGGCCCTCGGGCGGCTACACGGCGCACGACATCGAGATTCTCGAGGGGCTGGAGCCGGTGCGCCGGCGGCCCGGCATGTACGTGGGCGGCACCGATCAGCGGGCGCTGCACCACCTGCTGGCCGAGCTGGTCGACAATGCCATGGACGAGGCGATCGCCGGCCATGCGAGCCGCATCGAGATCGCGCTCCACGGCGACGGCTCGGCGTCGGTCAGGGACAACGGCCGCGGCATCCCGGTCGACCCGCATCCGAAGTACGAGAACGTCTCCGCGCTCGAGGTGATCCTCACCACGCTACACTCGGGCGGCAAGTTCGGCGACAAGGTGTATGCGACCTCGGGCGGGCTGCATGGCGTGGGCCTCTCGGTGGTCAACGCGCTCTCCGAGACGCTGACGGTCGAGGTCGCGCGCGACAGGCGGCTGTGGCGGCAGGGTTACGCCCGCGGGCTGCCCGCCGGCCCGCTGGAAGACGCAGGGCCGGTCACCAACCGGCGCGGCACGCTCGTGCGCTTCCGCCCCGATCCCGAGATCTTCGGGGCGGCGCTCCGCTTCGGGCCGGGGCCGCTGCACGAGATGGCGCGGACGCGCGCCTACCTCTATCGCGGCGTCGAGATCCGCTGGTCCTGCGATCCCGCACTGCTCGGCGGTAGCGATGCGGTGCCGGAGAGCGCCGTGCTGCACTATCCGGGCGGGCTCGTGGACTATCTGAAGGCCACGCTTGGCAGGCGTCACACGCTGACGCCCGCCCCCTTCGCCGGCCAGGGCGCGCTCAACGGCGATGCCGGCCGCCTCGAATGGGCGCTCGCCTGGCCCGATGACGAGGAGGGCTTCGTCGCCTCGCACTGCAACACGGTGCCGACGAGCGACGGCGGCAGCCACGAGGCCGGCATGCGCGCGGCCCTGGTGCGCGGACTGAAGGGCTATGGCGCGCTGGTGGGCAACAAGCGTGCCGCCCAGCTCACCGCCGACGACGTGGTGGGCGGCGCCTGTGCGCTGCTCTCGGTGTTCCTGCGCGAGCCGCAGTTCCAGGGGCAGACCAAGGAGCGCCTGGTCTCGCCCGAGGCGGGCCGCCTGGTGGAGAACGCCCTCGGCGATCACTTCGACCACTGGCTGTCGGCCGATCCCGCCGCCGCCAACCTGCTGCTGGAGCGCGTCGTCGAGCGCGCCGAGGAGCGGCTCCGGCGTCGCAAGGACCGCGAGGTCGCGCGCAAGCGCGCCGCCCGCAAGACCCGCCTGCCGGGCAAGCTCGCCGACTGCGCGCGCGAGGCGGCGGCGGGCACCGAGATCTTCCTGGTGGAAGGCGATTCGGCCGGCGGCTCCGCCAAGCAGGCGCGCAACCGCGAGACCCAGGCGGTGCTGCCGCTGCGCGGCAAGATCCTCAACGTCGCCAGCGCCAGCGCCGACAAGCTGCGCGGCAACAAGGAGCTGGACGATCTCGTGCAGGCGCTCGGCTGCGGCACCGGCGCGCGCTTCGACGCGAACGCGCTCCGCTACGAGCGCGTCATCATCATGACCGACGCCGACGTGGACGGCGCCCATATCGCAGCGCTGCTGATGACCTTCTTCTACCGCCAGATGCCGGGGCTGATCGACGCCGGGCAGCTCTTCCTGGCGCAGCCCCCGCTCTATCGTCTCGCCCGCGGCGGCACGACCCACTATGCGCGCGACGATGCCGACCGCGACCGGCTGCTCGCCAGCGACTTCGCCGGCGCCGGCAAGGTCGAGATCAGCCGTTTCAAGGGGCTGGGCGAGATGCCGCCGGCCCAGCTCAAGGAAACCACCATGAACCCGGCAGGGCGCACGCTGCTGCGCGTCGAGATCGGCGAGGGCGCGGGCACGGCCACCGCGCGCCGGGTCGAGGAGCTGATGGGCCGCCGTCCCGAATCCCGCCTCGCCTTCATCCAGACCCACGCCGACAGGGTGACCGCGCTCGACCTCTGATCCGGCCGCTCGCTCCGGCGGGGCAGGGCGGACGGCGCCCGCACGACGGGGAGGAAGACGATGTGAGCGCTGGGATGCCTTCGCCCGCTTCCTCGACGACGGGCGCATCTGCCTCACGAATAACGCGGCCGAGAGGGCGCTGCGTGGCATCTGTCTCGGACGCAAGTCCCGGTTGTTCGCGGGCGCCGATCGCGGCGGCCAGCGCGCGGCGGTGATGCATGCGCTCATCGGCACCGCCAAGCTCAACGCTGCCGCCCCCCCCAAAGCTTGGCTCGCCAACGTCCTCAAGCCCTCGCGGCCAGATCTGCGTCGCTCAGTGAAAGCTCCCGCAGGGCCCACCGGCTGGACCGTGGTGCTTTACCAGCCGCGGTTCTGACGGAATAGATATGAAAAAGATATCTAAATAGTCAGATAATTCACACTAATGATACATGCGATGAGTTATGTTACGCTGCAGATCGCCATTCGCCGAGACGGCGCGAGAGCTGGAGCGCGAAGGGCGAGTTGGTAGCGCTAACCGACCAGAACTTGTTGTGACTCGCGTTGGCGCCCTCAAAGGAGGAGTGATAGAGGATGGCGTGCTACCTGGTCGCGGACATGCACATTTCGGACCCGGGGCTATTCCGCGAGTTTGTCGAGGCGGTTCCGGCGACAGTAGAAAAGTATGGCGGCAGGTACCTGATTCGGGGGGGCAAGTTCGAAGTGGCGCAGGGCGACTGGACGCCCGACCGCGTGGTCGTCATCGAGTTCGGCAGCATGGACCAGGCGAAGGCATGGTACGATTCGCCAGAATTCGAGGGCCCCAAGCAAACGCTGGCACGCTCCAGCAACTCCAGTTTCATCTTCGTCGAGGGCGTGTAGTACCTACCATAGTGACTGGCCTGCTTCCCCGATCAGCCGGGTACGTGCTGCGGCTTGCGGGACGCGCGTGCCATGAAAACGTCTTTCGGACCGGATCGGCAGCTATCCAGCGCTGAACGAGCCGCTCTGGCGCCCTTCACCCCAGTTGTCGAGACGTCTGGCGTGCGACGCTAAACAAGCCCGCGCACATGCTCCCGTACGACGGCCGCAACCGGCGACAATTCGAGATCAAACTCGTTTCCGCGCAACGCAGTATCCCGGCAGGTCGATGAGACCGCCGCTCAAGAACCTGATAACCGAACTCCGCACTGACGTGCTCTCGGGGAATCTGTTCCCTGCGCTGTCGGTCGGCCTGGTCGTGGGCGTGATCGGAGCGGCATACCTGATTTCCGTGGGGGCCCTCGTATTCTCGGGCCCGTTGGCGCCGTTTCTGTCCCAGGGCACGATCATGGTGCTGTTCGGCGGATTCGTCGTCTGCCTGTGGATCGCCCTGACCAGCGGCTACCGTGGCGCGCTCTCGATGACCGCGGTGCCGTCCTCGATGGTCTTGGTCGTGATCGCGTCAACGATCGGTGTGGAGGGCGATGCGGTCGCGCGCTTCGTGACCACGGCCACGGTCGTGATCATCGGGGCAGTGGCGACGGGCATCTGTTTTCTGATCGTCGGGCATTTTCGGCTCGCCAACCTGATCCGGTTCATCCCCTATTCCGTGGCCGGCGGGTTCATCGCCGGGACAGGGGTACTTTTGTGCGTGGCCGCCCTGTCGCTGATGGGAGTCACGGCGGAGAGGCAAACCCTCCCCTCTCTCCTGGAGCCCGACGTGCTGTGGAGATGGGCTCCGGGCGTGGCCTACGGTTTCGGCCTTGTCCTTGCCACGAAACGCTGGAGCAATCATTTCATTCTGCCGGCGAGTTTCCTGCTCATCGCCATGCTCTATCATCTGGTCCTTGCCGGCATCGGGGTCTCCGGAGATGAAGCCCGGGCGGCGGGCCTGCTGTTCGCCGGCACGGCGGAAGGAGGCCTGTGGCATCCCTTCCAGTCCGGCGACGTGACGCATGTGGATTGGGCCGCGGTAGCCGCTCAATTTCCCAACATTCTGACCCTGATCGTGGTGACTCTGATCGCCGTGGCCATGCACTTGAGCGCCCTTGAACTTGCCGTGAACCAGGAGTTCGAGTGGAACAGGGAGTTCAAGGCGGCAGGCGGCGCCGGTGTGATCGCCGGCCTGGGCGCCGGCCCGGGTGGAAGCCTGATATTCACCTTTTCGATTCTCAGCAACAGGTTCGGGGCGGAAACTCGGCTGACCGGCGTCGTGACCGCCCTGCTGATCGGCTCTGTCGTTCTCCTGGGCGATTCACTCTTGAACCTGATCCCCGTGCCGCTCATTGCAGGGATGCTGCTCTTCCTCGGCCTCGGTCTGCTGGACGAGTGGATCGTGAAGGGCCGCAGGCGGCTGCCCTGGATCGAATACGCAATTCTCCTGCTGATCGCCGCCACCATCGTGTCCCTGGGTTTTCTCGAGGGGGTGGGCGTCGGAATGCTGATCACCATGGTGTTCTTCGCCGTCCGCCTCAGCCGCGTGGACTTGATCGAAGCCAGCTACACCGCCCGTGAGCGTCACAGCAACAGGAGCCGTTCCATTCCCGATCGAGCCATACTGCGGGCAGAGGGAGAACGGATACAGGCGTACCGGCTGCGCGGATATGTCTTCTTCGGCAGCGTCGGCCCCCTGCTGGACCGCCTCAGGCAGTCTCTGGACGCCACCCCGAGGCCGGCATGCATCCTGCTGGATTTCGGCGCCGTGTCTGGTTTCGATTTCTCAGCCATCAACGGGCTGTGCAGGTTCATGCATGCCGCGCAGGCCGTCGGAGCGCGGGTGGTGCTGAGCGCAGCGTCGGAGAAACTCGAGAACGGACTGGAGCGCAACCTCCCCTCCGCCGTTCACGAAAACCTGCTGTTCGAGCCGGATGCGGACCGTGCCCTGGAGCGCTGCGAGGATATCGTTCTCGACACCTGGCGGTCGGACCCCGCCGCAGACGAGGACCTGGGCGACGCTTTGCTGGAACGGGTCGTCGGCGACATGGAGCGCCATCTCGACAGGCAGGTCGTGTTCGAGGACATGGTCGATGAGCTCCGCGACTGGCTGGAAGCTCGCGAATACGACGCCGGCGAGGCCCTCGTATCGATTGGCGAGCCGCAGAAGGGCTTGCAACTGCTGACAAAGGGCCAGGCCTCCGCCTTCGATTCCTCAGGCGCGCGGCTGTTTCAATGCGGGCCGGGCGATGCGGTCGAGCCGAGAGGCGCCTTCGGCGCGCATGCAGCCGAGACCGCTATGATTGCGGACCAGCCCTGCCGAACGATGATGCTGACCCCTGCCGCCCGGCTGTGGCTTGAGGAGAATGAAGAGCAGCTAATCGTGAAGCTCTATCGATATCTCCTCACCATCGAATCCCGGGAGCACGGACACTCGTGACGACTCAATTCCTGAAGCGCGGCGCGCCGTGACGAGGGCTGTCCGGGCGCGGCTCCGCTATCCCTCGGCGTCGGACGCCAGGCACCCCGCGAACGAGGCGGCCATGGTGCGCAGCAGCGTCTCGTAGAGCGCCGGCCCGTCCTCGATGTCGGCGCCAAGCGGGTCGACGGTGCCGGACCGGACGTCGCTGCCTTCGATGACGGTCCGCACCAGGCGCTGGTCGAACTGGGGCTCGTCGAACACGCAGACCACGCCGAGCGCGTCCAGCTTGTCGCGGAGCTCGGCGATGCGGCGGGCGCCTGGCGGGCGTTCGGGGCTCACCACGACGGAGCCGGCGGCGGCGAGCCCGAAGCGGTCTTCGAAGTAGCGGTAGCCGTCGTGGAAGACGATGAACGGCATGCCCCGCGCCGGCGCTACCTGGGCTGCGACCTCCCCGGTCAGACGGTCCAGGCGGTGCAGCAGCGCATCGACGTTCGCCTCGTAGGTCGCGGCGTTGGCGGGGTCGACCTCGGCCAGCGTGGCCGCGATCGCGCGCGCCATGGTCCAGCCGTTGATGGGGTCGAGCCAGACGTGCAGGTCGTAGGCGCCGTGCTCGTCGTGCTCGTCGGCATGGTCGTCGTGATCGTCGTGCCCGTGCCCGTGGTCGTCATGATCGTCGTCGCGGTGCATGGCCGCGTCGTGGTCGTCATGGTCGTCATGACCGTGCCCGTGATCGTCCTCTCCCTGATGCCCGTGGCTGCTGTGGTCGTGCTCCTCGAAGGCGCCGCCCTCGCGGATCGGCTTCTTGATCAGGCCGGGGACGTCGAACAGCCTGACCACGCGCGCGTGCCGCGACAGCGCATCGACCGGCCCGGCGAGCGCGGTCTCCATGGTGTCGCCGATCAGGAAGACGACGTCCGCGTCCTCGAGCGCCGCCGCGTCCGAGGGGCGCATGGTGAAGGTGTGCGGCGACGAGGCGCCCCGGATGACCAGGTGCGGCTCGCCCACGCCCGCCATTACCGCGCTTACCAGCGAATGCACCGGCTTGATCGAGGCGACGACCTGCAATCCGTCGTCATCGGCCGCGGCCGGCCCCGCGACCGCACAGCCGAGGAGAGCCGCCGCGGCGAGTGTCAGGGCAACGCGTCGTGCTTCCATCGCCGGACGATCCATGATGATGTCTCCCCATGCCGGGCGGTTATACGAGCAATAATGTAATAATGTTGCATTTGTTTCTGGCCTTTTGCAAGCGGCACGCAGGGCGGATGCGGCCTTGCCGTCGGGCGATGTGAGCGTGCCGCCCGTCACGTCTCGGGCTCGTCAGCCGAGCGGCGCGTCGAGATAGGCGACGAAGGAGACCAGCCCGATGAGGGTCACCAGGGCGGCGCCGGCGTAGTTCAGCCCGTGGCGGAGCGTCTCGACCCGCCCGCCGCCGCCGGAACGCTCCATGACCCGCATCGCCGCCTGTCGCGCGAGAATCGCGCCGACGCCGAGCACGCAGATGGACGCGCCGATTCCGAGCGACATCGAGGCCACGAGCAGGGATCCCGGAACGATCATGTCGTTGCCCACCGCGTAGAGCATGATCAGCACGGCGCCCGGGCAGGGGACCATGCCGGCCGCCAGCGCGAGGAAGCCGCCCTCCGCCCTGCCCCCGTGACTGTGGCTATGGCTGTGACCGTGGCCATGATCGTGACCGTGGCCGTGGTGGTGATGGTCGTGATGATGGTCGTGATGGCGATGGTGGTGGTGGCCGCCCGCCCCGCGGCCGCGCGCGCGCAGCGACACGCGCACCGCCCGGTAGAGCATGTAGAGGCCGATGCCGACGATGATGAGGAAGCTCGCGGCGCGCACGCCCGGAATCTCCGAGAGCCCGAGCCCGAAACCGCCTCGGAGCACGGCATCGGCCAGCCAGACGATGACGACGGCGGCGATGACGTGGACGATGGCGATCTGGATCGCGAGCACGACGCCGCGCATCACCCGCGCCTCGCGCCCGAGGAAATAGGAGACGATGACGAACTTCCCGTGTCCGGGGCCGAGTGCGTGGACGGCGCCGTAGGCGAAGGCGATCGCGAGCGCGAGCAGGAAAGCGCCGAGGTTCTCGCCCCGCTCGATCGCACTCATGTGGAAGGAGACCTCGGCGTTGGCGCGGTGCTGAAAGTCCGTCAGCACCTCGGTCAGAGTCGCGAACAGGCCGGCGTCGTCCTCGGCGAGCGCCGCCCCGGCCGCGCCTGCCTGCGCCGCCACCGGCGACAGGGTCAGGATCAGGGCGGCAGCCAGCACTGCCAGCCGCACCATGGTCGCCATGGCAGAGACTTATGACATGTTGTCTGACATGTCAATGCGGCTGCAGGCGTCGGCCGTGCTGCCCGGCGGCGGCAGCCGGGACCAGTCGGGTGCGTTTCGGGGCCCGGCTTAGAGGCTGACGTCCAGTTCCCCCGGCGCCACCTCGGCGGCCGATGCGGTGAGCACCTCCATCACCTTCTTCTGGCCGCCGCGCAGCGCCGCCTCGGTCAGCTGCGCGGCACGCTCGCCGTCGCCCTCGATCAGCGCGGTAACCAGGTCGTCGTGGAAGTGATGGAACTCGCGCTCGCGCCGCTGCAGGGCGAGGCCCAGGTGCACGATGCGCTCGTGCTGCTCCATGAGGGAGACGACGAGCGCGACCAGACGCTGATTGCCGGCGCATTCCGCGACGTAGCGGTGGAAGGCGCGGTTGGCCCTGAGATAGGCGGCCTCGCCGGCGCTGTCGCTGGCGGCATGGGTGGCGTGGGCAGCCTCGTTCAGTGCGCGCAGCCGCGCCGCATCGACCTTGCCGGCCGCGAGCCTGACGGCGGTCACCTCGAGCACGAGACGGAGCTGGAAGATCTCCTGAACGTCGCGCAGCGTGACCGGGGAGACCGCGTTCCCCTGGCGCCCGCGCGAGACGATCAGCCCCTCCTGGCGCAGGCGCATCAGGGCGTTGCGAATGGGCGCCTTGCCCATGCGATAGCGCGCCACCAGCAGGCCCTCGGAGACGTCTTCGCCGGGCTGCAGGGCGCACGAGATGATGTCGTCCTTGATCGCGTCGTAGGCGATGTCGTTGAGGCTCCGGTCTGCGGCCTGCCGGCCCTCGCCCGTCTGTTCCGCAGGGCTGGGGGAGTCGCGCTCGTTCGTGGAAGGCATGGGTGGCAGGTTCCTTGCCGGAGCCGGGCCCGCGAGGCGGCCGGGCGGCGCAGCGGGTCCGGCGCACGGTAGCGCAATCGGCGACCCCTCGCGAGCGCGGCACGGCCCCGCGCCCCGCCGCCGCTTGCGCCAGCCCGCCGTTCGGCTAGGCTCGGCCCGCGCGCCGCGCCCGGCGCGCCCGTGCGAGGAGAGTTCCCCCATGAGCCGAGCCGCCAGCCACGCCGCCCCCGTCGCCCGCATCAATGCGCCGAGCGCCCATCCCTTTTCGCCGCCCGATATCGTGCTCCCGACCGCGCCGGAGGACGAGCGCATCTGGGTGCCGCTGAAGGAGGGCGTCTGGCTGCGCCCGCTGATGTACAACACGGTGCAGGGCGGCTGGTGCGAGGTGGTGAAGGTCACGGGCGGCGGCTTCGTCTCGCGCCATCGGCATCCGGCGCCGGTGCATGGCCTCGTGCTGAAGGGCGCCTTCCGCTATCTGGAGCATGACTGGATCGCGGACGAGGGCACCTACATCTACGAGCCGCCGGGCGAGGTCCACACCCTCGTGGTCGACGAGGACTGCCCCGAGATGCACTGCTTCTTCGCGATCTCGGGCTCGGTCAACTATGTGGACGAGGAGGGTCGCGACGTCCGCGCCGAGGACGTCTTCCACCGCCTCGACCGCGCCAGGCAGCACTACGAGGAGGTCGGCCTCGGCGCCGACTACGTCCAGAACTTCGTGCGCTAGGGCAAGCGGCGCCTGCGCGCCGCAAGCGATCGGGTCCGAAGGCGCCGGGAATGGGAGCGGGTCATCATGCAGGAAGGGTTCACGGCTGTGGTGAAGCAATCCGGCCCCTGGTGGATCGGCTGGATCGAGGAAATTCCGGGCGTCAATTGCCAGGAGCGCACGAAGGAGAAGCTGCTGGAAACGCTCCGGGTGACATTGCGGGAAGCGCTCGAAATGAATCGTCGCGAAGCCCTGGAGGCCGCCGGGAAGGACTATGAAGAAGCCACCGTCGTCGTATGAAGCGGCGGAAACTCCTGCGGCACTTGCGCAGGAACGGTTGCGCGTTGCTGCGTGAGGGTGCCAGGCACTCCTGGTAGCACAACCCCTCGTCGAACAGGCGTTCGGCCGTTCCACGACACGCGGAGATCGACGACCGTCTGGCCCGCAAGATCTGCAAGGATCTCGACGTGCCCGTTCCCGACTGACCCTCCGCCAAACACCCGTGCACGGCGGCCGCCGCCGCTCCTATAATGCCTGGTCCGCCATAGACGGAGAGCAGCCAGCATGTATCCAGCACCGATCGACGAATATGTGCGGCCGGCGACGGTCTCCGACGCGCTGGCCGCGCTGGGCCGCTACGACGAAGGCGACGCGGTGTTCGTGGCCGGCGGCCAGAGCCTCATGCAGGCGGTCAAGGCGCGGCTCGTGCGTCCGCGCTGCCTGATCGACCTGCAGGCGGTGGACGGCCTCTCCGGCATCGACGCGGGCGCGGACGGTCTGCGTATCGGGCCCATGACCCGCTACGTCGAGATCGCCGGCCACGGGGGGCTCGGCGGCGCCTACGGCGCGCTCGGCGACGCGGCGCGCCACGTCGGCGACCGCCAGGTCCGCAACCGCGGCACCATGGGCGGCAGCCTCTGCTGGAACTATGTCGCCGCCTGCATGCCGCCGGTCGCGATCGGGCTCGGCGCCACCCTGGAGCTGACCGCGGCGGAGGGCGGCGCCCGCAGCCTCGCGGCGGAGGATTTTCTGGGCGGCCCGCTGGAGACGGCGCGGGAGGAGAACGAGATCCTCACCGCCATCACGATCCCGGCGGCCGCGGGGAATGCCGGCTCCGCCTACAAGAAGTGGGGCCTGGTGACCGACGCGCTGCCGGTGATCGGCGTCTGCGTCTCGCTCGAGGTGGCAGACGGCCGCTGCGCCGCAGCGCGGGTGGCGGTCGGCGGGCTCGCCACCGGGCCGCAGCGCGCAGGCGCGGCCGAGGCGGCGCTGGCGGGCACCGTGCCCGGCGATGCGGCAGCCATCGGCGCGGCGATGAAGGCGGCCGCCGCCGAGATCGAGACCCAGCAGGATCTCTGGGCCGACAGCGACTATCGCAAGCAGCTCATCCGCTCGCTCGGCGCCGAGGTGACGCGAAACGCCTTCGCGCGGGCGACGGGAGGGGAGGCCGGGCAATGAGCACCACGACAGTCACGGTGACGATCAACGGCGAGACCTTCGAGGAGACGGTGCCGGTCCGCATGCTGCTGGTCGATTTCATCCGCGAGCGCGCAGGCCTCACCGGCACCCACATCGGCTGCACCTACGAGGGCGTCTGCGGCGCCTGTACGGTCCAGCTCGATGGCGAGGCGGTGAAGTCCTGCCTGATGGTGGCCGCCCAGGCCGACGGGCACGAAATCACCACCGTCGAGGGCCTGGCCGACGGCAGCACGCTCTCGCCCCTGCAGCGGGCCTTCAACGAGCACCACGCGCTGCAGTGCGGCTACTGCACGCCGGGCATCCTGATGAACATGGACGAGTTCCTGCGCGAGAACCCGGACCCCAGCGACGACGACATCCGCCACGGGCTGGTCGGCAATCTCTGCCGCTGCACGGGGTACGCGCACATCGTCGAAGCGGTGCGCAGCGCCGCGAAAGAGACCAGGTGAGGGAGGCGAAGCCGATGACCGGGACGAGCCAGGGCTGGGTCGGCAGCCAATTCCACCGCAAGGAAGACCATCGGCTTACCACCGGGCGGGGCCGGTTCTTCGCCGACATCGTGCGGCCGGGCATGCTGCACATCGTCTTCAAGCGCAGCGATCACGCCCATGCCCGGATCACGGGCATCGACGTGAGCGCGGCCAGGGCGATGTCCGGCGTCGTCGCCGTCGTCACCGGCGACGACATCAAGGACGCGATCCTGCCCATGCCGCAGCCGGTCGTGCAGCCAGCGCTGCCCGCGGTCTACCCCAAACACTGGCCGCTCGCGGTCGGCAAGGTGAAGTGGCACGGCGAGCCGGTGGCGGCGGTGGTCGCGCGCGATCCCTATGTCGCCGCGGACGCGGCCGAGGCGATCGAGGTGGGCTACGACCCGCTGCCCTATGTCGGCGATCCCGAGAGCGCGCTCGCCGACGGCGCGACCCTGGTCCACGAGGACTGGGAGGACAACGTCATCTTCGAGATGGACTTCACCGGCGGCGCCGACGCCGACGCCCAGGCCGCGCACGAGGCCAAGGTGCAGGAGGTGTTCGACGGCGCCGATATCGTGATCAAGGAGCGCTTCACCTGCCACCGCTGCGGCGTGGCGCCGATGGAGACCCGCGGCGCGCTCTTCGACTGGGACGAATCCGACGGCATGACCGGCTGGCTCACCACCCAGCGCCCGCATATCGATCGCCTCGCGCTGTCGGACATCCTCGACATCCCGGCGGAGAAGATGCGCATCATCGCGCCGCGCGATCAGGGCGGCGGCTTCGGCGTCAAGGCGCCGTTTTACCGCGAGCCGATGCTGGTGGCCCACATGGCCAGGACCCTCGGCCGCCCGGTGCGCTGGGTGGAGACCCGCCAGGAGCATCTGATGGCGGTGAGCCAGGAGCGCGACCAGATTCACGATCTCGAGGTCGCGGCGGCCAACGACGGCACCCTGCTCGCCATCCGTAACCGCGGCCTCGCCGACTGCGGCGACGGCTGCGAGGGGGTCTACTGGGGCTTCCTCATGCCCTTCCTCGGCTCGGTCGAGCTCCCCAACGCCTACGACTGGCCGATCGGCGACATCAAGGTGAAGGTCGCCGTCACCAACAAGTCCGCGCTCTCGCCGGCGCGCGCCTTCGGCGAGCTGCCGACCCGCTTCGCCATGGAGCGGGCCATCGACATGGTGGCCAGGCGCTGCGGCATGGAGCCGGCGGACGTGCGCCGCAAGAACCTGGTCGCCACGCTGCCCTACACCTCGATCACGAACGAGTATTTCGACAGCGGCGACTTCATCAAGGTGTGGGACAACCTGATGGCGCACGCTGACCTGCCGGGCTTCCGCGCCCGCCAGGCCGAGGCGCGGGCGGCGGGCCGCTATCTTGGCATCGGCTTCGGCCTCGGCGTCGAGCTCTCGGGTGTGGCGTCCGAGCTCTTCGTGCCGATGGAGAACCAGCCGGGCTACGGCGCCGCCACGGTGCGGCTCGACCCGCGCGGCAAGGTGCTGGTCTTCGAGGGCGATGCTCCCGGCGGGCAGGGGCACGAGACCACCGTCGCCCAGGCCGTCGCCCAGAGCTTCGGCATCCATCCCAACGACGTGGTGGTGACCACCGGCGATACCGGGACCACGCCCTTCGGGTCTGGCACCGTCGGCGCCCGCGCCGGCTCCTACTTCGTCAGCGCCGCGGTCCAGGCCTGCGATTTCCTCAAGGAGAAGATCGCGCGCATCATGGCCCACGACCTGGCGCTTGCCGACGCCTCGCCGGCCGACTTCGAGTTCAGGGACGGCTTCGTCACCTACACGAAGGACGCCAACATCAAGAAGACGTTCCGCGAGGCGGTGGAGCGCATCATCATGGCGCCGATCAACCTGCCCGAGGGCGAGTCCGGCGGTCTCGAGCACACCGCCTTCTTCGAGGCGGAGAAGCCCATGATCGCCTTCAACGCCGATGTCTGCACGGTCGAGGTCGATATCGAGACCGGCCAGTTCGAGATCCTGAGCTGGACCACGTCCGAGGACGTGGGCCAGATCATCAACCCGCAGATCGTCGAGGGGCAGATGCAGGGCGCCATCGTCCAGGGGCTCTCCAACACCATGTTCGAGGAGTTCGTCTACGACGAGAACGGCCAGCAGCTCACCGCCGATTTCGAGAACTACAAGCTCGCGACGGCGGCGGACGTGCCGGACATTACGGTCACCCACGCGCCGACGCCGTGCCCCTACACGCCGCTCGGCAGCCGCGGCATCGGCGAGGGCCGCCCGTCGGACGTGCCGGGCACGCTCTGCAACGCCGTCTGCGATGCGCTCGAGCCCTTCGGCGTCGAGATCACGGAGCTTCCGCTCAGGCCGAACTCGCTCTGGCGGCTGATCCAGGCGGCGCGCGGCGACGAGGCGGCGGCCTCCTGAGCCGAGGCCCGCCATGACGCACGCCTGAAGGGCGCCATGGCGGCGAAGCGGGTACGCATCGGCTCCGGCGCGGGCTTCGCCGGCGACCGCTGGGAGCCGGCGGTCGAGCTGGTCGAGTGCGGCGATATCGACTACATCGCCTTCGAATGCCTCGCCGAGCGCACCATCGCGCGCGAGACGCTGGCGGCGCGGCGGGGCGAGGGGAGCGGCTACAACCCCCAGCTCGAGGACCGCATGCGCGCGGTGCTGCCGCCGGCGGCCGCGCGGGGCGTGCGGGTGCTCAGCAACATGGGCGCTGCCGACCCGCTGGCGGCCGGGCGCAGGACGGCCGATATCGCGGCCGAACTCGGGCTCGACGACCGCCGCTGCGCGGTTCTGCTCGGCGACGACGTGCGGGATGACGTCGCCGCCCGCCCGGCGCTTCCCCTGATGGAGTCGGGCGAGCCGCTCGAAAGCATCCTGCCGCGCATGGCGTCGGCGAACGCCTATCTCGGCGCCGATGCCGTGTCGTTCGCTCTCTCAACCGGCGCGCCGGTGGTGCTGACCGGCCGGGTCGCGGATCCCTCGCTCTTCGTCGGCCCCATCGTCCACGCTCTCGGCATGCCCTACGACGAGGACGACCGCCTCGCCCAGGCCACGGTGGCCGGTCACCTGCTGGAATGCGCGGGCCAGGTGACCGGCGGCTACTTCGCCGACCCCGGCGTCAAGGACGTGCCGGGGCTCGCGCGCCTCGGCTTCCCCTTCGCCGACGTGAGCGACGACGGCGCGGTCACCATCGGCAAGTGTGCGAACACGGGCGGGCGCATCGACGTCTCCACCTGCACCGAGCAGCTCCTCTACGAGGTGGACGATCCCGCGGCCTACGTCACGCCCGACTGCGTGCTCGACATGACCGGCATCGCGCTGCGCGAGGCGGGGCCGGATCGTGTGTCGGTCTCGGGCGCCCGGGCGCGTCCGCGCACCGGGACCTACAAGGTGAGCATTGGCTACTTCGACGGCTACCTGGGAGACGGGCAGCTCTCCTACGGTGGCCCCGGCGCCCAGGCGCGCGCCCGCCTCGCCGGCGAGATCGTGACGGAGAGGCTCCGGCTCAGGGGCTTCGCCTTCGATGCGCTGGAGGCGCGCCTGATCGGCCTCGACAGCCTGCACGGGCCGGGCGACGGCCGGCCCGAGCCCTACGAGGTCAGGCTCCGCGTCAGCGGGCGGACGCAGGATCGCAAGGCCGCGGAGGCGGTGGGCTTCGAGGTCGCGGCGCTCTACACCAACGGGCCGGCGGGCGGGGCCGGCGATTCGGCGTCTGTGCGCGAAATCCTCGCGGTGCAGTCGGTGCTGCTGCCGCGCGCGCTGGTCAGGCCCCGGGTCGAGGTGGTGGGAGACGCAGGTTGATGCAGGTCAGGGTGCGCGATCTGGCGCATGCCCGCGCCGGCGACAAGGGGACCAGCGTCAACGTCTCGGTCATCGCCTTCGACGAGGCGGGCTACGAGCGGCTCACGCGGGAGCTGACCGAGGCGCGGGTACAGGCCGCCTTCGCCGCGCTGGCGGAAGGGCCCGTGCGGCGCTATGCGCTGCCGGCGCTCGGTGCGCTCAACTTCGTCATCGAACGCGTCTGCGGCGGCGGCGTGACCGCGACCGGCGCGCTCGACATCCACGGCAAGAGTCTCTCCTCGCTGATGCTCACGATCCCGCTGCCGGGCAACGAGCCGGAGGGATAGAGCGTATCCGTCTTTGACGGATACGCGACAGGCCGCGACTGCGGCCCGCCGCTTATGCGGCGCGCCCGCGCAGGCGTCGGCTGCAAGCCGACTGCCGCGAGCGATAAAGAGGCTAGAGCGTCTCCGTGTGAAGCGGACACGCTCAGCCCGCCGTGTCCAGCCAGATCGTGACCGGGCCGTCGTTGACGAGGTGGACCTGCATCACCTGGCCGAAGCGCCCGGTGGCGACCGGCACCCCGTGCCCGGCGAGGGAGGCGGTGAAGAGCTCGTAGAGCCGCTCGCCCTCGTCCGGCGGGGCGGCATGGGAGAAGCCCGGCCGGTTGCCGCGGCTCGTGTCGGCGGCGAGCGTGAACTGGCTCACCACCAGCGCGGCCCCCCCGCTCGCCAGCACCGAGAGGTTCATCTTGCCCGGCTCGCTCTCGAAGATGCGCAGGTTGGCGATCTTGCGCGCCAGAAGTCGGGCCTCGTCGTCGCCGTCGCCCTGCATGGCGCAGACGAGGACCAGCATGCCGTTCTCGACCTCGCCGACCGTCTCGCCGGCGATATCGACGCGGGCTCCGGCGACCCGCTGGATCAGCGCCCTCATGTGTCCTCCCTCGACGACGAGCCGGCCGCCCCTCCCGCCCGATTGCGACCGCACCGTCACCGTGTACCATCGGCGGGGCCGAGGGCAAGCGGAGAGGACGGGTGGCGAGCCGAACTGCAGGGGCGGAAGACGCGACCGGCGCCACGCTCCGGCTCGGGCGCTGGGTCGCCGAGGCGCCCCGCGCGTGGAGCGAGGAGGCGGAGCGGCGGGCGGCGAGCGCCTTCGTCGATACGGTCGCCTGCATGCTGGCCGGCGCCGACGACCCCGCCCCGCGCGCAGCCCATGCGGGTGTCGCGCGCTGGGGCGCGGGAAGCGCCGTCGTCGCCGGCACGCCACAGCGGCTGGCGGCGCCCTGGGCCGCGCTCGTCAACGGCACCGCCGCCCATGCGCTGGACTACGACGACATTCTGGAGATCAGCAACGCTCACGTCAGCGCGGTGCTGGTGCCGGCCCTGCTCGCCCTCGGGCAGGAGCGGGACGTCGACGGCGGGTCTTGCGTGGATGCCTTCATCGTCGGCGTGGAGGTCTTGGCCCGCCTCGGCGAAGCGCTCAACACGGCCCACTACTTCAGGGGCTGGCATACCACGTCGACCCTGGGGGCACCCGCCGCCGCTGCCGCCTGTGCCCGGCTGATCGGTCTCGATGCCGCGCGAACGACCGCCGCGCTCGGCCTCGCCACCAGCCTTTCCTCCGGCACCAAGTGCCAGTTCGGCACCATGGCGAAGCCGCTCCACGCCGGGCTCGCGGCCAAGAACGG
>WTGU01000011.1 GCA_011523425.1 Alphaproteobacteria bacterium
GAACGTGATGGCACCGGCCGCTCTCCCTCTCCGCCCCTTGGGGGCGGAGAGGGCCGGGGTGAGGTGGGGGAAGCGCGGGCGGCACCGCACGAGGAGCGGGCACCCGCGGCAACTCGTTGCGATCGTGTGTGAACGAAAAGTGCTGTAGAGCCGAACAGCCGCACCCTCCGACGGAGCGGAGAGGCCGCCGGCGAGGCTTGAAAGTGACCGCACCATGGTGCGGTGCACGGGGCGGGCAGGCCCGGCCATGATCGCCCCATGCGGCACGCGGTTCTCAGGCGGGGGCGATCGGGAGAGCAGGGCACCATCGGCGTGCTCTCGGGACCCGGCCTCGCGCCTCTCCACGTCATGGAGCCACCCTGGCGGGGCAACCGGCGCAACCGCTCCTCCATTCCGGCGGGGCTCTACGAGGTCGTGCCGCACCTCTCGCCGCGCTTCCGGCGCTGCCTGCTGGTGACGCAGGTGCCCGGCCGCAACCACATCCTCTTTCACGCCGGCAATCTGGGCGGAGACACGGATCGCGGCTGGCACACCCACACCAAGGGGTGCCTGCTGCCGGGCCTGCGCCGGGGGCGGATCGACGTGTCCGGACGCCGGCAGGCGGCCGTGCTCGCCTCGCGCACGGCGCAGCGCCTGTTGATGGACTGGGCCGCGGACCGGCCCTTCGCCCTGGAGATAGTCGCGCCGGAAGGCGCGCGGGAAGTCATCGCGCCGGAAGGCGCGCGGGAGATCATCGCGCCGGAAGGCGCACGGGAGAACGACGATGCTTGAGACACTGCTGAACCTCGGCGCCTCGGTGTTGACCGGCGGCGCCACCGGCCTGCTAGGAACGGCGCTTTCGGGCGCGATCGACTTCTTCCAGGCCCGCCAGCGACACGGGCAGGAGATGGACCTCCGCCGCCTCGACATCGAGCTTGCCAAGGTCGAGGCCGGGGGTGCCGCCGCCCAGGCCGCCATCGAGGCCGAGAGCGCCCAGGCCCGCGCCGAATGGGAGGCGCTGGAAGCCAGCTACCGCGAGGCCGCGCGACGCTTGTCCCGCCCCGGCGAGGGCTGGGCCATGCAGTTGATCGACGTCGTGCGCGGGCTGACTCGGCCGGCGCTCACCTGGAGCCTGCTCGCGCTGGTAGGTGCGATCTACTTCCTGCTCGGCGCCTCGGACCTCGCGGACGAGGCACTTCGGCCCCGCATCGTCGAGACCGTGCTCTACCTCTCGACCGCGGCCGTGCTCTGGTGGTTCGGCGCGCGCCAGATCGAGAAGCGGCGCACGATATCGGGCAGCGGCGCAGGCGGCCGATGACCGATCTCGAGGCCTGGATCGCGCGCGGCGTGGTGAGCGCCGTCGTGGCCGCCTGCGTCGGCCTCTTCGTGCGGGTACGCCGGCTCGAGTCCGCCGGCGCCGTCGCCAGCAAGAGCCTCAGCGACCTGGAGAAGCGCGACACCGGCGTGGACGCCCTCGTGGGCCGGATGGAGACCGTCGAGCGGGGCCTGGTCAAGCTCTCCGCCCTGCTCGAATCCCTGCCCGACGCCCGCGAATTCGCCACGCTCGGCCGCTCGGTCACGTCGGTGCAGGGGGAGATCGCGGCGCTCCGCGCGACGCTCGACGGCATGGACAGGATGATCGCCGGTCTCGACAAGCAGCTCGACCAGATCAACGCCCACCTGCTGACAGGCGCCGCAGACGGTCCCGGCGTGCGGAGGCCCGGCCCCGGCGCCGCGTGACGGGGAGTACACCCGGCGCACGGGGCCTCGTCCGCCACCGGCCCGAGTGCGGTCACAGCGCCGCGACGAGCTGCGTCCCACCCGGCAAGGACAGGGAACCGGCGGCAGCACGCCCTATCATGCCCGCACCCTATCTGACCGCAAGGGTTTATCAGCATAACCTATGAATTATTGGAGCGTATCCGTCTTCGACGGATACGCGACAGGCCGCGACTGCGGCCCGCCGCTTATGCGGCGCGCCCGCGCAGGCGCCGGCAGGCGCGCGGAATCGCGGGACGGCCGGCTGCCGTGAGCGACAAAGAGGCTGGAGCGTTTCCGTGCAAAACGGAAACGCTCCAGGGCGCCGCCGGGCTCAGCCTGCCGCGAGCGCGGGCGTGCGGTCGATCCAGGGGCGCGCCGCCTCGAGCTGGGCGGCGAGGCGGAACAGCGTGGCCTCGTCGCCGTAGCGGGCGATCGCCTGGACCGCGACCGGCAGGCCGTTCGCCGTCTCGCCGAGCGGGATCATCATCGCCGGCTGACCGGTGAGATTGAACCAGACCGTAAACGGGCTGAACGCGAACACCCGCCGCCAGTACTCCTCCAGATCATCCATCATCATGTCGAGCCAGCCGAGCTTCGGCGGCAGCGTGCCGAGCCCGGGCGTGAGCAGCACGTCCCAGTCCTCGTGGAACGCGGCCATCTGGCGGCCGATCCGGTGGGCCGTGTGGACCGCCCCCATGTAGGTCGCGCCGTCGATCCGCTCGGCGAGTGCGGCGGTGTCGGCGACCACGGTCTCCAGCTCGCCCGGCGCCGGCGCCCGGCCCGAGGGATGGGCGCGCACCAAGTAGAGGATCTGGATCGCGCTGATGGTGCGGAAGGTCGGAATCACGACGGCCCGGTCGATCGCGGGATCGACCGCCTCGACCCGATGGCCGAGGTCCTCGCAGAGCGACGCGGTCTCCTGCAGCACGCGCAGCGGCTCGGCCTCAACGGGCGCGTCGTTCGGCGCCTTGTCGGTGAAGGCGATATGCAACGTGCCGGGCTCGGAGCCCACCTCCTCGAGGAAGGGGCGCCGGGGCGGCGGCGCGATGTAGGGATCGCCGGGCGCGGGCCCCGCCGTCGCATCGAGCAGCGCCGCGCTGTCGCGCACGGTGCGGGATACTGCGTGCTCGATGGCTAGCCCGCCCAGCGATTCGCCGAAATAGGGTGCCATGGTGTTGCGCCCGCGGGTCGGACGCAGGCCGACCAGGCCGCAGGATGCCGCCGGTGCGCGGATCGAGCCGAAACCGTCCGAGGCGTGGGCGACCGGCAACAGCCGGGCCGCGACCGCCGCCGCGGCACCGCCGCTCGAGCCCGCCGGCGTCCGCTCCGGGTCCCAGGGATTGCGCGAAGGGCCATAGAGCCGGGGCTCGCAGGTCAGGCTGAGGCCCAGCTCGCAGGTGCTCGTCTTGCCGTAGATCACGAGGCCCGCGCGCTTGAGCCGGCGGACGTGGACGCTGTCCTCGGCGGCCGGCGGCAGGTCGGCGAAGAACCGGCTGCCCCGCGCGGTCCTGGCGCCGGCAAGCGACGAGCCGAGATCCTTGAGCAGGAAGGGCACGCCGGTGAACGGCCCTTCCGGCAGCCCCGCCGCGATGGCATCGCGGGCGTGGTCGTGGAGCTCCATCACCACGGCGTTGATCGCGGGGTTGCGCGCGTCGGCCCGGGCGATGGCCGCATCCAGCACCTCCGCCGCGCTGACCTCGCCCGCCCGGATCAGCGCCGCGAGGCCGAGCCCGTCACATGAGTCGTACTCCGCGAAGTCCGCCATGGCGGCTCCCCTCCCCTGCTTCGTCGCACCGCGGATGCACCGCGGACGCACCATAGCGCGCCGCCGCCGCGCCCGTCGAAGGCGCGGCCCGGTGCCCGCGCCGCGCAGGACGAACGGATTCGTGGCATTGTTCATCGAGCGCCGCTAACATCCGCTCGCATTAACCGGGAGGAATGCACGTCATGAAAGCACTCAGGATCACCACATGCGCGCTGGCCGCCGCGGCCCTGATGGGGCTCACCCTCGGCGCCGCCGGCGAGGCGAGCGCGCAAGACAGGAAGTTCATCTCCATCGGCACCGGCGGGCCGACCGGAGTCTATTTCGTGGTCGGCAACTCGGTATGCCGCATGGTCCACAAGGAGGCCGCCGAGGGCCGCAAGGAAGGCCGCAAGCACGGCATCCGCTGCGCCGCGCCTTCCACCGGCGGCTCGACCTACAACATCGGCCAGATCTGCCAGGGCGAGCTCGAATTCGGCGTCGCCCAGTCCGACTGGCAGTTCCACGCCGTCAACGGCAGCTCCGAGAAGGTCACGAATTGCCCCGGCCTGCGCGCGGTCTTCTCCGTGCACGGCGAGCCCTTCCACCTGATCGCCGGC
>WTGU01000024.1 GCA_011523425.1 Alphaproteobacteria bacterium
GGCTGCCGATCTGCACCGGCCGGTCGCCGGTGTTGGTGACGGCGACCGTGGCGGTGGCCCGGCCGGCGTTGATCTCGATCTCGCCCTCGGCCGGGATGATCTCGCCGGGGCGCACGCTCTCGTCCCGCGCCTTCGCGCCGGGGCGGATCGGCTCATGCACCGTGACCAGCTTGGTGCCGTCGGGGAAGGTGCCCTCCACCTGCAGCACCGGCATCATCTCCGCCACCCCCGGCATCACGTCGTCGGTGTTGAGGACGGTGGCGCCGTGCTCGATCAGCTCCGCCACGGAGCGCCCGTCGCGCGCGCCTTCCAGGATCTCGTCGCTGATCAGCGCCACCGCCTCGGGGTGGTTGAGCGCGCACCCCCGTGCGCGGCGCCGGCGCGCGAGCTCGGCGGCGGTAAAGATGGTGAGCCGCTCCGTTTCCGTCGGTGTCAGCAGCATCGTGAGCCACCCTGGTCAGTTGCTGAAAAGCCGGACTTCCGCGCTCTCGTGGCGGGCCGCGGCGACATCGGCCAGCGGCGCGTAGGCGCGCGCCTCGTGGACGCCGGGCGCGGGCTCCGCCAGCAGCGCCGCCATCCGCGGCCTGAGCCCTCGCAGCATGATCTGCCCGTCGAGGTGGCCGATCAAGCCGAGCCTGAGGCCCGCGCCCAGGATGGTGGCGCAGAGGCCGTGCAGGCTGACCGCCTCGGCCCGGACGAGGCCGAGGCCGGCGCCCTTCAGCACCACCCCCTGCACCACGGCGAGATGGCCGGGCGCGGAACCGGCGCGGATGCGCGCGCGATAGTCGGCGGCGCCGGGCGTCTTCATGCGCGCGTGCACGCCGAGCAGCGCCGCGCCCCCCTTGCGCGAGCCCTCGCGGAGCTCCTGCGGCAGGGTCATCGCCTCCTGCAGGTGGTCGATCTCGACAACCGCCGGCCAGTCCGGGGCAGCCCGCCAGGCGGCCGCGAGGAAGGCGCGCTCGGCGCTCGCCCAGCGCTCGGACACCTGGTCGGCGAGGAAGGCGTCGAGCCCGGCGGCATCGGTCACGATGCCGTCGGCGTGCAGCGTCTCCAACCCGAGCGAGAACGACACCGCGCCGCTCGGGAAGAAGCTGTCGCCGAACTGCAGCGCCGCGAGGTCGGCGCCCGCGCCGTCTTCCGTCTCGCTCATTGCCGTCTCCCGGCCCGGCCAGCGCCTCTCCGGCGCCCGGCCTGACCCGGCAGGAACCTTACCTGCCGCTCACGCCCGGACGAAAGCCCGTTGTCACGGGCGGCAGCCGCCGGCATGGTCCACTCGGCAAGCGCGAGCGCGCGCGGGAGACAAGCATGGCCGAGGCCGGGCGATACGACGTTCTCTTTGCCGGCGGCATGGTGATCGACGGCACCGGCGCGCCCCGAGCGCGAGCCGATGTCGCGGTTGCGGGTGATCGCATCGCCGCGCTGGGCGACCTGGCCGGCGCAGAGGCCGCGCGCACGATCGACGCGAGCGGGCGCATCGTCTCGCCCGGCTTCATCGACGCCCACACCCACGATGACAACCTGCTGCTGGTCGACCCGGATGTGACGCCGAAGACGAGCCAGGGCGTCACCACGGTGATCGCCGGCAATTGCGGGGTGAGCCTCGCGCCGCTCGCGCCGGGGCGCCCGGTGCCGCCGCCGCTCGACCTTCTGGGCCCGCCCGCCGACTTCCGCTATCCGCGCTTCGCCGACTACGTGGCGGCGCTGGACGCCACACCGCCGGCCGCCAACGCGGGCCTCCTGGTCGGCCACTCGGCGCTCCGCCTCGACACCATGGACGACGTGGACCGCCCGGCCACGGCGGGCGAGATCGACGCCATGCGGGAGCGGCTGGCCGACGGCATGGAGGCCGGCGCGCTCGGCTTCAGCACCGGGCTCATCTACGGCCCCAACAAGGCGGCCACGACGGACGAGGTGGCGGCTGTCGCCGAGGTAGCCGGCGCCGCCGGCGGCCTCTACGTCACCCACATGCGGAACGAGCACGACGGCGTCGAGGAGGCGATGGAGGAGGCCTTCGAGATCGGCCGCCGCGCCGGCGCGGGCGTGGTCATCTCGCACCACAAGTGCGCGGGCAGGGGCAACTTCGGGCGCAGCCGCGACACCCTCGCCCGGATCGAGAAGGCGCGGGAGAGCCAGGCGATCGGCCTCGACGTCTACCCCTACACCGCAGGCTCCACCGTGCTGCTGGCGGAGATGGTCGAGAAGGCGGAGCGGGTGATCGTCACCTGGTCCGAGCCACACCCGGAGCACGCCGGCCGCGACCTCGCCGACGTCGCCGCGGAGCTCGGCCTCGACCCGCTCGCCGCCGTCGACGCGCTGAGCCCGGCGGGCGGCATCTACTTCATGATGGACGAGGCGGACGTGCGCCGCATCATCGCCTATCCGCACAGCATGATCGGCTCGGACGGCCTGCCCCACGACCGCCACCCCCACCCCAGGCTCTGGGGCACCTTCCCGCGCGTGCTCGGCCACTACGCGCGCGAGCTCGGCCTGCTGACGCTGGAGGATGCGGTGCGCCGCATGACCGGGCTTCCCGCCGCGCAGTTCGGGCTGGCGGGCCGGGGCGAGGTGCGCGCCGGCGCCTACGCCGATCTGGTGATGTTCGATGCCGAAACGGTTTCGGACCGGGCGACCTTCGACGATCCCACCCGGCCCGCCGCCGGCATCGACGTCGTCATGGTGAACGGCGCCATCGTGCGTGAAGGCGGGCGTGCCACCGGAAAGCGGCCGGGCCGCGCGCTCAGGCGGTAGAGCGTGTCCGTCAAAGACGGATACGCTCTATCCCGCACTTCTCACTAGGGTCATGGCCGGGCTTGTCCCGGCCATCCACGTCCCGATCCCGCGCCTGCGCCGTATGGATGCCCGCAACAAGTGCGGGCATGACGATGGAAGTGGAGGGCCGACGGCGTCACGCCCCGGAATCAGACGGCACGATGGAATCGCCGCCGCGCCGGGCGCCAGACGCTCAGATCGCGTGGCGGCCGAGCCGATCGAGAAGCTGCTCCACGCGCCGCTTGACGCCCGGCATGTGGGGGTTGTGGACCAGCGCCCGCTCGAACGCCCCAAGCGCCTCCTCCTCGTTGCCGAGCGCCAGGTGGCAGAGGCCGAGGCCCGAGAGCGCGCCGAAGTGGCGCGGCTCGCGCTTCAGGGTCTCGTCGATGTCGGCGATGGAGCCCTCGTAGTCGCGTATCAGGTAGCGCAGCGTCGCCCGGCGGTTCCAGCCTTCCGCGAGGTCCGGCCGGCGCTCGATGACCCCGTTGAGGAGCGCGTAGGAGTGGTTGTAGCGCCCCGTGGAGAGCGCGATGTCGCCGGCGTGGAGCATCCGGTCGATCTCTTCCGAGCCGCTGTCGAACCAGTGGCCCCAGATGCGCATCTCGATCTCGCGCACCCGCTCCGGGCTCTGGGCTTCCTTGAGGTCGCGGAAGAGGCCGTCCAGCGCCGGGTCGTTCTGATCCGCCGCCGCCGGGCCGGCGACGCCGAGGGCGAGCAGCAGCGCAAGCAGGAGTGCAGCCAGCCGTCGCAGTCGCCTCGGGTGCCGGACGCGGGACACCATGCGCCAGACTAGCCCCGCAAGAGCCGCCGCGCCAGCGGTCTCTGGCCGCCGGCGGCCTTAGCCCGATTCCGCCGGGCGGCGGATGAGCGGCCGGTCGGGGATCGGCCAGTGCAGCACCGCCCCGACCACGCCGAGCGCCGCGGCGGTCAGCCACACCGCGTCATAGGAGCCGGTCGTGTCGTAGACGTAGCCGCCGAGCCAGGCGCCGAGGAAGGAGCCGAGCTGGTGGCTGAAGAAGACGATGCCGAAGAGCGCGCCGAGATAGCGCGGCCCGAAGATCTGGGCGATGAGGCCGCTGGTGAGCGGTACGGTGCCGAGCCAGAGCAGGCCCATCGCCGCGGAGAACACCAGCACGCTCGCCTCGGTCACCGGCGCGGCGAAGAAGCCGCCGATGACCACCGCGCGGCCGAGATAGAAGAGCGAGAGGACGTGCTTCTTGCGGTGCCGGTCGCCGAGCCAGCCGGCGGCGAAGGTGCCGACGATGTTGCCGAGGCCGATCACGGCGATCGCCGTCGCCCCCAGCATCGGCGCGAGCCCCGCGTCGGTGA
>WTGU01000123.1 GCA_011523425.1 Alphaproteobacteria bacterium
CGGCAACCTGGACGAGACCATCATGGCGGTCGTGAGCCAGTGGGACCCGGGCAACGGCTACGCCATCAACTACATGTGGGGCACCACGGGCTTCGGCTACAACACCGCGAAGATCGCCGAGCGCGCGCCCGAGGCGCCCACCGGCTCCTGGCGCATGCTCTTCGACCCTGACGTGGTCTCCAAGTTCGCCGATTGCGGGGTCTACATGATGGACGAGCCGGACGAGGTGGTCCCGGCCGTGCTCAACTTCATCGGCGAGGACCCCAACAGCCACGACACCGACGTGATCGCCAAGGTCGAGCCGGTGCTGCTGGCGGTCCGGCCCCACATCCGCCGCTTCCACAACTCGGCCCAGATCAACGATCTCGCCAACGGCGACATCTGTCTCACCATGGGCTGGTCGGGCGACATGCTGCAGGCTCGTGACCGCGCCTGGGAGGCCGAGAACGACGTCGAGATCGCCTACGTGATCCCGGACGAGGGCGCGCTGACGTGGTTCGACATGATGGCGATTCCGGCCGATGCGCCGCATCCCGGTAACGCGCACACCTTCCTCGACTACATCATGCGGCCCGAGGTGATCGCCAAGGCCTCCAACTACGTCTACTACGCCAACGGCAACGCCGCCTCGACGCCGCTGCTGGACGCGGAGATCACCGAGGACCCCGGCATCTACCCGACCGAGGAGGCGCGGAAGGGGCTCTACGTGACGAACCCCTACCCGCCCAAGGTGCAGCGCTTCATCACGAGGCTCTGGACCCGCATCAAGGGCGCGGAATAGGCCGAGGCACAGACGCCGCACGGGCGCCCGCGGGCGCGGCGCTCGTGAGCGGGAGAACGCAGGACGTCGGGGGAGAGGCTCCGCTCGCCCCCGGCAACGGGGACGCGTTCCTCCGCATCGAAGGCGTCAGCAAGAATTTTGGCGCCGTCGTCGCGGTCGACGACGTTTCGCTCGACATCGCGCGCGGCGAGTTCTTCGCCCTGCTCGGGCCGTCCGGCTGCGGCAAGACGACCCTGCTCCGCATGCTGGCCGGCTTCGAGACGCCGAGCGGCGGCGGCATCCTGCTCGACGGCGTGGACCTCGCCGCGCTGCCGCCCTACCGGCGGCCGGTCAACATGATGTTCCAGTCCTATGCCCTCTTCCCCCACATGACGGTGGCCGGCAACGTCGCCTTCGGCCTCCGTCAGGACCGGGTGCCGCGGGCCGAGATCGCCGCGCGAGTGGCGGAGGCGCTGGCGCTGGTGGAGCTTTCCCCGCTCGCGCGGCGCAAGCCGCACCAGCTTTCCGGCGGGCAGCGCCAGCGGGTGGCGCTCGCCCGCAGCCTGGTCAAGCGTCCCAAGCTGCTGCTGCTCGACGAGCCGCTGGCCGCGCTCGACAAGAAGCTCCGCGAGCAGACCCAGTTCGAGCTCATGGAGATCCAGCAGCGGGTCGGCATCACCTTCGTGATCGTGACCCACGATCAGGACGAGGCGATGACCGTCGCCGACCGCATCGCGGTCATGGAGGAGGGCCGCATCGCCCAGGTCGATACGCCGGCCGCGATCTACGAGGCGCCGCGCTCGCGCTACGTGGCCGAGTTCATCGGCGACGTGAACATCTTCGAGGGCAGGGCGCAGGCCGTGAACGGGGGCGACCTCGCGGTGGCGCTCGCGGAGGCGCCTTGCGGGCTCGCGGCACCCGCCCGCGCCGATGGCCCGGCCGCGGGCGACACGGTGCTGCTCGCGGTGCGGCCGGAGAAGATCGAGATCGCGTCCGCGCCGCCGCCGCCCGGCACCGTCAACGCGATCGCGGGCCAGGTGACCGAGATCGCCTATCTGGGGAGCACGTCGACCTACCGCGTGCGCCTCGACAGCGGAAGGATGGTCGTCTCCACCCAGACCAACCGCCTCCGCCACGGCGGCGAGGCCATCGGCCGGGGCGCGCGCGTTCACCTCTCCTGGCCGGTCGAGGCGAGCATCCTGCTCCGCGCATGAGCGGCGAACGCGACCGCCGCAAGCCGGCGCGCGCGGGATGGGGGTTGATCGGGCGCGGCTCGGTGATCGCGAGCCCCTATCTCTGGCTGCTGATCTTCTTCCTCGTTCCGTTCGCCATCGTGCTGAAGATCAGCGTGGCCGAGGTCAGGCTCGCGATACCGCCCTACACGCCGCTCTTCGCCTGGCCCGAGGGCGGCTCCCTAGAGCTCTTCGCCGTCGGCGACAACTACCGGCTCCTGATCGAGGACAGCCTCTACATCCGCGCCTACGCGAACAGCCTCAAGATCGCGGCCATCTCGACCCTCCTCACGCTGCTGGTCGGCTTCCCGCTCGCCTATGCCATGGCCCGCGCGCCGCGCGCCTGGCAGGCGAGCCTGGTGATGCTGGTCATCCTGCCCTTCTGGACCTCCTTCCTGATCCGGGTCTACGCCTGGATCGGCATCCTCAAGAACGAGGGCATGCTCAACGGGGTCCTGCGCTGGATCGGCGTGATCGACCGACCGCTGGTCATCCTCAACACCGACATCGCGGTCTATATCGGCATCGTCTACTCGTACCTGCCGTTCATGGTGCTGCCGCTCTACGCCAACCTGGTGCGGATGGACCGCTCGCTGCTGGAGGCCGCGGCCGATCTCGGCTGCCGGCCCGCCGGTGCCTTCTGGAAGATCACCGTGCCGCTGGCGAGGCCCGGCATCGTCGCCGGCTGCTTCCTGGTGTTCATCCCGGCGGTCGGCGAGTTCGTGATCCCCGACCTGCTCGGCGGCTCCGGCACGCTGATGATCGGGCGGACGCTCTGGACCGAGTTCTTCAGCAACCGCGACTGGCCGGTGGCCTCTGCGGTGGCCGTGATCCTGCTGCTGGTGCTGATCGTGCCCATCGTGCTGTTCCAGCGCCACCAGCAGGCCCAGCGCGAGAGGGAGGCCTAGGCCCGATGCGGCGGGGGCTCAGCGGGGTCAACCTGGCGGCGCTCACTTTGGGCTTCGCCTTCCTCTACATCCCGATCCTTCTGCTCATCATCTACTCCTTCAACGAATCGAAGCTGGTGACCGTGTGGGCCGGGTTCTCCACCAAGTGGTACGCCGCGATGGTGGAGAACGAGCTGCTGCTCGACGCCGCCTGGATGACGCTGAAGGTCGCCTTCGTCTCGTCGACCGTGGCGCTGGTGCTCGGCACGCTCGCAGGCCTCGCGCTGGCGCGGCTCGGGCGCTTCCCCGGCCGCACTCTCTTCTCCGGCATGGTCTACGCGCCGCTGGTCATGCCGGAGGTCATCACCGGGCTCGCGATGCTGCTGCTCTTCGTCGCGCTCTCCTGGGCGCGCGGCTACTGGACCGTGACCGTCGCCCACATCACCTTCTCGATGGCCTACGTCGCCGTGGTGGTGCAGTCGCGGCTGCTCACCATGGACCGCTCGCTGGAGGAGGCGGCGATGGACCTCGGCGCGCCGCCGGTCCGCACCTTCTTCGCCGTCACGCTGCCGGTCATCAGCCCGGCGCTGATCGCCGGCTGGCTGCTGGCCTTCACCCTCTCCCTCGACGATCTGGTGATCGCGTCCTTCACCAGCGGCCCCGGCTCGACGACGCTGCCGATGAAGATCTATTCCCAGGTGCGCCTCGGCGTGACGCCGGAGATCAACGCGGTCTCCACGGTGCTGGTGGGGATCGTCGCCACAGGCGTCATCGCCGCGAGCCTCATCAACAAGCGCGCCATGGTCGTGCGCGAGCGGGAGGCGCAGCAGGCCGTCTGACCCGCGGGCCTCACAGCCGGTCGCGCAGAGCGCCGTAGGCGAGCGCGAGCGCGAGCGTGGGCCAGCGCAGGAGCGCGCCGCCTGGGAAGGGCCGGTGCGGCAGCCGGGCGAAGACGTCGAAGCGCTCGAGCGTGCCGCAGATCGCCTCGGCGACGAGCGCGCCGCCAAGCGTCGCGAGCGCCACGCCGTGGCCCGAGTAGCCTTGCGCGAAGTAGAGCCCGCCCGGCAGCCTGCCGATGCTCGGCATCCGCGTCCAGGTGATGGCGAGAGTGCCGCCCCAGGCATGGTCGATGCGCACGCCGGCGAGCTGCGGGAAGATGCGCAGCATGCAGCGCCGCACGAGGGGACCGGGATCGGCCGGAAGGCGGGTGCTCGCCTTCTCGCCGCCGCCGAAGAGGAGGCGCCGGTCGGCCGAGAGGCGGAAGTAGTTCACCACGAAGCGTGTATCGACCACGGCGACGTCGCGCGGGATCAGCGCCCTTGCGCGCTCCTCGCCCAGCGGCTCGGTCGCCAGGATGAAGTTGTTGATCGGCATGACGTCGCCGCCGATGCCGGGGTCGAGCGCGTCGAGATAGCCGTTGCAGGCGAGCACGACCGCATCCGCGCTCACCGTGTGCGGCCCGGCCCGGACCCGGCAGGGCGCGCCGGGCACGAGCCCGGTGACGGGCGTGCCCTCGCGGATGTCGACGCCGGCGTCGGCGGCTGCACGGGCGAGGCCCAGCGCATAGTCGAGCGGGTGCAGATGGCCCGCACCGCGGTCGAGCAGGCCGCCGCAGAAATCCTCCGAGTCCACTTCGGCGCGCATGCCCGCGCGGTCGAGCACGTCGATCTCGCCATAGCCGTATACGTCCCGCAGACGCGCCGCCTCGCGCGCGAGCTCGCGGGCGTAGCGCCGGCGGTGCGCGGCGATGGCGATGCCGGGCTTCAGGTCGCAGGCGATCCCGTGCCGGGCGATGCGCGCGCGCACCAGCGCCTTCGCCTCCTCGGCGAGCGACCAGAGGAGACGCGCCGGCTCAGCGCCGAGCTCCCGCTCCAGGGTGGACTGGTCGCGCCGGTGCCCGCTGCCGAGCTGGCCGCCATTGCGACCGGAGGCGCCGTTGCCGATGCGTCGCGCCTCCAGCAGCAGGGTATCGTAGCCGCGCTCGGCGAGATGGAGAGCGCAGGAGAGGCCGGTATAGCCACCGCCGATGACGCAGACGTCCGCGCGCGCGTCACCGTCGAGTGCGGGCCAGGCAGGTCGTGCCCGCGCGCTCGCCTCGTACCAGGTGGGGGCCGCGCCGTCGTGCTGGGCGTAGCGCCGGGCGCGCTCGCGCGTGCCCATCAGACCGCGAGCAGGAGGAACTTGCGCTCCCACGAACTCACGACGCGCAGGTAGGCGTCGTATTCGGCGCGGACCACCTCGGTGAAGCCCTTGACGAAGCGCTCGCCGAACATGTCCCCGGCCTCGGCCGAGGACTCGAACTGCTCGAGCGCGGTCCTGAGGTCGAGAGGCAGCGTCTCGAAGCCTTCGGTGGTATCGCCCGTGACCGGCGGTGACGGCTCCAGCGCCTGCATCATGCCGAGGAGGCCCGCGCCGAGCGTGGCCGCGATGGTGAGGTAGGGGTTGGTGTCCGAGCCCGGCAGGCGGTTCTCGACCCGGCGGTTCCGGGGTGCCGCGTCGGGAACGCGCAGTCCGGCGATGCGGTTGTCGTAGCCCCAGCCGACGTTGAACGGTTTGCTCGCGCCGAAGCGGAGCCGGCGGTACGAGTTGACATTGGGCGCCATCAGCGGCGTGAAGACCGGCAGGAAGCGCTGCAGTCCGCCGAGATAGTGGCGAAACGCCGCCGCCTCGGCCCCGTCCTCGTCGGAGAAGAGCGGGCGCCGCTCGGGCCCCTCGTAGACCGACTGGTGGACGTGCATGGCGCTGCCCGGCTCGCCCTGCATCGGCTTCGCCATGAATGTCGCGTAGAAGCCGTGGCGCTGGGCGGTCTGGCGCACCGTGCGCTTGAAGACGAACACCTGGTCCGCGAGCCTGAGCGCGTCGCCGTGGCGGAAGTTGATCTCCACCTGGCCCGCCCCGCTCTCATGGTTGAGTGTGTCGATGTCCAGCCCCTGCTCCTCGCAATAGTCGTAGAGGTCCACGAAAAAGGGATCGAACTCGTTGACCGCGTCGATGCCGAACTCCTGGCGCCCCGCCTCGCGCCGGCCGGAGGCGCCGACCGGCGGCTTCAGCGGCTGGTCGGGATCGGTATTCTTCTCCACCAGGTAGAACTCGATTTCCGGCGCGATGACCGGGTGCCAGCCTCGCTCGCCGAAACGCTCGAGCAGGCCGGCGAGCACGCGGCGCGAATAGAAGGGCGAATGCCCGCCGTCGCGCAGCACGCAGTCGCAGATCACCTGCGCGGTGGGCTCGTCGTACCAGGGGACGAGCGCGAGCGTCGCCGGGTCCGGCTCCATCACGAGGTCGCCGTCGCTCGCGTCGACCGAGACGGCGCCGGCCGGCGGGAAGTCGCCGGTGAGCGTATGCACGAGCACGTTCTTGGGCAGCCGGTGCTGGCCGCCGCCGAGGCCCTCGATGAACTTGTCCGTGGGCAGGATCTTGCCGCGCGGAACGCCCGCGAGGTCCGGCACCATGCACTCGACCTCGACGATGTTCCGCTCTCTGAGCCAGGCCTCGATCGCCCGGTGGTCATCACTCATGCGCTCTCTCCGCGCCCTATGTGGGTCCTGCCTGCGGCCATGTCTAGCGGGTCTCGCGCTCGCTGCGGTCGCCGAAGAGCATCGTGACGTTGATGCGCCGGTTCTCGTAGCCCGGCCGGAAGTCGAGATCGTCGGTGCGGTGGAAGAGATCGGAATCGAAGATCACGACCCGGTTCCGCCGATAGGGCACCGTCACCGGCTCGCCGCCGGCCTCTTCGAGAAAGCGCGCCATGCGGGCGCTGTCGGCGTTATACGTGCGGAAGGCCCAGTCGGTGGGCGCGTGGGCGGTGTGCACCACCAGCCCGCCGGAGGCCGCATCGCGGTTGGCCTCGTCGGGGGTCACCCAGAAGTTGACGTTGACGGCGGCGAAGTCGGCATGAGTGGCGATTCCCTGCAGCCGGGAATCGTACTTGTAGGCCCAGAGCTGCTCCAGCCGATGGGAGCCGAAGATGCCGGGGAGGCGCGCACGAAGCTCGTCCGCGATCTGCAGCGCGAGCGCCGTGCCGAAGCCATCCACGAGATAGGCGCCGAGATAGCCGCGCTTCACCTGGTACCAGACTGTGGCGTCGAGGCAGAAGCGCCAGAGCCGCTCCAGCGCGCCCCCGCTCAGGAAATCGTCGACCACCACCAGATTGGGTGCGCTCTCGCGCCAGGTCCGCTCGATCTCGGTGGCGTCGAGGTCCGGGTTGAGGGCGCCCGCCGTCGCTGCCGGCGCTTCGGGCAGATGGAGCGGGCGGTTGTAGACCGCCCGGATTCGCCGCCAGTCCGCGGCTTGGAGCACGATCGGCTCCTCGGGCGGCGCATCCGGGGGCAGCGCGGCCAGCAGCGTCTCGTAGCTCTCCGCGATACGGCCGAAGGACGCATCCAGGCCGCCCTCACGGCAGAGCCAGCGGATCTGCTCGGCGTCGTGCTGGAGCTTGAAGGGCGCCACCGGGACTGCCGGCCTCTCCTCCTTTCCGCGCGCGAGCGCGGCGGGCGCGAGCGGCGGCCCGTGGCGCAACGCGGCAGCGCGGCCGAGGCAGGCGAGCGCCGTGCCCCTGTCGCTCCGGGCCACGTGGATCATGCCGAGATTGGCGCGATAGGTGGCATTGTCGGGCTTGAGCGCAAGCGCGCGCTCCACGCTCGCCGCCGCCGCCTCGGTGCGGCCGAGACGCTTCAGCGCGTTGCCGAGGTTGGCGTGCGCCGCCGCGTGTTCGGGGTCGAGATCGATGGCTTGGCGATAGGCGGCCTCGGCCTCCTCCAGGCGGTGGAGGTCCTGCAGCACGTTGCCGAGATTGGCGTGGGCCGCGGCATGGGCGGGCTCGAGGGCGACGGCACGCCTGAGGCTCGCCTCGGCCTCGTCGAGCGCGCCGCTTTCGCGCAATGCGTTGCCGAGGTCGGAATGGGCGTTCGCGGCCTCCTCGTCGACCGCGAGCGCCTGCCTGAGCGCCGCCACCGCCTCCTCGGTCCGCCCTTCCTCCAGCAGGGCGAGACCGAGCTGCGACAGCGCCGGCCCGTGATCGGGCCGGATCGCGAGCGCCCTCTCGAACCAGGCCGTCGCCTCGGCCGGGCGGCCGGCGGCACGCAGCGCGTGGCCAGCATTGTAGGGAATGTCGGCGTTGCCGGAGTCGAGCGAGGCTGCGCGGCGGTAGCGGGCGAGCGCCTCGTCGAGGCGGCCGAGGCCCCTCAGGACGTTGCCAAGATCGCTCAGGAAGCCCGCGTTGCGCGGCGCCCGGCGCGCGGCCCTGGTCAAGAGTGGCAGCGCCGTTTCCAGCCGGCCCGCCTGGGCGTGGAGCACGCCGTAGAGGTGGAGCGCGTCGGCATGGCCGGGGTTCTGCTGCAGTACCCGCTCGTAGAGCGCGGCCGCTGCCTCCGCCCGCCCCGCCCGGTGATGGGCGAACGCGGCCCGGAGCATCTCGTCCACCGGGCCGGCCGCCGCCGGGCCGGCACTGCCGTCGCCGCTAGCCCGGCTCCGTGCCCGTCGCCGTTCGCGCCGCGTCATCGCGTCCGCGCGGCGCTAGCGCCCGCCGGCGGGCTCACGAGTCCGCGCCCGCCATCGGGCTCACCTATCCGCGCCCGCCATCGGGCGACCGCTCATCCCGCCGGGTGCAGCGACCGCCCGGACTCGGCGTCGAAGAGCGTGGCCCGGCTCGCGCGGAAGGCGAGGCCCACCCGGGCGCCGACGGTGACACGCTCGTGAACGTCGATGCTCGCCGCCACATATTCGCGGTTGACCAGCAGGCCGTCTGCGCCGTCCACCGCGATGAAGGCGATGATGACGCCGCCATAGGATTCGGTGAACTCGATGGTGCCGTCGATGAGGCCGGCGCCGGCCTCCTGCAGCCGCACGTCCTCGGGCCGGATGCCGAGAACGATCGCGCCCGCGTCGCCCGCGCCTGCGGCGATATCCACGCCGTCCAGCGGTTTGCCCGCGACGGTGACCGCGCCCCCGCCGAGCACGCCACTCAGGAAGTTGATGCCGGGGCTGCCGATGAAGTCGGCGACGAACATGTTGGCGGGGCGCTCGTAGATCGCCACCGGATCGGCCACCTGCTGGACCTCGCCCTTGTTGAGCACGGCCACGCGGTCCGACAGGATCAGCGCCTCGGCCTGGTCGTGGGTCACGTAGATGGTGGTGACCTTGTAGGCCTGGTGGAGGCGCTTCAACTCGGTCCGCATATGCTCGCGCAGCTTGAGGTCGAGGTTCGACAGCGGCTCGTCCATCAGGTAGCAGGCGGGGCTGCGCACCATGGCGCGGCCGAGGGCGACGCGCTGGCGCTCGCCGCCGGAGAGCTTGGCCGGCTTGCGGTCGAGCAGCGGCTCGATGTTGAGGAGCCGCGCCGTCTCGCGCGCCTTCTCCGCCGCCTCCGCCTTGGACATGCCCGCGACGGTGAGGCCGAGCGTCATGTTCTGCAGCGCCGTCATGTGGGGATAGAGCGCGTAGGTCTGGAACACCATCGCCACGTCGCGGTCGCCCGGATTGACGTGGGTGACGTCGCGCTCGCCGATGGCGATGGAGCCTTCGGTCGGCTCCTCCAGGCCCGCGATGAGGCGGAGCGTGGTCGTCTTGCCACAGCCCGACGGCCCCAGCAGGGTCAGGAACTCGCCCTTGGCGATGTCGAGGTCGATCCCCTTCACGGCTTCGGTGCCGTCGCGGAACCGCTTCACCAGTCCTCTGAGCGTGACGTTCATGGCGGCCCTACTTCACCGCGCCGAGCGCGAGCCCGCGCGCGATGTGTCGCTGGAGCAGGAAGACGACGGCGATCATCGGCAACAGCTGTATCACCGCGCCGGCGCTGAGCGAACCCCACAGCACGTTGTAGAGGTCGATGGTCTTCTGCAGCGCGACCGGCATGGTCGTCGCGCTGTCGTAGGTGAGGAACAGCGCATAGAGATACTCGTTCCAGCTGAAGACGAAGGTGAAGATGGCCGTCACCGCGATACCGGGCGCCGCCATGGGCAGAATCAGCCGGAAGATGATCTGCAGCCAGCTCAGCCCGTCGAGCCGGGCCGCCTCCTCCACCTCCTTCGGCAAATCCAGCAGGAATCCGCGCAGAATCCAGACCGCGAACGGCAGACCGAAGGCGACATAGACGACGATGAGCACGATCTGCGTGTCGATCAGGCTGAACCAGGTGGCCATCTTGAAGTAGGGCAGCACGACGACCACGCCCGGCAGGAACCGCAATGACAATATGACAAGGGCCCAGGTATCGCCCCCCATGAGCCCCATGCGCGCGACCGCGTAGGCCGCCGGGAGCGCCAGAATCATCACGATCAGCGTGGATACGCCGACCGTGATCAGGCTGTTCGCGATGGCACGGTCGAAGCGGAAGCGGTCGAAGATCTCGACATAGTGCTCGCCGGTCGGCTCGAACGAGTAGAAGGTGGGGGTCTCCGCATTGATGACGTTGGTGGGCTTGATCGAGGTGATCGCGACCCACGCCACCGGGATCAGCCAGACGACGACCACCACCACCGCGAGCACGTTGATCGCGCGCATGTAGATCGACGACATCATGGCGCATCGGCGGCGCGCGCCGCCTTCTCCGTTCGGTAGAGCGTGTTGAGGAAGGCGAGCACGACGATGTTGATCAGGATCAGGATCAGGAACCCGTAGGCCGCCATCAGGCCGAGATGGCCCTGCTCGAAGATGGTGTAGTCATAGACGCTGGCGAGCAGCGTCGACGATCCCGGCCCGCCCTTGGTCATGATGAAGTTGAGGTCGAAGATGCGGATCGAATCCACCAGCCGGATCAGGATCACGACCATGATGACCGGGCGGATCAGCGGAATGACGATGCGCCAGTAGTAGGTGATGCCGCGCACCCGGTCGAGCCGCGCCGCCTCCGTTATTTCCGGCGAGATGCTCTGCATGCCGGCGAGCAGGATCAGCGCGATGAAGGGCGTCCACTGCCAACAGTCGACGAACATCAGCGTCGCCAGCGCTGTGTCCTTGTGCGAGAGCCAGGTCCACTTCTCGAGGCCGAAGCCGGTGTTCAGGATCCAGTTGGCGAGGCCCGAGACCGGCTCGAAGATGAAGCGCCAGGTGAGCCCCATGGCGATGGGCGAGACGAAGACCGGGATGATGATGAGGGTGCGCAGCAGCCCGGCCCCCCGCATCTTGCGGTCCAGCAGCACGGCGAGGAAGAAGCCGAGCACCATCTGGATCGAGACGACGATGGCGGACCACATCACCGTGAGCTCGATGCTGTTCCAGAAGCGGCGGTCGTCGAACAGGTCGTTGTAGTTGCGCCACCCGACGAAGCGGGCGATGTCGGGGTTGTAGAGCGAATCGACCTTGAAGGAGAGCGTGCCTGAGAAGATCAGCGGAAAGATCGCGAGCGCCAGCAGGATGATCACGCAGGGCGCGAGCAGCAGGTAGGCGGTGCGCCGCTGCTGACGCGCCACGGCCCCCGGTCGCAGCGGACCGGACGGCCCGGCCGCGCGCGGCGGCCGGGCCTCAACGGTAACAGCGGTCACGCCCGAGGCTCCGGAGAGCCCCCGGTTTCACGCACGACGGCTCCTAGGCGTAGCCGGCGTCCTCCATGATGCGCTTGACCCGCTTGTCCATGGCGGCGAGCGCATCCTCGATGCTCTGCTCCTCGTTGACCGCGTCGGCCACCTCTTCGCCCATGGCGCCCATGATGGAGTACGCCTCCGGGATCACCGGCGCGTTCACGACGCAGACCGGATAGGCCTTCATCAGGCCGACGAAGAAGGGCTTGCGGTCGGCCCAGCGGCTGAGCGTGGAACGCCGCGAGAGCTGGCCACCGGCACCCACGATCGCATCGGCGATGAGCGGACTGCCGTCGAGATCCTCGCGATCGCCCGAGTTGAGGAACTTGATCCAGGCGAACGCGGTCTCCCGGTTGCCGCCCCAGGTCGGCATGAACTGGCCGAAGCCGCCGGTAAGCGCCCGGTGTCCGCCCTTGGGCCCGGTGCCTCTCGGCGAGAGGTCCATGTGCCAGTGCTCGTGCAGGTCGGTGTAGGTCGGATCGTTGAGCACCGCCGTGCCCCAGGTGAGCGGGCTGTAGAGCGCCGTGCCCTGGGCGAACACCAGATTGACCTCGTCCTCGCCGGCGTTGGCGGAGACCGGGTGGGCGTACTTCTGGAGATCGACCAGCACCTTGAGCGCCTGGAAGCCCTCCTCGGTATTGATCGCCACCGTCCAGTCCTGGTTGGCCTCGTCCGCGAAGACGTCGCCGCCCATGCTGCGAAGCGAGCCGTAGTACTGGTAGCCGGCCCAGAAGTTGCGCGCCATCGCCGCGCAGTAGGCGTAGCGCTCGTTGTCCGGGTCGTGGATCTCCTTGCAGGCGTCGATCACATCGTCCCAGGTCTCAGGCACCGGGATGCCCGCCTTCTCGAAGACGTCCTTGCGATAGAAGGTCATCATCGCGTTGCCGTCGGGCGCCAGCGCTGCGATGTAGCCTGGCGGTGCCGGCCCCTTGGGCAGGTTCCACATGTGCCGGTAGGCCTCCGGCACGTCCTCTCTGTAGTCCGCGAGCCAATCCGGGAACGGCTCCAGATAGGGGCCGAGGTCGGTCAGCGCGCCCATGGCGTCGAGCGACGCGAACTGGGCGTGGTCCTGGGTGACGACGTCGAAGGCGTCGCTCTTCGAGCGCATGTAGGTGTTGATCTGGGTCAACGCCTCGCTCATCGGCTTCGAGACGACCTCGAGCGTCACGTTCGGGTACACCTTGTCGAAGAGCGGCTTGACCGCCCTGAGCGAGTTGGCGAGCCGCTTCCCGGACGACGCGAAGTGGACGATGGTGCCGCCGACGTCGGCGTGCACCTCCTTCGGCACGAACTGCGACGCGAGCGTCGCACCCAGCGCCGTCGCTGCCGAGGCCTTGAGCACCTGGCGGCGGGTCAGCTCCCGCTCGCGGAAGTGCCTGATGCGTTTTATCGCATTGTCATAGGCCCGGTTTTCTCTGTCTGATGTCCGCATATGTGCCTCCCCTGATTATGGCTGTGTCGGACCGATCAAAACGTGCAACCTGCAAAAACGCTACGGGTGCCGCCGGATGCTGTCAAGAAAGCGCCCCTGCCGGACGGCCGGGGCGGCCGGGGGCGGCGGGGCGCGCCTGTCCTTTCCCCGCACGCGGCGTGTAGACTGCGCGCCGGCGCGTACCATCACGATTCGGGAGCGGAGCCTTGTTCACACCCAGAGTTCGGCGGCTCTTCGCATGTCTCGCGCTTGCCGCCGCGATAGGAACCACGATGACCGACCAGACCGAGAGCCATGCCGACGAGGGCGCAAGCCCGCGCGTGACCTTCGAGACCACCCACGGCGCCTTCACGGTGGCGCTCGAGCCCGGGGCCGCGCCCGAGACGGTGGAGAACTTCCTGACGTACGTCCGCGACGGCCACTATGACGGGACCATCTTTCACCGCGTGATCGCGGGCTTCATGATCCAGGGCGGCGGCTATACCGAGCGCTACGAGCAGAAGCCCACGGGTGCGCCGATCCAGAACGAGGCCCCGGACGCGCCCGGCAACGACAGGGGGACGATCGCCATGGCGCGCACCGCCGACCCCCACTCCGCCACCGCGCAGTTCTTCATCAACGTCGTCGACAACGACTTCCTCAACCATCGCGGCAAGAACCCGCAGGGCTGGGGCTATGCCGCATTCGGCCGGGTGGTGGACGGCATGGAGACGGTGGACCGCATCGCCGCGCTGCAGACCGGGTCCGGCGGGCCGTTCCCGAGCGACGTGCCGCAGGAGGCCGTGGTCATCGAGAAGGTGTCGGCCGGCACCGCCCCCTGAACCCGAGGCGGCGCGCGTTCGGGAACGGGCCGGGGGATGCGGGCGGACCAGCAGGCCGACTACATCGTCGTCGGCGCAGGCTCGGCCGGCAGCGTGATCGCCGCAAGGCTCTCGGAGGACGGCCGGCGCCGGGTGCTGCTGCTGGAGGCAGGCGGCTCGGACCGCCGCCTCGTCATCCAGATGCCGGTGGCGACCATGCTCGTCGGCATCACCAATCCCCGCTACGACTGGCGCTTCATGGCGGAGCCCGACCCGACGCGGGGCGGGCGCGAGGACTACATGCCGCGCGGCAAGGTGCTGGGCGGCACCAGCTCGATCAACGCCACCTCGTACGTGCGGGGCGCGCCGGAGGACTACAACGGCTGGTCACAGCTCGGCTGCCGCGGCTGGGACTTCGAGAGCGTGCTCCCCTACTTCCGCCGGCTGGAGGACTACGAGGGCGGCGCCGACGAGTACCGGGGTGCCGGCGGGCCTCTCTCGATCTCGCACATCCGCTCGCTGCATCCGCTTTCCCGCGTGCTCGTCGAGACCTGCGTCAAGGCCGGCATGCCCTTCCGCAAGGACATCAACGCGCCGCCGCAGATGGGCGTGGGCTACGTCCAGGCGACCCAGCGCCGCGGCCGGCGGCACAGCGCCGCGCGCGCCTATCTCTGGCCGGCCAGGGGCCGCGACAACCTGCGCGTCGTCACTCATGCGCACGCGCTGGGACTCACCTTCGAGGGCGCGCGCGCCACAGGCGTGGAGTACCTGCGGCGGGGCAAGCGCCGGCGCGCGACGGCGGCCAGGGCGGTGGTCCTCTCGGCCGGCACCTTCGGCTCGCCGCAGCTCCTGATGCTCTCGGGCGTGGGCCCCGCCGGCCACCTGCGCGAGCACGGTATCGAGGTGCGCCACGACCTCCCCGGCGTGGGCGAGAACCTGCAGGACCATGCCGGAATCAGCCAGACCATGTGGGTCAACCGCCGGACCTACAACGTGATGACCGGGCCGCTCAGCACCCTCTTCTACGGCGCCCAGTGGCTGCTGACCGGCGGCGGCCCGGCGTCGACGCCGATCGCCCAGGTCTGCGGCTACAGGCGCTGCGACCCGAGCAAGTCGCGCAGCCACGTGCAGTACCTCTTCTCGCCCGCCGGCTACGACCTGACCGCCGACGGCCCGGAGCTCTTCGACAGGCCCGCGATCACGGGGCTCACCAACCTGCACCGGCCCTATTCCCGCGGCCGGGTGCGGCTTGCCTCGGCCGATCCGCTGGCGCAGCCCGCGATCCAGCCGAACCTGCTGGCCGACGAGCGCGACGTCGAGACGCTGCTGCTCGGCGCCCGCTTCTTCCGCACCGTCCTCGGCAGCGAGCCCATCTCGCGCTCGATCGTCGGCGAGCACCTGCCCGGCGCGGACGTGCAGAGCGACGACGAGTGGCGCGCCTACATCCGCGCCAGCGCCATCGGCGTCTATCACCCCGCCGGCACCTGCAGGATGGGGCACGACGCGATGGCGGTGGTGGACGACGGCCTCAAGGTGCGCGGGATCGACGGCCTCTACGTAGCCGACGCCTCGATCATGCCGGCCGTCGTCAGCGCCAACCTCAACGCCACCTGCATCATGATCGGCGAGCGCGCGGCGGAGATGATCCGCGCCGCCGCCTGAGAATCGCCGCCGCCACCATCCACCACGGGAGGATCCCATGCCCTACACCGTCGCCGCAGCGCTGAGAATCAAGAAGAAGCACGTCGCCGAGTTCACCCGGCTGGTGAAGCGCCACGCCGCCAACTCGATTACCAGGGAGCCGGGCTGCGTCGCCTTCGAGGTGAGCGTCGACAAGGACGATCCGCGGCGCTTCATCTTCTACGAGATCTACATCAGCGAGGCCGACTTCGAGGCCCACACGCAGACCCCCTGGTTCAAGCGCCAGATGGAACGGACGGCCCACATGGTCGACGGCGAGTTCGAGATGTTCGCCCTCGGCCACCGCATCGCGGCGCCCAACAAGTAGCGGCGCGGCGGCAGACGGGCCATGGCGAGCGAACCCGCGACCGTGCGCTGCCCGCTGTGCGGCGGCGACTCCGCGCCCGCCGGGACGAAGCGCGGGTACGAGGTCCGCGCCTGCGGAGACTGCGGCTTCTGGTTCGTTCATCCGTTCCCGAGCGCGCAGGCGCTGAACGAGCGCTATTCGGACAACTACCGGGGGAGCACCGCGACCTTCTATCCCAAGCTGCGCTCGCGGCGGCGGCGCGCCTTCGTCAAGTCGATACGATTCTGGAGGCATGTCGCGGGCAGGAGGGTGCTCGACATCGGCTGCGGCGGCGGGATCATGGTCGATGCGTTTCGCCGTGTCGGCGCCGACGCCCACGGGATGGACATCAGTGCCAACTCCATCGCCTTCGCGCGCAACCGTTTCCCGCGCGCCACCTTCTACTGCGAGGACTTCGGCGCGATGGCGAGACGCGATCTCGTCTTCGACTTCATGTTCACGGCCGAGGTCATGGAGCATCTCGCCGGGCCGCACGACTGCCTGCGGATGATCGACGCCCTGTCGCGGCCGGGCACCGTCATCTACGTGTCGACTCCGGACATCGGCCATCCCGCGGTGCCCGAGACCACCTTGGACTGGAGCGAAATCTGCCCGCCGGAGCACCTGCAGTGGTTCAACCGGGCCAACATGACGCGCCTGTTCGACGGCTACGGCTTCGATCTGCTCAAGGCCTTCGCCAAGAGGAAGGCGGCACTCTCGCTGCTGTTCAAAAAGCGCCAGGGCTGAACGCCGGGCCAGGGCGTCTCCGTACGAAAGAAGACGCCTTAGCGGGCGTAGCGCGCCCAGAGGGCGGCCGGGTCCTGGCGCTTGTCGTGCTTGGCCGCGGCCTCGGCGATCTCCGCCTCGCTCGGGCCGCCCCGCTCCAGCGCCCGGAAGGCGCGGACCACGGGCCCGGCCCGGTTGGCATGGCGCTTGGCGGCGATGGAGATCGGCTCGTGCAGTGCGCCCGAGCAGTGGGCGCAGGGCCAGGCGAGCCGCGCCATGAGCTGGGCCGCCTCGCCGCCGGGGAAGCGCTGCAGAAGCTGGACGATCGTGGTTGAGCCGGTGATCGGCTCGGGCGCGGGCTCCCCGGCCGTGCCGGAGGGAGGCATGGCCTTCCCGCCCTACTCCGCCGCCTGGCTCAGCGGCTCGGCCTCCAGCGGCATGCGGATGGCATCGCGCGGAAGCTGGTAGCGCGCGAAGGGCAGCACCGCGACCTTGGCATCCGGCCCGTGGCGGGCGAGCGCGGCGGCGAACGCATCCTCCAGCGAGGTGCCGGCCTCGATGCCGATATCGGCGGCCATCTCCAGGTTTTCCTCCAGCGTCACCACGTGGAGGTGCTTGCGCACCATGACCTCGTAGATCGGCA